>JBHYED010000022.1:0-76924 GCA_051860365.1 Phormidesmis sp.
ATTTTCCCGACGTATTTGAGTGGATGCTAGAACAGGTCGGTGATTTGCCCATGCCCCGGAAGTCAGCTAAAGCACGTTCGCTGACTTCCTTATACGTAGACGGTTTTTCGGCTTAAGTTGATACCCCGTGCCGATAGAATATTGGCTTGATCTGTCCACCAGTTGCCGTTGGCGAGAGAATCTCCTAAGAGGAAAACTCGGAGAGTGTTTTGATCGGGAAGTGGAGCGATCGCGCCTGCTCGCATTGAGTATTTATTAATCTCAATTCGATTGCCAAAGCGCTTTAGCTTTTGATTAGGCGCAAGCAAATAGCCTATTTTTTCATCGCCAACATACAAAGGCGGATTGCCAAGCCCGTAGGTCAGCTTAATTTTAAGAAAGACTAAAACCACCGCTATCACGGCAATTGTGAACAATAGTGTTTTCATAGCTATAGATAATAAATGGAAAGCGCAAGGAGAAAAACCGTGGCAGATATTCTATATCCCCTGCATGTCGCTGTGCAGGTCAGCGATTTAGCAAAAGCTGAAGAATTTTACACCGACGTCATCGGATTGCAGAAGGGCGATCGGCAGCTCACTTTTCCAGGCACCTGGTATCAAATAGGTGACTTTCAGCTACATCTAATTGTGAGCGACTGGGCTAAAAATCCAATTAGAGAAGACAAGTGGGGCAGGCATCCGCACATTACGTTTGCAATTCATGATTTGGATGGCGTCATTGCCGAACTGAGTGACCGTAAGGTGCCCTTTCAAATGAGTTCATCAGGCAGGGCAGCGCTGTTTGTAAAAGACCCAGATGGCAACGTTGTAGAGCTGTTGAAGGTAGATTAAGCAGCGGTTACTCAGGTTATTTTTGATAAGCGCTTGGGCTTACTTGAAAGGTGAGCCACTTATCAACACCCGCCTCCATATATCCAACATGAGCACTATTAGTCCGCTTACCTTGGCTAGCTACATCCCTTCTAAAAAGCCTCGGATGCTGGTTGTCGATGATGAACCCGATAATTTGGATCTGTTATATCGGACGTTTCGCCGCGAGTTCAAAGTGCTGCGGGCAGAAAGCGGCGTGAATGCTTTGAAGGTGCTTGAAGCAGAGGGTGAGGTTGCAGTTATTATTTCCGATCAGCGGATGCCGGAGATGAAGGGCACTGAGTTTTTGAGTAAAACGGTGCCTGATTTTCCTGATACGGTGCGCATCATTTTGACAGGCTTCACGGATGTTGAAGACCTAGTGGATGCGATTAATGCGGGGCAGGTGTATCGCTATATTACTAAGCCTTGGGATCCTGATGAGCTGAAGCGAGTGGTAGAAAGGGCGTCGGAAACGTATGACTTAATTAAGCAACAGAATGAAGCGCTGCATCTTGCTGAGAAGCAGTCGAAGCTGATGGTAACCGTTGGTCAGCTTGCCACACAGACCATGGAGCCAGGGGAGATCCTGACGTTTTTGGCTGGCGGGTTTGGGCAGATTTTAGGCGCAGATGGCTGCACTTTGCTGCTGACGAATGGTCGAGGTGCCGGTTGTTTTGGCGCGACGGATGAGGCGTCAACGCAGGCAAATGAGCTAGTAATTGAGGCGATCGCCTCTCAAGCCTCACAGTCAGCCGTCAATATTCAAACGGACACAGACAAAGCCAGTGATCCGCTGTACACACAGGGAACGCAGTGTCATGCGGTCGTCCCTGTGCTTTATCAGGGTGAAGCGTTGGCCGCTATTTCGCTCCAGTGGGAAAAGGCGTATGCCACCGTGGGCGATGTGACCCAGCTACTTAGCCTGGTTGCACCCCAGGTTTCGCTGTGTCTGAAAGCCGCAGGGCTCTAAAGCTTCACCTATTCTATAAGCGCTAAAATCTACTTTTGTAACGCTGAAAGCCTGAGGTTGTGAGATCTCAGGCTTTTCTTTGCTTTAAACCGTTAGACTTTTAAATGCGCTAAAGAAAGATAGGTAAAAACGTTTCATGGCGGAAAATTCACTGACTGGCCGCCAGCAGCCTGAGCGCGATTCACCTGCGACGAGGCAAAGCCAACGCATTCGCCAGCTATTTGATCGAATTGCGCCGCAGTATGACCAGATGAACCGGGATATGAGCCTGGGCCTGCATCAGGTGTGGAAGCAGATGGCGGTGCGCTGGAGCGGTGCAACTGAAGGCATGACCTGCTTAGACGTGTGCTGTGGCAGTGGAGATTTGGCACTGTTGTTGGCTCGGCAGGTGGGAGAAACTGGGCAAGTGACAGGGGCAGATTTTGCGGTGGAGCAGTTAGCGATCGCCTCCCAACGTAGCCCACACTTACAAAATAGACTGCGCTGGATAGAAGCCGATGCCCTAGCCCTTCCCTTTGATAACGACAGTTTTGATGCTGTCACGATGGCCTACGGCCTGCGCAACCTGACAGATATTCCTCAGGGATTGGCCGAACTTTATCGAGTGCTAAAACCTAACGCAAAGGCTGCAATTCTCGACTTTCATACGCCCACTAACCCGCTGGTGAATCAGTTTCAGCAGTGGTATTTGGACACGATTGTAGTGCCCACAGCAGAGCGTTTTGGCATGAGTGAGGAGTATGCTTACATTGGCCCGAGTGTGGATCGTTTTCCGAAAGGGCCAAAGCAAGTGGCGTTAGCAAAGGCTGCTGGATTTATAGGCGCTGTGCACTATCCGGTTGCGGCTGGAATGATGGGCGTGTTGGTGGCCAGTAAGGACAACTAGTCAAATAGAGTTAGGAATTGTATGAGCGCCACTAACCTGTGGATAGTGCTTTTACCGCCAGTGTTGGGAGGCGTGATTGGCTATTTTACAAACGATGTTGCCATTAAGATGCTGTTTCGGCCCTATAAGCCGAAGTATGTGTTTGGGCAGCGAATTCCGTTTACGCCGGGTTTAATTCCGAGTAATCAGCAGCGGCTGGCAACTAAAATTTCGGATGTGATTATGCGATCGCTCCTCACTCCCGAGGAAATGCAAAAGCTCGCCCGCCGCCTGCTGCAAACGGAACGCACTGAAAAAGCAATTAGCTGGCTATTGCAACTTGCCCTAGAGCAAATGCAGGGTAGCGCTCAAGCAAAAACAGCCAAAATTCTCGGCAAAATCTTACAAGACTTGATGGGGCAGTCGCTGCCTCGGCTGCTGCGAGTGTGGTCGCGACGCGACGATTTTTTAGAAGCGCAGCTCAATCAAATCTTTGACCAGGTGCTGCTCGACTTTCAGCTTAATGATGAGCAGGCTTCGCAGGTTTCAGATTGGGCTGTGAACGGACTGCTGCCGCCAAATCGAGTGCGCGAGCTGCTAATAGATTTCTTGACTGATTACAATATTCAAGTCATTGATGAAACACTGCGGGCCAAAACCAGCGGAACGTATTGGGTGGTTGCCAACATTTTTGGTGTTCGCAACGCGCTGACTCGCCTGCGAGCTGTTTGCACCAATGAACCGGATAAAAGCAATGCGCGAATTGCTGAGCTGACGGCAGGCCTTGGTGTAAAGGTTCGCTTACAGAAGTGGCTTCAGCAGTTTTCTTTGCAAGAGCTGCCGGTGTCTACGGTGCGCCAGCTACGGACGACGTTGCGTAAAACAATTAAGAGCTATCTCAAAGATAACGGTAGTGATTTACTGCAAACCTTGAGCACATCGATAGACTGGGAAAAGCTGGCGATGCAGCTATTAGGCCGCTTGCAGACTTCTCCAGTAATGACAGAATCGCTGGATATGGTGAGCAAGGAGCTGGCGCTGGTTCTAGAGCGTTATTTAGAACGTGATTTGGAGTTGATCGTGATGCAGACAATTCCCATCTTGAATATTGATCAGGTCATTGTTGAGCGGGTAAACGCAACTTCGCCGCAGGAACTGGAAAAGGCAATTCAGACGATTGTGAAAAGTGAATTGCAGGCGATTGTCAACTTAGGTGGCATTTTAGGGTTTGTGATTGGCAGCTTCCAGGCTGTGTTCTTGTTTTTTCAGATCTGAAATATTGTTCGAGGCGTGAGCCTAGGCAATAGATATAGCGTCAGATAATCACACAGTTACGTCGGTACTGTTTAACTTAAGTAGTTCCTGATTAAGTACGGTCAGACAGGTTTGGATCATGCCGATAGTGACGGCAGGTAGCTCTAGCTGGGGGGTGAGGCCGGTGGACTTAATGACTTCAAAAAGCTTGATGGCGTCTGGATTTTTTGCGGCAAGCTTGCGACCAAGCTCTGGTCCGGTGAAGGCGGCTTTTTCGCCCCATAGCAGCGTGGTAGGTGTGGTTAGCTGGCCGATGTATTTCGCTAAGTCGAAGCAAAGGGTGCCGCGTACAAAGGAGAGTGCGGTGTATTCTGCGTCGGGCTTTTGAGCAGAGGTCAGGTAGGCCTCCACGATGTCTTGGGAAATGCGGCTAGGATCTGCGAACTGACGCGTTTTGAGGAAGTTTTCGATGCCAAATTGAGTGGCGATCGCGCCTCGATACAGTAACTTGTCAATAAATGGCGTGCTCACGAGCTGAGCAAACGGGCTTTGGCTATAGTCGCGGCCAAAGTCCGAAAGACCAGCGGGCGTCATGAGAATGAGGGATTTGAACAGATTGGGCTGGGCGATCGCCACTCTCACCATTAAAGCTGCCGTCAGCGCAGAGGCCACAACCGTAACGGCTTCACCGGGACAGGTCGCCTGAATAAACTCTGGCAAGTTGTTTAAATAGTCATCAATCGTATAGTCACGATTAAGGTGATCAGACGCTCCCCAGCCAATCAGATCAGGCGCGATGACGCGGTAATTGCTGGCAAATGCAGGAAATACTTTCGACCATTCAAATGCAGAGGAGCCGCCGCCAAAGCCATGTAAAAAAACCAGCGTCTCTCGCTCATCAAGCGGCTTGGTGTTTGGATACTCGGGCAAGGCGGGCATGTAGTAGGTCATCCGCCCTAGCTGTGTTTCTACACTTTTGGTATCAATAAATGGCAGGTTGAGCATAGATCTTTTCGTTGAAAGCTTTTGCATAGCGCGGTCGGCTTCAATGTATAAGACCTTTTGCTAGAAAAAAATATAGCTGAAGAGAGATCTATCTCAAATGCATCTATCCGGGCGGTCTAAGTAGAGGATCTAATTACAGCCGTTGTTGCTAGTACCGTCGCACCCGACTTCATCTGTTCAATATCTGCTGCTGACCATGTTCTAGCACCTTTACAGTGGTGCGCTACCAGCAAACCCCAGAGAGATGCCTGAAGTTCTTTCTCTGGCAAAATCGGTACGACTAGATTGGCATTGACATCTATATGGCGCAAAAAATCACGGTGACAGGGGGCAATGGGCTCAGTTTCAATATTCGCGA
The DNA here is from genome assembly GCA_051860365.1 of Phormidesmis sp. Lineage (GTDB taxonomy): Bacteria > Cyanobacteriota > Cyanobacteriia > Phormidesmidales > Phormidesmidaceae > Phormidesmis. Next base: position 5,307 of record JBHYED010000022.1, read on the forward strand.
TCGCCCGCACCCGTCCGTCCAAATACAGCGCCGCATACTCCCCGTTGAAGCATTGATCAGGCCCCGTCGATCCCAAAATCGAATACTTTTTATCACTCAAGGACTCAAACGTTACCTGACCTTCCCACTCTCGGTAAAAGTAGTAAAGCACCACCCGATCCACCTGAAGAAAGGTTCTAAGATCGTTAGTGGTCGTCTGGACTACTTGATCACGCTGAATTTTCTGCTGCAAGCGCTGCAAAATACCTTGAAATTGAGACACTTCTGACTGATCTTTTTTGAGGTGAGCAGAAGCGTCAAATGGAGTAGTCATGCAAAGTGGTAGCAGGGTGAAAGATACTCGCCATGGATAATAGAGCAGGCAGTGTGCCTTTTCTTAATGCCAATTTCTCAATGTCAATAAGCACCATAATACCTCTCCAAACACTCCTTCATAACGTTGTGATGGTTGAATGCCAATGTCATCGTGAGTGCCTTCTCGACTTTAATCCACTTTGCTTCAACCACCTCACCTTGAGAAACCTGCGGATTTAGTTTAGGTAGTTCAGCCTCTTGTAAATGAAACATAAGCGCATATTTGAGCGTTACGTTTTGTCGCCGTAGCGGCCTACTGTAAACGTCGTAGGGTTGCTCAAGGTTCCCTTCAAACTTAAAGTCTTTCACGAGCTGAGGAATATCGAGCCCCAGTTCTTCCCATATTTCACGGCAGACGGCTTCAGGGGCGGTTTCGTCATAGTCCAAATAACCGCCGGGGAGTCCCCATTGGCCGACGCCTTCGGGGAGGTCTTCGCCGCGTAGGCCGAGCGGAACGTATTGAATGCCTTTGCTGACAAAAAACAGAACGGGAAGTACGGTGACGCTGCGGCTAATCCAGATTTCTTTGCCGTCAATCTGCATGCACTGATTGGGTGTGCTCTTGAATTTCATGGGCTAGTTTTGCGGGTTGTGGTGATAGCGCAAATGGGCTGATCTACTTTGTTGATCTGCTTTAAAGACCATAGGGGACGCCTGAAGACATCCCCTATTGCTGTATTAACCTTTTTCGCGATCGCCTATGCTGCTACGACTGGCTCTTTGCTTGCTGCTTGGTGAGTTGGATAGTCGGTATAGCCTTCAGCGCCGTGGGTGTACCAGGTGCTCTGGTCGTCGTCATTGAGTTCCCAACCGTTTTTGAACCGGGCTACCAGATCAGGATTGCTGATAAAGGGGCGACCAAAGGAAATAATGTCGGCATTGCCAGATGCGATCGCCTTCTCTGCTTCCTCGCGATCATAGCCACAGTTCCCCATAATCACGCCGTCATATATGGCTTTGAACTCATCAAGCGTCATTGCCTCACCCAGCTCATGAAAGCCAAAGGCGAGTCCGTCTAAAATGTGTAGGTAGCCCAATTTATAAGCGTTTAGCTGTTTGGCAACGTAGAGAAAAGTCTCCCGGTAGTCGGGTGAGCCCATGTCGTTGAAGCTGCCATTAGGCGAAATTCTGACGCCGATTCTATCAGCCGGAAATACGGTCAAAACTGCCTCAATAATTTCCTTGAGGAACCGATAGCGATTTTCAAACGATCCACCATACTTGTCCGTGCGCTGATTGGTTTTAGTTTGGAGAAACTCATCAATCAAATAGCCATTTGCACTGTGAATCTCTACGCCATCAAACCCTGCCTTCTTTGCATTTTCAGCGGCTTTACGATAGTCCTCTACGACCCCAGGAATCTCTTCTGTTTCTAACGCTCTGGGCGTATCGTAAGGTTTTTTTCCACTGGGCGTGTGGGTTTCGCCTTGGATAGCGATCGCAGATGGTGCAACCGGAAGCTGACCGTTTTCTTGCAAATCGCTGTGGGAGGCTCGGCCCGTGTGCCACAGTTGCATGAAAAACACACAGTTTTGTTCGTGAACGGCATCTACAACAGGTTTCCAGCCCTCGACTTGAGCCTCGCTATAGATTCCAGGCGCCTGTACCCAGCCATTGCCCTGCTTTGACGGCGCAGTGCCTTCCGTAATAATTAAGCCCGCGCCCGCGCGTTGAGCGTAATACTCCTGCATAAGTGCGTTAGGCACTCTGCTGTCGGGCTCGGCTCGGCCACGCGTTAACGGAGCCATAGCCACACGATTTTTGAGCTTGAGTGATTTCAATTGGAGGGGGCTGAGAAGATGAGAGAGATTGTTAGAGAAGGTCATAGTGGTTATAGTTCTTGCTTCGTTGGGCGGATAACCATTTCGTTGATATCTACGTCGCTGGGCTGTTCGATGGCAAAAGTGATGGCGCGGGCGATCGCATCAGCATCAATCGCAACGTCGTATAGCTGATTAGCCATCTTGGCGCTTTCATCATGCGAAATGTGATTCGTAAGTTCAGTAGCGATCGCGCCTGGAGAAATATTAGTCGCGCGAATGTCACCGTCAGACTCTAAGCGAATGCCCTCAGAGATTGCCTTGACTGCGAACTTGGTTGCGCAATAAACCACGCCACCTGGAAATACTTTGTGCCCAGCGACTGAAGAGAGATTAATAATATGGCCAGATTTTTGCGCCTTCATCACCGGCATCACGGCTGCAACACCGTACAGTACGCCTTTAATATTCACGTCAATCATGGTTTCCCACTCATCTACCTTCAGCGCAGAAAGTGGTGATAGCGGCATCAGGCCCGCGTTATTAATCAAAACATCTACGCGCCCAAAGGCTTCTTTTGTAGCCTTAACCAAGGATGCGACTTCTTCCTGGTTCGTAACGTCTGTCGTTTGGTATTTGGCAGTGCCACCCGCTTTTTCAATATCGGCAACAATTTCTTTAAGCCGATCCTCTCTTCTGGCCGCGAGCATAATTTTAGCGCCGCCTTTTGCGAGCCGGCGAGCCGTCGCTTCGCCAAGGCCGCTACTGCCGCCCGTAATAATAACGACTTTATTTTCAATTTCAGACATACTTATAAATCCTTGGTGCAATCTAGAAGCCCTTAGCTGTAGGCCTCTGAAAAATTAGTAGACCGGTCGTCTATATGCACACTTTATGATTGAACAGAACATGTTAAATCTAACCAGCGACAGATTTGGCCGGGATAGGCGCGCCAAGAACCTGCTTAAACAAAATCTGAATAAATGTATTTAGCGGTTCGGCTGATCGTTCTACTTTTGCTCGCAGCATCGCGCCTTGCCACCCCGATAATATGAACTTTGCGGTGGTATCAGCGTCTAAATGGTGAGTGAGTTCGCCTGATGCGCAGGCGGCTTCAATGCACTGAGCGAAGTGCGTTTCCCAGTCGGTAAGCGTTTGGTTGAGGCGATCGCGAAACACTTCACTTTGTGCCGATAGCTCTTGAGCCAAGTTGCCAATCAAGCAGCCATTCTCACACTGGCTCGCTTCCATTTCGGCAATGCCTTTTTCAAAATAGTTGTTGAGCCGCGTGAGCGGAGAAAACTGTTCGTTGCCTAAAATGGCCTCTAGCTCTTTTTGATATTCACAAGCAAAGTCTTCAATAATGGCCAGCCCAAAGTCTTCTTTACTTTCAAAGTAGTAGTAAAAAGAGCCTTTGGGCACGCCTGCTGTGCGTAAAATGTCGCTGAGCCCTGCTGCATTAAAGCCCTGCCTAATCACGATGTCGCGGCCAACTTGTATGAGATCGTCGCGTCTGCGAGTGCGTTTCATCGGGGCGGTAGGGCTAGTGCGAATGCGAACAGAGACAGGCTTAGTCGAAGCGATCGCCAATGGCTTCTTCTAACACATCAGCGAGGCTTTTGCCGTCTGCCTGTGCTCTTGCTTTCATCTTGGCGAATAGCTCGTCGGATACGCCAATGCGGTTACGGCGACGGCCTGAGCCCGCTGGTTTTACCGGGACGTAGGTTTCCGAGAACTGGCGAAGCGCGTCAAATGTGTAGCGATCGCAAAAATCACCAAAGCTCTCACCCTCATGCCGATTCTGCTTAAAGCATACGAACAAAGGCTCAAACGTCTTCTCTAAGTCATCCTCGTGCATTTTCTCCATATAAGGACGTGCCAGCCGAGTCTGATTCGGGCAACCGCCTAGCCATAGCTGATAGCTCTTAGGCGACTGACCGACAAAGCCAGCTTCTGCCATGTAAGGTCGAGCGCAGCCGTTAGGGCAACCCGTCATCCGTGTTACGAAGGTTTCACCTCTGAGCCCAAGCCTATTCATTTGTTTGCGCAGCCGTTCCAACATACTTGGAATAATGCGCTCAGACTCAGTTACCGCCAGACCACAGGTTGGCAGCGCCGGGCAGGCCATCGAATAGCGCTCAAGCGAATCTACTTTGCTATCTGGTGTAATGCCATCGCGATCCAAAATGGCTTGAATTGCGGCCTTATCTCCGGGTTCAATATCGCAAAGAATGACGCTTTGGTTAGGCGTGACTCGCATAGAGACATTAAACGTTTCAACAATCTCTTTTAGCGCTGCCTTATTGCGTAGTTTGCCTTGGTTGTGCACGCGGCCATTGCGAACATGCACGCCTACAAACAGCTTGCCATCACCCTGCTCATGCCAGCCCAAGTAATCTTCAAACTTCCAGGCAGGCAGCTCTCTATAAGGCGCTAGCTTTTTACCAAATCTCTTTTCAACTTCAGCGATGAACTTCGGTAAGCCCCAGTGGTGAACCAAGTACTTCATCCGCGCTAGGCGGCGATTGTACCGCTCACCGTAATCTCTTTGTGTAAAGACAATGGCTTTGGCTAAATCATACACATCGTCTTTGTCCACGTAGCCGATGTGGTCAGCAATCCGCGCGAACGTTTCTGTTTTGTTATGCGTACGGCCCATGCCACCGCCCGCCATTACGTTGAACCCCTGTAGCTCACCGTTATCGTCGGTAATAACAACAAAGGTAATGTCTTGGGTGTAGGCATCAATAGAGTTGTCACCAGGTACGGTGACCGCGCACTTAAACTTACGGGGTAGGTAGTAAGTGTTGTAAATCGGCTCAATCGATGTTTCAAAGTCAGTACTGACGCGACCGCCTGCACGCGCTGCGACCACCTCTGGATCTTCTTCTGTCGTTACCGCTTTTTCACCATCTAGCCATACCTCGTAGTAAGCGGGGGTTTGAGGTGTGAGCAAATCAGCAATATTGGTTGCATACTTGCGGGCGATGACGTACTCAGGCTTGTTTTTGTATGGCGCGGGGGGAGCCATGACGTTACGGCTTAAGTCGCCGCAGGCACCCAGCGTGGAGCCCATGCTGTTGATGATGTCTGCAAGGGTCGCTTTAAGATTCTTTTTGAGAATGCCGTGGAGCTGAAAGGCTTGGCGAGTGGTGGCTCTAATAGTGCCGTTGCCGTACTTGTTAGAGATTTCGTCTAGGGTGAGGTACAGCTCTGCGGGAATGTAGCCGCCTGGGTTGCGCAGGCGAAGCATCATAGAGTAGGGCTTTTCCTGGCCTCGTACAACGTCGTCGCGGTTGTACTGCTGGTAGGAGCCGTGGAACTTGAGGATTTGAATGCCCGCTTCGGTGAAGTGGGTGGTGTCTTGCTTTAGCTCAGTCGCCACGGGTTCCCGCAGAAACTGGCTGCGCTCTTTGATGCCTTCTAGCTTAGAAACTTTTTTCTCAGCGGCTTGCTCGGCGGGCTTGATGGGCGTGTGAACCATAGGGAAGTTAGGGGGAGAATCGTGATGGATAGGTGCTGTATTTAATCTCCGGTAATCCAGTCGGGATTGCGGTGTACATGTAGAAATTTTATCACCGTAGACTAAAGAAGGTGTTCGACTCTAAAGAAATCGATTTATTCTGATGCAAAGTGCGAAACGTTATTTAACATCGTGCGATCGCACCTCAGGAACCTTATTCTATGACCGATTCGATGATGTATAGCGAGGAAATGTTTGTGTTTTTGACGCCGGATGCGGATGAAACTTTCCTGACACCGGCTGAATTAACAGACAAGCTTAAGGAAGTGGTACAGGCAAACAAAAGCCAGCTTTCACCGGATTTGCAAAAGCTGGCTAATGATGATGATCGCGCTAAGTATTTGCTAGAGACGCACTGTGAGTTTGAAACGGCCCCCGGAGAGTCGGTGCAGTGGTATGCGGTGCGGTTAGAAAAATGATATTAAGCGGTGACTGTTTTCATCGCTACCTCAACCTTTTTTTCGGCAGGTTGACTGACTTCAGCCGTAATCCCAGGGCCAAAAAACGCCTCAATCTTCGGCTGCTTTTCCTGCCACTTCTCAAAGGGCACATGTGGAGAATTAAATTCTAAGACCAGCGTATACGCGCCTTCTCTCTGCTCTTCGTGCAGACCTTCCAATACTGGGCGCTGTGGATCGGTTGGGCTGAGGCCCAAACGCTCTAGCGTTTCATCTAAGTGCGCTTCTTGTCCGTAACGATAGCGAGTAACGTCTTTGCGAACCTGCGTTTGCGTTTGGGTGGCCTGGTCGCGCAGGGCAATCACAGCTTCGCTAGGTGGCTGGGTATAAGGCACAGGTTCTAGTTCGGCAGCGCGTAGGGCCAGTCCCCCTAGCAAAATGGGTACGCCGTAGAAGAAGCCTACTAAGTTTAGCGTGGCGTTTTCTTGAGCGTAGGCGACAAAGCCGACTGCTGTAAGGATGGCTCCTACAACGAGCAGGACGGTGCCAAGGGGAATTTTGCGCAGCATGAGTGTTGTCTTCCTAAGTATTTCCTTATGGGTTTATCTATCAGCGTTTTTTCGGTGTCTTTGAATTAAGCACAGACTTCAGCATCAAGATTGATGCGTTTAGTCCCAAATTTGCTTATCCTAGTGAGTCCTATAAAGAAATGTAACTCATCTCGGAGATCCGTTTGATATGGAATTTGCCGCACTCCAAACCAGAATTGAGCTTATCCGCTCTAAGCGTCAGTCTTTGCTTCGTTTGCTAGAGCAGCCTGGAATTGGGACTTTGCGAATTGACGTCAACCAGGCGCTAGAAGAAATTGACGATTTGCTTGAAGAGTTTGATCGCGCTTTCCCTGGTCAGGTAGCCTCTTAAGACAGGTTCACCCTAAGTAAAGGCAAAACACTAAAAGAAATGAGTACAACGTTTACGGCTGAGATCAATCATCAGGGCAAGGTTCATAGCATTCAGGTGCCTGAAGACCAAACGGTGCTGGTGGCGGCTCAGGCGGCTGGTTTGGATTTGCCGACATCGTGTAGTGCGGGGGTGTGTACGACCTGCTCGGCAATGATTCTGGAAGGATCGGTGAATCAGTCAGACGGTATGGGGGTCAGCCCTGAACTTCAGGCGGATGGATATGCGCTACTGTGCGTGGCGTATCCAACGTCTGACTTAAAAATAGAGACTGAAAAAGAAGACGAAGTGTACGAGCGTCAGTTTGGTCAGCCGGGATAGATGCAAACAACATTAATCACTTTGGATGTGTCTTTGCTTGCGTCGCCGAGTAAACTGCGTCAGGCGGTGGTGGGCTCTGATCGGCTGCGGTCTGATGCGCTGCGATCGCATATAGAAACCCAGCTCACCCAGTACGGCGATCCCCTCCGCTGGGCCATCACTCATATCGACTTGTCTACCAGCACTGCTCATATAGAAGCCGTCGTTACCACCCTCAAATGATCAAACTCCACACAACGGTGCTGATTATCCCTACTGGAATCGGCGCGGCTATTGGGGGCTATGCAGGGGATGCTTTGCCTGTGGCAAGAACGCTCGCTCAGGTGACTGACCGGCTGATTACGCATCCGAATGTGATGAACGGGGCGCAGCTTTACTGGCCGATGCGCAATGCCTATTACGTTGAAGGCTATGGATTAGATCAGTTTGCGGCGGGCCGCTGGGCTTTGCAGCCGGTGCATCAAAATTCGATTGGACTGGTGATTGATCAAGGCGTGGAAGATGAGTTGCGATCGCGCCATCTTCAGGCCGCAGATGCTGCTAGAGCCACTCTAGGCTTAGACATTCGGGCTCACGTCATCACAGATACACCGCTGGGTGTGACATTAAAAACGGCTGAATCAGGCGCTTCTTGGGGATCACTAGAAAATCCAGGTAGCCTGCTGCGGGCGGCGGAACGACTGATTAATGAAGCGGGCTGCCGGGCGATCGCTGTAGTCGCTCGTTTTCCTGACGACGACAGCTCCCCCGAGCTAGAAGCCTACCGGCAGGGCAAAGGCGTTGATCCTTTGGCAGGCGTAGAGGCAGTTATCAGTCATTTAATCGTTCGTACTTTCAAAATTCCTTGTGCTCACGCCCCTGCACTGTCGCCTCTCCCTTTAGACCCGACGATTTCACCGCGCTCAGCCGCTGAAGAGCTAGGGCATACGTTTTTGCCTTGTGTGCTTGCTGGCCTGAGTCGGGCACCTCAGTTTGCGATAGATCAGCCATCTGCGGATACAATCACTGCTGAGCAAGTGAACGCAATTGTTGTGCCTGCAACTGCTTTCGGTGGGAGCGCGGTGATGAGCTTGGCTCCGATGCTAGCGCAGCGCGGCGGACAGGTGATAGCAGTGGGTGAAAATAGTACGGCGATGGCGGTGAGTGCGGCTGATTTGGGCATTGAGGCGATCGCAGTAAACACTTACTTAGAAGCGGTGGGTGCGATCGCAGCCTACCGAGCTGGCGTCACCCCCAAAGCCTTAAATCCAAACATTCCTCCACTTCCTGCTTTAGGCCGATCGTCAAATAACGTTAAATGAACATCAGGGATTCGCCCGCGTCCTGCGGTATCTTTTGAATAAGCTTTTACAGCTCAGCCGATGCGGGACGGCTATCCCCACGGTTAAGACGGATCAATATTTTGAAATAGCTACGTATACTAGTTATTAAGCTAGAAGAACTGAGGGAAATAACGACATGGGATTGTTTGATCGCGTTAGCCGAGTAGTGCGCTCTAATCTGAATGCAGCCGTGAGTTCTGCAGAAGATCCAGAAAAGATTCTGGAGCAGGCTATTATTGACATGCAGGAGGATCTGGTGCAGATGCGTCAGGCTGTTGCTAGAGCGATCGCCTCTCAAAAACGCTCTCAAACGCAGGCCGATCAGGCCAAAACAGCCGCCGATCAGTGGCAGCAGCGTGCTCAGCTAGCCTTGCAAAAGGGCAATGAAGAACTAGCTCGCGAAGCACTTGTTCGCAAAAAGACCCATGCTGAAACAGCTTCCTCCATTCAAGGGCAGCTCAACCAGCAAAAGTCTACAGTAGACACGCTCAAGCGTCAGCTAATGGGCCTGGAAAGCAAAATTTCTGAAGCTAAAACGAAGAAAAATATGCTTAAGGCGCGCGCAAGTGCGGCCAAGGCTAACGAGCAGCTACAAAATAGCGTCAGCAGCATGAACACAGGCAGCTCCATGGCCGCTTTTGAGCGCATGGAAGAAAAAGTGCTGATGATGGAAGCGAGTGGTGAGGCTGCTGCTGAGCTAGCGGGTGCTGATTTAGAAAGTCAGTTTGCTTCGCTTGAGTCTGGTAGCGATGTGGACTACGAGCTAGAAGCCATGAAGGCACAAATGTTGGGCGGTGCTTCGTCTTCGCAGGAAGCTTTGCCACCTGCTGATAAGCCTGCATCAGCGTCGGGGGCTGATCCCGTTGTCGATTCTGAGCTAGATGACTTGAAAAAGCAGTTAGACAACCTGTAAGCTTCGACCTTTTGATGCCTACGCAGTTTTCCCTTGTCTAGATATGGTTCTAGATGAGGGATTCTCATTTTTTGTTCTTTTTTTAACTCAGTTTTATGCAGATTGCCGATCGCCTTGCTCCTTTACAGACAAATGTTTTTGCCGACATGGATCAGGCTAAGGCTAAGGCGATCGCCTCTGGCAAAGACATCATCGATCTATCCCTAGGTTCCTCCGACTTGCCCACTCCACCCCACGTCCTTAGCGCCATTGCTGAAGCTCTAAACGATCCAGACACTCACGGCTACGCGCTATTTAACAGCACCAAAGATATGCGAGTCGCCGCTGCTCAATGGTATGAGCAAAAATACGGCATCTCTATCAATTCAGAAACAGAAGTGCTGCCACTGATTGGCTCTCAAGAAGGCACGGCGCATCTTCCTTTGGCGGTGATGAATCCGGGCGATATCGCACTGCTGTTAGATCCTGGATATCCCTCGCACGTAGGCGGCGTGTATCTTGCAGGTGGCAAAATCTATCCGATGCCAATTTTGGCTGAGAATAGCTTTTTGCCAGTGCTTGCAGATATTCCCGATGAAATTGCTCAGAAATCTAGCATGATGGTTTTGAGCTATCCACATAATCCAACGACGGCCACCGCACCGCTTTCATTTTTTAAAGCAGCCGTTGCGTTTTGTCAGCGACATAACATTGCACTGGTTCATGACTTTCCGTATGCCGATCTTTACTTTGAAGGTGATCCAGTGCCTTCTGTGCTTCAGGCCGATCCGAATAAATCCGTGTCTATTGAGTTTTTTACACTGTCTAAGTCCTACAACATGGGGGGCTTTCGCGTGGGGTATGCAATTGGCAACGCCCAGTTAATTAAGGCGCTGAGACAGGTGAAAGCGACGGTGGACTTTAATCAGTATCGGGGAATTTTACGTGGGGCGATCGCAGCCCTTACCGGCCCACAAAACTGTGTAGCCCACATGGTGAATACCTTTGCCAATCGCAAAAATGCAGCGATCGCAGCGTTACAAGCAATTGGATGGCAAGTTCCTGAGCCCGATGCAACTATGTATATTTGGGCGAAGCTGCCTGAAAATTTGCCCAATAGCTGGGCAACGCACTCTATTGATTTTTGTAAGGCTTTGGTGGCAGATACTGGCGTTGCGCTTTCTCCGGGTCGGGGCTTTGGCACTACAGGCGAAGGCTACGTGCGCTTTGCCTTAGTTCATCCACCAGAGGTGTTGGCTACAGCGATTCAGAAAATAGGTGACTTTGTAGCAGTCAAAAGCTGAGGTTCTGTGTAAATAATTTCACTTAATGCACTATCTCTACGGACGTTTGGGAACTAGCTACGGCCATAATTATTGATGGGTGTCCGTAACACTTTACGGAGTCCTACATAGCTATGTTTATATTTTTATTTAGTAATAGCGCGTAAAAACTCATCGTCTGGCTAACGTCAGTCCTCTAAAGATTATGCCTTCCTCAGCGTTAGGCCGCATCCTGATTTTAGAAAATGACTACGGTAACCGAATTTTATTTGCTGACTATCTTGAGCACTGTGGCTACACCGTTTCTACCCTTGCAGATGGTCAACAGGTTACAGACCGCTTGCAAAGCTTTCTGCCAGATGTGCTTATTCTTAATTTAAGAATGCCGGTAATTGACGGATTTATGATTATTGAGCAAATTCGTCGCGAACCGTGTTGGCAGCATCTTGCAATTTTAGTGGTTAGTGGATACACGCTCGCTACCGATCAGCACAAGGCTTATAAGCTTGGGGCAAGCGCCTATCTAACTAAGCCGGTTTTGCCCAGCGATTTAAGCACAACCGTGGCTCAGCTCATCGATAAATTTAAGACGTAGCGGTTTGTTATTGTCTATGTCCTAAGTCTAGCTTTTGATTTAGCCGAGCGTTTGATCGGAAGGGTCTTCTGTACCCCGTTCTGCCTTTAAGAAATCTTCTACCATTTGATTAAGGCTTTGTACTGATGAGCCGACCTCTACAATAGTGGACTCTAGCCGGTTGGAAATGATCGCCATGGACTGAAGTTCGGTGAGTATTTTGCTGACGGACTCTTGATACTGGCTTTCAAATTCTTGAATGTTCACAGTTGATAGCTAAGGGGTGGATGTGAGTAAGGCGTAAATGCAAGCTGTACGTGTATCGACTTATACATCAAATCTTCCTCTACACAGAGGCACTGTGACAACGAGCTGGTCAAATCTTCTTGATTTATCAGACTTTTTTGAAGACCAGCCGAAAGATAAATAGAATAAAGAGAGACTAATCGTCGTTAGCTAGATGGCTGCTAACCCATTCAGTCGTCAGTTTTCTTAGCTTTTACTCCTTAGATCTTTAACAGTGCCTAATTCTTCTGTCTCTAAAACAACGGTTGCCGTTTCCGCAAAGACGCTGCGAAAAGACCCTGAACGCCTAGAAACTCGGCTAAAAGAAATTCCTCAAGAGCCCGGCGTTTACTTTATGCGGGACGGGACTGACCAAATTCTCTACATTGGTAAGTCAAAAAGTTTGCGTAATCGGGTGCGATCGTATTTTCGCGATGCAGCGCATCATCACTCGCCACGTATTGCTTCGATGGTCAGTAAGGTCGCTGATATCGAGTTTATTGTGACCGATACCGAGGCTGAGGCACTGGCGCTAGAGGCTAATTTAATTAAGCAGCATCAGCCTGAGTACAATGTGCTGCTCAAAGATGATAAAAAATATCCTTTTTTATGTATTACGTGGGGTGAGGACTATCCACGCATATTTATCACACGAAAGCGTCGGAAGGATGCAAAAAGTCGCTACTACGGGCCTTATGTCGATACGGGGCTGCTGCGGCGGACGCTGCAGATTGCTAAGCGAATTTTTCCGCTACGGCAGCGGCGACAGCCTTTATTTAAAGATAGGCCCTGCCTCAATTACGATATTGGCCAGTGTCCGGGGGTGTGTCAGCAGATGATTACGCCGGAGGATTATCATCAGATTGTGCAGCGGGTGGCAATGGTGTTTCAGGGGCGATCGCACGAATTAATCGATATCCTCACCGCCAAAATGGAAAAAGCCGCTGAAGAACTTGATTTTGAAAAAGCGGCCCTGGTTCGCGATCAGGTAAAAGGGCTAGAGACGCTAGGGGCCCATCAAAAGGTGGCGCTGCCTGACGATACGGTCTCAAGAGATGCGATCGCGCTATCGACAGATGACGAACACGCCTGTATCCAACTCTTTCAAATTCGCGCAGGTCGTCTGGTTGGCCGCTTAGGCTTTGTAGCCGATACGCAGTCTGGCACACCCGGAGAAATATTGCAGCGCGTACTAGAAGAACACTATCGCTTGGTCGATCCGGTTGAAATTCCGGCTGAAATTCTGGTACAGCACATCCTGCCCGAAAGTGACATGCTGGCCGCGTTTTTGACCGCGCAGAAAGGTAAAAAAGTTTCCATCGACATGCCTCAGCGTCAGTCTAAAGCTGAGCTAATTGAAATGGTGGAGCGAAATGCTCAGTACGAACTAGCGCGCACGCAACGCTTTGCCGACCGCAACAACCAGGCCATGCAAGATCTCGCCGAACTGGCTGATTTACCTGGGCCACCCAAACGCATTGAAGGCTACGATATCTCTCACATTCAGGGATCAGATGCAGTAGCCTCTCAGGTCGTTTTTGTAGACGGCCTGCCTGCTAAGCAGCACTACCGCACGTATAAGATAAAAAACCCTACCGTCACCAGCGGCCACTCTGACGACTTTGCCAGCATGGCTGAAGTGATTCGTCGTCGCTTTCGCCGCTATGCAGAAGACCCTGGTTTGCAGCGTGTGGGTAATCCTGACTGGCCTGATTTGGTCATGATTGATGGTGGGAAAGGGCAGCTATCGGCTGTGGTTGCTGAGCTAGAAAACATGAACTTGCTGAGTGAGCTGCGGGTGGTGAGCCTAGCCAAAAGGTTAGAAGAGATATTTTTGCCAGGTGAGAAAAAGTCGCTGGATACGGAAGCCGATCAGCCCGGTGTGATGTTGCTGCGGCGGCTGCGGGACGAGGCTCACCGATTTGCTGTGGGCTTTCATCGGAAACGACGGATGGGACGGATGCGGCGATCGCACTTAGAAGATATTCCTGGACTAGGCCATCAAAGACGCAAGCAGCTCTTGGCTAACTTTAGATCGATTGACTATATTCGCGAGGCTTCTCCCAAGCAGCTCGCTACGGTAGACGGTATTGGCCCGCAGCTCGCTCAGCAAATATACGACTACTTTCATCCATCAGCGACTTCGTAAGTGCCTATGTGTTATTAACAGGACTATTTGTCTTAAAAATAAAGTAGGAATAAGTGCAATTGCCTGATAAAAACGTCTGCTACTTTTTGCCTACTTATTTAATAATCAGCTAACACATAGACCTCGCTATCATTTGCTTATTAATTGAGCAAAAAAAGCAGCGATCGCTACTTTTTTATTTCGCTCATTATTGAATTTGATCATTACTATCTATCAATTGACACATATGAATATATACGTAGAGAAAACGCTTCAACATCACGTTCGATTATTGCTAACCAATCGATCTACAGCATTCGGATTTAGATCTTTGGTTTCAATATGTTTAACGTTTTAAATATCAAGAATTAAACCTAACTTAACTATTGTTAATGCTACGTAGTTAAGCAGTGTTGAGAACCGTAACGTTAATAAGTGATGAATCTAAAGCAAACCTTTATTTGTCAGCAGCTAAGAGGCCCAAATCAGGATTGTTTTACCTGACATAGACAGGCATAAATACTCACCTATCCTTTGGCTGGCAAGCGTTTGGACGAGCCGGGGATCAGTCTGAGGGCAGGCGATCCCAAGTATTTAGTATGTCTTAAGACACTTTGCTACTACCTAGATAAGTTGGCATAATAGAATCAGTAATCACAGATGTAAATGCGCTGAACCTAAAGAGCATAATTTATAGCTCTTTAGGTTCAGCGTCCTAAAAATGATGAGTAAGTCATTAAGAACTATGAAGGCCATGGAAAGACCCACGCAGCACTTATTGGAGTCGTTCTTGTCTAATAATCTCAAGAAGGCTGTTATTCCTGCGACCGTGCAGCGGGTACATTGCCCTACTTGCGGTAGCGCCGCCGAACGCTACTACCAGGAGGGAACGGTTCGGACACAGTGCTCTAGCTGTGACTACTTAATGACAATGTGCACAGAGACAGGGCGCGTTATTGAATCGTATGCACCTAGCTTTTCGCCCGCAGCTATGATTCGTTCGACGGCTCTAGCGTAAGCTTTATTCATAGTTCAAAGACTTAAATAAAAAGCGCATCCTCGCTCTTAGAAGAGGATGCGCTTTTCTTCGTTTTGCGGTAGCTCTAGCTGTGCTCGAAAGCCAATTCTGTGCCCAAGGCCTAGTTGATTAAATTTACTATGAACTGTTGAATTACCCGTGTCGTTACCTATTGGCGACGGATAAGTGCTTGCTTAAGCGCAACTAGCGCTTCGGCTGGCTCTACCGTAGTTTCTACATGGCCACTTTTCAGCGTCTGCGTTTGCTGTAGGTCGTTAAAGCCTAGTAATACGTATAGTGCCAGTGTGATTGTGGTGGCCTGCATTAACCTAGCGAACATTTGTGATTTCCTCTCACCCTAGCTACCGATCAGAGTAGAGAGTCAGAATGAACTCTCGAATCGGTAATGTTACCCAATTTGAATTGGCACAGTCAGATCTACCTTGCCAAAACATTTCAAAGAGAGCCGCTGGTTCTAGCCGAACAAACATGACTGAAATCAGAGACCCTCTATTGATTTGAGCGTGTGTACAACATACCTTGCATGTTCGGCGATAGGGATGTAGCTCGAATAAAGAATTGACAAACGTTTCGACAAGAACTAAGGGTTTGTTAAATGTCTGTAGAAATGCTAATTGTTTCTCTCATTTGAGATGTTAATGATCCCCTTGGTATATAGGTGGTGATGCCGCTGAGTATCTGTGTGATCTGAATGTTTTGCCCTATGCTTTATATATTCGTTTGCTGCCCTATCTCTGGGCTAGGTTCTGTAGGAGAATTCGGTTGAAATTTGCTTTCATAATTGATCCCATTGAGCGGTTAGATCCAGGCCATGATACGAGTGTGGCGATTATGGAGTCGGCGCAGGCGCTGGGACATGAGGTGTATGTAACGCAGGCTGACCGGCTAGACGTGGTGAAGGCTAAGGCGTGTGCTTGGTTGCAGTTTGTGACGATGAAGCCAGTGGCACAGGCAGGCGATCGCTGGGTATCTGAGCCAGATTGGTATCAGCTAGGCGAAAGCAAGTGGCGTCCAATGGAAGAGATGGACGCTGTTTTTATGCGCACCGATCCGCCAGTGACGGTGCCTTATTTGTATGTCACCTACATTCTTGACTATATAGATAAGTCGAAAACGCAGGTGATTAATTCTCCGGGCGGTCTGCGAGCGGCGAATGAAAAAATGTATGCGCTACAGTTTACGGATGCAATTCCTGAGACGATTGTGAGCGCTGATAAGCAGGTGATTCGGGAGGCGGTGGAGCGTTGGGGTGCTGGAGTGCTGAAGCCGTTAGGTGGTAAGGCGGGTGAGGGGATTTTGTTTTTGGAGGGGAGCGATCGCAACTTCAATTCCATTATTGAAGTGAGCACTCACCAAGGCAAGGAGCCCGTGATGGTTCAAACCTATCTACCCGCAGCCAAAGAGGGTGATAAGCGCGTGGTCATGCTCAACGGCGACCCCATTGGCGCAGTGAACCGAGTGCCAACAGGCAAAGAATTTCGCGGCAACATGGCAGTGGGCGGGCGCAGTGACAAAACTGAACTGACCGAACGCGACTTGGAGATTTGCCAACAGGTTGCGCCTGCACTGCGCCGAGATGGCCTGATCCTGGTGGGTATAGATATTATCGGTGACTTCCTAACTGAAGTGAACGTCACGAGCCCTACCGGCATTCGCGAAATTGATCGGTTAGACAACGTTCGCCTCGGAAATCAGGTCATTGAATGGGCCGAAAAGGCTGCGAAGTCGGCATAATGAATTCCTTTGTTGAAATTCCGGCGGCTTCTCACTACTGGTTACGCAATAGTCGAGTGCCTTTATCGCTGCTGAGTCAAAGGTCTTCTAGTCTATTGCTAAGCCAACAGCCACCGCGCAGTTTGTCCGATGAGGCGCTAGCTGCGGTGGACTTGGAGATGAAGAATGGAACCGTCGCGACGTTGCAACCTACAGGGCTAGGAACGCGGAATTCAGTACCTTCTGTCAACCTGCAATCAGGTTTAATTTGGCCTTGCTTTGTCGATATTCACACTCATTTGGATAAAGGACATATCTGGCCGCGCAGTCCTAATCCTAATGGAACGTTTGCAAGTGCGCTGTCGGCGGTTGCAGGTGACAGCAATCGGCGATGGTCATATGAAGATGTTTATCGCCGGATGGAATTTGGTCTGAAGTGTAGCTACGCGCATGGGACTCGGGCAGTACGGACGCATTTGGATGCGTCTGGCGCACAGGGTGAGATTAGTTTTGAGGCGTTTCGGGCGCTGCGAGCGGTGTGGAAAGATCGGCTGCTGTTGCAGGCAGTTTGTCTGGTGACGTTGGACTACTTTATGGGAGAGAAAGGAGAGAAGCTGGCTGACTTAGTGGCTGGTTCTGGTGGCGCTTTGGGGGGCGTTGCTTTTATGAACCCTGATATTGTTCAACAGATTGATCGGGTATTTGAGCTGGCAACAGAGAGAGGATTGGATCTAGATTTTCATACGGGTGAGAGTTTAAATCCGGATGATGTTGCATTGCAATACGTAGCTGAGGCGGCGATTCGGCATAAGTTTGAGGGAAAAGTCACCTGCGGACACTGCTGTAGTTTGTCTGTGCAGTCGGATCAAAATTTGCAGAAGACCGTAAAGGCCGTAAAGGCGGCTGGAATTTCGATGGTGAGCCTGCCGATGTGCAATTTATATTTGCAGGATCGACAGGCTAGGCGAACGCCTCGGTATCGGGGGGTAACAATTTTGCATGAGCTGAGAGCGGCGGGAATAGAGGTGGCTTTGGCGTCGGATAACTGCCGCGATCCGTTTTTTGCCTATGGCGATCACGATGGGCTAGAGGTGTTTACACAGTCGACGCGAATTGGACATTTGGATCATCCGGTTGGGGCGTGGCCACAGGCGGTGACTAAGGTGCCTGCACGGATGATGGGACTTGAGGGTGTGGGAGAAATTGGCGAAGGGATGGCGGCGGATTTTGTAATATTCAAGGCGCGCAGTTTTAATGAGCTAATGGCTAGAGGCCAAGGCGATCGCGCCGTTGTCAGAGCGGGCAAACAAATCGACACGACGCTACCTGACTACGCTGAACTCGACGACCTGATGATGTAACGGTTGAGGCCCATTTTGAAACTGATTATCGGCAACAAAAACTATTCATCCTGGTCTTTAAGACCCTGGCTATTGCTCGCTACGTTTGATCTAGATTTTAAGGAGGTTGAAGAATCGCTTCGAGCAGATGGCCTGACGGAGCGCCTAGCTCAGCATTCTCCCACTGGCAGAGTACCTGTATTAACTGACGGTGATCTGGTTGTCTGGGACTCGCTGGCGATTTGTGAATATGTGTCTGAGAAATATTTGGCGGGCAAAGGCTGGCCTCACAATCAGGCCTTAAGAGCAGAGGCCAGGGCGATTTGCGCCGAAATGCACGCTGGGTTTGCAGGCTTGCGGAACGAGATGCCGATGAACTGTCGGGCGCTGAGAACGGTTGAGCCTTCGTCGGCGGCACTAAAAGATATCGCCAGAATTGATGAGATTTGGTCGAAGTGCATGACCAAAAATGCTGGCCCGTGGCTGTATGGTGACTTTTCGATTGCGGACTGCTTTTATGCGCCGGTTGTGATGCGGTTTAAAACGTATAGCGTATCACTTTCAAAAGTTGCCAGTACATACCAGGCGTTTGCGCTGGAGCAGAATGCTTTAAAGCGTTGGGTGGCGGCGGCAAAAGCTGAAACGGAAGTGGTTCTTGAAGATGAAGCGGGTGTGGATCGGTCGGTTGGGTTAAGCGCAATCAAAACCCAACCTGGCCGTGCCTAGAATTGCATGGCGTTTACGCAGCGGGGACGTAGCCCATTTCTTCAAGCTTCGCGATGACTTTGTTGACGCTTTCGTCTAAAGTTTCGTTGTGTGTTTCGCAGTTGACTTCAGGGCTTTTGGGCGCTTCGTAAGGATCGCTGATGCCGGTGAACTGTTTGATCTCACCGGAGCGAGCTTTTGCATAGAGGCCTTTAACGTCGCGTTCTTCGCATACTTCAACCGGTGCGCTGACGTACACTTCAATGAAGTCGCCAATGCGATCGCGCACTTCTTCACGAATGGCTCTGTAAGGAGAAATGGCTGCAACCAACACAATGACGCCGTTGCGCGTCAGCAGGTTAGAGACGAACCCAATTCGGCGAACGTTCTCGTCCCGGTCTTCTTTGCTAAAGCCTAGGCCTTTGGTGAGGTTGGTGCGAACAATATCGCCGTCTAGTACTTCTAGCTTGATGTCGCGATCGCGCAATTTAGCAGTCAGCGCATCGTTAATCGTCGTTTTGCCTGCGCCGCTAAGTCCTGTAAACCAAACCGTAACGCCCTTCTGTTTTGATGACAGTTCTGATGGCATTGTTTCTTATATCTCCTACTTTAGTTGAAAGCTCGGTTTTACCAGATGGAGGGTACCGATAAACCCGTGAGGCTATAGCTATAGCCCATAAATCCAAATGGCTAGCGGTGGCGTAATCAGCGTCATGATCAGGGCCAAGGGTCCCCCTACTTTTACAAAGTCAAAAAAGCGGTAGCCGCCTGCGCTGTAAACCATCGTGTTGGTTTGATAGCCGATGGGCGTCATAAAACTGTTGGAAGCGGCAAATGTGATCACAAATACTGCCGTAAGCGGACTGATATCAATCGCATTAGCGACCTGTGCGCCGATTGGCAGCAGCAGAATAACGGAGGCATTATTCGACAATACGGCGGTCAGGAGCACTGTGATGATATAGAGCAAAGTGAGCAGCCAGTAGCTAGAAAGGTTGCCGCCTAGGCTGACGAGCTGATTGGCTAGCCACTCGGTTGCGCCTGAATTTTGCATAGCGGTGCCGAGTGGAATTAGGCAGGCCAGCAAGAAAATAACGTCCCAGCGGACGGCCTGGTAAAGTTCGCCGGGTTTGAGGCAGCCAGTGAGGATCATGGCGACGACGCCTGCTAAGGCTGAAACCAGAATAGGGTAGTCGGTTAAGGCAGCGGCGAGGACGACTGCAAACCCAATGGTAAGGGCGATGTTGGCTTTGCCCGTGCGTAAGGTTTCCAAGCTTCTTTGCTCTAGCAGCAGCAGATCGCGGCTGGTTTGGATACCGACTAAGCTTTGCTTTGGGCCTTGTACGAGGAGCAGGTCACCGAAGCGAAGCGGAACTTTTCCCATGCGATCGCGCAATAGCTCCTGTCCTCGCCGAATCGCCAGCACCGTCACGTTATACCGCTGCCTGAAGCGCATATCTTTGAGCGTAGAGCCAATCAGGTTAGAGTTTGCAATTACCAGCGCTTCAGCAATTCCTTCCTCTTCACCCACAGCGCCCTGCCAAGACTTTTGACCAAACTGCACGTCTGGCAGTATTTCTAACCCTTCACTCTCTCGAATTTTTAACAGATCTTGCTTGCCGCCGCGTGCGAGCAGAATATCGCCTGCTGATAGCGTTTTGTCAGCAAATGGCTGAGGAAAGTGAGTGTTGTTGCGAATTAGCTCCAGTACGTCTACGTCAAAGCGGCGCTGGAGCTGACTGGCCTGTAAGGTTTGGTCAACCAGGCTAGAGCGTGGCGTGATGACTAGCTCGCTTACGTAGTCTTTCATGCCGTACTTTTGGCTGAGGCCGCGATCGTCTATATTGCGATTTGGCAGCAGCCGGGGAGCCACAAGCGCTAGGTAGGCCATGCCGATAATAAAAGTGATGATGCCTAGTGCTGTGAACTGAAATAGAGAAAATTCGCCGAGTCCAAGATCGGCAGATAGGCCGCTTGCGAGCACGCTAGTAGAGGTGCCGATGACAGTGATCATGCCGCCTAAAATGGTGGCAAAAGACAGCGGCATTAGCAGCTTAGAAGGTGAAATGCGATGCTGCTGGCAGAAGTCTTCAACGATGGGCAAGAAGACAGAGACAATGGCGGTGTTGTTCACGAGGGCCGACATGGGGCCGACAATGATGCCAAGGGCGAAAATTTGCTGTGGGAGCCGCTTCCCGCCCCATTTGATTAGCCAGCCACTAGCCTTTTGAAGTGCGCCTGTGCGGGCGATACCAGCGCTGAGAATGAACATGGCCATAACGGTAATGGTGGCCGGGTTGCTGAAGCCCGCGATGCCTTCTTGAGGGGTGACCTGCTTAAGTAATATGAGCGCAACCATCACGGATAGCGCTGTGATATCTGCGGGAAATAGCTCCACAATGAACAGCACTAAGGCCAGGGCCACGATGCCTAAAGTCAGTACGATGCTGCTCACAATATGTAGTAGCCATATAGAAGAAAAATAGGATGCATGAATGCTTCGCTGTCTGCTTTAGGGGTCAGACCTTGCATTAGGTTCTGTATTCAGCTCAATTCAATTTTTTCAGGATGGTTCCTCTTTCTGAAGTTTGGGCTGCAGATAGAGATTTTCGAGCAAGACGGCACCGCCTGCGACCCAAGGTGGCACAATTAGCGCACCAATAATACCTAAAACTTGAGCCCCGCCCAAAACGGCTAGGAGCTGATAGAGCGGGTGAACACCGATAGAGGAACCCACGAGCAGTGGATCGAGTAGGTAGGTTTCAATATTTTGAATGACAACGTAAAAGAGGATGACCCATAGCACTGTCAAGCCGCCTTGCGGAAGGGCCACGATGAGGGCAGGAATTGCGCCAAGGAGAGGTCCTAGGAAGGGGACGAGATTGGTGACGCCTGCGATCGCGCCCAAACCAATGGCAAAATCTTGCAAGCCCAAAAACCCCAGTCCAATACTCGTGGCGATCGCCAGCGTGCCTGAGACAATTAGCCGCCCGCGAATGTAGGTGCCGATGCGATTGCCGATTTCAGGGAGCTGCTGGTTGATGCGCTGATTCCAAGGGGCGGGCAGCAGGCGCACAAAATTAGCTGTGAGCGTTCTGCTGTCGGCGAGCATATAGCCAGAGATGAAAATGGCTAAGACCAGGCTAAGCAGGGTTCCTAATATGCCGGTTGTAAGACTGAAAGAACGGAGGGCCACCTGGCGTGTGGAGCGGACGGCCCAAGCTGCGATCGCCTGCACATCTAGCTGATCAAATACCTGGGTTGTAAAATCAGGTCGGTTGTCATTCAGCGTAAGCGACCAGGCTTCTACCTGCGTCAGGGCCTTTCGTAGCAGCAGCGGCAACTGTCTAACCAGTAGCTGAATTTGATCGAGTACGGTAGGGCCAATTAGAAAAATCAGACCGACCAGCGTGCCGATGATAGCTAAATAGGTGAGCAGCGCACCAAGCCATCGAGGGATGCGATACTTTTCGGCCCAGTTAACAATCGGTGCAATGGAGCAGGCCAGCACGACCGAAATCATGACGAGTAGCAGTAGCCCTCGAAGCTGCCAGCTAACGATGGCTACTGGAATGGCCGCAAGTATGGCTAAAACGCCGCTGAAAGAAATAGAAAGTCGCTGTTCAGATGCCATGAAGGCTGGAAACCGTCTGTGAGTGTCAAGCTACAGCGTATACCGGAACTGGTCTATCAACATACCGGGCACCCACATGCCGCCGAGCGATCGCCTGTCGTAAGTGCCCACATTAGGCAAAAACTGCTGCGTTTCAGTGAGTCCTAGCAGTCCTTCTCCCAAAAAGCGGTAGAAGCTGTCATCGAATCGCAGGTTTTCAATCGGTGCGATAATTTCACCGTCTTCTACCCAAAAGCAGGCGTAGCGGGTCATTCCAGTAATGCGTCCGGCAGCCAGGTCGCTCCAGTTGAGGTAGTGCAGGTTTGAGAGATAGAGGCCGGTGCCTAGCTCGGTGAGGATCCGGTCTTCGCGAATATTGCCAGAGGCGACGACGGGGGCTCGCATAGATTCGCCTAAGCTAGCCGCGTTGCTGATTTTGCCGTATTCTTTGGCACTGCGATCGCTCACCAGAGAATTTACCCACTGACCTTGCTGAATGATTGGGAGCTGAGTGGGGGCGATCGCCCCATTCCCATTAAATCTAGGCACGCCAATGCGCTGAAAGTCTTCACCCAAAGAAAACTGTTCAGACAGCCTGACCTCTCCTTTTTCCAGCTTTTCAAAAGCGCTACTGCCCTGACGCAAATCGGCTTCACCCAAACCGCCGTAAGCGAGCGTCTCCATCAGGTCAGCAACCGCAGCGGGCGCTAAATACGTACGGTAGGCCCCTTTTGAAATCGCTTTTGTAGGCTTAGTGAGTAAAGCAAGTTGCTGGCGACTGGCATTGACGCTCTGCTGGTATGCGACTTCGTTCCAGCGATCGCCTGCAAAAATACCTTTAACGGCCTGATTACGTCGATCAAATAGAGAGTAGTCCAGCGTAAAAGAGGGCGTTTCAAACCAGTGACGTTTCCCGCATGAGTCCCCGTAGGCTCGATAGGACATGCCGCCCGCATACAGACCTGAAAAATCTAAATCCTGAATGGATGACATCAGGGTTTCGGCAACCTCATTTTCTGGCAGTAGCTGGCCGCTGCGGACTTCTCGGCTATGTGCTTTGGCCCCGCTAGTCGGGAGGACGACGTAGGGATCGCTGGGAAGCTGGGGAAGATCCGCTTGAAGCTGGGAAAGCGTTTGTTGAGTGAGCGCCCAGTCTGTCTCAAAGCTGCCGGTGAAAGGAATTTGAGCTGATGTGGTGCGATTCGCCTCCATCACCGTAAGCTTTAGCTGGCCGTCGCAAACTTGGCCGCTCTGGCGAACTTTAGCACCGTTGAAGCGAGTGAACTGGCTATCTTCACCGGCAAGCGATGTTTTGAAATAGCAGTTGGTTTGAGGGGTGAGCTGAGCGGCGATCGCGTCTACTAACTGGTTAAAAACGGTTTCGTACTGGCCGCGAGTTTGGCCGTTTTTACGGTTAGCTGCTGCTGCTGTAGCGGTGCCAGACTCGGTGGAAAATAAGGTCATTACTAGGCACCTCCAAAGACTTCAATATTAGTGAAGGCGCAGATGGGCGAGGCGTGGCCAACACGGACGAGCTGGTTGGGTTCGCCTTTGCCACAGTAGGGCGTACCGTAGGTTTCTAAGGTTTGGCTGCTGCCAACTTGTGAAAGGCTGCGCCAAAACTGAGGTGTGGTGGCCCGGTAGTTGGGGTTTTTGAGGAGTGTAGTGAGCTTGCCGTTTTCAATTTTGCGGGCATATTCGCAGCCAAACTGAAACTTATTGCGCTGGTCGTCAATTGACCAAGAGCGGTTGGACTCCATATAAACGCCTTCTTCGATGTTGCCAATCATCGTCTCAAAACCGGTGTCTCCGGGTTCTAAATTGATGTTTGCCATGCGGTCAATAGCAGGACGATTCCAGCTACAGGCTCGGGCACAAGCGACACCAGGTACCTGTAGACGGGCTTGGCTTTCGAGTCCGCCGAGTCCCCGCTCTAAAATACCGTTGCGGATGAGGTACTGCTTGCTAGCCGGTGTGCCCGTGTCGTCAAATCCGTAGCTGGCTATTTCGCCTAGACGGGTGGCGTCAAAAGTAACGTTCATTAGCGGTGAGCCGTAAACTAAGCTGCCGAAGTCTTGGGGCTGGACAAAGCTGCCGCCTGCGTAGTTGCGTTCGTCGCCTAGAATGCGGTCTAGCTCTAGCGGATGCCCAACGCTTTCATGGAGCTGAAGCATCATTTGGTCGGGGGCGAGCACGAGTGTGGTAGTCGTGTCAGGGCAGTTGGAGGCACTGAGAAGTTCTACAGTTTGCTTGCCGATACGGGTAGCACGCTCCCAGAGCTGAGCACTTTCAGCACCGTTCATAATTTCCCAGCCGCCCTGATAGCTGCGGGCTAAGTAGCCGTTGTCTGAACGGGACTGGGTGACGCCAGGAGCTTGAGCGATCGCGCCCATATGTGTTTCCAACAGCACTATCTTTTGATAAATCTCAGATCCATTGCTGCTGACAAACCAGGATTCAATGTCGTGACTGCGAGCAATAGCGCTGGTTCGCACAATCTCTGTAGAGACCTTTAGCTGCTCGCATAGCTTGCGCAGCATGTCATTGATCTCACTAACGCCGAGCGTATCTAATGTCTGCTGGTAGGGAGAGATGTATTCGCCTTTGACCGCTGGCCGGACGGATTGGGTGAAGCGGTGGACGGCCCAACGACTGGTTGCGATCGCCTGCTCGTAAGCCCGTTGCGCGGCTGCCCTGATGGCCTCAGGCGTGAGTTGATTTGTGGCGCTGTAGCCAAACTGCCCTTGCGCTAGCACTTCAACCATGGCCCCCTGACTAAGCCCACGCTCGTTTTGCTGCGGTAGGCCGTCGCGCATGGCTCTGCGGCTACTGCTTTCTTTCATGGCTCTGATGCCAATCCAGTCGGCCGGAATATCAATGTATTCGAGGGTTGAGGTAAGGTGCCCAATCATAAAAGGTGCAATTTTGCAAAGATAGATGCTCGGTAGCGAGATGAGCCGCTGCCTGTGGCGGTTAATGACGCTTTGCCAAGATGGTAAGTGCCAGATTCGCTATTGATAACTGCTATTTATTTACCCAGATTCTTGCTCGCATCACGTGAAGTTGATGGAATCTTCTCTTTCTCTTTTAGTTTATTTTTAAGCGCTAAATAGGTTAATTAGCTTACTTTTGAGTCTTATGTTGAAATTTATTTGTTTTAAAATTATAAAAATGAACATTAGCTTTGGAAAACAAATTAATGGATATTGATGAGCTTGACCGCAAAATTTTATTAGCGCTGACTCAAACGGGCCGCATCCGATGGTCTGCTTTGGCCGATCGGCTAGGGGTGTCGGCTCCGGCGATCGCAGACAGAGTTCGCCGCCTAGAAACCGCTGGCATCATCACTGGCTACACCGCTCAGCTCAGTGCCGAGGCACTAGGCGTCGACTTAACGGCTTTTGTCTCCGTCACGCTAGATCACCCACAGTATCGCCAAGGCTTTGTGGCATTTGTGACAGAAAGCAGCCGTGTTCAGTCCTGCCATCACGTGGTGGGCGACGCCGACTATTTACTGAAGGTGCGGTGCTGGTCTACGGCAGCTCTAGAACATTTTTTAAGCAATGAGCTGAAGGCGCTGCCTGGAATTGCACAGACGCGGACAACGATTTCGCTGTCGATGGTAAAGGATTCGGCGGTGCTGCCGTTAAATGTTGACGATGTTCTTTTTTAAATAGAATTTTGCAAGGCTCGGTATTACGCAAGCGAACACGGCGAGTTCTGTAACCCTCGTGATTGGTGTGTTCGCGGGTTCGGTGGTCTGGTGGTTGGTGCTAGTGTCAGGGGTGGCTTATATGCGTAGTCGACTTACGCCACAGCGGCTAGAGGCGTTTAATCGCTGGTCAACTAAGGTGTTTGGAATTTTAATCTTGAGCTTTGGAATTGCGGCTTTGGTGTTGTGAGGTAGGGAAAATCATGGTTTTGCTGCATTCTTACCGAAAAAGGCGCTGGCCAAAATATCTGGGCTTGATAATCGCGATCGCCCTTCCCATCTGGCTCATCACCAGCAGCCTAACGCCAACGGTTGCCCAACAGCCGCTTGAAAACCAAACCATAGACCAGCTCCGCCAGCAGCGAGACCAGCTAGACAAACAGCTAGACGCGCACAGCGAAACGGACAAGCGCTATCAAAAAGCTGAAAACCAGGGCAAAGATAAGCTGCGCAGCCTTTCTAAAACAATTCAGGGAACAGATTCCTGGATTACCGATACCGAATACCAGTTAGCAGAAGCTGAGCAAAGCTTAGACCGGCTAGAGGCCGACTTAGAAAAGAACAAAGAAACCTATGAAAAAGCGCGAACTGCCGTCGTCGGTCGGCTTCAGTTTATGCAGCGTCAGCAGAGTGCTCAAGGCTGGGCGCTGCTGCTGCAAAGTAGTAATCTCAACGACTTTTTAGACAGACGCTACCGGCTGAAGGAAGTGTACGCCGCCGACCGGGCAATGCTAGTTGAGCTAGATGCGCAGTCCGATGACATTGTGTCGCAGCAGGAGGGCGTTGAGCAGCAAAAAAACAGCATTTCGCTATTGCGTCAGCAGCTCATGGCCAGTCGTGAGCAATACACCGCGCAGCTTCAGCAGCAGGCCGAAACCGTAAATCGACTCAAGCAAAATCGGAGCGCACTTTCAGCGGCCATTACTCAGCTAGACAGCGATTCTGACGACATCACAAGCTTGATTTTGAAACGGGTGGCTGCTGCTGAGGCGAAGGCCAGAGCAGAGCAGGCGTCTGCTAATGCTGCCGCTGCTAAGATGGTTCGCGAAGAAGCGCTGCGGGCCGCAAGCCGCTCTGGCAAAATGGTGACGCCTAGCCGGGGGCCAATTACCAGCAACTTCGGTAGCCGGTTTCATCCGGTGTTGGGCTACAGCCGTTTTCACGCAGGGACTGATTTTGGGGCTGAACACGGCAGTCCTATTTTTGCCGCTGAAACGGGCGTGGTGATTTATTCAGGCTGGTATGGCGGCTACGGTGACGCCGTCATTTTAGATCATGGTGGTGGCGTGACCACCTTGTATGCTCACGCGAGTCGGCTAGATGTGTATGAAGGTCAGGCGGTGAAAAAAGGTGATGTGATTGCCGCGATTGGCACGACGGGGTTATCTACGGGGCCTCACCTGCACTTTGAAGTACGCCGTGGTGGTGAACCGGTCGATCCGCTGGCTTTTCTGTAGCGGGCTGACTTTTGCGAGTATGCGGGCTAGTGTATCCGTATGAATTATCAGAAAATTTTGTTGGGTTGTCTGGCTGCTAGCTGCACAACGGCCTCATTACCTTCTGCTACCTTCGCAGAGACGTCTGCGGATGCACCACCAATAGCTCCTGAATCGGCCGCGCCTTTAAATCTGACGCCAGAAGTGATTGAGCAAAGCCCGGTGCTTCAGCGCTGGCTGGAGGAAGTGCCGGACGTGCGCGCAGATATTCGCAACGATCCTAGTTTTGTAACGCGGATTCAGGCGGGCTATAGCTATTTTCCGTCTTCGGATGGCACTAGCGGATTTTTAGTGGGCGTGGAGGATGTGTTTATTGGCGATACGCCTTTGACGGTGAGCGCGGACTATCAGCAGAATTTTGAGGGCGATCGCCAATCCTTCGGTACCGATTTGCATTACTACATTTTGCCGCTAGGCGGCTATATCAACGTCGCGCCTATCGTTGGCTATCGCTATGCCGAATCAGGCAATGACTATAGCATCAGCGGTGCTAATGTTGGCGTTCGTTTGCGCGTGGTGCCCTCTCGCACGGGCGCTGCTGACTTTACCGTGGATCAATCTTGGGTGGTTGGCGACAGCGAAGGGCTTAGCGTGACGCAGCTAAATTTTGGCTACGCGATCGCTCAAAACTTACGAATTTCAACAGATTTGGAGTGGCAAAGTACAGCAGATGCAGGCGATAGCCGAGTCGGCCTCAATTTAGAGTGGGTGCCCTGAGGATTGCGCTAGAGATTAGAGAGCAGGCATAATAATGATTTCGTTTAGCTGTTGCGCATAGACCGACCCACCATGGCAAAGCCTACCCAAGCCCATATTTCAAAAACAATTTCTAAGCGTGAAGGGCAGTTTTTTCGCGATCGCACCCTCAAGCAAACCGAATACTATATGGGTGCCAAACTACTAGAAGTGGGCGTCAACCCCAATAAGGGCGTCATCTACCGCTGGAAAACCGTCGATAAAGGCTCCAGCGAAGAATGGACATATAGCGCTTATTGGGGTGATTCTAAAGAGAAAATTGAGGCTGAAGAGGCTTAGCTTGATTGAGCTTTGGCCCTACTTACGTTCGACCCCAACCTCTACTTCTGTTGTTTGCATATCGGCTTCTGCAATTATTCGCTCTGCAATGAGCTGGTTGTGTAGCACCATCGTCGTTGTGCTGTTTTGCTCAAAGCCAATGCGTTCGTAAAAGCTCTGCTGATGGGTTGTCATTAAGTAAGTGCGCTCTACCTTATTCATATGAGGGTGAGCAATGAGGGTTTGCACTAGCTTGCGACCCAAGCCGGCGCCCTGATAGTCGGGGTGAATGACCACATCCCAAATGGTGGCCCTAAAAACGCCGTCGCTGGTGGCGCGCGAAAATCCGATGAGCTGTTCGCCGTTCCATACGGTGACGATGGGCTTGCTGTGGGCGATCGCCCGCGCCATCTCAGAAGGCCGTCGTTCACCCGCCCAAAAAGCCGCCACCTTGAAAAGATCACATAGCTGATTGAGCTGATTAGGCGAAAAAACTGGGGTATAGCGAAACTGAATATGCCGACTGTCCATAAAGTCAGGTACCCGGTTGGGCCTCCGTAAGAGCTTTGAAAGCAGACGTGAGAGAACGTGGCACATGAATCCAACGTTTCTTCACAAATGTATTTACATTGCTACTAAGGATAGTGGCTATATCCCAGCATTGCTTCCAAAAAAGTAATGCTTTCCTGACCTCATTTGAAAGGCGATACTCCGGGGAAGTGGCTATAGCCATAGCCCTCTAAGTGGTACTATTTCCAATGGATACGGAGTACTTTTGTAGGGTAAACCGCCCGGAATACCGTCTTCCGAGAGAGCCTTCACTCCTCGTAACATGGGTTTAGATACAATATATCCGCCCGCCGTTTCTCTGCCTGCCGACATGCTAAAAAGATTTTTAGGCGATCCTAATACCCGCAAACTCAAGCGATATCAGCCCGATATTAAAGAGATAAACCTGCTCGAAGAAGAAATGCAGGCACTCTCAGATGCGGATCTGACGGGCAAAACCGCCGAGTTTCGACAGCGCTTAAAAGATGGCGAGGACGAAGACGATATTTTAACCGAAGCGTTTGCTGTGGTTCGTGAAGCGGGCAAGCGCGTATTAGGAATGCGTCACTACGACGTGCAAATGCTGGGTGGCATGGTGCTCCACGATGGGCAAATCGCTGAAATGAAAACCGGTGAGGGTAAAACCCTGGTTTCTACGCTGCCCGCCTATCTAAACGCGATCTCCGGCAAGGGCTCTCACGTGGTGACTGTGAACGACTACCTCGCCCGGCGTGATGCGGAGTGGATGGGTCAGGTTCACCGCTTTTTAGGCCTGAGCGTGGGCCTTATTCAGCAGGGTATGAGTCCGGCTGATCGTAAGAAAAACTATGCTTGTGACGTCACTTACGGCACCAACAGCGAATTTGGCTTTGACTACCTGCGTGACAACATGAGTACACAAATGGCGGACGTGGTACAGCGTCCGTTTAACTTTTGTGTGATTGACGAAGTTGACTCAATTTTGGTGGATGAAGCTCGCACGCCGCTGATTATCTCAGGACAGGTGGAGCGCCCAGGCGAGAAGTACACGCAGGCCGCTGAGGTGGCCGCACAGCTAGAAAGCGATGAGGTTGACTACGAAGTTGATGAGAAGGCGCGTAACGTACTGCTCACCGATGAAGGCTTTGAAAAAGCCGAGCAGCTACTGAACGTCACAGATTTATTTGATCCTAAAGATCCTTGGGCGCACTACATTTTCAACGCGCTGAAGGCTAAGGAACTTTTTACTAAAGACGTGAACTACATCGTTCGTGACAGCGAAGTTGTGATTGTTGATGAATTTACCGGGCGCGTAATGGCCGGTCGGCGGTGGAGTGATGGTTTGCACCAGGCGATTGAGGCGAAAGAGCATGTAGAAATTCAGCCTGAGACGCAGACGCTCGCTTCGATTACGTATCAGAACTTCTTTTTGCTGTATCCAAAGCTGTCGGGTATGACGGGTACGGCGAAAACTGAGGAAGCTGAATTTGAAAAGATTTACAACTTAGAAGTGACGATTATTCCAACAAATCGACCTTCTGCGCGGCGTGATTTGGCAGATGTGGTTTATAAAACTGAGAATGCAAAGTGGAATGCGATCGCTCAAGAATGCTCTGAAATGCACG
Organism: Phormidesmis sp.; assembly: GCA_051860365.1. Taxonomy (GTDB): domain Bacteria; phylum Cyanobacteriota; class Cyanobacteriia; order Phormidesmidales; family Phormidesmidaceae; genus Phormidesmis. The sequence goes on from JBHYED010000022.1 coordinate 35,892, forward strand.
AAACCGGCCGCCCCGTTCTAGTCGGCACCACCAGCGTCGAAAAATCAGAAGTCCTCTCTATTCTCCTCAAAGATCTCAACGTTGAGCACAACCTGCTAAACGCAAAGCCCGAGAACGTTGAGCGCGAGTCTGAAATTGTGGCGCAAGCGGGTCGCAGCGGCTCGGTGACGATTGCTACGAACATGGCAGGGCGCGGTACCGACATCATTTTGGGTGGTAACGCCGACTATATGGCAAGACTCAAGGTGCGCGAATACTTTATGCCCCGGATCGTAAAGCCTGAAAAGGACGATAAGTTTGGTGTGGCTCAAGTGGCTGGCGCTAAAAGTGGCGATACGGCTCAGGGCTTTGGTGAAGGCAAAAAGAAGCCTAAAACTTGGAAAGTAGCACCTCAGATCTTTCCCGCTGATTTGAGTGTAAAAACCAAAGAAGCGCTGACAGATGCGGTTGCTTTTGCGGTGAAGACTTACGGTTCGCAAAGCCTCTCCGAGCTAGCTGCTGAGGATAAAATTGCGGTTGCCGCAGAAAAAGCACCGACAGACGATCCGGTGATTCAAAAGCTGCGTGACGTTTACAACCGAGTGCTTGATGAGTATGAGCTAATTACTTCAGCGGCTCACGATAGCGTGATTGAGCTAGGCGGGCTGCATGTAATTGGTACGGAGCGCCATGAGTCTCGCCGGGTTGATAACCAGCTTCGAGGCCGTGCGGGCCGTCAGGGTGACCCTGGTTCGACGAAGTTCTTTTTGAGCTTGGAAGATAATTTGCTGCGGATTTTTGGTGGCGATCGCGTTGCTGGCCTCATGAATGCCTTCCGCGTAGAAGAAGACATGCCGATTGAGTCGGGGATGTTGACCAGGTCGCTCGAAGGCGCGCAAAAGAAAGTAGAAACCTACTATTACGACATCCGCAAGCAGGTATTCGAGTATGACGAGGTCATGAACAACCAGCGCCGTGCCATCTACGCCGAGCGCCGCCGCGTTCTCGAAGGCCTTGATCTCAAAGAGCTGGTGTTAGGCTACGCTGAGCAAACCATGAACGACATCGTAGAAGCCTACGTAAACCCGGAACTCCCTTCCGAAGAATGGGACTTAGGCAGTGTTGTCAGCAAAGTCCAAGAGTTCATCTATCTGCTAGCCGATCTCACTCCCGAGCAGTTAGAAAATCTCTCCATGGGAGAAATGAAAACCTTTCTTGCCGAGCAGGTACGCATTGCCTACGATCTCAAAGAAGCCCAAGTTGATCTTCTCAAACCAGGTCTTATGCGCGAAGCCGAGCGCTTCTTCATCCTTCAGCAAATTGACACCCTTTGGCGCGAACACCTCCAGCAAATGGACGCCCTGCGTGAAACCGTTGGCTTGCGTGGCTACGGCCAAAAAGATCCGCTGATTGAATATAAGAGCGAAGGCTACGAAGTCTTTCTCGACATGATGACGGGCATTCGCCGGAACGTGGTTTACACTCTCTTCCAGTTCCAGCCACAGCCACAGCCCGCTGCTAAACAGTCAGAGATGGTTTAGAAAATCCTAGAAAATCCAATTTTAGAAGAGTATTTTCTACTTCAGTACTTCTATGATTCAAACGTTCAAGAATCGAGAAACTGAAGATATCTTTAACGGTGAGCGTACAAAGTCTGCTGTAAAACTTTGTCCTATCAATCTTTGGAAAGTAGCTTCTCGAAAGCTTGATCTCCTTGATTCTGCTAATTTCTTAGAAGAACTTCGGATACCGCCTGGTAATCGGCTAGAAGCGCTAAGGGGCGATCGCATAGGACAGCACAGCATTCGCATCAATGCACAGTACCGAATCTGTTTTGTCTGGGGTGACAACGGGCCAGCCGAAGTAGAGATTGTTGACTATCACTAAAGCTGGAGCTGATATCACTCATGATTCGTATTCCTACTCACCGTGTGCCTACGCATCCTGGCGAGATGCTCGACGAAGAGTTTTTGAAGCCGATGAACATCGCCCACCGTCATCTTGCTGACGCTGTTCACCTGCCGATAGATCATATTGAAGACCTTGTAAGTGGTCGAGTGAGCATGACGCCTAGCTTTGCCCTGCGTCTAGCCAAATACTTTGGAACCACTGCCGATTTTTGGATGAGTCTTCAGCTACGGTGGGACTTGTATCACGCGCAGCAGGCAGAATCGAATGCCTTAGCGTCTATTCGTCCTTATGAGTTCGCTTGAGCCTTTACGTGTCGCTGCAATTAGAAGACATGTATGGCTCTATGTTGGCCAAATAAGTGCACTGGCATGAAAATTCTTGATTTGAATTAGGGCACCTTAAACGTATCTTTGTTGATGCGTTTAGCGAATGTCTGCTGAGCGCATCCTATGGCCTCTAGTAGCTACTAGCATTCCTATGGTGACGACGCTTCCTATTCAAGATGAGTTAGATCGCGGGCTGCTGTTGATAGCTCATCTGATCTGTGCCGATGGGCAGATCCATATTGAGGAGGCGAGGGCACTTCAGTCTTTATCAGAAGACGTAAGGGCAAGCTACGCGACGAAGGCGGCACTAGAAGCGATACTTGCCAAGCAGCCAGAAGCGCCTACTGTCTAAATCTCGATTAAAAGAAGGCGCTGGGGTCGTAGAGAACGATCTATCGAAGGGTGCACAGATTCTTAAAGGGGCCGAATCTGTTTTATTGCGATCGCTAATTAAACGACTGGCTGACATTGCTCCGACATCTTTAGGCCGTCAGGTTCACAAGCTTCAGAATGAAATTTTGTTGTCTGGGCCGGAATATGACGAGGCGATCGCCTCTGAGTCTCAATAAATAGATAATTTAAAGCATTTTAGATAGCTAAATATTCGTCACTTTTAGACAAATATTTAGTAGATTCCGAAAAATAGATGAGTTTTTTATAAAAGCTCAATCCGAAAAAATACCAAGCTTACTTACTGGAGAAAACTTTATTCAATAAATGCCACAACTATCTTATACCCTTCTTTTAGGCATATTTAGAATAGCTTAAGTGAAGCAGCTTGAGCTGAGCTGACCATAGGTAACTTAAAAAAACATGACCACCGTACAACTTTCAAAAGCACAAGCGAATCTTCAAATTATTCTGTTAGATAAGCAAGCTAATTTAACGTCTAGTGAAGAGCTTTATATCAGAATGCAAAAGCTGGGACTTCCTAAGGAAGTGACTTCCAGGCTTCATTCGATGCTTCAGACTGTAAAGGAAATCGCTGGCAAAGCTATTCAACTAGGAAAAATTATAGTACTTAATATACTTGAATTCGTCAGAGCTAATCCATCTCTTCTCAAGAAATTAGGAATTAAGGTTTTATTGAGTGCAGCAATCACTAGCCTTTTAAGCGCTGTGCCCTATATTGGCCCATTGCTAGCGCCCCTCTCGAAGTTCATAGGCGCATCTATAGCATCCTCAGATGCTAGCTCTGAGGATGGCTTTAATCAAGTTTTGTCAGAAGATAATATAGGCTTATTCGAAGTTACGCAGAACTTCTTCAAGCTCTTAATAAAAACGTTGAATTCTGTTGTTGATCAGCAACCTATTTTAATTCCTGCTTGAGTAGACACCTGATCGTAGATATATTCCTGAATCGTTGAAATATATATTTTCCGTATTTCAGCGATTCTAAATAGCTTATTTGCTGATTTGGATTGCAAAACTACAGATAACGCTTACCCTCCCGACCAAAAGCACCGAAGCAAAGAGACTGTTTTACTGGCTTGACATTCGTAGATTTTAGAAGCTAACCCTTGCATCCTGACGGAGAACCTTAACATCATCATGAATCAATCCCAGAATCCTTCCAAAAGGTAAGGAGCAGGCAATCAAATCTACATTAAAGGAAAAACTATCCAAGCTGAATGCGGAAGAGCAAAAAAAGAGGTTGACGACTGATAAAAAAAGTCAGTTTATATCCTCGTTAAAGAAGCCATTAGAAATGGATGCCATTACTTCAGAGCAGGCTCATCAGCTTATTGAATTGGTTGAAAATGGTCAGATGTCTATTGAAGAAGCTAATGTTTTATTGAAAGACATAATCTCTAACAGCTAAGTGCTGGCTATATCTTGAGATCCTTCTTCCCTATCTTGTAACAATTCTATTTTGTGAATTTGTTTAAATATCGGTTGTCTCTGCTAGTTAAGTTGAGGCTTGATTAGCAGAGACAATAAAACATTACGATAGTAACCGTTATCAGTAACTATCAACTCTTAACCGCCATTCGACACAACTCGAATGTTGCCTTTCTCCCAGCGTTGAAGCCTTTATTTCTGCTAGCGCCTAATCTCTAGAACAGACGCGACGGGAACAATAAAAGAGTCGTTTTAAGGTGTTTGCTGTGTCTGATGGTGCATCCGCGTCTGACAGCTCTGCTAAGAAAGAAGAGGAGACTTTACCTCGAAACTTTTTACGGTCTCCCATCACCAAAGCAGCCGTCCGTATCCTATCTGAAAGAATTTTAAAGGAAGAGGCTGAATCTAAGCCTGAGCCGGTGGTTGTTGAACCTGAATCTGAACCTGAGCCAGTGGTTGCTGAACCCGTGCTGCCGCCTACCAACAGCGAAACTGCAAAAACCATTCTGCTTGCTTTGCTGATGAGTGGACTGGGCGCTTTAGCGATCGCCTATCCTCATTTCTTTGATGACTTCGATCCTCATTACATAAGAGGAAATGATTTCTCTTATGCTTTTGGCATGTTGACACTCATTATGCTATTCAAGCTTTCATGGAATCAGATCGGAGGAACCATTGTCGTTGCTTTAAGCTTGTTTGCGATCGCAAAAAGTATCACTAAAAGAGTCATAGGCCAGCAGTAAAGCAGTGCACTAAGCTCGGCCATATATTTCGGCACTTTCACTAATTTTGAGACGAGCCTACAACTCTGCTGTTATCTGCACCACGCTCAACAGGTAAAATCAAAAGCCTTGACCTTTATTCAGCCTCGCCAGTCAGCTTGAAGATTTACCTATGCCACCTATTGCCGCAATTACAACGACACCTGCGGGTCTGCGCCGTTTAGCCCCACTGTGTGAAGATGATGCGCAGCTATGGATTTCGCCTAAGCTCCAGCGTGAGGCCAATGCTCTAAACATTGCTTACCGTGTTTATGACGCTTCACTTGCGGATTTTTTGAAGGCGAACTGGCACGCGTATGAAGGTTTCGTTTTCTGTCTTGCTAGCGGTGCAGTGGTTCGCTTAGTTGCGCCGCTTTTGACGGATAAGGCTGACGATCCGGCAGTGGTGGTGGTGGGTCAGGATGGAAAGTCGGTGATTAGTTTATGCGGTGGGCATCAGGGTGGGGGCGATCGCCTTACCCAACGCATCAGCCAATTGCTTAACGCCGACCCCATCATTACCGGCTCATCTCATTCTCTCGACTTGCCCGGTATAGACACACTTGGAACGCCTTTCGGCTGGAATTTAGGATCGGGTGATTGGACAGGTGTAAGTGCAGCGATCGCAAGTCAGTCCCCTGTCCAAATTCTTCAAGAAGCAGGCAGCACGCTTTGGCAAAAGCACCTGCCCAAAGGCCATCCGTTTCAGTTTGGCTTTCCAGAATTTGAAGATCGAGAAACCACAGCGAAGCCGAAGGGGCGCGTGTGGATTAGCCCGATTCAAAGAACGTTTGCCCCTGACGCGGAGCTGCCGAAAGTGCAGTGGCATCCTCGGGTTTTATGGCTAGGGATTGGCTGCGAGCGCGATACGAGCAAAGCGTTGATTGAACATGCGGTGGTGGAGACATGTCGGAAGCATCATTTGGCTTTGGGTGCGATCGCAGGAATCGCCACCATCGATCTCAAAGCAGACGAAGTGGGCTTAGTTGAACTGGCCAAAGAACGCAATTGGCCGCTGCGATGCTTCCCCGCAAAGACGCTAAAGTCTATCGCCGTTCCCACACCTTCTAGAGTAGTGAACCGAGAGGTTGGTACGCCTAGCGTGTCCGAGGCGGCAGCGATCGTGGCAGCAGGCGATCGCGCTGCTTCAGATATGGCAAGTGCGCTCAGAGTTGAAAAACAGGTTGTCAAGGCTCAGGATGTTGAGCTGCCCGGTGTTAAAGGTGCGGTGACGGTCGCGATCGCCCAGTCCGAAACCGAGTATATAGGTCGCACCGGCAAACTCCACCTCGTCGGCACCGGCCCCGGCAGCCTCAACCAAATTACCCCGGCTGCGAGAGCTGCGATTACAAATGCAGATGTCGTCATTGGCTACAAACTCTACGTCGATCTCATTAAGCCTTTGCTGCGTCCGGGCCAAATTGTAGAAGCTTTGCCGATTACGCAGGAGCGTCAGCGGGCAGAACGCGCTATCGAGCTAGCCAATCAAGGCTTTACCATCGCCGTCATTTCTTCCGGAGACTGCGGCATCTACGGCATGGCGGGCCTAGTGCTAGAGCAGCTACGAGCCGAATCCTGGGATGGTCAAACGCCTGAAGTACAAGTTTTTCCGGGTGTCAGCGCGCTTCAGTCAGCAGCTTCACGAGTTGGCGCACCATTAATGCACGACTTTTGCGCGATTAGCCTCAGCAATCTGCTCACGCCCTGGGATGTGATTAAAACCAGACTGCGGGCCGCTGCCGAGGCCGACTTTATCGTGGCGTTATACAACCCCAAGTCAAGAACGCGAACCGATCAGATTGTGTTTGCCCAAGAGACGTTTTTGCAGCATCGCAGTGCAGAGACGCCTGTAGCTTTGGCGCGATCGCTCTATCGCCCTGATGAAAAAATCATCCTCACCACCCTAGGCGACATGCTCAATAGCCCCATCGACATGCTCACCACCGTCATCATCGGCAACCGCAGCAGCCGCAATTACAAGGGCTGGTTCATCACGCCCAGAGGCTACCTGGGCGGCCTAACTGAGCCTGAAAACGACTAAACCTTACTGCGGTCTAGCAGCCGTTTCGCTAGCCTCATCCGAAAACACCCGGCTTCTGAGAACGTCTAAATCCGGCCCTGCTGCGTTAGAGGCCCCACACGTCTTTCTAAATCGGTCAAACTCAGCATCTTGCCAAGCAAACGAAAAGTGGCTCACGGTATTGATCTGGGGCGCACTGCGCTGCAACGCATCCATCTGGGCCTCTAGCGGCGGTCGATTATTCTGCTGCGAAACGCCCCACATCCCTGCTAAGGCCGGCTTTACCGTAGCCGGATTACTCCGCACGCTAAGCACCCGGCGGACTTCATCCATAATGCAGTCTGTGTTTCCGCACACCGCATAAGACATCGGATGCGCGTCCATCCACTGAGGAAAGCGGTTCCAGTGCTGCAATCTGGCATCGTAGCCCTCGCCAACAGCCCGATTACCATAAGGAAAAAAGACGGCTCCAACAGGAATACCGGCTTGTCTTGCGGGCAAAGCACCTACCTGCAAAAAGTCCACGACGCCTTGAATTGCATGAGCTACGCTCAGTCGCCATAGCTCTACCTGTAGGCCCGGCCTACGTGATGCTGGAGACGCCAAGTCTTTAGGGTCTACTGCCTTTGGGTTGCGGCTTTGCCAAAGGGGCTCCCCTTCAGTCGGATACTGGCTATCTACTTGGGCAACGTCTGTTTCAGTAATGTAGCCGCGCTGCAAAAACGTTTGAATTAGCGCCCTTCCTTTATTGTTGGTGCCCCGCTGTACCAGTGCCTGACTAGCTGCCGAGCCATAAATCCATAAATTGCTGACCTCACTGACGACAGATGCGCCGCCTGTTAAACGTGGATAGCGCACATAGTCGTATAGCGCACCGTCTGGCTTTCGCTCTAAAACAGCACGCACCATTTGCGCGTAGTCAGCCTGCGCCGTTGGGTTGTAAGGATCGATAAATGATTCTTCAGAGGTGCCGCTGATGCCGTTGTCTGCGTAGTCTCGGGTATCTGCTCCAGAGCGGTTACGGGCGAGTACTTGCCTGCGGTCTGAACGCTGGCCGTAAGAGTAGCCGAAGTTCATCGTGAACATCCAGGCGTAGGCCGTGATGTCTCTGGACTTTGCAGATGCGATCGCCTCAGCCAGCAAATCTCGATCTGCATCCGCGCTCGACTGCACTACACTAGGCCACACCGTCGGATTGTCGTTTTTCGGCAGCAGCACCTGCCCATTAGAAAACGCCTCAATATAAACCTGATTGTAGCCCAAGTTCACAATGCGATCCATCAGCGCATCCAATCTACCAGGCTGCAAATCACAAGGGTACAGCCGCAGCCAAATCGCCTGGTTCTGAGGCCAGTTCGTGCGCCGACAGTCTTTCAAGTCAGCCGTGTGCTGCCGTCTTAGCGCCTCATACTGCTTTAGCGCTTCGTTGTCCCCTTGTTGGCCTGCTACCCGCAGCGATTCTTTCCTATCTGCATCCGCCTGAGAGAGCTTGCAGTACCGGTCTACCGCTGCCTGGGCAGGTTCAGGCGCAATGCCTTGAGCAATCAAAGTGAGCGCCCCTGATAGCAGCACCCCCTGTAAAAGGCTGTTCCAGCTTTTGCGATTTGCGCTAAGGATCATGTTTGCTTTCGATGATTAAAAGTCACTATCTGGCCAGTACTGGCTAACGAAAGTACGGCTACATTGGGCCGCTTTTCGTCAGCGGAAAAATCCGATCATGGCTGCTCTGGAGCAATCCTACGGCGCTCAATAAGGACTTTACGTAGCGGTTGTGCCACATCAGCGTACTGATCTCTTACAAACGTAAAGCGAAGCTACCCGCCAAAAAAAGTGAGAAATCTCGAAGAAACTGCTGAAAACTAGTTTTACAGATATGACATTATCTTAAGTTTCAGAAGCTGCTGTGCCTGCTTCCTCATCTCCAGATTCCGGAGTCTCTTCTTCGTGAGCTTCTTCTATATGCTCCAGTAGCGCAGTGAGCTTCATCCGAGTAATGTACGGCCAGCCGCCTTCTTGTTCAATATCCTTCAGCAGCCGGTATAAGTGCTGACGATTATCCGGCAGCGCCTCCCGAAAAAGCGTGTCCCTAATTTCGTAGTGCAGCTCGTCAAGCAGCCTTAGTAGTGTCAGCAGTTCAATGCTGTCGCCCTTGCGACTTTGTGCCGCTGCGTGTACGACTTCTACAAGCTGTGAAAGGTCGGCTGAGAGATCTTGAGAGGAGCGATTAGACGAGGGCACAGACTTACTCACCGTTTTTAACTTTGGAAACCTTGTACTTTTGTAACTGCAATTTATTTTCTTTTAATTGTGCAGCAACCTGCCAGAGCATACCAGAGACTATGCGATCCGCTAACAGCGGTTAAGACAAACGCCTGTAAACAAAGGACACACAACGGTAGGAGCCCTTCAAAACCGGGCGATCGCCATGTAAAATGGACAATCACATCCCAGTGCTCTTTTTAATATTCAACAGATTTGAGGTTGACCATGAGGTATCGCGCCCTACTTGCTGCGTTTTTTGCTCTTTGCTTAGGTGTTCTAACGGCCTGTAGCGAAGCACCCAGCGCCACAAGTACCATTCCACTCACCTACGATGAAATCCGTAACACTGGGCTAGCCAATAGCTGTCCTCAAGTAGACGAAACCCGTCGTGGCCAAATTCCTATTGAGTCTGGCGTTGCTTACCAGCTCATCGACCTTTGCATGGAGCCCACTAACTTCTTTGTAAAACAGGAGTCTCCCAATCAGCGTAAAGAAGCTGAATTTGTAGCCGGTAAGTCTCTTACGCGCTACACCACTTCTCTAGAGCAAATCAGCGGCGACATCCTTCTTCAAGATGACGGTAGCTTGATCTTTGATGAAAAACTCGGCATGGACTTCCAGCCCATCACCGTACTCCTACCTGGTGGCGACCAAGTACCTTTCTTGTTTACTGTCAAAGGCCTCAAGGCCCAGTCACAGCCTGGTCTTAATGCCATCACCACGTCTACCGATTTTGAAGGTGACTTCCGCGTTCCTTCTTACCGCACCGCTAACTTCCTCGATCCTAAAGCACGTGGTTTAACGACTGGTTACGATAACGCAGTTGCGCTGCCTGGTCGTGCTGATTCGGTTGACCTTAGCCGTGAGAACGTCAAATCATTCGATGTCGGTCGAGGCAATATCTCCTTGCAGATTTCTAAGGTAGACAGCAAGACGGGTGAAGTCGGCGGCACGTTCATTTCTGAACAGCCTTCTGATACTGATATGGGTACGGCGGCGGCGGACGATGTTCGTTTGCAGGGCGTATTTTATGGTCGGATTGAATCTAGTCAGGATGCATAGCTAAACGAGATAGCTACGCTGCTTAACTAAGCATAATTCTTTCAAAGAGGCTATCTCCGGATGGCCTCTTTTTTTATGAATAAAATACTTTTTTCTTGATAGGAACGCTGTCTCATTGCAGGGCTGCTACTTCCGTAGAAACCCAATTGTTTCGCGGAAAAGTGTTGACTAGGCTAAATGGGTTACGAGGTATCTCTGATTTAACAGACATACCTCATAACCATCTGCCAAGAGACCTTAACTGATAATTGCAGGCTCTTTCCTATATGCGTTCCTCGTCAAATCAGGTTATCAAAAATCAGTCATTTGAAATATTAACAACCTATCAAAAAGATCGTTCGCCACAGCTTCGGAACCGTTTGGTGCAAATGAATATTGGGCTCGTGCGCCGAGAGGCTCATCGCTGGCTGCACAGCTCCGGGGAAACGTTTGATGACTTAATGCAGGTTGGTAGCCTTGGGCTGATTCACGCGATTGAACGATTTGATTTGCAAAAGGGATTTGCTTTTAGCTCCTTTGCGATTCCTTATATTCGGGGTGAGATTCAGCACTATTTGAGAGATAAGGGTACGGTTGTACGTATTCCTCGGCGCTGGCAAACGCTGCAAAATCAGTCGGCAAAAGCAATTCGTAGCTTGCAGGAGGATTTGAACCGCAGGCCTAGTGATCAGGAAGTGGCTGATGAGCTAGAGATTACGGTTGAAGAGTGGCAGGAGGTGCGGATTGCGAGCAGTAACCGTAATTTGCTGAGCTTGGATGCGCCGGTTAAAGAAAACGATGGTGGGGCGTCGTCTTTGGGCGATTTGCTGCCGGATTCTCGCTACCGAAGCTTTCAACTGGCCCAAGAGGATCAGCTTCGCTTGCAGCAGGCGCTTTCTCAGCTAGAGAAGCGAACGCGTGAGGTGGTGGAGTTTGTGTTTTTACATGATTTGACGCAGAAGGAGACGGCCGAACGCTTGGGGATTAGTTCGGTAACGGTATCGCGTCGGGTGAAAAAGGGGCTAAAGCATTTGCAGGTGATCATGCGGCCTGCGGGTGAGACCTAGGCGCTGACAACGTTTCAACCTAACTTGCTAGATTCTTTGTTCAATACGTTAGTTTTTCAGCCAATTGTGTCTACTCTAAGCAAGCAATGACCTAGTTCAGTCCTTTTGGTTTTTCTAGCGTTGCTTGCTTTGCTTTTGCTTAACCCGTCCTCGGAGGGATTCACAACATGCGGCGTCTGCTGCTTATTTCACTGGCCACTATTCCATTGACTGGCTGCCAGTTTTTCAACCGCGACACTACTGTCGTCGATGTGATCGAATCTGTTGAATCTGGAGAGGCTTTAGAAGGTATTCCAAATTCTATTCCTACTGTGGGTGGTGATAAGAAGACGGATGCTGAAGCGTTTGAAGACCCGACGGTAGAGGGCGCTGAAGCGACTGGGACGGTGAAGGCTGATTTGATTCCTTCGACGAGTGCTGATGCGCGGCGGAAGGCGATCGCGCGTAGCCGAGTCGATCCTTTTGCAGTGCTTCCGATTCCACCAACGCCTGATCCAATTGTTGTGTCGCCCAATGCAGTGGCCGCTGCTAGGAACGGTAGTGGTGCTGGTGGAAATAGCACCGCAGGAGCTGGTGGCCGCAGTAGTGGCGGTGGTGGCAACAGTGCAGCCGCAAGTGCTAGGCCTGCAGCTACACCCGTTGTAGCTAGACCCATACCTACGCCGCCGCCCGTGCGCGTGCAGCCGCCCAATCAACCTTTGGTATTGCCGTCGCCGATTGCAATGCTGCCCTCTATTCCACCGCCTGTGATTGCGCCGACGATTTCAGTTTCGGGTGTGATTCAGCTAGGAAATGAGCCCTACGCGATTGTGCGTTCGGGGAGTGAGCCTGAGCGGTATGTGAAAGTGGGCGATCGCATTGCTGGCGGCAGTGTTCGAGTGAAGCGCATTGAAACGCTCGCCTTTGAGCCTCAGGTGATATTAGAAGAAAACGGTATTGAGGTGGCTAGGCCGATTACAGCGAGTGGTGACGCTGAAGTCGTGGAAGAAACGCCCGTAGCTGCCGTGCCTAATGTCGTTATTCCGGCTGCGGCTACTGCTCGGCCAGCGGTGTCTATATTGCCTAGTATTCCGCTTGCAGCGCCACCCGTACTGCCCATGCCTACTAGCTCACTGCAACCCACACCAGGTAGCGTACCTGGCTCACTTTTGCTGCAACCGGTTGAAGCAAATTCTCAGGCGGTTATTCCGGGCTTTCAAATAGCAGTAACTCAGCCGGTGTAGCAGGCTTACGTTTTCATTTAATTCCTCCTAATACAAAGCTGTCATCAGATCTTTTAGTTCTTCGGCAGCTTTTTCTTTTGAGAAGGTATTTTCAGCAGCGATGATTCGTGAGAAATCAGGCGCGGCAGCGATGCTAAAAGAGACATTCTTTGCAAAAATTATCTTTTCTCAGCAATAAAACTTAAACAGTGAAAACGGGAGTTCTTCCCAGCAGAGTAGTAATCTAAGTAGCAAGTGGCTTTTAATAGCAGGCGTTCGGACGTATTCGTGCGCTTAGCTAAACAAACAAGCTACGACAACTTTCATCTAACATTTACAAGAGGGTTAGTATTCATGGTTCAGCGTGGTTCTAAGGTTAGAATTCTCCGCCCCGAGTCCTACTGGTTCCGGGAAGTTGGCTCTGTTGCTTCAGTTGACCAGAGTGGCATTAAATACCCTGTAGTAGTGCGCTTTGGCAAGGTTAACTATGCGGGCGTAAATACCAACAACTTCTCTGAAGCTGAGGTTGTAGAAGTTGAGGCTCCGCCTAAAAAAGCTGCTAAGAAAACTGCTGCTAAGAAGTAGAGACTGAAAAATCTATCAATACCGTTTAGGGCCTGTCCAAATGTCGAGTAGATGTTGGATGGGTCTTTGTCGGTTTGGTGTAATTGATATTAATGTCATAAAAAGAGCAATAAAATATTAAGAGTGTATGGTTCAGCGTGGCTCTAAGGTGAGGATTCTTCGCCCAGAATCCTATTGGTATAGAGAGATCGGTTCGGTGGCTTCGGTTGATCAAAGCGGGATTAAGTATCCGGTGGTAGTGCGCTTTAGTAAGGTGAACTATTCGGGTGTGAATACGAATAATTTTGCAGTGGCTGAGCTGGTGGAGGTAGAAGCGCCTGCGAAGAAGGCGGAACGTAAGCGATCGCCTCAAGTCAACACGCCTTCAAAAAATAAGGCGCAAAGTAAGGTAAAAGCGACGACTAACCAACCGGCTCCGAAAGCAGCCGAAAGCGCTACAGATAAGCCCTACAGAAATCCGGCTCCTAAAGCTAAAAGCAAGCAGCGCAGTGCCTGAGCTACCTGAAGTAGAAACAGTTCGCAGAGGATTAAACCGGGTGTCGCTAAATCAGCCGATTCGAGGCGGCGATGTGCGGCTAGCACGAACGATTGAATTTCCTGAGCTGGCTGCTGATTTTTTGGCTGGAATAGAAGGCGTTCAGCTCGTGGAGTGGCATCGGCGGGGCAAATATTTGCTAGGTGAGTTGCAGCATGCTAATGCCAAAGGCGAGCTAACACCGGCTGGCTGGCTGGGCGTTCATTTGCGGATGACGGGTCAACTGCTGTGGGTGACTCAAGCTGAGGCGCTGCAAACGCACTGTCGGGTACGGCTGTTTTTTGAGGGCGATCGCGAACTCCGCTACGTCGATCAGCGCACCTTTGGCCGGCTGTGGCTTGTCCCGCTAGATCAGCCGATCGAAGCGGTGATGACCGGCCTGCAACGGCTGGGGCCAGAGCCTTTTTCTGAAGACTTTTCAGTGGATTATTTAGCGGCTTCTTTGAAAGGAAGACAAAGGCCGATTAAGAATGCTTTGCTTGACCAGCGGCTGGTGGCAGGTATTGGCAATATTTATGCGGACGAGGCGCTGTTTATGAGCGGTATTCGGCCTAAGGTAGTGTGCGATCGCCTCACCAAAAAACGCATTGTCAAGCTGCATGAATCCATCGTTCAAGTGCTCACAACCAGCATTGAATCAGGTGGAACAACCTTCAGCGATTTTCGAGATGTTCATGGTACCAACGGCAACTACGGTGGCGTGGCCTGGGTGTATGGCCGCGAAGGTGAAGCCTGTCGTAACTGCGGGGCTGACATTGTGCGGCTGTCTTTGGCGGGGCGCTCGGCTCACTATTGCCCAACCTGTCAAAAGTAAGCAGCTACTAGGCATTGAGTAGACGTACCGTTTGATAGACGTGTAGATAGCGGCCCGTAGCGATACAATGAGCAGCAAGTAATTATTAGAGACAAAGCGAGTAGAGCTATGCCCGTAAAAAAAGGGGATTTTGTCCGTTTGGTACGTGAAAAGTTTGAAAATAGCGTAGAGGCTAAGGCGAGCGATCGCAGGCTTTCTAGCTATGTATTTAATACCAAGGGCGAAATTTTAGATACTCGCAATGATTACGCTTTGGTGAAGTTCGGCCGGGTGCCGACGCCAAATGCTTGGCTGAAGTTAGATCAGCTAGAGAAGTTTGAGTAAATGCTCAATGCCGACCTCAATGCCGACTCAGCGCCTTCTTCATTAAGATCTTGTGCGTGTCCCGCTTAGGTTCACCCTTTTTCGGATGGCGCTGAATGTAAGTCCCATCGGGCTGCATTTCCCAAGCCTTACGATTATCCTCCAGACAAATCTTCAGCAGCTCGTGCAGCTCATTTTTTAAAGTGGGATCTTCTATCGGCACAATTGCTTCAACACGCCTATCTAAATTGCGTGGCATCCAGTCGGCTGAGCCAATGTAGTAGCGATCGCCGCCACCGCTTCCCGCCTCGCCGTTTTGCCCACCCCCATTTTGAAAATAAAAAATACGGGAGTGCTCTAGGAATCGACCAATCACACTCACGACTCTAATATTGTCGCTAATGCCTGGAATTCCCGGCCGCAGGCAGCAGATGCCGCGAACGATCAGGTCTATTTCTACGCCAGCCTGAGAAGCTTTATAAAGTTCCTCAATCATCGTAGGATCGACTAGCGCGTTCATTTTGACGATAATGCGTCCCTCTTTGCCGTCTTTGGCCAGCTTTGCTTCTTGGCGAATAAATTCGGTCATCTGGCCACGCAGGCTGACGGGTGCAATTAGTAGCTTTTGGTATGACTGCTGCCTTGAGTAGCCGGTGAGATAGTTAAACAGATCCGTTAGGTCGGTGCCTAGCTCCGGGCGACAGCTCAGCAAGCCTAAGTCGGTGTAGAGCTTAGCGGTTTTGGGATTGTAGTTACCAGTGCCAATGTGGACGTAGCGGCGGATCATGTCCTTTTCGCGACGGACGACCAGCGCAACTTTGGTATGGGTTTTCAAGCCCATTAGGCCATAGACGACGTGAACGCCGGATCGCTCTAGCGTGCGTGCCCAGTTAATGTTGTTTTCTTCGTCAAAGCGGGCCTTGAGTTCGACTAAGGCAACTACCTGTTTGCCGTTCTCAGCGGCTTTAATCAGGGCATTGACAATAGGAGAGTCGCCTGAGGTACGGTACAGCGTCATTTTGATGGCGAGTGCGTTCGGATCGGTGGCGGCTTGGGTGATAAAGGTTTGAACGGTGCCAGAGAAAGCTTCATAGGGATGGTGGACGAGGCGATCGCGTCTGCGAATCAATGAAAATACGCTTTCACCTTCGGCATGAGCAACGGCCTTCCAAGACGAAGGCGTAACCGGCGACCAGTGGGGATCTTTCAGCTCGGGTAACGGCAAGCTCATCAGGCTCATCAAATCCGCTAAGCCCAGCGGGCCTTCAACTTCGTAAATGTCCTCTTCTTGAATGTTAAGTTCATTCATCAGCGTAGAGCGCATGGTCGGATTCATGCCGCCCTCTAGCTCCATTCTGACAACGGAGCCACCGAGTCTGCGTTTGCGAAGCTCCTGCTCAATCGCCAGCATCAGATCGTCTGCTTCGTCTTCTTCAACCGACAAGTCGGCGTTGCGGGTAATGCGGAAGGCATAGCAGTCTTTAACGTCCATGCCAGGAAAAAGTGCGGCGATGTTGTGCGCAATTACTTGCTCCATCGGCACGCCAATCCAGGGACAAAACTGATCGTCAGCTATACCGGCTAAGTCGGGCTGAAGGCTGCTGGGTAGCTGTACAAAACGAGGCAGCACCTTGGGCACCTTGACCCGTGCAAAATGGGGCTCTGCGGACTCTTTGTCTTGAATTTCGACGGCTAGGTTGAGGCTGAGATTAGAGATGTATGGAAAAGGATGGCCGGAGTCTACGGCAAGAGGTGTGAGTACGGGAAATGCCTGCTCATTGAAGTAGGTGTCTAGGTAGGCACTTTGCTCGGGGGTGAGGTCTGAATAGCTCAGCAGGCAGATGCCATCTTTGAGCATTTTGGGGCGCAGATCGGTTTGGAAGTAGTGGTGCATCTGCGTGATCATAGGCCGCAGGCGATCGCCAATAGCCTGTAGCTGCTCTGTAGGCGTGCGGCCATCCGGCGTACGCTTGCTGACGTTAACCTCAATTTGCTGCTTAGTAACCGCGACGCGCACCATAAAGTACTCGTCCAGGTTAGAGCTGAAAATGGCTAAAAACTTAAGCCGTTCTAAAAGCGGCGTTCGCTCGTCTAGCGCTTCGTGGAGGACGCGACGGTTGAACTCTAACCAGCTCAGCTCGCGGCTGAGGTACCACTGGCTATCACTGAGACGGATATCTTTGGGGGTTGAGCTACTGCTAGATTTGACGGCTGTCTTTGAATTGGGCTTGGACGAATCTGACTTGTCGGGAGCTGTTTTGTTTTCGGCGGTAGACGGACTGTTGCTTTTGCGGCTAGCGGAGGCTTTACTCATGCGCTTTGGGGTTCTGGGTGCGGGCTAAAACTTTTGGGCTAAAACTTTCAGGAATTGGTAGAAAAGCGGCTGTAGAGATGATTTAGAAAACGTCTTTTTCCTGTCCTATCCACCATTCGCCTAGCTTCATTAGCTCTGTGTGCAGTTCGGCGAGCTGCCCGTTAAATTCTTCAGTGGTCAGCTCATGACGTCGCTCTTTGAGCTTGGCAAGCCGAAGCTGAATGAGTAGCCAGGGCTTGCCCATGCCGTCAGTAGCTTCTATATATTTGGCTAGCTCGGTGCTTTTCATATCAGAGATTGTGATGTCAGAGCACATTGTATAGCAACCCTCAAAAGGAAACCCACCGTCAAAGGAGTGGTTCCTTTTAACGATGGGTTCTCAGCGAGCGTTCTATCGCGCTACAGCACTGGTAGGGTTATAGAATCTGGCTGTGGTTACTTTTTGAGTTCGCCAAGCCATTCTTTGAGCTGTTCGCCCGCAACGTCTCTGCCGCCGAGGCCAAAGGAAATAGCGATCGCAACAGCCACTGCGCCCAACAGCAAACCAAAGGCGAGGTTCACAATATTAGGAGCAACGCCCATTTGCGCAAGGGCGAGCGCACCCACAAAGACGAGAATAACGACTCTAGCTGCATTTGCAACCATGCTAGACATACCGCTGCTTTTGATGAGACGGAAGGCAAGGTTGGCAACGTACAGGCCGATTGCAAAGATAACAACGCCAACGAGCACTTGAGCTGCAATCTCCATCACCGCGCTAACAATCAGCGTGAGCTGCTCTAGCTGAAGGATTTCAGTCGCAGTGACTGCGCCAAAGAGCACAATGGCAACCAAAATGATCAAACCGGCAATTTCAGAAGGCGTCTTAGCTGTCGATGTATCCGTTGGCGGCTGAATCATCGTTGCACCCGGTGTGCCCAGATCGGCAACAGGGGTTGTCGGTGGCATCGGTCTGCTAGGCCCACCAATTTCAGGCAAACCCAAGATGTCGAGAACACTGTTGAAGCCAACGCTTTCGAGTAGGCCAGTGACGAGTTCGCTGACGAACTTGCCGATGAAGTAGAACACGGTGAGGACAACCCCTGCTGCCACGAGCAGTGGGATGAAGTCGAGTACCTGGCCGAGCATGCCCACAGCCGGATCTGAGATGGCGTCGATGCTAAGTTGTTCTAGAGCAGCGATCGCAACCGGAATCAGGATGAGAACGTAAACAATAGTGCCTGCCAACCCAGAGAGGGCGAGTCCACCGCTAGAAGCAGGTGTACGTGCTAAGCCGACGCGATGACCGATGCTGTCAACGCCAGAAGCCGCTAGCAGATTCGTGACAATGCTTCGAACAATCTTGGCAAGCAGCCAACCTGCACCGAAGATCAAGAGCGCCGTAATAATTTTAGGAATTGCCGACAAGAACTGGTCGAGCAGGTTTTGAACGGGTGAAAGTAAGCCGTTTAGCTGCAACGCATTGAGCACGGGCGGCAAAAACAGCAAAAACACGAACCAGTAAAGCGCAGTGCCTAAGGTTTCGTGAATGCGAATGGAACTCTCACGAGGATCTACACCTGTGTTCTCAGCAAGTTTATCGTCTAAGTTAAAGCCTTCAAAGACTTTGTTAACGATGGTTTTGACCACTGTTGCGATCACCCAAGCAATCAGCAGCAAAACGCCAGCGCTGATGATGCGTGGAATATACTGAAGAACCGTGTCAATCAGGTTGCCTAACGGCTCAGAAACGACCGTTAGATTCAGTGCATTCAGGAACCCAACTAGGGCCAGCAGGGCAATTATCCAAAAAACACCGTTGCTAATCCACTTAGCTAAGTTGATATTATTGTTGGATGAGCCGCTGATTGCAGCAGCAAGGCGTTCGTCAATGCTGGTTTTATGAAGCAGGCTTTTAATAACCCAGGCAACGGCGAATGCCAGAATAAGCCCGCCGACTAGGACAACAAGCGCCCCGAGTAGCTTGGGTACGAAGGCAACTATATTATTCCAAATGTCGTTGAAGCCGGTTGTTTCTACAACCGTTGTTTGCGCAAACGTCGGTGGTAGGCCCAGTCCGACTAAGCGACTACCCATTTGCAATGGGGGTGGCATGAGATGAATCATATTTTGATTTGTGTCGTGTGAAGTTTCTGCGCAGAGCTAGCATCATATATCAACGAGTTTTGCTGATATGTTAGACATAGGGTACAGCTATTAGCGTTATTTGCAGAGAGAAAATGCTACGAATGGCTAACCTTTTTAACGCTACTGTTTCCGTATATTTACCATGAAGACCTTACAAAAAGTCGAATTGTGATATAAATCACGTCCTCTGTGAAACCTAAGCCGCATCAACTTTTAGCGTACCTGGTAAAGACTAGCAGTCTTTAGTTAGCCAGTTACGGGAGGTTAGCTCGCCTGAGTGGTTATGCCGCCTACCTAAAGAAGTATTACGTAAAAAGCGTCGATCATCATTGTGGGTGATCGACGCTTTTGTCTTTTTATTGGTTGCTATGCGTTAGTGCTAAGCGTCGTCAGATTCGCTATCAACCTGCTCAACTTCGTCTATGGGCACGTCGGAGACTCTGGCTATAGGCTTGTTACCGTCTTCTTCTGCGGCCTCTAGATTGGTGATAACCTGAGTTTCGGCGATCACGTCTGCGACAACCTCAGCGACTTCCTCTGACGGCAGATCTTCTTCGTCCTCTTCTATATTGGGAACGAGGGCAACAGCGGCGATCGCATCATCACTATCTAGTCTTTGAAGCTGTACGCCTGTTGCCATCCGCGATTGAATCGAAATTGCATCAATGGCCTGCCGCATAATAATGCCGCGCTGGCTTACAATCATCAGCTCATCATCAGCACTGGCAATTCGCAAGGCTACTAGCTCGTCGTCGTCTTTGCGAAACTTCATGGCCACTAGCCCCATGCCCGCCCGGTTTTGCAGTCGGAAGTTAGAAACGCGCACTCGCTTACCTAAGCCGCCTGCCGAAACCACCAGCGCCCATGGGCCCTGATCGGCGGCATCATTGTCATTCTCCTCTTCGCTATCGGGGCTATCGGCAGCAGCTTCAATGGCGGCGACAATTTGGGAGGAGAGGATGTCCATGCTAATTAGGCGATCGCCCTCGCGCAAAGACATTGCCCTAACGCCTTTCGTCGGCCTGCCCAACGGCCTGAGCTGTGAGTGATCCGTCTTAAAGTGAATCGTCATCCCACGCTGCGAGCCGATCAAAATGCTGTCCTCAGCGCGAGCGCGACGCACCCATCTCAGCTCATCTCCCTCTTCGAGTGAAATCGCAATCAAGCCGTTTGTCCGAATGCGGCTAAAGGCAGAAAGCGCCGTCTTTTTCACAAAGCCGCCCTGCGTGAGCATCACCAAGTACTCGTCTTCGCTAAACTCACTGACGCTAAGCACTGACGTCACCTTCTCCTCTTTAGGAATTGGCAGCATCTGCACCAGCGGATAGCCCTTCGCCGTCCGCGAGCTTTCTGGAATTTGATAGGCCCTGAGCGAGTAAGACACGCCCCTGTCGGTGAAAAACAGCACATGATCGTGGCTACAGCAGGTGAAGAAATGCTCAATCCCGTCGTCGTCCTTCATACGGGTGCCGGACTTGCCGCGTGTGGCCCGGTTCTGCGCCTCAAAAGTATCTACCAGCATTCGCTTGATGTATCCCTGCTCAGTCACCAAAATGGCCACTTGCTCATTGGCAATCAGCGAAATGTCAGACAGATCGTTTTCATCTGCTTCTAGCAACGTACGGCGCTCGTTAGCGTGAGCGTCCCGAATAGCCGTAATTTCCTCTTTAATAATGGCCATAACCCGCTCGCGGTTAGCCAAAATGTCTTCGAGGTCATTAATTTTTTCAACTAAGGACTCGTGCTCCTGCTGAATTTTTTCCGCTTCTAACGCCGTTAAACGCCGTAGCTGCATTTGCAAGATGGCATCCGCCTGCGTGCTAGAAAAACCGTAGGATTCTATCAGTTCTGTTTTGGCACCTGTGGCGTCGGCGGAGCCGCGAATGAGGACGATAACGGCGTCTAGGTTATCGAGCGCAATCAGATAGCCCTGCAAGAGGTGGTCACGCTCTTGGGCTTTACGGAGCTGATAGCGGGTGCGTCGGGCAATGGTTTCTACTCGGAAGTCGAGGAAGACCTGTAGAAAATCAAGCAGCGTAAGAAGCTGAGGCTCTCCGTTGACAAGGCCCAGCATGTTGACACCGAAGTTGTTTTGCAGCGGCGTCTGCTTGTACAGGTTGTTGAGAACAACGCGTGGGTAGGCATCACGCTTGAGTTCGATGACGATACGCATACCGTCTCGATCACTTTCGTCACGCAGATCAGAAATGCCTTCTAACCGCCTTTCGTTTACCATGTCCGCGATTTTTTCAATCAGCGCGGCCTTGTTCGTTTGGTAGGGCAGCTCTGTAATGATGATCGTTTCACGGTCGGGGCGGCCTTTGTTTGCCTGCGTTTCAATTGTAGCCACGCCGCGCATCGTTACGGAGCCTCGCCCGGTCGCGTAAGACTCACGAATGCCACGGGTGCCCATAATCAGTGCCCCCGTTGGGAAGTCTGGCCCTGGGATGTACTCCATCAGCTCCATGCTGGTGAGTTCAGGGTTGTCAATGAGCGCAATGGTGCCATTGATCACTTCGCCTAAGTTGTGCGGCGGAATGTTGGTGGCCATGCCGACTGCAATACCCGAGGAGCCATTGATCAGCAACTGTGGAATGCGCGCAGGGAGAACTACAGGCTCTTGCTGAGAGCCGTCAAAGTTATCGGCAAAGTCAACGGTTTCGGCTTCAATGTCTTGTAGAAGCGCTGCGCCTGTAAGGGCCTGAAGCCGAGACTCTGTGTATCTCATGGCCGCTGGGGGATCGTTATCGACAGATCCGAAGTTGCCGTGGCCGTTGATTAGCGGGTGGCGCATGGAGAAGTCTTGAGCCATCCGCACCAGGGCGTCATATACCGCTGTGTCGCCGTGAGGGTGGTATTTACCGAGGACTTCTCCAACGACACGGGCGCATTTTCTAAAGGGGCGATCGGCGGTGAGTCCTAGCTCGTGCATCGCGTACAGAATGCGTCGATGCACGGGCTTGAGGCCGTCCCTGGCATCTGGAAGGGCTCTCCCTACAATTACGCTCATAGCGTATTCGAGATAAGACCTTGACATCTCATTGCGCAAGTCTGTGGGGACAATGCGCTCTTGAGGACTACTCATGTAGAAAGCTCCAGAAAATTACGGGAAGATACGAAAAGTGGCAAACTAAACGATGGTTTTAACGGTGAAACTGACGCTCAGTTTGCGTTCAAAACAGCAGATGACAGAATACTTTTATGGGTCTTGTTAAACCAGCGGTATTCTTAACAGAATGAGTATCAATTATTTGAACTTAAAGTTCGCAAATTGAAGTGATGATGTGGTTGTAGAAGCAATTCCTTAAGAACGTTTTTGATAAACTTTTGAAAACGAGCGAAACGGCTATGCTATGCCAGTGAGAAAATCTAAATAAAATGGTTGAGATTAAGTTCAAAATTGAGAAGGTGTCGTAGCACCTTAAAACATGCGTTAAAACGGCGTTAACTAAGAGTGATATTCTATCACGTTTTAGCCCTTTTTAACTGAGGCGATCGCGGCCTGATTCGTCGTTCTTTATCTCTCTACAACCCTTATGGAAAGCCGGTTTCCCATTTTTTATAGCAGCCGCTTCGCTGGCCACGATACAGGCGGCGGGCACCCAGAAAATGCAGGTCGCTTAGCGGCTGTTGTTGAGCACCTTAAAAAACCTGAAGGCAATGATTTGCAGGGGGACGCTGAAAGGGATGATTGGCTGACAAAAATTAGCTGGGTTGAACCGTCTCAAAGAGATACCTTACCGGCGGTTCATGGTGTCCATGCGGCGAGTTATGTAAGCGCGCTAAAGGCGTTCGCTCAAAAGGGTGGTGGCCTAGTGGATGCCGATACTGTGGTGAGCGCTCAAAGCTATGATTTGGCACTGCTGGCAGTGGCTGCTTGGCTGGATGGGGTGGACTGGGTAAGTGAGCATGGGTCGCCTGCGTTTGCGCTAGTAAGGCCACCAGGGCATCATGCGGGGCACGCTCAGGGAATGGGCTTTTGTTTGCTGTCGAATGGAGCGATCGCCGCCCACTACGCTTTAGAAAATCTAGCCGATATCAGCCGAGTCGCTATCCTCGACTGGGATGTGCATCACGGCAACGGTACACAGTCGCTCGTCGAAAATAATCCCAACATTGCTTACTGCTCTTTTCACCAGTCGCCTGCCTATCCCGGTACGGGTGCAGCTTCGGAGACAGGCGGGCACCACAACATTTTAAACATACCGATGCCGCAAGGGAGCCAGCTAGCCGACTACCAGGCACTTTGGTCAGAAAAGGCACAGCCATTTTTGACGAATTTTGACGCTGACCTGATGATTGTGAGCGCGGGTTACGATGCGACGGAGGCCGATCCGCTGGCGGGTATTTCGTTACAGCCTGAGGACTATGGCTGGTTTACGAAGGTTTGTTTGCAGCTAACGAGGCGTACTGTGTTTGGTTTAGAAGGCGGCTATGACTATCACGCCCTAGCTCAATCGGTAGCGGTAACGATTCGCAGCGCCATTGAGTCTGGGCCTGAGCCTTTGCCTTGAGCAAACGGCTGGTAGGCTGTTGCTTTAGAGGCTATATGGATTAGATGTGGATTTAGATCAGGGGGTTAGAATAGGCCATGTTTCGAATATTTCGTCGCTTCTTTAGTATTTTTAGACGTCGCAAAAAGACGCAGCCGCCTGCTGACGTTAAACCAAACGTTAGACCAGAATCAAAGCCAGTTGTCCCGTCAACAAAACCAGTCAATTCTTCCGGTGGAACCCTTTCTGGTGCTGAAAAGTCTCCTGACTTAAGCCATCCTGATTCAAATAGTTCTAACGTCCCTTTACCTTCGCAACCTGTGCCTTCTGAAAAGCCTGCTTCGATCAAGAATTTGAGCCTGGTGCTCAATGTTTTAAGAGCCTACATTGTTACGTTTGGTGAGCTAGGTAGCAAGCTTGAACAGCGGGCGGTGATTGGGGCGATTGTGGCGAACTTGGTGGAGGTGAAGGTTGAAAATAGTCGGCTGGAGCGGTTTATTGATGAGGCGATCGCAGCCTACCAAAGCGTCGGGAAGGATGCGACGCTCGTGGATGTCACCGCTCAACTGCTTGCAGAACAGGTTGCGGTTTGGCTACGTGAGCAAGAAGCCACCGTTAGCAATGTTTTGAGCGCTTATTTGCAGCAGTTTGCACCGGATGATGCGAACTGGGATACGGGCGCAGTGATCGGTCTGGTGCAGACGGTGATTGCGACGCTAAACGATGGTTCGCTGAGCCGTTCGGGCGGGCGATCGCTCGTAAAAAAAGTGGTGGAAACATTTGAGCTGGACAAGGCGCTCAGCCGGTGGGTGGCCCCTGAATGGGTGGCGTTAGCTCAGCAGGTAGCGAGCTATAGCAGCAAAGAAGAACTGCAAACCGAAGTCCGCTCGATTGCCTGGGCCTACCTTCAGCAGTTTCAGGCGATTTTGAGCCCTCAGCTCATTGAGCAGATCATGGAGACGGGGCCGCTGAATCTTTCGCCTGCTGAGGTGCTCTCGGGCGATCTCGGCGGCTTTTCAAAAATGTTGTTTTATAAGTTTCAGCTACTGGAGTCTGATCCGGTAGTGACTAAATCGCACGAGCAAATTGCGGTTGAGGTGAATAGGGCGATCGCAGCTTTTAGCGCCAATCAAAATCCTCCGTTTGACGCAACCAAAGGCATCCAAACCGGCGACTTAGAAATAAGCAGTCCCATTGGGCGCTCCTAACGGCATAACTATCATCCCTGGTCAAAAGAATCAATATAATTTGCTCAATAGTCTAGTCATCGCGACTGAAGGGTGTTAGATTGCTGCGATATTGGGGCTACATGCGTAACGTTAACGGCAAACGCCCCGTTTCGGTTTGCTTAAACGATCCCTTAGCAGGTTAAAAGATGGCCTTTTTCGAGAACTTTACGTCGGTTATTAGAGACAAGTGGCTAGACTACTTTCGCGCCAACCGCACCTGGCTAGAAGTCCAGATGGCAACCACTTCTGTGCGCACCCCAGAAGGCGGTCGTCGTCCGTCTTCCTTTCTAATATTAGGCGTTGTCAATGCGCTAGAGCCGAAGCTCTCTAACCTGATGGTGCCTTTTTATCAGCTTAATTCTGATGAAGACGCGCTGATTGATGTGTTGGGTCTGAACTTTGACCCCGAGTCGGTACTAGACAACGGTGAAGTCAGCAAAACAATTGATGCTTCTTCTGAAGGCGATACGCCTTTGCTCGGCAGCGAAAGCGGTGGTGAAAGTCCTTTGTCTCAAACGGATGATGGCTGGCCGCCTAACTCCTAGTCGTTAATCGCTTCTCATTAAGTCGGTCGTGATACCATTGGTTGGCAATTTACGTACAAGGCATAGAGATCGATGGCAGAGCGTCCTATCAAAAAGAGCGATCGCGAGGCGGCAAAGCAGGCTGAGCCAGCATCTGCGCCTCAGAGTAACGTTCCTCCACCGATTAAAAAGGCCGATCGTACAGACGGCGGCCCCAGCGAAAGCCAGGATGACGGCCAGATCGATGGCAAAGTCGTTAGCTGGATGGACGATATTGACGGTCGCGGCAATCGTAATAAGGGTGGTAAAGGCGGCGGCAAAGGTCGCGGCAAAGGTCGCGGCAAAGGCGATGCCCCTAGAGGCCCAATGAACCCTGCTTTGATGCGTGGGCCAAAGCCTTCTGCAAAAGTAGCTGAGCCAGAAGTGCCCGAAACGCCTGAAGCCACCGAAGCGGAATCGGCAGATACGGATGATACTGCGGCGGCTGAATCGACTGGAGCAACGCCAACCGTTGATACGGCTGAAACGGTTGAGACCACTGAGCCAGTTGCAGAAGTTCCCATCATAGATGCGCCTGAAGATGCGCCCGCAGAAGAAACGGCTAGCTAAATGCTATGGGTGAACGGCTTCCTGAATTTTTTAGGTGCTAAAAACTGAACAGCTAATGAAAGGGGGCTATTAAGTTAGCGCCCTTTTTTAAGGCGCATACCTCTGGCTTAGTTCCCAGGCAAGAAACGAGACAAAAAAATTCCCTAACACTTAAAAAAGTATCAGGGAACGGTCAGGGTGCATCTACCACCTAACTATTCCAATGTGGTGGTTGTGTTCAGGACAAATACGGTAAAGGCTCTAAAAAAGAATGTAAAAGAATGCGAAAGACTTGGCGGGTCAAAAGATAAAAAAATTCCCCAGCGCTCTGCTTAAAGGCGTTGTCAAAAGACTTTATCCTTCAATCAAGAGCGCCGAGGAAACATCAGGGTGCATCTACCACCTATTAGTACTCCCTCGCTTACGTGAGTCAGGATAAATTAGCGTGAGATCCGATTACAAAGTTTTTGCTTTTTTACTCGGCCATGGCTGATAGGGTAAAAACGGCTTGAAAATACCAGAACGTACAAGATAGAAGACCCCCTTTGTGGTGCATAGTTCGCGATGAAACTCTCGTTATTTGCAATTCCTTTAGCTGGGCTGTTAGCTCTATCAGGCTGTCAGTCTAAGCCGACTGATACGGCGTCGCCAGACAATAATCGTGAACCTTTTACACTCAACAAAACAAAAGCACAGGCGGGCTTGGACGTTCGCAGTGAGTACGTTCTTAAGCTGCTGTATAGTCGCATTCCCACTACGCTTAATCCACATCTGGCCAATGGCTTTCAAGATTTTGAAGCGGCCAGAATTGTCTACGAACCTTTAGCGACTTATGAGCCTAATGGGGATGTGTTGCCGGTACTAGCAGCGCTGATTCCAACGCCTGAAAATGGTGGAATTTCTGCCGATGGTCGGACGGTGACCTGGCGGCTAAAGCCGGACATTCGCTGGTCAGACGGTCAGCCTTTCACGGCTGCGGACGTTGTTTTTACCTATGAGTTCGTGAGCGATCCTAAGGTGGCAGCGGTGACGGCAAAGTATTACGAGGCAATTGAGAAAGTTGAGGCGGTTGACCCGCTGACGGTGAAAATTACTTTTAAGGAGCCAAATCCTTCCTGGGCGTTGCCTTTTACAGGGCAAAACGGCATGATTTTGCCAAAGCACGTGTTTGAAGGGACTAGAGGAATTAATGCTCGCAGTGCGCCTGCAAATTTACAGCCTGTTGGCACGGGCCCTTTTCGCTTTATTGCGATTATTGATGGGCTGTGGACGTTTGCGGCGAATGAGCAGTTCCGTGACGGGCTGCCGTCTTTTAAGCTGGTGGAGTTAGAGGGCGGCGTAACGCCTTACGTGGCGGCAAAGCGGGTGCTGCGCGATGGCGATGCTGATTTTGCTCATGATGTGCAGCTCAGCATTGAGGATCGCATGTCGCTAGTCGACGGTGGCGCTGGCCGCGTGTTTGCGACGTTTGGCGCTTATGTGGAGCGGCTAATGCTGAATCCAACTGACCCCAATAAAGAGACTGAGGATGGCGAGCGATCTAGCGTAGAAAATCCGCATCCGTTTTTGAGTGACGTTAAGGTACGTCGGGCGATTGACTATGCGATTGATAGGGATGCGATCGCCAACGAAGTATACGGTAACGCAGGCCAGCGCACGAACCAGCTTCTTCCTTTTCCTGAGCAATATGCCAACCGAAGCATTTTCTACCAGTTCTCTCCCGATCGCGCTAATAAGCTGTTAGATGAAGCGGGCTGGATAGACACTAACGACAACGGCATTCGTGATAAAGACGGTGAGGAAATGCAGGTTGTTTTCCAAACGCCCATCAATCCAGTGCGTCAGCAAACCCAGCTAATGATTCAAGAGAATTTGAAAGCGGTGGGTATTGACGTGGATATTCGCCGCGTTTTAGCCGAAGATTTCTTTTCAGCCGACCCGGCTCAAACGCGCAGCCTCAATCATTTTTATGCTGATATGCAGGAGTACAATACCGGCAGCGATACGCCTGACCCGGCGATTTATATGAGCTGGTGGCTATGTGATGAGATTGCCTCAAAAAAAAATCAGTGGCAAAAGCCCAACAATGGCCGCTACTGCAATCCTGAGTACGACAAAGTGTGGAAAGCGGCGAGCAAGGAATTAGATAGTGATAAAAGGGCACGGTTGTTTCAGCGACTCAACACTATTTTGATGCAGGACTATGTGGTGATTCCGCTTGTGCGGCGGGCGGTGACCAATGGGGTGAGCGATCGCATTACCGGCATAGACCCAACACCTTGGGACACCAGCACTTGGGATATCGGCACCTGGGCACCAGTCAATGCGCCAGTTGAAGCACCTGCTGCGGTAGAAACACCTGGAGAAGAGAGTCAGATAGAAATTACGCCTGTACAACCTGCTGAATCTGGAGGCTCTCAGCCTGCACCTGCACCTGAATCTGTACCAGTTGCCCCACCCAAATCCGACGCTGCTAAATCTGATGAATAGCGTTTGAAGTAGGCCACTGCGCCTTGCTCTAGGGAGTCGCGATCGCCCAAAGGCAAAATCGTTTCAATTTCCCATCCCTGCTTGGCCATTTGATTCAGAAAGTCCACCCAATACCGGCCTTCCCACTCAGTCAGTCTGGCCTTTTTCTGCTGTAGGCGATTAATCTCCTGCGTCCACCCCTTACCCAGCCAGGTATACGTAAAGCAACAATATTCGACCATATTTCAGCCTCCAAACAACAAAAAGAGCGTGGGTATTACTCTCTTTTGAGAAGCACTACCCACGCTCTTTTCAGCGATCTAAATATCTCTATGTATCTGTATCTATGGGTCTCTCTAAGAGATCACTAGCAGCAGCTAATCTTAGCTGACCTCAACATCAATTACGGTGCCGTCTTCTGTGACAGCAGTGCCGTCTGCGGTGTCATCTTTACGGCCACTCAGGTAGCTCATCATCAAAGAAGAGACTTCTGTAACTAGCAGAGTAGCTAGCAATCCATCATCTAACCAGCCAATAACCGGAATGAAGTCAGGTGAGATATCGATAGGGCTCACAAGATATAGAGTCGTCCCTAGTATGATTGCCCAGCGCCATTTTGGATGGCGGAGCGCATTGCGATACCAGCTATAAAACGATTCAATCAAATTTTTGTTGTCCATGGGGGCTGCGCCTGTGTTTAGTGAGGGTCTTGTGAAAACTTTTTACGTGACCTTGCAGAACAGGTTTTTGCTCAGCCACTCGATATATTTAATATCGCAAGTTTAGCGGCTAGCCGCGAGTGTAGATATCCCTCCATAGCCATAACTCGTGCGCCTAGACAGCCTCTTAAGAAAAATTTGACGAAAACGCACCCTACATTAACGAGAGGAGGACAGGCGCGCCTTCATGGCCTTGCGGTGATTCGGCTAGTTCTATGGTGATGCCGAGTCCTGCAATTAGCTCAGGCTGCTGAAACACAGCCGGTACGCTTAGCGTTTTACGAGCGCTTCCCTGCGCATTGACGTCAAAAGTTGTGGTCAAAACGGCTCCTTTCTCATCGGTGGTAAAGGGCGCTTCTGGCGTCAGGATAGTCCATAGTACGTACACTTCATCAGGCGCAATGTTTGGAAGCTGTGAGATGTCGAGTTCGGCGGTGAGTGTGTTTGGATCAACAGACACTTCTGCGGTGCCTGACTGTGAAGATTCAGTGCTTGAAAGCTGGTACTTTAGCGGCGGGCGGACAGCCTGTTCTTGTGGGGGTATAGCTGGGGTGATGACGACCTGTTGTTTGAGCGATCGCCACAGCATGTAGTTAAAGAATGTGCTCAATCCTAAAGCTGCCAGAAGCGCGATCGTCACCGCCTTTAGTCGGTGAGATAATCTGCCAGAAGCGCGCTGGTCAAAAGCTGTTGTGCTGCTGATTGTTTCTGCTGGTGCTGGATCTAATAACGTCAGCGTTTCAGGATTTGATGCAGCGGCTACAATCTTCGCTCTTAGCTGAGGTGGCGGTGCTATTTGCGGTATGTCATAAGCGTCTTCTAGCGCGTGCTGCATTTGGTCAATGTGTTTTACCAGCGTCGGATCTGCTCTCATAAGCTGGGCGAACGTCTCCGCCTCAGAAGCATCTAATGTGCCGAGTACGTAGCCCGCGAGCAATAATGAGGTTTGGTCTGTTGGCGCTGATTGACCCATGAAGTCGTCGTTTCACTGCAATTGTAGGATAGGTGCACGGATGGCATAACGATTAGCTCAAAAGGCGAACTTACTCTATTGGTACCGGATTGACTAAGATTTGGCGCAGTTTTAAGAGTCCTCTGCGCGATCTTGTTTTTACGGTCCCCAGTGGAATGTTTAACTTCTGTGCGATCGCCGACTGACTAAGCCCTTCAAAATACATCATATTGAGAATCTGTTGTTCTGCTTCGGATAGCTGGCTGAGCGCTGTTTGTAGCCTGCCGTTTTGCTCTTGCTGGCTGACCTTCTCTAACGGTACGTTGCTCAAGGACAAAAGGTTTTGTTGCGCCTGTAGCTGATTGACTTTGCGATGGGCTGTGCCTTTAGATCGAAGGCGATCGATTGCACGCGATCGCGTCAAAACAGCCAAGTAAGTCCGCAGCGATCCCCTATTTGGGTTATAGCGCTGGGTACTCGCCAGCATCACAAAAATATCTTGCGTCAAATCTTCAGCCGCCTGTGTGTTTCCTAGTACCTTGAGGCTGATGCCATACACCAATCCTGAATGACGGTGGTATAAAGTACCTAACGCCTGCGTATTGCCCTGCTGAGCTGCCGCATATACCGCCGCATCCGTTCTCTCCTCGTTTGCTGAGGGCTCTAAATTTGAGCCAGAATCTGGGCTGGAACCATTAAATAGCGATGAAGGCATGCGATGTATGCACGAAAAGCGGTCTCGCCTTAATTCTATCTAGCTTTGGCTATCGTCTGCTTCACAATGCCTTCTTTATATGAACAATACCCTCATCTGCCTTTTATAAAGCCTTTGCGAAGTTTAAGCATATGTCCTGATTTTTGATGGGTATTGAAAAACCGAACACCCGCGACATCCGTACTAAAAGCAGAAGGGCATCTGTATCCACCTAATGACTGTTTGCTATTAACTAACGAAGCTTAATGAATACCGTAAAAATATCGTCTTCATCTGCGCTAAGCGCGACGCCTAAAAAAGTGGGCGCTTTAAAGGCGCTGCTATTTTCCACGCTTGCAGCTGTTGCCGCAACGGCAGCCCTCCCGCTGTCGGCGATGGCTGCGCATCTCTCTACCAGCACCTACACCAGCGAAATTGGCACACTCAACAGTGCCTTTGGCTCTCGAGCCTCAGGTTTTGCCACCATCATCGAAACGCTCGATAGTATCGACAACACAGCCAGCCTTCAGGTCAAAGTTAATGTTACAGGCCTGCAAGATCTCACTGAGATCGGCGGTGTTCACGTTGCCCATATTCATGGACAGTTTTTAGGTAACGCTGCTCTGCCTCTATTTAACCAGGGCAACGGCCCCTTCTTTGAGGGAGCTGGCGGCACACCCGTTCCCTCAAGGCTTCCAACTGTGGCTATGGATGACGTGGATGGCGATGGCTTCCTCAACTTTATTGAAGGTCGTCCAGCCTATGGCCCAGTTAGTTTGAACCTTTCCTCTGAGCAGCAGCCTGCTCCACCGTCAGGTTTGCCACCGCTCACACAGTTCTTACAAAGGGCGGGCGCGGGTGAAATCAATCCTGCTAATTTGTTTCCTAGTGGCACTGAGTTTGTCTTAGATACGACTTATAACTTTGATCTGTCTGATGTAGACCAGGCTCGCCAGTACAACAACCTGAACCCGCTCGACTTTAGAGAGATTGTTATCCACGGTTTGACAGTTCCTGCCGAGATTTCCGATCCAATTGATGCTGCGGTTACCGCTGCCGGTAGCGGTGCTCCCTTGGGCGTTGCAGTTGGCGACGGCCAGGTCTTTCGTCTGACGGCACCCGTCGCAGCCGGTACGTTTAAGAAAGCGACGGCTCAAGCTGTGCCTGAGCCCATGTCAATGTCTTTAATTAGCGTAGGTCTACTGGCTGCAGGGCTAGGTGCGACCCGACGCCGTTCGGTTCAGTAGGTTAGATTATCAGGCTAGATAATGAAAAGCAAGAGGCCTTTGCTTCTGGCTTCTTGCTTATTTTTGCCAGGGCCATCGAATGTTTATTTTGGTGCCCATTTCAGTCTTTGCTGAAAACACTAAATAGCCAATCAGTAGCGCAACACTTCCTGAAAAAATGGCAGTATCCTGACTCATCGTGCAGGTACCTCAACGGTTTGTATCCCTGCTAAGTCAAACGCAGAATGTACAACTCTCAGCGCCTCTATGCCCTGTTCTTGATCAACCACACAGCTAATTTTAATTTCTGAAGTGGCAATCATTTGAATATTGATGCCTGCGGCTGCTAGCGATTGGAACATGGCAGCGGCAATGCCTGGACGGTGGATCATGCCAATGCCAACCACGCTGACTTTTGCGATCGCCTTATTCACCCAAACCTCTCCATATCCCAGCTCAGCCGCCGCCGATTGCAACACCTCTTTAGCCAAATTTGCCTCATTTTCCCCAACCGTACAGGCAATATCTCGCGTCATCTTCCCCTGGTGCGGGCGGCTGCGCTGGGACTGAATAATCATATCCACGCTGATGCCTCGATCGGCCAAAATCTGAAAAATACGAGCGGCGAGCCCTGGCTGATCGGGGACGTAGCGAATGGCAAGCTGAGCCTGCTTAAGATCTAGTGCTGCACCACGAATGGAGTGAAGATCTCTCGGAATGCTGCGGGCCTGATCGAGTCTGGCAGGGGAATTAGAGACGTCGAAGTGCTGACAGAGGGTGGCAATGGCGCGATCGCAATCCTCTCCTGCCACCGTGCAGCTCACCTTCACCTCTGACGTTGAAATCATTTGAATATTCACGCCCGCAGCGGCCAATGCTGAAAACATTCCCGCCGCCACGCCCGGACGGCCAATCATGCCTGCGCCTGCGATGCTGATTTTGGCAATTTTATCGGAGGTTTGAACTTCGGCTTCGTCTGTGGACGTAGGGTGCGACGACAAGGAGCCTCTGTAAGCGGATCGCAGCGTTGGTGCAATATGCTCAGCTACGCTCGTCGCCTGCGCTAACGATTTGCTGTGTACTGTAAAGGCAATGTCATTAGAATTGCCCTCATGAATTGACTGAATAATCAAATCCACATTCAGCGCCTGTTCTGCTAGCTCACCAAATAGCTGCGCTGCTACACCCGGCTTGTCTGGCACCCGCAGCAGCGCCACCTTTGCCTGGTCAGTATCAAACTCAACGGCGTCTACCGGATTGCCCAGCTCCAAGCCCTCCAAAGCTCTAGGCTGCGGCGCGGGTGATGTCACCCGTGTCCCCGGCTGATCTGTCCAGCTAGAGCGAACCACCAGTAGAATGCCGTAGTTGCGAGCAATTTCCACGGCCCGAGGATGCAGTACGCTTGCCCCTAAGCTCGCTAGCTCCAGCATCTCATCGCAGGTAATCTCATCCATAAGCTGCGCATCAGGTACCACTCGCGGATCAGAGGTCAAAATGCCCGGTACATCGGTGTAAATTTCGCATCTCTCTGCCTGCATCGCCGCCGCTAGTGCTACGGCTGAGGTGTCAGATCCGCCGCGTCCTAGCGTTGTAATTTCGCCGACTGTTTCCAAGGCTCCGCTGGGGTCATCGTTACGGCTTGTGCCCTGAAAGCCCGCGACAACAATAACTTTGCCTTCTTCCAAATGACGCTCTAAGCGGTTTGTTTTAATTTCTAAAATGCGAGCGCGGCTGTGCTCTGCTTCTGTCACAATGCCAACCTGCGCGCCCGTCAGTGAAATGGCCGCTTGGCCTCGTTCGTGCAGTGCCATACTCAACAGTGCAATTGTCACTTGCTCACCGGTAGAGAGCAGCATATCCATTTCACGGCGGCTAGGATTGCTCGAAATTTCGGATGCAAGCTGCACAAGGCTATCGGTGCTCTTACCCATGGCCGAAACCACCACAATCACAGCATTTCCGGCTTTAGCGGTTTTGTGAATGCGTTCTGCAACGGCTTGAATGCGCTCTACGCTGCCGACGGAAGTACCGCCATACTTTTGAACAATAAGCCCCATGTCTGTGTTATCTCCTCACGCTGCTAGCTACCCTTCGGCAGTTGTGCTAAAACTCTACAATTTCTCAGCATCCTATCTGATAAATAAGCTACCAAACGCTACATATTACATTTGCCTTATCTCAATTTCAGCGAATGTAATCGTTGCCACAGCAAGAAACATTAATAGGTATCAAAGTAGTGGGCACATTGATAAAAAAGTTAACGCCCGCAATCACCCAACAACTTTCGATGAAGTGTCTGCTTGAAAGCTGGGAAAATTAGGCGTTAGAGTTATAAACTTTAGTTAAGTTACATCATCATTGGTTCCTAACTATGACAGCAGTTCTCCAAAAGAAGCCCGTCACAACCACATTTGACAACACCGCCTTGCATCATGTTGTCATTGTCGGTGGCGGCTTTGGCGGACTGTACGCAGCCAAAGCACTCGGCAAAGCCAACGTCAAAGTTACTTTAATTGATAAAAGAAACTTTCACCTCTTTCAGCCGCTGCTGTACCAGGTTGCAACGGGTGGCCTGTCTGCGGGCGATATTTCCTCGCCGCTGCGTGCCATCTTGAGCAAGCAAAAGAATGTGCAGGTGCTGATGGGCGAGGTGATTGGCATTGAGCCTGACGATAAAAAGGTTCAGCTCAGAAACGGCGAGATGGTTGGCTATGACAGCTTGATCGTGGCTACGGGGTCTAGCCATCATTATTTTGGTAAGGATGAGTGGTCGGCGATCGCACCCGGCATGAAAACCATTGAGGATGCGCTAGAAGTTCGTCGTCGCATTTTTCTGGCGTTTGAAGCGGCTGAGACTGAAACCGATCCGGCCCGTCGTGAGGCCCTGCTGACCTTTTTTATTGTGGGCGGGGGGCCAACGGGGGTAGAGCTTTCGGGTGCGATCGCTGAACTTGCCTACGAAACCCTGCGCGAAGACTTCCGCAGCATCAACCCTGAAGAAACTAAGGTTGTCTTGCTAGAAGGCATGGATAGAGTGCTGCCACCTTACCCTGGCGATCTCTCTATCGCCGCGAAAAAGTCGCTTGAAAAACTAGGCGTTGAAGTGCGAACTAAAACGCTGGTGACGAATATTGAAGGTGACATTGTTACGCTCAAAAGTGGTGATGCCGAAGAGAAAGTTCAGGCGTTTACGGTGCTTTGGGCTGCGGGCATTAAGGCTTCTCCCATGGGGAAGGCGATCGCCCAAAAAACGGGCGCAGAGCTAGACCGCATTGGTCGCATTATTGTCGAGCCTGATTTGAGCGTTCCAGGCTGCCCCAGCATTTTTATTGCAGGCGACCTAGCTCACTATGCTCACAATAATGACGGCCCCGTTCCTGGCACCGCATCCACTGCCATGCAGCAAGGCGAGTACCTAGCAGCATCTATTCAAAAGCGCGTTAGCAACAAATTCGTCAGCAACTACGAATACAAAGACCAAGGTAGCCTCGCTGTGATTGGCCGCAACGAAGCGGTTGCTAGCCTGGGCTTTGCCAATCTCTCCGGCTTCCCCGCCTGGATTATTTGGATTTTTGTCCACATCTACTACCTGATTGAATTCGACAACAAGCTACTGGTTATGTTGCAGTGGGGCTGGCACTACTTCACTAGCCAACGCGGCGCTCGTCTGATTACGGGTGATGATTCTATTCCGGCGCTTTCTGCGCTAGTAATAGATGAGATGGCTTTGGAGAAAAAGAAAGCTAAAGAAAGTGCGGAAGTCGCGAACGCTGCTTAATTTTTTAGCTAAGGAATCTCGAGTAAAGCGCAATTGAAAGGCAGGCAAAGAACAGTCTTTGTCTGCCTTTTAGCAGGGCGATAAAAATCGAAAGTTGTCGAATCTGAATGCTCAGCCTTCTCCTTATTGAACAACTATCCTATCAATAGAGAACCTACCAAACGTCAAATTGTTTGGAATAGGGAACGCCGCTATATGGCTGCAAGCCTGTTGCTGGATACGCATCATCGTGAGGGCTAAAAATTCGATAGACCCCTTCAGCCAAATAAACAAAAACGCTATTGAGTGTTTGGAAAAATGTCATTGGTCTAAATCTCCTGAAACATCGTTGGTTTACCAAGCTTGTGTAGCATCAGTGCCCAGAGTAGGGCCGTGCTTTTTCTCTTGGCTTTGCTGAGGCTGTAATGACTGTTGCGTCAGACTTTTACGATGCAAAACCGCAGCGTAAAAAGACAAACTCCTTGTGAAAAACTATGAGTGAGATATGAACCTGTCATCTGCTCAAGCTATGTCTAAAGCGCCTAAGAGAAAGATATTTCTTTCAAAGCTTGTTCATTTAAGAAAGCGTCGATTAAAGGCTGTATCTGTAAAGAGTTCGCCGCTTTTAATGAATTAAAGCTGAACAACAAAGGTTCTGCGTTCAAGTCTCCTTAACTCCAAAATATTGGATGAGTCGCGATGCGTTGGAGGTGAAAGGCATCACTTTTCCTGAACACCTTTACTATATCTAATCAGTCAGTCGCCGATCATTGACGAAAAAGATTCTTCATCTGACGATACGTAACTACACACACATTCTTTAGCAATTTTAGCAATGTAGATATAAATGAAGTCACTGCTTTCTATACTCTAACTTCTAAGTTGTCCTTAAGCCCTCGGCAACTGGCCTAGGTGGGCTTGTCCTCATTGGCGGTAGCTATAGGCCGCTGGTCTCGGGTGGGTTCCTAACGCATCAATTCAGGTTCGCGTGCTTACTAACTTAAGACCTGTCGCTAATTGCTGAGGTCTCTACGCTAATCCGCCAGAGTCATAGCTGCTAATTATTCTTCTTTAACTATTTTTTTGCCCCTATGAGAAAGCTGACTGCCAAAGCGATTATTAAAACTGCCGCCAAAATTGTATTTGTCGTCGCCGTCGGACTCGGTTCACTTGCGGCTAGTGCTGGCTTGCTCTACGGCTACCGGCTGGCGATTCGACCGACCAGAAAGCCGATCTCTCAAGATATTTTTCAAGGTGTCACCTACGAGCGATACGTAAGGAACAGCCCCCGCCCTCTTCTTTTTCACGTTGTTGAAGTCGACCTGACTGCCTCGGGTATTGGCTTTTTGGTGAGTCCATCACAGCCGAAGAGTGGCCCTGATCATGAAGTGCTAGAAAATACCGCTGATACGGTACCTGGTTTTTTAGATCGTAATAATGTGCAGGTCGCGATTAACGGCAGCTATTTCTTTCCACATGAAGTGCGATCGCCCCTGAGCTACTACCCCCGAGTCGGTGACGGCGCTAGTACGATGGGTGTGAGCATTTCTAATGGCGATCGCTACTCCGAAGCCGAAGAAGGCTGGGCCGCCCTCTGCATTATCAGCAATCAAGATATCCGCATTACCGAGCAAGACTGCCCGCCTGAAACTCAGCAAGGCATTGCCGGAGATATTCAGTTTGTAAAAGACGGCGAGCTTTATGATGATGGGCTCGTCATTCTGCAAGGCAACGATGTCACCCACAGGCCGCGAACGGTCGTTGCCATTGATCAGCCGTCTGCAAGGCTATGGATGGTGGTTGTAGACGGCAGGCAAAACCGCTACAGCGAAGGCGTTACGCTGGCTGAACTAGGTACGTTTTTGATTGAGTTAGGTGCCGACAGTGCGCTCAACTTAGACGGCGGCGGGTCTTCTACGCTGGTGATGGAAAATGAGGGCGCTTCAACTGTATTGAACGCGCCGTTTCAAGCGAGAGTGCCGATGAACCTACGGCCCGTGGCCAACCACTTTGGTTTATATGCGAGCCCATTGAAGGCAGACGCTTTGACCACGGATGCCCGTCGTACCCCAAAATAGAGGCGTGGGTTCGTAAGCAAATCATGTCTGAGTCTAAATTATCTGAGCCTGAATTAAGCACCGGCACCGTTTATTTGCTAGGCGCGGGGCCTGGAGATATTGGCTACCTCACCGTGCGCGGTCAGCGGCTGCTGAATCAAGCGGATGCGCTGGTTTATGACGCGCTGGTGGATAGCTCGCTGTTGCAGGAGATTCCGGCGACCTGTGAGCAGTGGCATGTGGGCAAACGTGGGGGGCAGTCCAGTACGCCTCAGGCTGACATTAATCAGCTACTGGTGCGGCTTTGCCAGTCTGGAAAGCAGGTAGTGCGACTAAAAAGCGGCGATCCTTTTGTTTTTGGAAGAGCGGCGGCGGAAATTCAGGCGCTCAAGGCCGCAGGCTGCCTGTTTGAGGTGGTTCCTGGCCTTTCTTCAGCGCTGGTGGCTCCGTTGCTGGCAGGCATTCCGCTGACCGATCCGGTGCTGAGCCGAGGGTTTAGCGTTTTTACGGCGCATGATTTGGACGCGTTGGAGTGGAAGGCGATCGCCCGTCTTGAAACCACCGTTTTTCTCATGGGTGGCAGCCGGCTGCGAGATATTTGCGATCGCCTAGTCGCCCACGGCAAACGCCCAGAAACCCCAGTGGCCATTGTTCGCTGGGCCAGTCAGCCTCAGCAGCAAATCTGGCAAGGCACGTTGCTCAGCATTTCGCAAATAGTCGGTAGTGAAAAGCTATCTCCCTGTGTGGTCATCATCGGTGAAGTTGTGGGCCTGCGCGACTATTTAGCTGGGCCTTCTGTGCCTTCTAGGCCATCACAGCCGCTTACGGGCAAAACAATTCTGGTTACCCGTGCGGCGAGTCAGTCAGGGCAATTTAGCCAAATGCTGACAGATAAAGAGGCAAGCGTGATTGATTTTCCGGCGCTGGAGATTCGCGAGCCGCAAACCTGGCAGCCGGTTGATGACGCGATCGCTTCGCTTTCATCCTTCAACTGGCTCATTTTGACCTCTGCTAACGGCGTTGACTTCTTTTTAGACCGACTGCTTCAACAAGGAAAAGACTTTCGCGCTCTAGCCTCACTCAAAATTGCAGTTGTTGGCACAAAGACAAATGCATTTCTCTCTCGGCGCGGCTTAGTTGCAGATTTTATCCCGCCTCAGTTTGTTGCAGATTCTTTAATTGAACACTTTCCAGAAAACCCTTCTGGACTAAAGCTGTTGTTTCCTCGGGTCGAAAAAGGCGGGCGAGATGTCTTGGTTAAAGAGATGACAGATGGCGGCGCGCTGGTCGTTGAAGTGGCGGCTTATGAGTCGGCTTGCCCAAAGTCCATTCCGCTGGGCGCAAAGCTGGCGATTGAAAACAAAGCTGTGGATGCAATTACCTTTGCAAGCTCTAAGACAGTGCGCCATTTTGCCCAGCTTATGCAAAAAACGTTTGGTGAGAACTGGCTGGCTTTATTAGACGATGTTGCGATCGCCTCCATCGGCCCCCAAACGTCAAAAGAATGTCAGACTTTACTGGGCAAAGTGACCTTCGAGGCTACAGAATATACGCTAGCAGGCCTGACTGAGGGCCTAGAACAATGGGCGAAATAGCCCCTCCGCAGCGCAAGATTATCGGTCTGACAGGTGGTATTGCCACGGGCAAAAGTACGGTGTCTGCCTACCTGTCGCAGCGCCACCGGCTGCCTGTGCTGGATGCTGATATTTACGCGCGGCAGGCGGTCGCCAAGGGGAGCGAAATCTTAGATGCGATCGCCCATCGCTACGGCTCCAATATGCTTTTAGCCGATGGCACCCTCAACCGCACTCAGCTAAGCAACATTATCTTTAACAACGCCGATGAAAAAAAGTGGATAGAACAGCAGATTCATCCCTTTGTTCGGAGCCAGTTCAAAACAACAGCGGCATCATTTGAGCGATCGCAAACCCTGGTATACGCTATCCCATTACTATTTGAGGCGAAGCTCACCCATCTCGTCACTGAAATTTGGGTGGTTGCCTGCCAGCCTTCTCAGCAAAAGCAGCGGCTCATGAACCGCTCTAGGCTTTCGGCTAGCGACGCGCAACTGCGAATAGACGCACAAATGAGATTGAACGATAAATGCCAGCTAGCCGACTATGTCTTAGACAACTCCACTGAAATAGAGCCTCTATATCGGCAAGTAGACGCCTTGGTTTAAAGCTTAAGCCAGTCCGAGCAGCGTCATCAGACCTTTGCCCGTCAGTAGTTCAAGCAAAGCTAAGCCGACGATGCCAATCATGGCCGCTCTGCCGTTCAGCTTTTCCGCATACTGATTGAACCCCTTTTTAGGGCGCTCCATATTAGGTACTTTGGTAGGCTGAATACTGGCCATAGCTGCTTGCACAATTAACTACCCTTCTATTGTCACCAGCGATCGCCACCTCAGTCAATGAATATATGCAAATAGCTGCTTTTCATCAAGCCTTTACACACTCTGGCCATCCAATGCCTTGGTTTTCACTTTCCCGCTATCAGTCCCAACAAAAACCTTGACTATAGCCTGTATGACCAAGCTGGAGCGCTAGAGTAGCTGTTTGTATACGAAGAATCTGCACTTTGGTACGATGCACTTACGATTGATTTGCCACAAGTTATTACATTATCTTTTGGCCAGAGCCCAACACCTGCTTCTCAGCTCGCGCACAGTGCAGCATCTTCTCAAAACTAAAGTACCTAAAAGCGGGTCAGAACCATCTGCTTCTACCCGCTGGCTCTACTGGTGAAAACAACGATTTGATGGGCATTCTTTGGGTATAAAATACGTCCGTCAGAATCTTTGTCGGGAGGGATCTTGCCCGTAATTGCCAGTCTTTATAAAAAGCTAAAAAATGAGCCTTATTGGTTAGTGAGCATCCTGATTACAGGGCTGCTAATAGCGCTTAGACAGGTGGGCGGCTTGCAGTCGCTAGAGCTTATAGTACTTGATCGGATGACGCGACTGAAGGGCGATCGCGGGCCAGATCCGCGCATACTGGTCGTCGAAGTCACAGAAGAAGATATTCGAGAACAGGGTGAATGGCCGCTTCCCGATCAAAAAATAGCGGATCTGATTAAACAGATTCAGTCAAACTCTCCTAGGTCAATCGGGGTAGCAACTTAAGCCGAAATGAAAAGGCAACCGGCCAGTGGTATCGATAAGCACGCCACACAAAAGGCCCTGCAGCAAAGCCCAGAGCCGTATATCGTAGCCCTAACAAATTCAAAGAACGGGT
>JBHYED010000023.1:0-73200 GCA_051860365.1 Phormidesmis sp.
GAAAGTCTGGACTTATCCGTATCACCTTTAGACGATTACTGCTCCGTCCTCCACTTTTCTTCAAATTCACTGGGTGTCAAATAGCTTAGAGAAGAATGAATCCTTTACTTCATATACACCTCTTCTAAAAACTCTTCTATCCTCTCATACACTTCATTAAAGTTGCGATACTCCGATAAGTCAATCTCTTCTTCTTTTATCGTTCTCATCAGACGCTCAGCAAACCCATTCTCATAGGCTTTGCCTACTCCAGCCATGCTAATCGCTACCTTGTTCTCCTCCAACAATCGGACATAATCATTCGCTG
This sequence comes from Phormidesmis sp., assembly GCA_051860365.1. Taxonomy (GTDB): domain Bacteria; phylum Cyanobacteriota; class Cyanobacteriia; order Phormidesmidales; family Phormidesmidaceae; genus Phormidesmis. Next base: position 308 of record JBHYED010000023.1, read on the forward strand.
CATATTGCACCCCCCTGGTCAGAATGATGGATCTCTGGAACATACTGTTTTAGCCCCTTCTCCAGCGCTGTTATTGTCAAGCTTTTTTCCACTGTTCTGTCCAAATGCCAGCCTCGTATACTGCGCGTGAACACGTCCATTAGCACGGCTAAATAAACAAACTCTTCTCTTAGCCGAATGTACGTGATGTCGCCTACCCACACTTGCTCTGGCCGTTCTACGACCAGCTCTTTGACTAAGTTGAGATATCGCCTGTAGCCATGAACACTGTCTTGGTGAGCATTCCCTAGCGCCGCAAAGCGACGCGGGGTCTCACCGCTGTTTGTTGCACGTTTTTTCCTAATCTTTTCTTTTTGCCAATAGCCCTAGCTCGCGCATCAGGCGGGTTATACACTTGTGGTTGACATTCCAGCCCTCTCGTTGCATTTGCTTCGTAATCCGTCTGTAGCCATAGGTGGGATACCGCCCTGCTACATTATTAATCGCTATCTTCAATGCCTCCTCTTCGGCCTCTTTTTCTGTTCTTGACTGATTGTAGTAGCGGCTGCGACTGTAGCCAATCACGTCACAAAGGACTTGTACCGGATACTCGGCTTTCATCTGTTCTATGATCATTCGCTTCCGTTCAGGCTCCACAGCGCTGAAGCCTTTTTTGCGATCGCTAGCTCCATTGTTAATCGGCCTATCATCCTCTCTAGCTCCCCTATCTTTTCTTCTGAGTCCTCGCCCACCCCTGTACCACCAAACGCTAGATGGGCTTGTTTGAGAAATTCATTGCGCCAGCGGTTGATCACCGATGAATGTACTTTGTGGGCGCGACTGGCTGCGCTGATGCTGCGCTGGCCACTGACCCGCCTCTAGCACGACTTTGACCTTAAACTCGCTGCTGTAATTTCTTTGCTTGTTTGCCATGTTCCTTTCCCCATATGGACTTCAGCTTATACTCTCTCAGCGCTGTCCTAATTTTGGGGGTCACTACAATGCGTTTAGAACCTGCTTAGCAGTGAGACTTACTGTCGGAAATGTAGGCGATACAATTTGTTGATTCCCAATAAAGGCTTGGAACTGATATTCTCCATCGGCGAGTAGACCGACTAGAACCACTGCCCGATCGGGGTCAATCAGCCAATATTCTGGAACTAGAATAGCAGCGTACTGACTGGGCTTCTGAACGTAATCTCGCTGATAATTCTGACTATTTTCATCTCCAGGAGAAACCACTTCCACTAACAAACGAGGAGGTGGCATATCGCGGGTGACCCGCTCTCGCCGCTCAATCAGCGCAACATGCTCCTCAGCCAAAACCGTCAGGTCAGGAAATCGGGTACGCGGCGACCCCGGTACCTCCACTTCGCAGGAATGAGGACGCAAAACAGCAATCGGCACCCCTGCATTCGCCAACGCTAGGAATAAGCAATTAGCTAACAGCGCACTAAAACCTGACTCTGACATAACTGGAACTAGCTCTCCATGCCAATACTCATAGCGGCCTTCTGGCAAATCGGAGGGGTCAGCGGCTAGATATTCTTCAAAGCTCTTGAACTGTGGTGATTTGGCGATTATCATGACACATTTCCATTCTTCCACCGGGTTGGCCCTATTGTAGCGCAGCTTCTTTCGCCGGAATTAACGTCACAGTTCAGCGATCGCACTACCAATTATTCGTTGGTACAATAGCGGTAGCTATTAGCTCACGTCGCTGGAGATACCAAAGATGACAAACGCCATAATTCCTATCCCTGTTGACGAGGCTACGGCAATCGCCTACAACCAAGCATCAGCAGTAGAGCAAAAGAAGATACAGATCCTACTGCGCTTGCGGGTACGGGAGCTATTTACACAACCTGATGTTTCGTTGCAGCAAATATTGGATAATATTGGAGAACAAGCAGAAGCTAGGGGACTGACGCCTCAAATACTAGAGACTCTGCTTCGTGACGAGTAATGAGCGCTTCGTAGTAGATACTAACGTCGTGGTCAGCGCCGTCTTATCGCCAAAACCCATTCCTCGGCAGGCATTCGATTTGGCTTTTACTAGAGGAATTGTTTTAGCGTCTGATTCTACACTCGCCGAACTAGATGATGTGTTACGTCGTCCAAAGTTTGAGCGCTATATTTCAGACAGAGGAGCGATTGAGATTTGTAGCCCAGCTTATTCAGGATACAACAATTGTTGAAGTTGAAACGGTAGTAACTGACTGCCGCGACCCAAAGGATAATAAATTTCTCGAACTAGCTGTGAGTGGTAATGCTACAGCTATTATCAGTGGCGATCGCGATCTACTCTTGCTTCATCCTTTTCGAGATATAGTCATCGTCACGCCTAAGGCATTTATAAACAAAGATTAATCTGTTGATAAGGGTAATGAGAGAGTGAACGTACTACCTGTACTCATTTGGCTATTAACAGCAAGAGTGCCATCATGCGCTTTAGCTATGGCAGCGGCGATCGCTAAACCCAATCCAGAATTGCCCGCCTGTCCCACTCTCGCCGCATCTACTCGATAAAAGCGGTCAAAGATCTTAGCCTGTTGCTCAGATGAAATGCCTATTCCATTGTCGCTAACTAAAATCAACGCCTGCTGTTGTTTGCGCTTGAGCGTTAGCGTCACTTGACCACCTGCTGGGGTGTAGATGATGGCGTTATTTACTAGGTTCAACACAAGTCGATAAAGCTGTTCCTCATCGCCAAACACAACTACGGGCGTTGGAGACTGAAAATCAATTGCCAGCGCAATCTCTTCGGCAATGGCAAAAGCCGCCATCTCTTCAACAATGTCGCTAATCAAATCTTGCAAACAGCAGGCACTTTTTACTAAGGGCCGCTGTTTGCTATCTAGCCGAGAGAGTAAAAGTAGATCGCTTACTAGCGTAGTAAGCCTTTGACTTTGACGGTTAACGACCGTTAGCGTTTCTTGAGCCTCTTTATCAGAGATATGTGGCAACCGCAGCACCGACTCTGCCGTTGCTCGAATAGCCGCTAGGGGCGTTCTCAGCTCGTGGGCGGCGTCAGCGGTAAACTGTTGAATTTGATAATACGACTGGTAGATAGGACGCATCGCCAGCGCCGACAGCCACCAGCTAGCCACTGTCACCAGCGCTAATGAGAGCAACAGCCCTAATAGGAGACTCCAACGCACTGAGGATAAATACTGATCGAAGTCCTGAAAGGAGCGACCCACCATTAAGTAGGCCCAGACTTCTTGACTATCGTTTTCTAGGGCTAATGCTACCTGATGATAATCCTGGCCTTTTTTATCTTGTAAGGCTTGCCAGGGTGGGGAAGGCGCTGTGACAGGTAACCCTTCTGGTCGAATTCCACCCGTCGCTAGCAGTCTACTAGCAGGATCTACAATCCGAATGTAATAGTCGTATTGATAGGTTCGCTGCAAACGATGGGGTGGCCCGTTCTGTGGCTCTAAGCAAGTTTCAGCCGATAGGCAGAGGTCGGGAAGGAGCTGCGGCGGAACTCGACTGAGCTGCCCCGGATTAGATACGGTGGCTTCAATAGCATCATGAACGGCATCGGCAACTGACTTTATTTCGCGGTCGATAGTGACTTCGTGGGCATGGGCGATCGCCTGATAAACGCCCAGTCCCAACAGGGTCAAAATCGTTCCCATTACCCCGGCATACCAAATGGCTAGGCGCAAACGAGAGCGTCGAAATAGCTGATATTGCGCCCCACTAGATGGGCCACCCGACAATTTTTCAGAAGACCTCATGGGGGCGTTACCCAGGACGGTTGAAACGATATCCCATGCCATAAACGGTTTCGATTAGGTAGCCATATTCTCCTAGTTTACGTCGTAGCAATCGCATCTGCGCAGCCACAACATTGCTGCTGGGTTCTGCGCCCACTTCCCATAACTGATTAAGTACCTGATCGCGGGTCACAATCTGGCTAGGATGCTCCATTAAGTATCGCAGCAGCAAAAACTCTTTTTGAGTCAGCTCAATAAGTTCTTCCAAGGCTTCGCCGGGATGAAGCACAACGATTCGTCGGTCATAATCCAACAACAGCGCACCAATTTGAAGCTGGGCCGATTTGAACTCAGGCGATCGCCGCCTTAATGCTCGCAGCCGCGCCAGCAGCTCAGCCAGACTAAACGGCTTTACCAGATAGTCATCCGCGCCCGCATCAAGCCCCGTAATGCGGTCTTCAATTTTGTCCTTCGCCGTCAGCATTAGCACAGGTAGCGCGATGGATCGTCGCCGCAGCCACTGGCATAGCTCAATGCCGGTTATTTCTGGCAGCATCCAGTCAAATACGCCCACTTCATAAATAGAAGCATCCTGTTCTAAAAACCCAAGCGCTTCATTTCCTGACTGCGCCCAGTCCACAACATAGCCTTCCTGATTCAGCACGCGCTTAACCGCTTTGCCCAAATCAGGCTCATCTTCTGCTAGAAGTATACGCATGAAACTCTCTTTGTCTTCTATATCCAACCGGTTAGACTCACCATAAACTCTATAGCTGGCTTTAAGGTCAAGGAGTATCCAAAAAAGAGTTTCAAATACTCCTGAAATTACCCAACATAAGCGTAAGTGAATACGAAAAGTACCACGCAAATATGAAACCACTGTGAAATGGAGCTTTAGGCACATAGAGTCTATGCGCCTAAAGGTAATGTCTCAATGAGCGGGCAGATATCGCTAGGTTTAGGATGAGGTTTGGAAGCTGCCCAGCTATCTCGATACTGTTCCAGCCCATCTTTAAACACGGTCATCTCTCAAATTTGCGCTTCAAGCTTCTCAATTTTCTCTTGCAAAATCGACTGTACTAATTCGCAGGGAACATCACCTTGCTGATGGACGTTTAGTACTTCGCTAATGTCATCTAAAGAGAAGCCCAAAGACTGAGCTTTCTTAATAAATTGCACCTGCCTGATAGCTTCTGGCAAATAATAACGGTAGCCATTATCACCCCGTTTAGACTTGAGCAAACCCAGATCTTCGTAGTAGCGCAATGCACTCACAGCGACATCCGTTTGCTTAGAAACTTCGCCAATTTTAATGCGGGCCACAGCAACCATATTTCGATGTCCTCTCAATATATCTATCTGACCTCAGCTTAAACCTTCTATTGAGCTATAGGGTTAATACTTATTTCATTCCCATTTCATAATCGTCTGCCAAGCTGATCAAATGAGAGATCTTTTGACTTATGCAAATTGGTTAACGATCGCCTTGTAGAAGTTGCCCCCTACTGTGCCGGATTGAAAATGATGATGACTTCCGTATATGTCGGTCTGATCCTCTTGCATCGAACGGGCAATATCTTCTCTCGCACGAAGACAATCATGCTGTTATTCGGTGTGATGCTGATGATGAAAGGAATGGATCGATTTACAGACTTGGTTAAGACTGCCTCGACTGGCGATCGCAGTACTCCCATTACTTTTTGACAGCTTATGACAGTCTCTCCTACTGGCTTAAGTGAGTCGGCAGAGCAGTTATGAAGAAAGCTATGCTACAGTCTGCGATAAGCGTTTTTTCCAGCACTAATTCCCACCTGTTTTTACATTTATTTTTCACTCTTTAGAGGTATCCATGCGTCGTCATTTTTCTAAGCCCAAGGTTTTCGCTCTCGGTATAGCAGCTACTAGTCTAGTCCTTGCGGGCTGCGCAGCCACCGTGGGTTCAGAAACATCAACAGCCTCATCATCGAAAAAAGCTGTTGGTGTTGGAACGACTCTAGTTAGTGAAATCACTGTATTTCGGAGTCCTACTTGCGGCTGCTGTGGCAAATGGATAGAACATGCAGAGGCGGCTGGCTTCCAGGTGAAGGACGAAGTGACTGAAGATATGAGCGCCGTTAAGCAGACCTACGGCGTTCCTCAAAGCTTAACGTCTTGCCATACTACGGTTGTTGGAGATTACGTTGTAGAAGGCCACATTCCGGCTGAAGATGTGCAGCGATTGTTGACTGAAAAACCAGACATAGCTGGGATTGCGGTGCCGGGAATGCCTGTCGGCTCTCCGGGAATGGAATCCGGCGACTACACAGAACCCTATACTGTCTTTTCGTTCACTGAGTCCGGCGAGACGGTTGCGTTTGCTGAGCACTCATAGCGCCGCTTCCTGACGCTTCTGAAGATAGCAGTGACAGTCAGGCTTCTCGATGAGAGAGGCGGCTAGTCGATTGAGCGCAACTGCGGCTAAAAGGCCACCACCTGACGCGCCTTCTATTGTTAAATAGGGAATTTTTAGCTGCGTTAGCCGCCGTTTTGCTGCCGGGGCGTGACTAAAGCCAATTGGTAAACCAATCACTAAAGCGGGTTGATAACCATGATTTTCAATTATCTCACATAGTTTCATTAGTACAGATGGAGAATAGCCAATTACCCAGATATTACCGTCAGCCAAATCGCTGAGCCGCTGATGCCAGCTACCGTTCTGCCTTTTGTCGTTTTGCCAGAGTGTTCGTTCGGCATCAGCGACCGTATCTATATGAGGATCGTCCAGTAGGGTTACTTTTTGACAGCTCAGATGGGTCAGGCGAGTGTCATCTAACGCGGTGGCGATCGCACTCACATCACTCACGACAGTACAGCCCTTCAATAGATTCTCTCGGGCGGCTTTGATGGCGTCGGTACTAAATCGGACAAAGGCAGCTAGGCTCACGTCGCCACAGGCTAGAACTAAATGAGAAAGTACGTCTACTTCGATCTCAGGCCGCTGCGAGAGATCGGGGAGTAATCGTCCGAGCGCTTCTTGAAAGTTCTCGGGGTGATGGAATGTTGTGGCGTCTAACTGTTGCCAAAGACTTTCGGCTAAGGACTGTACCGTCTGAGTTTCAGCGTTTAGCCATTGAAGATGGGCTAGGGATTTTGCTGAGGTGGACTGGCAGGTGCGATCGCGTCCAATAATCCCTTCTAACGCACTTGCAGTTTGCCGTAGCTTAACAAGTTGTTGTAGAACAACTTGATACTGTTGCTGGAGCTGTTCAGTTAACCGATCTGACTGCGCGACTTCCGGGACAGCCGCCAGCAGTTGCTTGATATGAGAGAGCTGAAAGCCCTGTTGCTTAAGTGCCATAATTCGCTGAAGCGACTGCACATCTGCTTTGCTATACAGGCGGTAGTTACTGCCGGATCGCGCAGGCTGCGGCAACAGTCCAATCTGATGATAGTGCCGTACCATGCGCGGCGTGACGCCACAGCCAACCGTTTGAGTGAGTTCTTTAATGGTGATCATCCAAAACCCTGCTACTCGTCTCCTAATCCCTTGACATTGACACTAATGTCAATGTTTATCATACGCCTGATAACGAAGAACCAAGGGTGAATAAGAATGACTAGCTTAGTTTCAACGCCTGGGCGAAAGCGGCTACAAGGGTGGATTCGAGATTATCCAGAAGCGATCGCCGCGCTGCTCTGCGCAGTACTCACGCTTTCCGGCTGGCTGGCCTTGAATGGCAACTGGTTAGGTGGCGGCGTTTGGATTTTGATAGCGGCCTACGTTATCGGTGGATATGAAAGCACCCGCGAAGGCTTGACGACTCTCTGGTGCGATCGCGAACTAGATGTTGACCTGTTAATGATCGTGGCGGCATTGGGCGCAGCGACTTTAGGGCTATGGCAGCAAGAGTACTATCTGCTAGTGGATGGCGCGGTACTGATCTTGATTTTTGCGATTAGCGGCGCGTTAGAAGGGATTGCGATGCATCGAACAGAGCGTAATATTCGCGGCCTGATGCAGCTAACTTCAGATACGGCTAGACGGTTGCAGTCGGGGCAAGAGGAAAGCGTCGCGGTGCAACAGCTTAGGGTGGGCGATCGTATTCTCGTCAAACCCGGCGAGCTTATTCCCGCCGATGGTATTCTTAAAGAAGGGGACAGCGCCATTAACCAAGCACCGATTACGGGAGAATCTATTCCGGTAGAAAAAACGCTAGACGACGAGGTGTTTGCAGGCACCATCAATGGGAGTGGTGCGCTCGTTCTAGAACTGCACAAGCCGCCCGAAAGCAACCTGATTCAGCGGGTGATTCGGCTCGTAGAAACAGCAAAGACAACGCAGCCGCCTTCTCAGCAGTTTCTAGAACGCTTCGAGCGGAGCTATGCCAAAGTCGTGGTCATATCGGCACTGCTGCTAGTTATTCTGCCGCCATTGTTGTTGAACTGGGGCTGGGAAACAACCATTTATCGGGCGCTGGTGTTTTTAGTCGTGGCCTCTCCCTGCGCTTTGATGGCGGCGATTATGCCTGCGCTACTCTCTGGTATTGCTCAGGGAGCACGGCAGGGGATTCTATTCAAAGATGGTGCTCAATTAGAGATGATTGGAAAGGTCAGGGCGATCGCCTTCGACAAAACCGGCACGCTCACGACTGGCAAACTACAAGTCTGCGACATTATTCCGGCTGACGGCACCTCGCCTGAGCAAATTCTACAGACCGCCGCTTCGCTAGAAGCCTACTCCGAACATCCCATCGCTCAAGCAATCGTCAGCGCAGCGCAGCAGCAGTCTCTACCGCTGCTGTCTATGACGAATGTTCAGGCTAAAGCTGGCTTGGGCATCACTGGCATATCTGAGAAAAAGACAATCAAGATTGGTAAACGCTCTTTCGTTGAAGCAGATCTGGATAGTTCGGCAGCAGACAATCTCACGCAGACCAGTAGCCGGATAGAAGCTGAAGGTAAGACCGTCATTTGGGTTAACCAACAGAACCGAGTTATGGGTTTGTTAGCCGTAGCAGACCAGATTCGCCCTGAATCCTCTCGCTTAGTGGGTGTTCTAAAGCGACTGGGTATCAAAACTACGGTGATGCTGACAGGTGATAACGCGGCCACCGCTCAAACTATCGGACAGGCGGCAGGGATCGATCGGGTCTATTCGGACTTATTGCCCGAAGACAAAGTAGAGGTCATTCATAAACTACAGCAGCAGTACCAAACCGTGGCGATGGTGGGGGATGGCATCAACGACGCACCCGCACTAGCTCAAGCATCAGTAGGCATTGCCATGGGCGCGACTGGCTCAGATATTGCCTTAGAAACTGCCGATGTTGTACTCATGGCCGACCGGCTGGAAAAGTTAGAACAAGCCATTCAAATTGGGGTAAAGTCGCAGCGAATTATTAAGCAAAATATCGCGATCGCGCTGACCTCAGTTTCTGTTTTAATCGTGGCCAATTTCTTCGGCGATTTGACGCTTCCTGCGGGAGTGTTGGGGCACGAAGGCTCTACCTTATTAGTCACTTTGAACGGGATGAGATTGCTTAAAAATAGTCAAGCTTTACCCAAGCCATAACATGATTCGCTACTCGCGTTGAAGTGGCTATCCTCGTAGGGCATACATCATCACCAGCACGCCTGAAGTCGCCAGCAGACAGCCCAGCCAGTCGTAGACATCGGGACGTACGCCATCGATACGCCAACCCCAAAGTAACGATAGAACAATAAAGACGCCACCATAAGCTGCATAAGTTCGGCTGAAGTGAGTAGGCTGTAGCGTAGGAATAACACCATAGAGAATGAGTAAAAGCCAGCCCAAGATCGCAACTGGAAACCCTCGACCTTCGCGCAGCCATAGCCAAACTAAGTAGCCACCGCCAATTTCACAGAGCCCTGCGATAACAAAGTAAAGCAGTGATTGAAGTAGAGCCATTTTTTCGAGCAACTTGAAACTATCTACTTGCTTACCATAAGGCTATGTTGAGATGCGGTGGAAGGCGTTATCATTTCAAGTAGACTTAGTGGATAAATATGAAGACTGCTACCCAACCTGCTATTTTACCGCTGTTCCAAGCCTTTTCTGATGGCTATCGCGTTCAGATTATTGAGCTGCTGCGCGATCGCGAACTCTGCGCCTGCGATATTGCCAAAGAACTTGGAGTCACACAGTCTAAGCTTTCTTTTCATCTTAAAACACTGCGCGAGGTTGACCTGATTCAGGGTAGGCAAGAAGGACGCTGGATCTATTACCGCCTGAACTTACAGCAGTTCATCGTGCTGGAGCAGTACATCGCAGAATTTCGCCGGTTTAGTCCGATTTGGCCTGCTCGAACTTGCCCTGACTGAAACTATCTACTAATTTCAATTGAAGTCAGATTTCTGAAAATACCGTCTTTCGCAGCCAACATTTCAACTATACTTGAACTGACTGAATCGTTAGTCGGTTTTATAGGGGGTGAAATGTCATGGTTACTCAAGTCCGAAAATGGCCTTTGTACTGGATGATTCTGGCGCTGCTGGCCGGTTGCTCGACGACGAAAACGCCTGTTTCAGAGCCGCGATCGCCTAAAGCAGTCTCGGCTGAAGTTAGTTCAATTAAAATTGATGGATTGAGTACGGTCTATCCATTGACCGATGAGATTATCAGCGAATTGAAATTTGAGAAGGGCGAGGACGCACCCGACGTCCCAGTCAAATTTTCTGGAACCGAGGGCGGTTTCAAGAAGTTTTGTGCGGGAGAAACAGATATTAATAATGCCTCTCGACCTATTTCAAAGGCTGAGATGGAAACCTGCAAGGCAAATGGCGTTGAGTACATCGAAATTCCGGCTGCTTTTGATGCCTTAACTGTCGTTGTCAATCAGGAGAACGACTGGGCCGACAGCATAACGGTTGAAGAACTTAAAACAATGTGGGAGCCAGCGGCAGAAGGTGAGGTCATGCAGTGGAGCCAAGTTCGTAATAGCTGGCCGGAGCAGCCTTTGAGTTTGCAGGGAGCCGATGTTGAATCGGGCACTTACGACTACTTTACAGAAGCCATTGTCGGGGAATCAAAAGCTAGCCGAAGCGACTATACCGCTCAGAGCAATGATGAATTGATTGTGCGAGCAGTACGTCAAGATCCTGACGCATTAGGCTTTTTTGGCTATGCCTATTTTGATAAAAATCGCAAACAGTTAAAAGCAGTTGCGATTGATTCGGGATCTGGCCCCGTGCTGCCCTCTGAAGAGACGGTGCAAAGCGGAGAGTATCAGCCGCTTACCCGACCGTTGTTTATTTACGTGAACGCTGAGGCTAGCGAGTCGAATCCGGCTCTGTTTTCGTTTGTAGAGTATTACTTGAACAACGTACGTTTTCTGGCAGAGGTCGTCGGCTATGTGCCACTACCCAATGAAGCTTACAACGTAGCTTTCGAGCATTTTACTGACAAGCGGATTGGAACAGTCTTTGGTGGAGAGGCACCTACCGATCTGATGATTGAAGCGTTAGTGAAAGCAGATCGAGAATTTTAGAAGTATCAAAATATAAGGACTCAAATGGTACGAGTGGCGATTAACGGGTTTGGCCGCATTGGTCGGCTGGTTTTACGGGCAGCTTGGGGCTGGCCTGATTTAGAGTTTGTTCATATCAATGAGATCGAAGGGGGCACGGCGGCGGCGGCTCATCTGTTGAAGTTTGACTCGGTGCATGGCCGTTGGCAACTAGAGGTGGAAGCAGCGGGCGAGGATAATTTTTTAATTGCCCAGCATCCGTTGAGCTTCAGCGAGTATAAAACGCCGGGTGAAGTCCCGTGGGAAGATCTGGGTATTGACTTGGTGTTGGAATGCTCAGGTAAGTTTCGGACGCCAGAACTTTTAGATTCTTATTTCAAACGAGGCGTAAAAAAGGTGATTGTCGCCGCGCCCGTGAAGCAAGGAGCGCTCAACGTCGTAATGGGCGTCAACGACAGCTTGTACAATCCTGACGAGCATCACCTACTAACAGCGGCGTCTTGCACGACCAACTGTCTAGCGCCTGTTGTCAAAGTGATTCACGAAGGGCTGGGCATTCGGCATGGCGTCATCACCACCATTCACAACATCACGAATACTCAAACGATTGTGGACGCGCCTCATAAGGACTTGCGCCGAGCGCGAGCAAACAGTCTTTCTTTGATTCCAACAACAACCGGGTCGGCGACGGCGATCGCAGACATCTTTCCTGAACTAAAAGGCAAGCTCAACGGCTTAGCGGTGCGAGTGCCTCTGCTCAATGCATCTCTAACAGACTGCGTGTTTGAAGTGAGTGAGCCGACGACGGTTGAGGCGGTTAATCAACTGTTTAAGACGTCGGCGTCAGGAGAACTCAGCGGTATTTTGGGCTATGAAGAACGCCCTCTAGTTTCAATTGACTACAAGGACGATCCGCATTCGTCGATTGTGGACGCGCTTTCGACGATGGTAGTCGATGACACGCAGGTAAAGGTGCTGGCTTGGTACGACAACGAGTGGGGATATTCTAGCCGCATGGCTGAGCTGGCGCGGAAAGTCGCGCTTTCTCTGACCTAACAAAACTGGCTTAACAAAGCTGGCTTAATACAACAGCTCATTTAACAGATCGGTTTATCTATTCAGCTCAACTTGAGAAATCACAAGCACTATGGATTCTTCACCAACTTTCGACCGGGCTGGTGTTCGCAATTATGCCCTCGTTACCTTAGCCTACTGGGGCTTTACGGTTACTGACGGAGCGCTGCGAATGCTGGTGCTGCTGTATTTTCACACGCTCGGCTACAGCCCTTTTGAAGTCGCAATGCTGTTTTTGTTCTATGAGATTTTTGGCATTGTCACCAACTTATTTGGCGGCTGGATTGGCGCTAAATTCGGCGTTAAGCTGACGCTGTACGGCGGGATTGCGATGCAAATTGTGGCGCTGCTGCTGTTAACGCCTGTAAATGAATCTTGGTCAATCGCCCTTGCCGTTCCTTACGTTATGTTCGCGCAGGCTATCTCAGGCATTGCCAAAGACCTCACCAAAATGAGTTCTAAGAGCGCCATTCGCTTGGTGATTCCCAAAGAGGCTCAGTCCACCTTGTTCAAATGGGTAGCGATTCTGACCGGCTCTAAAAATGCGCTCAAGGGCGTTGGCTTCTTCTTAGGCGGGCTGCTGCTGTCGGTGTTCGGCTATGTGAGTGCGCTAGTAATCATGGCAGCAGGACTATCTATTGTCTTGTTGTCAAGTCGATGGTTGCCCTCGGGCATGGGGAAGCTCAAGTCGAAGGTGAAGTTTCGCCAGCTCTTTTCCAAAAGCCCAGAGATCAATATTCTCTCTGCCGCCCGATTTTTTCTATTTGGTGCCAGAGATGTTTGGTTTGTAGTGGGCCTACCCGTCTTTCTATACGGCAGCTTGAACTGGTCTTTTGAGCAGGTGGGTGGCTTTCTGGCAATTTGGGTGATTGGCTATGGTTTGGTGCAGGCGATCGCGCCCAATCTGTTACGACGATTTGGCTCAGGAAAACCACCACAAGCAAGCACTATCCGGTTTTGGACAGGGTTTTTGGTGGCGATTCCGGGGGCGATCGCCCTTGCGCTCCAATTAGGCCGACCTGCTGGACAAACTATCATCATCGGCCTGATGGTTTTTGGCATTGTATTTGCTTGTAACTCAGCCGTACATTCCTACTTAGTGCTGGCCTACACCGACGATGACAAAGTAGCGCTGAACGTGGGCTTTTACTACATGGCAAACGCAGGCGGACGACTGGCGGGCACGGTGCTCTCTGGCCTCGTCTTTCAGTTTTATGGGCTGGTGGGCTGTCTATGGGTATCGACCTGCTTTGTGTTGCTGGCGACGTTAGTGACGTTGAAACTACCCGATCCAAAAACCGCGATCGCAGCCGTTTAAGCATACAGAAAAAACTAGAAAAGGGAAGCCCTCAACCATGACTCATCACTCTACCCGCTCGTCTAGCAAACCCGTTCAAGCAGGCGGAAAGCTAAATCTCTTTGAGCGCTACTTAACGCTATGGGTTGTTTTATGCATCCTGACTGGCATTGTGCTAGGGCGTACCTTTCCGGGTATAGCAGAAACCCTGGATGCCATGAGTGTCTATCAGGTATCAATCCCTATTGCCATCTGTTTATTTTTCATGATGTATCCCATCATGGTGAAGATCGATTTTTCCCAGGCAAAGCAAGCCGCAAAGACACCGAAGCCTGTTCTGCTGACGCTGGCCGTTAACTGGCTGATTAAGCCTTTTACGATGGTGGCCTTTACCCAGTTTTTCTTAGGTTGGCTATTCCGCCCGCTCATTGTTGGCTCTGAGATAATTAGAGGTGTTGAGGTGTCCCTCGCTGATTCCTACATTGCAGGCACTATTTTGCTAGGCATTGCGCCCTGTACCGCGATGGTGCTGATGTGGGGCTATTTGTCTTACAGCAACCAGGGACATACGCTGGTGATGGTAGCGGTTAATTCTTTGGCGATGCTCTTTCTCTATGCACCGCTGGGAGGATGGTTACTGGCCTCGAATAATTTGATTGTACCTTGGGAAACTATCGTGCTCTCTGTGCTGATTTATGTGGGCTTACCGCTACTAGCAGGGGCGACTACTAGCAGGGGCGACATCTCGCACCTGGATTATGAGAAATAAGGGCAGGGCTTAGTTCGAGACTGTGTTCTTGAAGTATCTCAGTCCGGTCGCTGTTTTCGCATTGCTCCTGACGCTGGTTCTGTTGTTTGCCTTTAAAGGTGAGCTGATTGTCAGCAACCCGCTGCACATTCTGTTGATTGCGGTGCCGCTGTTCATCCAGACAAACTTTATTTTTCTAATCACTTATGTTGCGGCGCAAAAGCTGGGCATGACCTATGAAGATTCGGCTCCAGCAGCTTTGATTGGGGCAAGTAATCATTTTGAGGTGGCGATCGCCACCGCCGTCATGCTATTTGGCCTCAACTCTGGCGCGGCGCTAGCAACCGTCGTCGGCGTGCTGATCGAAGTCCCCGTCATGCTAATGCTTGTAGAACTCTGTAAGAAAACGGCTTCCTGGTTCCCTCGCGAGCCTGAGAAAGCAACTTTACCCGATCCGCGTTGTGTTCATCCTCTCAGGTAGCAAGCACCATGCCAAAACAACTATCATTACCGCCTATTTCAGAAAGCCTGTGGTGGGCAATGCCCAACTGTCTCGCAGGCGTTCGCAAACCCACAGAAAAAGATTTGCCCGTTTTGCGATCGCTCCAGGTTGGAGCCATTGTCTCTGTACTAAGCGACGACGCTAATTTAGAACTCTATAAACGCTACAAGTACCCTCATCTTTGGATACCGATTGCTGGCGGCACTGCGCCGAGTTTATCTCAGCTACAGCAGTTAAAAACCTTTGTGGATTCCCAGAACGATTGCGGCAATGCTGTTGCCGTCCACTGTTCTAACGGGCTACGTCGCACGGGCAACAACAAGGGGCCGACTACGACAGCGCGATGGCAGCTATTCAAGCCGCAAATCCAGCCGTTGAGCTAAGAGAAGCTCAAATTTTTTTCCTAAAGAACCTTTCTTCAATTTCTTCAATATGAGCTTCGATCATCCCCCTCGGATTTTATTTCTCTACGGCTCGCTAAGAGAGCATTCCTACAGCCGCCTTCTGGCAGAAGAAGCCGCTCGCATCATTCAAGGATTCGGCGCAGAAGTAAGGTTCTTCGATCCCCGAGGATTGCCGCTACATGGCGCAGAACCCGATACTCATCCGAAAGTTCAAGAGCTACGAGAGTTGTCTCTCTGGTCAGAAGGGCAGGTGTGGTCAAGCCCCGAACTTCATGGCAACGTGTCTGGCTTAATGAAAACCCAGATCGACTGGATTCCTCTAACGATGGGCGCGGTTCGACCGACTCAGGGTCGAACCCTAGCAGTTATGCAGGTTTCTGGCGGATCACAGTCTTTTAATACTGTTAATACGCTGCGAATTTTGGGCCGCTGGATGCGGATGTTTACGATTCCCAATCAGTCATCAGTGGCGAAAGCCTATCAGGAATTCAATGACGATGGCACGATGAAGGAGTCGGCTTATCGCGATCGCGTCATCGACGTGATGGAAGAACTCTACCGCTTCACCTTATTACTGCGAGAAAACGTAGACGAACTGACAGATCGCTATAGCGAACGCAAGACAGCGGCTGCTAAGCAGCTTGAAAAAACGGCGAAGCAGGCGCTAACCTGATCGAGTCAAAGCCCTACCTCTGTTAACGGTGATTTTCCCGTCGTGATAACGGGCGATCGCCTGCGAAATGGCCAGTCCTAAGCCTGTGCCCCCAGTTTTACGAGAGCGATCGCTGTTCACCCGGTAAAACCGTTCAAAAATTTGGGTTTGTTCCGACAGTGGAATACCCATGCCGCTATCTTGAACAGCGACGATGGCCATGCGATCGCGAGTTTTTAAGCTCACCATTACCGAACCTTGCGCAGGCGTGTACTGAATAGCATTGGCAATCACGTTAGAAATCAGTCGGTAGAGCTGAGATTCGTCGCCTGTGACATAAATTTCGCCGTTAGGGACTTGGCTGGTCAAATCAATCTCGCTAGCGTTAGCCAGTTCCAAAAATTCTTCACTAAGATCGGCAACCACATCATTTAAACAACAAGACTTATCCGGTTTGGATGCAGCATCCTGTTCGAGTCGGCTGAGCAAGAGTAAATCAGCAACCAGGTGGCTGAGTCGCCTGCCCTGACGTTCCACCGTTTTGAGCATAGGGACAACTTCTTGCTGCTGGGCAGAGGATAGCCGTAAGGTTGCTTCTACCGTAGCGAGCAAGCTGGCGAGAGGCGATCGCAGCTCATGAGCAGCATTGGCCGTGAACTGTTGCTGTTGCTGATACGACTGATAAATCGGTCGCATCGCGAATCCTGAGAGAACCCAAGCGGTGGCCGCTACCAGGATTAAAACAAAGGGTAATCCAAAGGCCAAAATCCACTGAATTCGTTTAACTTCAGCGTCGTAGGTGGCCAGGGTGCGGCCAATTTGTAAATATCCCCAGGAGGCTTGTTTTTGTTTCTCACCAGCGCTGTGCAAAATTGTAGTGAACTGATGATAGCGACTGCCTTTTTCGGCGCTGAAGGTTTGCCAGGGCAATGGATTGAAGTTAGTGGATAGCGACACCGGTTGATTAGGAGAAAATGCCAGCAGGTCGCCCTGTTGGTTGAAGAGGCGAATGTAGTAGGTGTTGCGATCGCTAATGCCCGTAGTATGGCGTTGGATCAAGGTGGGATTGTTGTTGCAGGGTTGTTCTACCACACACAAATCAGGAAAGATTTGCTGTAGCAAGACGGTCGGTGCTTCGTTAGCAGGCAGCATCGGCTCAAAGCTATCGTGCAAAGTTCCGGCAATGGACTCGATTTCCCGCTCTATCGCGACCCAATTGGCGCGCGCCAACGCCCGATACATGCCCAATCCCGCTAGGCTCAGAAGTCCGCCCATGGCGATCGCATACCAGCAGGCCAAGCGACGGCGGCTGCGACGAAAAAGTAACTGGCTAGGGTTTTTCATGGCTCGAACCGATAGCCCTGACCAGCCACCGTTTTAATCGGACAATCGCAGGCATAGCGCTCAAACTTTCGCCGCACCAACCGAATTTGCGCGGCGACCACGTTACTGACAGGTTCTTCGTCCAGATCCCATAGCTGATAGCGAATTTTACTGCCTGGAATCGTGCGATTAGGATTTTCCATTAGGTAGGCCAACACCTGAAATTCCTTAAGCGTCAGTGGAATCGATTGGGCCACCTGCTCACCGGGCTGCTCGACTGTCAGCGCGGTGTTGGCGTCATCTAACGTGAATCGTCCAATGCACCAGGTTTCTGTCCGCAGTTGAGGCGATCGCCGCTGCAAAGCCCGCAACCGGGCCAGCAGCTCTACCATCACAAACGGCTTAACTAAGTAGTCATCGGCACCGACATCCAAGCCTGTGACCCGGTTTTCCGGTTCCCCCAATGCGGTAAGCATCAGCACAGGTAAAGCACTTTGATGAGATCTGAGCCGCTGGCAAAGTTCTAACCCAGATACTTCAGGAATCAGTCAGTCAATAATCGCCACCGTGTAATCCGTCCACTCGCTCTCCAGGTGATGCCATGCCTGAGCGCCATCGGTACCCAGTCCATGATATATTTCTCGCCCACTAAGACCTGCTTAATGGCAAAACCCAAGTCTTCTTCATCTTCTACTAGCAGAATTCTCATTGCAAAATTCTCATGGACTCTTTCCCCTACTCAACCACATCCTCTACGCAATTGATTTTAGCGGAGTCGCTGCCATTTCATCTCGATTTCATCTGCCCTATGGCAACCTGTATGAGGCTTTTATCCCGCTCTGTAGAAAATGACTAATAGAAAATTACGAGGCGTTACCATGAAATCTTTTCCTCTATTGGGGTCTATCCTGACTGCTAGCTTACTCATCAGTGCACCTGCGGCGTTAGCCCACGTCGGCCATGGCGACGAATTTCAATCGACGGGTGGTATTAATCGAGTTGAGGTGAAGTCCGAAACCGACTTTCTGCTGGGCATTCAGACGGCTCCTATTGAACCTGTTGCCGATGGCAGTGCCGCTGTTTTGATTCCAGTAACGGCATTAGTAGACGACAATGGCGAGCAGTTTGTTTTTGTGCAGTATGAAAACTTCTACGAGCCGGTACCGGTTGCGACAGGCTCCACGCAGGGCGATTTCTGGAAGCGACCGAAGGGCTATCAATCGGCGAGCAGCTCGTGACTGAAGGCAGTCTGTCGCTATATGCGGAGTCGCGCAAAACGCAAGCGCCTGAAGCATCAACGGCTGAAGCAACGACGGCTGAAGGCGAATTGGCTGCAACTGCAACTGATGAAACTGGCGATTTAGTCGCCTCTAGTGCTGTTGAAGAGGCATCTGGTGGCTTTCCGATGGGGATGGCGGCGACTGCTGGTGTAGCTGTTGTGCTAGCGGGGGGTGCGATCGCCTTTGTCAGCGGCAATCGTAAGGGATAGCAAACCGATTCTCATCAAACGAAAAGAGCCAGAAAGGAGACTCACAATTTAAGATGCTTAACTCGCTTTTGAATCGGACGCTCAAAAATTCAATTGCCCAGCGGTGGTTTATCGTCGCGGGTGCTGTGGCCGTTACCCTATGGGGACTGGTTAGCCTGAGCCAAATGCCGCTGGATGTGTTTCCACCGTTTGCACCGCCCCAAGTCGAAATTCAAACTGAGGCGGTAGGGCTAGCGCCGGAGGAAGTCGAGACGCAAATTACCGTGCCGATTGAAAGCGCAGTGAATGGTCTACCAGGGGTAACCACGGTGAGATCGTCCTCCAAGGTGGGACTGTCGATGGTCAGCGTTGTGTTCGATCAAAATGCCGATATTTATCAGGCGAGGCAGTCGGTAACAGAGCGGCTTCAGCAGGTGACAAACCAGTTGCCTGAGGGTATCAATCCGCCCGAAATCTCACCGCTGGGCACAATTTTGCAGTATGCCTTCACGGTGGATAACCAAGGGCCAACCAGCATGATGGATCTGCGCCGATTGGTGGAGGTCATGCTTAAAAACCAAATTCTCTCGGTGCCGGGGGTTTCTCAGATCACTATTTACGGTGGTGATGAGCGGCAAGAACAGGTGTTGGTTGATCCTGAGAAATTGCGATCGCTCAACGTCTCTCTCACCGAAGTCACTGAAGCTGCAAAAGGAGCCAACGCCAACGCACCGGGCGGCTTTTTGGTGTCAGATGTCAAGGGCATGGGCGAGCAAATGACACCTATTGCGCAGCATCGGCGAACGGGTGCGCGATCTGGTCGAACCGATTGCAGGCGTGGTGGACTTGCAGCTTGAGCCACAGTTGCCCATCCGCCAATTACAAATTCAGTACGACCGAAGTGCGGCGGCAACCTACGGGCTCAGCATGGCTCAGATTTCAGCGGTCGTAGAAACGGCCTTAAACGGGCAAGTCGTCTCCCAAGCACCTGAAGATCAGCAGCTTGTTGATATTGCAGTCATGCTGCCCGAGTCAGCTCGTAGCAGTCTCGATTCAATTTGCGCCATCCCGGTTTTGACGCCCACAGGAGAGAAAATTTCTTTGGGTACGGTTGCCAGTGTCGATTACGGCATGGGCGCAAACGTGGTGAACCGGGAAGACGTTTCCCGCTGGATTGTGGTTTCAACCAATGTTGCGGGGCGCGATTTGGGCAGTGTTGTGGGCGATATCCAGGCGCAAATTCGAGACAATGTGCAATTGCCCAGCGGCTACTTTATTCAGTATGGCGGACAGTTCGAGTCGGAGCAGCGGGCGACTAATAGCTTGCTGATATATAGCCTACTGGCGGCTGTTGTCATTGCGGTGCTGATGTTCTTTTCTGTGAAGTCATTCCCGGCAACGGTAGCCATTATGGGTAATTTACCGCTGGCCCTGGTGGGCGGAATTATCTCTATTATGCTCACTGGCGGCGCTTTGTCTGTGGCCTCTCTCATCGGATTTATCACCCTTTTTGGTGTCGCGGTGCGTAATGGGCTATTGCTGATGGACAACTACAACAGTAAATTTGCCCAGGGAATGCCACTTAAGAATGTCATTGTTAACGGCTCTCTCGACCGGGTAAATGCCATTTTGATGACGGCACTGACTTCTGCTTTAGGGATGCTGCCGCTTGCGATCTCCAGCGGCGCTGGAAATGAGATCCTGCAACCCTTAGCGATTGTTGTATTAGGCGGATTGTTTACGTCTACGGCATTGACTCTGCTAGTGATTCCGGCAATCTATGCCAAATTTGGTAAATATCTGATTCCCAAACAGAAATTGTTAGATCCTATTGGACTTGATGCTGACTTTACGCCTGATAAAGCGATCGCAACCTCTTAACTGTCATTGTCCGAACAGCCTCATGCAAAAACAATTTCCCCCTTTCCGCTTTCAAGCGGTGGAGGGAGGACTATCCCGGTACTATCGCTACAATGCAGACGTAATTGCTCAAATAGGTTGGAACAGCGAGTGTCCTGAGAGCGCCTTTTGAATAGACTTGAGTGCAGACAGGCCCTGCCGTTTGCCTGTGTTGACAACAGAGCGTACAGCAGCAAACAGGTCTCGTCCCCAATCAGAGCGAAAGCCACTGGTAACTTTTCGGAAGATCGTACTCATCCGAATGGCCTGCTCACTAGAATTGTTGGTCGGTGGAATCGAGGCATCTTCGAGGAATAGAAATAGGCTCTCTTGAATGCCTGCGTAGCGTTTCTTCAAACGGTGCCTCAAAGTTGGCGGGCATGAGCGCTACTCTAGTAAGACACGTTACTACGTTGCTTCTTTCCTCGAACCTGCTGCTAAGATTGCCAACAGGATTAGAGGCTACTGGGGGGTGGAGAACAAAGTTCACTATGTTCGAGATGTCACTCAAGGCGAGGATGCTTCGCGCATTCGGATGCATCAACTGCCGCAAGTCTTTGCGGTCGCTCGCAGCTTTGCGCTCAACGTCTACCGTGATAATACCTTTGTCAACATGGCACAAGCCCAACGCAATTGCCAATTCGGGCTGGAGACGCTCAAGCTTATCTTTAGAACGAAATAGCCCTGACGATGAAACACTTTCATGCGTTGAACCTTTTGAGTGAAACCGGGCCCAACTGACACGAGCACTTTTGATGCAGCGAATGGGGCGTCACGGTTGCAAAAGTGTTCAACACGAGCGTCGCTGCTCTCAACAATGTGGCAAATTCCACCTAGCATGGCCTTGTGAGCAGACCAAAATCTAGAGAAACAACATGGTCGGCAATTGACCTTCATCGGCGTTTCTACAGAAGCACCAAAAAAACGCTAACGCGTATAGTAATCGCGAGTGCCCCGGTCGTTAAGTGCCTCACCAATGCGACTTAGGGCGTGAATATAGGCGGCTGTCCGGAACGAAACGTCTTTGCCACGAGCAATTTTCCAAATGGTTTTCGTTTCTTCAGTAATGCCCGATCGCAACTCCTTATTGACTCTATCTAGCTTCCAATACAGGCCGCTGCGGTTTTGTACCCACTCAAAGTGGCTGACCATTACGCCACCAGCATTGACTAATATATCTGGGAAAAGAGAGATCCCTTTCGCCTCTAAAATCCCATCAGCATCGGCAGTCACCGGGCCATTAGCCACTTCAAAAATGTAGTTGGCCTGAATGCTGTGTGCATTGGCCGCCGTAATCTGATTCTCTAATGCTGCTGGGATTAGAATATCTACATTCAAAGCGAGAATCTCCTCATTGGTGAGGGTATTGTGATTCGTCACACTGCCCACCGTGTCTTTACAGTACACGTCCTTTATGGTTCGGTGCGTTTGCTTGAGCTGTTGTATCTCTGGAATGTTCAATCCATTTTTGTTGTAGATACCGCCCTTAGAATCACTCACGGCGACAACTTTATAGCCTGCCTCAAAAAGCTGTTGGGCAATGACGCTCCCAGCATTGCCGAATCCCTGTACGGCTACGGTGAGTGATTCTGGCGCCTTACCCAGTTTTTCCATCATCGACTGAAGCACAAAAAACGCGCCTGTGCCGGTTGCGGTATTGCGGCCTAAGCTGCCGCCCATGCTAACCGGTTTGCCGGTGATAACAGCAGGCGATCGCACGCCTTTGATAATGCTGTACTGATCCATCATCCAGCCCATAATCATCGGATTGGTGTACATATCAGGCGCTGGAATGTCTAAGTCCGGGCCGATAAAAGGCGCGATCGCGTCTATATATCCCCGACTCAGCCGCTCTAGCTCTAGCCTAGAAAGCTCTTTGGGGTTCAGCGTAATGCCGCCTTTCGCTCCCCCAAATGGTAGCCCCACCGCTGCGCACTTGAAGGTCATCCAAAACGCCAGCGACTGCACTTCATCTAGCGAAACATTAGGATGAAAGCGAATGCCCCCTTTGGTTGGCCCTCGCGTATCGTCGTAGCGCACCCGGTATCCCTCAAACACGCGCAAAGAACCGTTATCCATCCGCACGGGAATGGCGACCTTGAGGCTAGCTTTGGGCGACTTTAGCCGCTCGGTCGCATCGTCTGATATGGGGGCATATTGAGCGGCCCTTTCGAGGCGGCGACTGGCATCAGTGAGTAAAGTGGTAGACATGGATGTTCTTTTTTGCCTTGCTGCAAGGCTATAGCGGTAGCGGGCAGTGTAAGCCCTCAGACTGTTCACTGAACAATAGATTTTCTCTGTAGTCAATGGGGCAATCAATAATGCTAGGCACTGTTTGAGCCAGCGCCTCAGTCAAGGTAGGGATAAAATCGGCTGCTGACTGAATGCGATAGCCTTTCAGGCTCATACTCTCTGCTAGTTTCACAAAGTCAGGGTTGTTGAACTTGATATACGAGGATTCGTGATATTGAGATTCTTGTTTCCATTCAATTAAGCCGTAGCCGCCATCGTTAAAAATGATGGTGACAAAGGCTGCGCCGATACGACGAGCTGTTTCTAACTCCTGGCAGTTCATCATAAAGCCGCCATCGCCTGTCACCGCAACCACAGCCCGATTAGGATGTACAAGCTTAGCCGCCACGCCACCGGGAACGGCAATGCCCATAGAGGCAAACCCGTTAGAAATTAAGCAGGTGTTGGGCTCGGCGCAGTGGTAATGTCTGGCAATCCACATTTTGTGTGCGCCAACATCAGAAATTACGATGTCGTCAGGATCGAGCACCTGACGAAGATCGTACAGCAGCTTTTGGGGCTTGATTGGAAAGCCCTCGTCATCGGCGTACTGCTCATAACTCTTTTGCATTTCATCTCGAAGCGCTGAGAACCGCGTCTCGATCTTCTCTTCTGCTTTCGCGCTATGTTGAGTCGTAGCCTGATCGCGATGAATGCGTTTGCCAATTTCGTTCAGAGCCTCTGAAATATCGCCAACCACTTCTACAGCAGGAAGGTAGCTGCTGTCAATTTCAGCGGGCGTCACAGCAATATGAACGATGGGGAGATTTCCCTGAGGATTCCATTTTTTAGGGCTGTACTCTATCAGGTCGTAGCCAATCGCGATGATCAGGTCGCTTTCATCTAGGGCGCAGGCAATATAGTCGCGCTGCTGAAGGCCCACAGTCCAGAGCGATCGCGCGTCCCGATAGTCCAAAATGCCCTTCCCCATAAACGTGTTGGTCACCGGAATATTCAAGCGCTGCGAAAACTGGGTGATGGCCTTGCTGGCCAAATTTCGGATCGCCCCATTACCGGCCAAAATGATCGGCTTGCTCGCCTGTGAAATCGCGATCGCCGCCTTTTGCAAATTGTCTTCTGAGGCCACCGGATGGGTGGGATGAATGCCCCGTAGCGGCACCCCTTCAGCCGTCATCGCTGCGATGTTTTCCGGCAGATCAATATGCACTGCACCCGGCGGCTCGCTCTGCGCCATCCGAAAGGCCTTGCGCACAATCTCAGGCGTATTGCCCGGTCGGACAATTTGTTTGTTCCACTTGGTAACCGGTGCGAACATCGCCACCAAATCAAGGTACTGGTGCGACTCTATGTGCATCCGATCAGTGCCCACCTGCCCCGTAATTGCCACCAACGGCGCGCGGTCTAAGTTAGCATCGGCCACGCCCGTCATCAGGTTGGTGGCCCCTGGCCCCAAAGTAGAAAGGCAAACGCCCGCCTTGCCCGTTAGCCGCCCGTACACATCGGCCATAAAGGCCGCGCCCTGCTCGTGGCGCGTGGTAATAAACTGAATAGGAGAGCGTTTTAGCGCCTGAAGTAGCTGAAGATTTTCTTCGCCAGGAAGCCCAAAAATATATTCGACGCCTTCATTTTCCAGGCAGCGGACAAGCAGTTCAGCAGTATTCATACGTTTAACGTCTCTATTTTACCCAAACTGTTTTAGCATTCACAAACTCTAGCAGGCCGTAGCGTCCTAGCTCTCGCCCGTAGCCTGAGTGCTTAATGCCGCCAAACGGCAAACGCGGATCGGACTTTACCAATTCGTTGATAAAAACAGCGCCAACGTCCAGTTCGTCAATGAGTTTTTCTTGCTCTTTTTCGTCGGTTGTCCAAACGCTCGCTCCCAGGCCAAACTCGGTGCTGTTTGCCAGCGCGATCGCCTGCTCAATATCAGACACCCGAAACACCAGAGCCACGGGGCCAAAAAATTCTTCACTATCAGCAGGGGTTCCTGGCGGGATTGCGGTCAGAACCGTTGGCGGGTAAAAATTGCCCGAGTGCAGCTCAGCCGGGAGCTGTTGCAGCAAAGCCTTGATGTCGCCGCCCGTTGAGGCAATGGCCCCTTCCGCGATACAGGCGCGCACCTGCTCATCCAAAGTTTTTAGAATATCTGGCGTAGCTAGTGGCCCTACATCCGTCCCAGGCTTCTGCGGATCGCCGACCGTTTGCTGGGAAAATTTTTCCGTCAGTCCTTTTTCAAAAGCATCGGCAATATCGCCGACTAAGATAAACCGTTTGGCGGCGATACAAGACTGGCCGTTGTTGAGCAGTCGAGCAGCGGTTGCAGTCGCGATCGCCTGCTCTAAATCCGCACTCGGCAGCACTATAAAAGGATCGCTCCCACCGAGTTCTAAAACCGCTTTTTTTATATGACGCGCCGCTGCTGCTGCCACCGAAGCACCGGCTGGCCCGCTGCCAGTTAACGTCACGGCTTTAACTCGCACATCGCCGATGATTGCCTCTACAGCATCAGAGCCCACCAGTAGCGTTTGAAACATGCCGAAGGGGAAACCAGCCGCTTCAAAAACAGACGCGATCGCCAACGCTGATTTTGGCACGTTAGAAGCGTGCTTAAGGAGCATTGGATTGCCTGTCATCATCGCGGGAGCGGCGGCTCGAAATACCTGCCAGAAGGGAAAATTCCAAGGCATGACCGCGAGCAAAGGGCCCAATGGCTCAAATTTGACGTAGCTTTTGCTGGCATCAGTTTGAATGAGTTCATCCTGCAAAAAATGTTCAGATTCGTCTGCATAGTAACGACAAACCCAGGCACATTTTTTGACTTCAGCGATCGCGCTTTTCAGCGTTTTACCCATCTCTAGCGTCATGATTGAGCCAAAGTCTTCTTTCTGCGCTAAGAGATAGTCAGCCGTCCGATGAAGCCACTGCCTGCGCTGGCTGAAAGTTGTTTCAAGATAAGACGCAAAGGCTTGGTCTGCCAGACCAAGCGCAGACTCTATCTGTTCAGAGGTGAATGATGAGTAAGTTTGAAGCGTTTTACCAGTGGTCGGATTAATGCTAGCAATGGTCATTATTCTCCCTCAACCGTACTTATTTCGCTAGGTTTGAGCTATTTCTATTGTCTCACAGTTAACGACAAGCATTGAGCCTATGCAAGCCAGCTTTTTCTGGCTCAGAAAATGACGTGTTCCCGGCAGCGACCGCTCAAATCCTAGACAATAGCAAAGGAAACAATAGTAAGTGGCTCATGACTCAACACATTCTTGGCATCGACATCGGTACAACCAGCACTAAGGCCGTTTTATTCTCAGTAGAGGGCACCCTGATTGGCCAGCATTCAGTGGGCTATCCGCTACTGTCTCCGCATCCAGAGGTGCAAGAGCAAAATCCTGAAGAGATTTATCGAGCGGTTATTCAAAGTGTCCGTAGTGCTGTGAATCGCTATCCTGAGCAGATAAAGTCTTTGGTGGGCCTGTCGTTTAGCTCAGCAATGCATAGTTTGATTGCCGTTGATGCTGAAGGGAAATCCTTGACCCATAGCATTACTTGGGCCGATCGCCGTAGCGCTGATTGGGCCAATAAAATTCGGCAACAGTGCAGCGGGCACGATTTGTACGTTCGTACGGGCATGCCTATTCATCCCATGTCGCCGCTGGTAAAGCTGATGTGGCTCCGGCATGAACACTCTGACCTTTTTAAAAAAGCGGCGAAATTTATCTCTATTAAGGAGTTCGTTCTCTACCGCTGGTTTCAACAGTATGTGGTGGACTATTCGATTGCAAATGCTACCGGCTTGTTCAATATGGAGAAGCTGAACTGGGATGTGGAGGCGATCGCACTCCCCGGCATCACCCCCGATCATCTTCCGAACATCGTACCCACCACGCATGTTTTACGCGGCATAGATCCTGCCGCCGCTAGCGCAATGGGCCTGCCTACGAATATTCCCGTTGTCGTGGGCTCCAGCGATGGCGTGCTGGCGAACTTAGGCGTCGGTGCGATCGCCGCCGATACCCTCGCGATTACTGTGGGCACCAGCGGAGCCGTTAGGGCCATGCTCAACCAACCACAAATCGATCAAAAAGAGCGGTTATTTTGTTATGCGCTGTCAAAAAAACGTTGGGTCGTGGGCGGCGCTGTCAACAACGGCGGCATTATATTGCGCTGGGTGCGAGACAATTTGGCAGACACAGAAGTTGCCACCGCTAAGCGACTGAATACAGATGTCTACGATCTTTTAACGGAGACGGCCGCAACCGTACCCGCCGGGTCAGAAGGGCTCATTTTTCATCCGTTTTTAGCCGGAGAGCGAGCGCCTTTATGGGATGCCAATGCCCGTGGCAGCTTTTTTGGCCTTGGGTTAAACCACACCCGGCCACACCTGATTCGAGCGGTGCTAGAGGGCATTGTTTACAACCTGCATTCAGTCGCAGCCGCCGTACAGTCAGCCGTGGGCCCAGCCAAAACGATTCGAGCCACCGGAGGATTTGCCAGATCGCCTTTTTTGCGACAGATGCTCGCTGACGTATTCAATAAAACAGTTTTTTTTCCTGAAAACTATCAGGGCTCTAGCTTTGGCGCAGCCGTTTTGGGCCTTTATGCCTTGGGATATATTTCAAGCTTAGATGACGTGCCTGAGATGGTAGGGCCATGCTATAGTCACCAGCCCATTACCGAAAATGTTGAACAGTATCAAAGGGCACTGCTGATATACGATAAGTTACTTGGGAGTTTTATGCCGCTCTATAGTGAGATAGTAAGGAAGTAAAAGTAGGCGGCAAAATGTATAAATAGTATGAAAGTATGAAGCCACAATCAACAATAATCTCTTTTTTAGCCGGCCTCGCTAGCGCTGTCATCGTCATTTTTGGTCTAAAGACAATGGCCAGCCTGCTCACGCCGATTCTACTCTCTTTGTTTTTGGTTTTAGTCACCTATCCTATTTTGGCATGGCTCAAAGGCCGAGGCTTACCTCAGTGGCTTGCCTATATTTTGGTGCTGCTCAGCGTCGTGACCATAGGCGTGTTTGTTGTCCTTTTTCTAGCCACTTCTATTAACGAACTCGTCACGCTTTTACCGTCCTATGGCGATCGAATCGAGTCGCAGGTCAATGGTCTATGGCGGTGGATCAGAGAACAGGGCGTTACCTTAGACGATATTCAAGCGTTGAGCTGGCTACAGCCCGAAAGAATTATTCAGGTTTCTCTTTCTCTGACCACGACTATCCTCGGAATCCTTTCTGATACAGGGCTCACGCTGTTGATATTTGTTTATATGCTGGCGACAGCTCCTGGATTCTCTAAACAGCTCAAAAAAGGCTTAAAATCTAATCCGCCCGCCCTACAGCGATTTGAAGGATTTGCCCAAAGCACTAGCTCATATTTAATGATTAAAGGTTGGCTAGGAGCACTAACCGCGCTGGTTCAAATGCTGCTGATGTGGTGGCTAGGCTTAGACTTTGCGGTGCTGTGGGGTGTGCTTTCGTTTGCCTTTAATTTTATACCTAATATTGGTTTTTATCTGGCGCTGTTGCCACCGCTGCTGATTGCGATCATTGAACTAGGATGGATTAAAGCTGCGTTCTTTGCGATCGCCTACGTTGTTATCAATAACTTCTTCGATATGGTCGTAGCGCCTCGCTATCTAGCCAAGGGATTAGATCTCTCAGTTCTGGTCACGTTTCTAGCCGTTATTATTTGGGCTTGGATACTAGGACCTATCGGGGCTTTCTTAGCCCTGCCCCTGACGATAATGGTCAAAACGCTGGTTTTTGAATCTTTCCCACAGACACAGCTCATTGCTCAACTCATGGGCTCAGGAAGTAAAGCGGCTTGATTGAGCAAGCTCTAGGCTTATGTGAGCAAATAAAATAAGATGAAAAAGCAACAGAACCAAAGCTCACTCAGTACGGTTTATGTCTTCAAACTACCCTCGCGATCTGGTCGGCTATGGTCAAAATCCACCGCATCCTCACTGGCCAGACGATGCCAGGGTAGCCGTTCAGTTTGTGGTTAACTACGAAGAAGGCGGTGAAAACTGCATTTTGCACGGAGACGCGGCCTCAGAAGCTTTCTTGTCTGAAATGATTGGGGCAGCGCCTTTACCCGGCGTGCGCAACATCAGCATGGAGTCGCTCTATGAGTATGGTTCGCGGGCGGGCTTTTGGCGTTTGTACAGACTGTTTACCGAGCGCAATATTCCACTGACGGTGTATGCGGTTGCAATGGCCTTAGAGAGAAATCCAGAGGTTGCTGAGGCGATGGTCGCAGCTAGCTGGGAGATTGCCAGCCATGGCTACCGCTGGATTGACTATCAGTATGTTGAAGAAAATGTGGAGCGATCGCACATCCAAAAAGCTATTGATATTCAAACCCGCATCACGGGCACGCGCCCCCTGGGTTTTTATCAGGGTAGGCTGAGCCCCAATACCCGGCGCTTAGTGGTCGAAGAAGGCGGTTTTTTGTACGATGCCGACAGCTACGCAGACGATCTTCCCTACTGGGATACTGATTACGGCAAGCCCCATTTGGTCATTCCCTACACCCTAGACAACAACGATATGCGCTTTGCCACCTATCAGGGATTTAACTGTGGCGATCAGTTTTTCACCTACCTCAAAGATGCCTTTGACGTGCTGTATGCCGAAGGTAAAGTTGCTCCTAAAATGATGAGCGTTGGCCTTCACTGTCGCCTCTCTGGCAAACCCGGACGCACCGCCGCCCTGGCCAGATTCTTGGACTATATTCAACAGAAACCAAACGTCTGGATTTGTCGCCGGATTGATATTGCCCGTCACTGGCATACCCATCATTCACCATCTGTATCATGACTGTAAAAGATACGCATCAAAATCAAGTTAAGCTGTCGCAGCTAAAAATTGTGGTGGCCGTCGCCGAGCAAACAACGTTTGGAGAGGCGGCTTTGGAACTGGGTATTTCACAGTCGGCAGTCAGTCATGCGATCGCCTCTCTAGAAGACTCTTTAGGCGTCATTCTGTTTGCCAGAGGTCGCCATGGCGCTACGCTTACACCAGTCGGTGCTAACATTTTGCCTCACGCCAGAGCTGCCGTAGAAAGCATTGCTGCCATCTTAAAAGAAGCCGCCATTGGCAAAGGCGTAGAGCGGGGCAAGGTACGAATTGCCACCTTCCGCAGCATTGCTACACATGTCTTACCCCAAGGGCTCAAGCGGCTTCATGAACAGTTCCCAGGCATTGTTGCGAACCTAACCGAGCACGAAAACGATCAGCAAGTCGAGCAGGCGCTGAAAGAAGGTCGCGCAGACGTGGGGATCATCACGCTACCTGTCAGCAAAGACCTGACTGCTTGGGAGCTTTTGCAAGACGAATATATTGTTTTACTGCCTCCTGATACTCGCCTAGAAGAAAACAAGCTCACCTGGGAGGCTCTCGCCAAACAACCGTTACTCATGCCACCGATTGATTACGTCATGATGCGACCTGTTTACGATCATATCAACGGACTAGGCTACCGGCTCAACGTCGTCAATGAAGTGGAAACAGACGCAGCGACTGTTAACTTAGTAGCACAGGGGCTAGGAGGAACTATTCTGCCTCGGCTGGCGGCTTTGCCCATTCCATCAGCCATACAGATTTACGCTCTACCCATTCCGCTCAAGCGGCCTATTGGCGTTGCTATTTTAGCTGATGCACTTCAGTCGCCCGCCGTGTACGCACTTCTTGGTGTCCTCAGACAATAGGCACACTTTATTGGTCTCTTACCTGCCCTTAAGCTGCCTTAATTGTAAAAGGACTTAGCAGCAGACATAGTTAGTAGCTGATCTGTTGTCCAGCCTGCTTTTTTCGCTTCCCGCTTGTAGCTGGCTGTCATCGTACCTGCGCCGTAAGACCCTTCTAGAACTTTGCCTAAGTTAAGGCGATGCGCAAGTTGCGTGAGAGTGTAAGCAGACTGAATACTAGGGGTAGCTTTCATAAAATTCCGATTCCTTAAAAGGTGTTTTGTTTGAACATCCTTATTATAAGAAACCGTAACGAATGATACCAAAAGTAACTAGCATTTAATACATGAGTAAGTCGCATGTATTAAATGCCGATAGCGTGACTTTGCTGCCTGCCCAGCGCACTCATCCCAACGCTTATGTATGTACATGTATATAGAAGGAAATTTAGAAGGAAAACTGCCCTTGAAGATTGAACACATACAGGTCTGGATTGTCGCTAAAGTTGTTCACCTTATTGATGTAGTAGATAGAAGGCACTAAAGCAAAGTTAGCGCTAATGGGATAGCGATAGGAGACTTCTACCTCTTGCTGCACGCCGCCATCGCCGCCGCCAGAAGCTAAGAATTCGCGACCGTCAAGCACATCAAACGGCTGTACATAAGAAATAATTCCCTGTGCACCTTTTTTGAACAGGTCGGGAAAGGCCACCCCCACTTGAACAGACTGAGCGTTGATCTCTCCATCTGAGAGATTATTATCTACTGGAAACAGGTTTGTACTCCCGTAGCTATAGCGACCAAAAAGTCCAAATCTGTCAGTAATTAACCAGTCAAAGTTGAACAAAAAGGTATCTGCTGTCGCGGTGTTCAGCGGCCCACCAGACCCATCATCTGCAAAGCCATAAATAGGCTCACTGATAGCGCCACCCACAAAACCTGCGCCGTTGGGCTCGAGGTTGGAGCGCGTGTAAAGAAACCTGAGGTTGATATCGTCTGTAGGGTAAATGCCTACTTGCCCGGTGAGAGTGGTGGTGCCATCAAACAGTCCGTTTTTGGTTGAGCTACGCGGGCCGGGTAAGAACTCGGTGTTTTCAGCCAAGTAGCCGACTCTCAAATCTAGCCAGTCGGCTATATTCCATTCGGCCACGGCCCCAGCGCCACGGTCGATAGCATTGGCCTGCGTACTGCCGCTAGAGTTGAAGCTATTTGCGCCGGTGACAAAAAACGTAAAGCGGTTGTTGTCAAAATGACGATACCAGTTGATGGCAGGCCCTAGCGTTAGCGATAGCTTTTCACCCACGGGAAAAGAATAAAATACTTCTCTGACAATAACACTATCTTCCCCAACAGTACTGGGCACGCCGGTCTGCAGCGTGAAGGGGACACCTGTGGTGTTAAACATTCCGGCTGAGCCATAAAAGTTAGCGCTGCCGTTACCATCGCCAGTTGCAAGCTGTAGCTGTAGACGATCTTTTCCGGTGAAAGAGCTGGTGAAGTTTAGCCAGGTGTAGTAGCTGAAGTTAAGCTCTGGATCGTCGGTGAGGGTGGTAACCACGGGGTCTTTGGTAACGGGATCGCGAGCGGGCGCAAATACGTTGCGGCCCTCGATTTTGACGTCGCCGCCTGCCGTAGCATAGTTTAGGTGCGAGAAAAGCTGAACGCTAAGCTTCGTGGTGGTCGAAAACTGATTGGCCTCTAGCTCTGCAACGTTCGTATCTAATGTATCTACCCGGCTCCGAATAGCCACAAGCTCCATGTCAAACTCTTCTTGCAGTCGATAGGCCGCGTCTGGTAGTTCGTCAATTGGCCCACTGAACTGAATAATGTCTATGCAGGCGTTCAATCCAGCGGCAAACTCATAGCGAGTAATGGGCCGATTGCCCTGGTAGGTGCGATTGGGATACCCTTCTAAACAGCCATACTCTTCTACTAGGCGTTGAAGTGCTGTAAACGCCCAGTCCCCTGGTTGTACATCAGAGAGTTCTGATACGCTGGTTACCTGGGCTAATTCAGCGGGCTTTTCTAACGCCAGCGGCAGGCTATCATCAGTTTTTTCGACGGTTTGCTCGCCGCTTAAGATACTTGCTTCTTTGCTCTGATCAGACTCTGCCAGCTCAGATGCAGATACAGAACCGCTCAATATCGCTAACAATAAACTCCCGCTCAAAAGCCCAGCGCTAATCAAAAGCTTGAATATAAAAGCCAGCGCTTTGCTAGTCCCTCTGTCAGCTTTAAAAACGTAATTTTTAAGACCTGCTGCATTTTTCAACATGACTAACTCACACACGCTTATAAACTCACACACTTTATAGCCAAAACACGAACAGAGACTAAATCACTGGTCACTGTTAAAAAAATAGCTATTCGCGATCGCCCGGCAGCAGCATGTTAAGAACAAGTGCCGTCAGCCCGCCAGTGCTAATGCCCGAAGAGAAGATGCTTTTAGCGAGCGTCGGGAGCTGCTCAACAATATCAGGGACAACGCTAACGCCTAAGCCTAGGCCCAAAGAGGTTGCTAAGATAATAGAGGCGCGTTTGTTTAAGTTAACCGTAGAAAGAATTTTGACCCCGGCAACGGCCACTGAGCCGAACATAATAATGGTAGCGCCGCCTAATACAGGTCGAGGAATGGTTTGAAAAACGCTAGCAACCACAGGCAACAGTCCCAGGATAATGAAAATGCCGGAGATATAGTAGCCCACGTAACGACTGCCAATACCCGTAAGCTGAATAACGCCGTTGTTTTGACTAAAGGTGGTGTTGGGAAAAGTGTTGAAGATGGCAGCAATTCCTGAGTTAATCCCATCTCCTAAAATGCCGCCTTTAATGCGCTCAAAGTATTTTTTGCCCGTGATGGGCTCTCCTGTTAACAGTGAGGTTGCCGTAATGTCTCCAGTAGATTCGATAGTTGTAATCAAATACAAAAAGGCGAAAGGAATAAACGCCACAAAGTTGAAGCCGATGCCGTACTTGAAAGGAATGGGCACGGTGAGCGGTGCAAGATTGCTGAGATTGCTGAAATTTACCAGACCCATGGGAATTGCGATGAGATAGCCAACCAGGAGGGCGATCGCAACGGATGACATTCTCAAAAAGTTGCTGCGTACGTTGTTCAAAACGACAATTAGCGCTAAAACAAGACCAGAAAGCATCAAAAACTGTGGGCTCCCAAAGGTGCCATCTCCTTTTGCTGCAAATCCGCCGCCCATATCGGTAATCCCAACGTTAACCAACGTTAAGCCGATCAGTGTTACGACAATGCCTGTGACCAACGGCGTTACCACTTTACTAGCTAGCTCAATAAATTGACTGGCCACTATCTCAATAACGCAGCCTACCAGACACAGCCCAAAGATGGTGCCTAGCGCCTCCTGTGGTGTGCCGCCACCGCCGGTAACAGCCGCACCTGCGGCGATAATTGGCCCAATAAAGGCGAAGCTGGTACCCTGAATGCTTAGTAACCCAGAGCCTACCGGGCCGATTTTTTTTGCCTGAATAAAGGTTGCAATTCCTGAGACAAATAAGGACATGCTCACAAGATAAGCACCATCGGCAGGCGCTAGCCCAAGCGCACCCGAAATGATTAATGACGGTGTAATAATGCCAACAAAACAAGCAAATACGTGCTGAATAGCCGCAAAAGCAGCATCACGAATGGGCGGCTTGTCTTCTAGTCCATAAATTAAATCATGCTCAATAGGCGCTTCTACCTCCAGCAGCACTTCCTCGCTAACTACCGGTTCATTTGTGATCATATCAGGACTTTCCATAGAGCAATTTTTTCGAGGATTCAGAGCTGACATAGCTTGCTGTACCGTCTAGTCCTGCAAAAGGCAGGCGATAAAGGTCAGAGAATCAAGCTTACTTTTAATGAATTCCGTATATCTCAAAAATGCTTACCTCAAAAGATTGAGAATTGTATACAACCTAGAATGAAGTGAAAAGTGAAAAAGTATTAGCGGCTACTTTATTCATCAAACTTCTCTTGGATTTTTAATAAAAGCTTGTGTGCTGCTCGTCAATTTGGAAAATTGTCTTGAAGAACGCTAGCTACCCCCTTAGCTACCGCGATAGGTGCTGTATGACCAGGGAGATACTAACAAAGGCACGTGGTAGTGAGTGCTTGATTTTTCAACGCCAAAATGGATGGGCACTAAATTTAAGAAGGGATGCTGCGTAGAGAGGTTAGGTGCTCGCTGAGAGAAGTAATCACCCACCAAAAAAACAATTTCGTAGAACCCGATTTGAAAGTCTTCGCCTTCTAAAAGCGGAGCCTCTGTGCGGCCATCCTGATTTGTTCGTAATGTCTTGAGATGCTGATAATTTGCTGTTCTACTATCAGCCGAATGGCCCGCTTCCATACCAGCTTTTGGGTCAGGCGGTGCGTTCAATCGCCACAGAATCAATTCCATATCTGCTGCTGGGCAGCCATTTGCCGTATCTAAAACGTGTGTTGATAACCAGCCCATCTATTCTCTCTCTTTAACATCTTCTGTCAAGCGTGCTCCTTTAAGGACAGCTAAGAAACAGCTATGCCAGCGGGCCACCCAAAATAATCTTCTCTAGGGCGTTGCGTACGGCCTCAGGCTTTTCTACTTTAAGCTGTTCGTACCAGTCTTGAGTTTCGCTGGCGTCCTTTCCATAAATTGTGTCGGTACGTTTACGCGCCTTCATTACGAGCTGAGCGGTACGAGACTTTCGAGCCTGCTCATAGCGAGTCAGCGCGTCGGCAACGCTGATATTGGTGGTCATCAAAAACTGGGCGAGCACAAGCGCATCTTCCATTGCCTGACAGCCGCCCTGACCCAGCGTTGGTGTAGTAGCATGGGCCGCATCGCCTACCAGCGCAATTCGCCCTTTTACCAAACGCTCAGGCGGTTCAATATCGCTGATCTCCAGGCGGTTAGATGCCATGGGATCTAGCTTCTCAATTAAGGTTTGAACCGGCTTTGGCCAGCCTGCAAAATGACGAGCTAATTCTTCGCGGCGGTCTTTGGGTTCTGTTTGTGAGCCAACCGGAATCGGGACGCCGAAAAAGTAATAGAAGCGATCGCGTCCCACTGGCATCATCGAAGCGCGCTTACCTTCCCCCACATACAACACCCAGTTATCCGCTTCACACAGCGCCGAATCAGCAGGGACTAGGCCATTCCAATTCACATAGCCCGCATATCGCAAGGACAGCGGATGGCCCAAAACATAGTCGCGCGCAACCGAGCGAATCCCATCTGCGGCCACAATCACATCGCCCGTCACCCGGCTCCCGTCTGCAAATATCGCCGTGGCATTCTCTTCAGTTTGTTCTACCGCCATACATTTCATATTCAAATGGACATCATCTGCACCAAATGACGACAGCAGCATTTCTTGTAAATCGGTGCGCGCCACCGGATAGGGCCGCTGACCCACTTTTTCAAAAAGGGGATGCAGGTCAATATTACTAAGGGGTTCATCCCGATGGCTGCGATATTCCATCCGGTTCATTTCGCCACCGATGGCCGCCATTTTATCACCGAGCCCTAGTCGATTGAGCACCTTAACACCGTTTGACCAAAGTGAAATGCCTGCGCCCGCCGGACGCAGCTCACTTACCCGCTCATAAATAGTGACCTCGTAACCTGCCTGTTTTAGCGCGATTCCTGTTGTCAGGCCACCAATCCCAGCACCGATAATAATTGCTTTAAGACCGTACACAGGCGATTTCTCCAATTGTGTTCTTTTGCGTTCTTTTGCGTTTTATGGGCTTGTTGTTTTAGTCTCGGCTGCGGTATCTGCGGCTTTGTAGCGCACCCAGCCACCGTACTTATCTGAAATGTCGGGCCATTTTTTCGACAGATCTTCGGGATACAGCATGGCAGAAACTGTTTCACCGTTTTCGAGTTCTATGGGTGCCTCATACATCTCAGGCGGCTCGTTGTCGATCAGATAGCGAAGCTGTTCTTCAGTCATTTCATACACTTCACCCGGAATTGAAATGCCGTCAGGGTCATCAGCCGAAGCCACGTAAATGCCAGGATGCCAGCCATCTTTAACAGCGTGAAGACGATAGTGTGGCTTTGTTTTGGTTTCGCCCGCAAAGGTCGCGCCTTTAAGATTACCGTGATCGGGCTGACCTCGAAGCGCAGACCCACAAATGAAAAAACGTTTCAGCGTTGTCATAAGCAATAAAAACGAAGATATAAAAGCAGCAAGACTGAAAGCTAGTCTAAATCAATAAGGAGACTTCAGAGGCCATAAGAACAATCAATCCTGATCAAGTCAACAATCTCTGACAATTCAACGCAAGGTTTAAAACGCTAAGTTCCAAGACATTCTAACGCAAGATATTTTAACGATAGAGACGATCAAGCTTAAGCAGCGTTTTGAGTAGTATGTTTGCGCCTTGAGCGCACTGGGTCGGTGAGGTGTATTCGTCTCCCGAATGGCTAATGCCCTCTTTGCTGGGCACAAAAATCATGCCCATGTCGGTAAAGCGCCCCATTTCTTGAGCATCGTGACTGGCGCGGCTAGGCAAATGGGTATAGCTAAGGCCCATTTCCTCGCAGCTTTTAACAATGAGCGCCTGTATTGTTGCTGAGGCTGGCGTAGGCTCTACCTCTAGCTCTGGCCGGATGCGAATGCGCGTTCGACTAGACACCGCCACTGTTTCAATCTTGCGGCGTAGCTGTTCAATCATATGAGCAATTACGTCTGGTGAGAGATCTCGAATATCTAAGCTAAGTTCTACAGAGCCCGGTACCGTGTTGATAGAGTTGGGCCAAACTTTGAGCGTGCCGACTGTAGCAACCGGATCGCCTGGGAAATGTTTGGCAATGTCTTCTATCGCTAAAATTAGGTGAGAGGCTGTGGTCAGCGCATCTCGACGCATGTTCATGGGCGTAGTGCCTGCATGGTTGGAGCGGCCTTCAATGGTGATGCGGTGGCGCTGCTGACCAACGATGCCTTCCACAACGCCAATATCTCGCTCAATCGCTTCTAAAATGCCACCCTGCTCTACGTGGAGTTCTAGAAAGCAGGCAATCTCTTCTCGAGATCGACGAGCCGAAGATAGCGTTTTCCAGTTGCCGCCTGCTCTTTTCAAGCAGTCTTGGATGGGCTCTTCATCTACGGTGTCGTAGCGTGCAGGATCTGTTGGTGCGGTTCCTGCTATAGACTTAGCGCCGATCATGCTGCGCTCTTCATCGGCAAAGGCAATCACTTCAAGCGGGTGATGCAGCTTCAGGTTGTTTTCTTGGAGTACGCGGACGACTTCTAGTCCGGCAATGACGCCGAGAGAGCCATCGAAACGTCCGCCTGAAAAGACCGTATCGATATGAGAACCCGTGGCTAAAACAGAGGCTTCCGGTTCGTGTCCTGCATAGCGCCCGATGATGTTACCGCCTGCGTCAATCCGAACGGTCATGCCAGTGGCTTCCATCCATTCGGTAATTTGCGATCGCGCCGCCAAATCTTCAGCCGAAAAGGCCAATCGCCTAACCGTACCGTCAGACTGTCTGCCAATTTGAGCCAGGTCTTCTAGCGCTTGATTGAGGCGATCGCTATCTACTGCTAATGCAACAGTTTTAGTCATAGTTGAAAGAGATCATTATACTGAAGCGCATCCATTTTGAGGCCGTGAAGAGCCTGAACGACGCGCGCTTTGCTGGCTACTAAGTGATGACGAACCGCGATCGCTGCCGCCTGAGAGTCGCGCTGCACAATGGCCGCTACAATCTGCTCATGTTCTGCCCAAATCTCTAAAACATCCGGGTTTTGATAGGTTGTTGTCAACCTTAACAATGCCATTTTGCTAAAAATTTGTTCTAGCAAATCGGCAAGCTGTGGATTGCCAGAGCTTTCGGCCAATAGCCGGTGAAAGCTTTGATCGATACGCAGCCGATTTTCTAACTCATCTGGATTATCGCAGTTTTTGGCTAGCGCTGTTTGCCGATTGCCCTTTCGCTGACGCCGATTGCCACGCTTTCCTTCAACAGGCACTGCCAAATTAGCCTGCGCCAAACAGTCTTGAAAACCTTTTAGCTGCGCGGCTGTCGCATTTTCACAGGCTCCAATCGCGGCAATTTGCTCCAACCCCAGCCGACAGTCATAAAGATGAATTGCATCAGCGATCGTAATGATCGTCACCCGGAGCCCGCCGCCCCGATCTGACTCGATCAAGCCCTCCTGCTGAAGCTGGCGAATCGCCTCTCGAATAGGGGTTCGGCTGACGCCAAAACGGTTCGCTAGCGTTTGCTCTATGAGACTTTCTCCAGAAACTAACTCACCAGAAAGAATCTCCTGACGAAGCGCTAGGTACGTTTTGCTAAAGAGCTTGCCTATAGTGTGTACAATCAAGAAAGTTATGTTTGCATGACATTTTAATATGACAGGTTTGCTTTAAGTTCGGCCTATAGCGGCGTTTTCGCTACATGCTATTGTATACAATTTTTCTTTATTGAGTTTATCTTCTTGATAGTCTTGTAGCTTTGAGCACAGAATAAAGCTAAGCCGTTGAGATTAAACTAGCTAATAATGGCAGCAGCTTCCGAGAAAGCGTTTTATAGCGTTTTATAAAGTGTGTCATTAAGGAGCGTGGAAAAATGCTGAGCAATTTTGTCTGATACTGCCTCAAAAAATATGCCAAAAACGCCAGGATCTCAGGTGTTCTACAGTAGCTTAGTGGTTGAACATATTGTGGCTAAAGCGGATAGAGGTGCTTTTGAGCGTTGGCATGACCAGCTAGCTCAGCGGGCAAATCACTATCCGGGATTTGTTCGATTAGACCTAAATCAGCCGCTCTTTTGTGAGGACGACGTGATCAAGTGGTATAGCATTATTCACTTTGATTCGCCTGAACAGCTCAATGGCTGGATAAACTCCAAGGCCCGAAAACAAGCCATTGAAAGCGGACAAAACATATTTAGAGCCTATCGGTTCAAATCTTTTACAACAGGCTTAGAAGGGTGGTTCTCTCAGCGAACCGATGATGCTGAAGCCAGAGACCTCGGCCCGCCCGCCTGGAAGCAAATATTGGCGGTGGTGTTTGGCCTCTATCCTATTATCATGATACGGATAAAACTATTTCCTAGTGCGGGCGTTATTGGCGACTGGTCACCGTCAGGAGAGATGTTGCTGTCCACCGTTGTGACCTCTTCTATTTTAGCGATCGCAGTCATGCCCGTTGTGACAAAGCTGATGAGCTTTTGGCTGTATCCCGCCTACCGCGAAGCTCGGTGGAAGGCCGATGTTATAGGCACATTTGCGATGGTACTAGGGCTCATTTTCATGGCAAGTGTGTTCGATAGAATCTAGACCATTGATTTAAATCTATTGTCAAAACTATCAGCAAGGCAGCAGACATCCTCTTAACAATTGTCATCATTGTGCTACTGCTGCTACAGGTCTTTGATATCACGCCTAAGAACCTGTGGTCTATGGTTAATCATTTGTCGCAAAGCCTTGCTCGCTTCGCGCAGAAGCTCACCTACCAGTAAACTAAAGAAGAACTCTAGAGTCTATATAGCATTCTCTTGCTTATATGTATTTAGCGTGCATTTTGTTGTAAGAGAAGTGCATAAGATAAGGAACCCCCAATATGGTCGCGACTGCTTCTAACACGCCTACTACTGCCACAGCGCCTGCTTTTTGTAAGGGCATTCAGCACTTCGGCGAGCTAACGCCAGAATACAAAAAGGAAACCCAATCAGCCGCTATTGAAGACGGGCAACAGGCCATTTCCTCTCCACAGGATGCGGCAGCGGTGTATCAAACATTACTCGCAGTAGATGCGCTACGCTACCTCACGCTGCATATTACAGCCAGCAAGCAGTCGGGTCACCCCGGCGGATTTGCGAGCATTGCCGATACTATCGCCTCACTTGTGATGCTGGGCCATAAAAATCTGATTACAGAAGTTGGGCACCACGCACCCGGCTTTTATAGCACCGTATTTATGGATACTTCGCTAGAGGCGATGGATATTAATACCGTGCAGGAACTGGGCGATCGCTTTCGAGAAACTGACGGTCTGCTCGGTCACCTGTCGGGTCAAATTCCAGGGCTCCTGAGCCCAGCCGGCCCACTGGGGCAGGGTCAACATTTTGCCATGGCCGCCGCCAAGCTGCACCCAGACCAGCTTTTCCCCGTGACCATTGGCGATGGCGGACTCGGTGAGCCCTACATCATGAGTTCTCTGGGCCACTTCAACACTATTTATCCCACCATCACCAACTATCTCCCTATCTTGGTGTGGAACGGATTTTCTCAAGAACACCACAGCATTGTTTCGACCTACAGTAACGAGAAAATGGTCGCCTATTGGAGCGGCAACGGGTTTGCCAAGGTGATTCTGGTCGATGCTAAAGACTACGACGATGCGAATCAGTCTGGCGCCTATGTCGATAGCTCTGCTTTTTCGATGAAGCAGCGCCTAGCGTTTACTCAGGCGATTTTAGAGGCGACCGATACGGCAGCCAAATCTGCGCTTGGCGGCACTCAAACGGTGCTGATTGTAAAGCAGCTTAAGGGGGCGGGCGTGCATAAGCGGGGCTCCCAATCGCACAATTTGTATCCCGGCGATAGCTTGGAAAAAGACTATGTGGCGGCGGCGCTGAAAAAGCTGGCGCTAGCCCCTGAAGAATGGCAGCTCGTGCGGACTAATTTTGAGCGATCGCACGCTGGCCCCGCCGCCAAAACCGCCGTCACTGAGTCTGTTCTTCCCCTCGCTGACTTAGGCAAACTCCCGCTAAATGAATTTGCAGTCAGCGCTGAGAAAAAGCAAGTCGCGACCACCGCTATGGGCTTACTCGTTGCTCACGTTGGCCAGCAAGATCCTAACTTTGTGATCACCAACGCCGACGGCAACGCCGCTTCAGGTATCAACAACATCAACCAGGCGCTGAAGATCATTCACCCGACCCCAGACGACACCTATTATCAGGGGCCAAAAGGTCAGGTATATGAGCCGCTCAGTGAAGATGCTTGCGCCGGACTCGCCGCTGCCCAGGCGCTCATGGGCGCTCGTAGCCTGTGGTGTTCCTACGAGTCTTTCGCGATTAACGGCCTGCCTATTTGGCAAACGACCACCCAGGCTATGGCTGAGCTACGTCGCCCCACGCCGTCTACGGTTTGCCTGTTCACCGCAGGCGCGTTAGAGCAGGGGCGCAATGGCTGGACTCATCAGCGTCCAGAAATTGAAAACTACTTTGCAGCGATGATGCGTAACGGCAACATTTTTCCACTGTTTCCGATTGATGCCAACAGCATTCAGGTTTGTTACGAGTGGGCGCTATCGACCCAAAATAAAGGCATTCCAATCACGGCAAGTAAATCTCCTTTGCCGGTGCGAACAACCTTTGCACAAACCCGTGAGGCGATCGCTAAAGGAGCCATCTTGCTACAGGAAACGCCTGCCAGCAAACCTGATGGGAAAACCGTTGTTTTTGGCGTTGTTGGCGACATGATGCTGATTCCAGTATTTGAAGCGGCTCAAGCTTTAGAAGCACAGGGGATTGGATCTAAAATTGTGGCCATTGTCAGCCCTCGTCGGCTCTTTCGCCCCAGCGATGTCGCCTGGGAAACCTGCGCCGAGGCAGACGGTGAATTTATGAGTGATGATGCGTTTGCGCAGCTATTTAAGGGTGACGCACTGATGGGTGTGACCGGGGGTGCGAGCGCCATGGTAGAGCCCCTGATGCTGCGTAGCTCACTGCCGCGCGACGTGATGGCCTGGAAGCGAGGGGAGACAGCCGCGAGTGCAGGAAAGCTTTTCAGCTTCAATGGCCTCACGGCTGAAAAGCTTTCAGCAAGGGCAAAAGCGCTGCTGTAGTAACTACTGTTATGTAAAAGAGACAGTTGCTGAAGGGTCAAACCTGTATATCAGTACTCGTCTCTTTTTTGGGTGCTTCGGCGACGGCTGCTGTTCGTTGAAATAACAGCAGCGTCACCATTCCAGACAAAATAATCAGACCCACGTTGATGCCCAGCAGCCTGATGCCGCCCCAGCCGCGAACCGGGTCTTCGGACAAGAAGGCGATCGCGCCTGCCACCCCGGCTGGCACCAATGCTAAAGCCGCCACGACGCCAACCAAAGTGTCTGTCTTGCGCTCGGTCAATGCCAGCATTCCGGCAATTCCAGCGGAGATCGCCGTCACGACGCTATACCAGCCCGGGCTTACACGCTCCTGTAGCAGCGTCCGCTCTAACAGGCTAGCTTCATCAGGCAAAACGCCCGTCACCGTTAGCACCCACGTAATCACTATCGCCGCCGCCATAGAAATACTCAGGCCCAGCAAGGCAGAAATTGCGCCCTCTAAAGCTATCTTTGGCTGGCGATTGACCGCGCCAAAAGAAATGAGCGCTAGCGGGGGCAGGGCTGGTGCAATCACCATCGAGCCGATTAGAACAGGTACGGAATTGGTAAGTAGGGCGATCGCAGAGAGTACGCCAGATGTCGCCATTAGCACCATATAAGAAGCATTAAACTCACTGAGCTGGACAACACGCTGAACAATTTTAGGATCAACAATTTGAGGATGAGAAGTCATATAAACAAACAGACATAAGGCTTTGACAGACACGCCCACTATAGTCTGCAAAAGATCAGCATTAGAACCTCAAGATTAGGACATCTTCCACGTCATCTCATTACCCGCCCATAAAGGCACCAGTCCAGAGTCAGGCCCAGAATCAGGAAAAGGAACTTCATCAGGCACACGCCAGCTTGTTTTGCGCAAGCTAATCTGTTCTACGTTACGTGAAAGCTGATAAAAATCAGGCCCATAGAAGCTTGCAAAGGCTTCGAGTTTATCTAGCGCATCAACGCTTTCAAAGGCTTCTGCATATAGCTCTATGGCATGTAAGGCTGAAAAACAACCTGCACAGCCACAGGCGTTTTCTTTGTTGTCGCGAGTATGGGGAGCGCTATCGGTTCCTAAGAAAAACTTAGGGTTGCCGGAGGTGGCCGCTTGCAAAAGGGCCTTGCGATGCGTCTCACGCTTCAAAATGGGCAAACAGTAAAAGTGAGGACGGATACCGCCTTTGAGCAGCATATTACGATTAAACAACAGATGCTGCGGCGTAATTGTCGCCGCGATGTGGTCAGCAGAAAGCACAAACGCTACGGCATCTGAAGTGGTAATGTGCTCCATCACCACGCGTAGCCGAGGAAACCTTTGCTTAAGCGGAATGAGCTGTTGCTCTATAAAAACTTGCTCGCGATCAAATATG
Organism: Phormidesmis sp.; assembly: GCA_051860365.1. Lineage (GTDB taxonomy): Bacteria > Cyanobacteriota > Cyanobacteriia > Phormidesmidales > Phormidesmidaceae > Phormidesmis. Next base: position 44,001 of record JBHYED010000023.1, read on the forward strand.
TCAACTTGTTTATCAGTTACTTCTCCGTGCAACAACAGAGGCATATCGACCTGCTGCATCGTTTCAAACACCGCATCGCATTTGCGAATATCGGTCACCCCAAACTCTGAATTGGTGGTCGCGCCCGCTGGATAGTACTTGACGGCCTTCACAAACCCAGAAGCTTGAGCCGCAATGATATCTTCTGGTCGGGTGTTATCAGTGAGATAAAGTGTCATCAGCGGCTCAAACTGTTGGCCCGAGGGAATGGCTGCGATGATGCGATCGCGATAAGCCGTCGCCTCTACGAGCGATCGCACTGGCGGCTTCAGGTTTGGCATCACAATCGCCCGAGCAAACTGGCGCACCGTATACGGCAGCACGGCCTTCATCGCCGCACCATCCCGCAGGTGCAAGTGCCAGTCATCGGGCCTAGTCAAGGTAAGATTTTGCATCTATCAATCATAAAACGAATAGGGAAAGAGCACTATGACGGTAGCAAATAAGTACAGGCGATCTATATAAAAGGACTCATGAATAAAAGGACTCATGAAATTAAGTTTTGTAGTTAAGACGGTTCAAGAAAGCACACAACCCGAAAAGATAGGAGTACTCTTTCGTGTCGCAATTGATTCACGTTGTTTGGCGCATTTACTTTGTAAGCTATGCACATCCTCCACGGGACTTGGATTCCTGATTCTAACGACAGCTTTACTAACGAAGGTGCCTTTTACCTGTGGGTAGAAAGTGACCAAACTGGGCGTGATAAAAAGAACCAAAATCAGCGGACTCAGCCTTCGTATCATCTGGAGAAAAAGGCGCTAGCTAAGTTTCTAGCGCAAGAGCTGGGACTGCCGAACGCGTCTCATTCGCCCTTGTTAGACGATATTGAACCCAAGTTTTTTACACTGCCAACGGCTGAGAACTGGCCGCTACCGTCTTTAGAGCTAGCCCGCTACTTAGAAGCAGAGCTGCCGAGTAAGTTTGAATGGCAGGTGTGGGAAATTGATTGCTATAAGGTGAGCCGTCACGTTGGTAAAGCCGCTCAGCAGCGCCACCCTAGCGTAAGTGCTTTTCTCTCGCAGATTAAAGAACTACACTTTATCGCGCAATATCAGCTTGCAGATGTTCATCTGGGTGCAGATCTATTGTTCTGGTATCAGTATGTTCAGGCGTTTAAGCAAATTGTTTTTAAAGATCACTACATTCCTGCCCTAAGCTATCGCAAGCTGGAGGCTACTAAAGCAGCCAAAAAAACCAGATCGGGCAAGGCCAAATCATCTGCATCTCCTGAGTTTGAGATTTATCCACATTGGCAGACAGTGGGTGCGGCCTACGAAGAGACGTTGCAACAGTATGTGGAATATATGCCCTTAGCCTGCACGGCCGGGTTTGCGACGCCGCCCGAGGCCTATCAGCGATACGACGCGCAAACGCTACTGCGCCACTGCTCAAACTGTTTGATTAATGACATTGTTAGGGGCACGCCGTGGCCCCAAACCTTTGAGAAAAAGATTGATGGCTCTTTGGTGCAAAGCTGCATTAAGTCTACGCACTGGGTGCCGGGAACGGGGTTGAAGCGGTTTGAACAGTGGCAAACCTGGCGCGATCGCATCACTCGCACCCAAAGCAACATTCCCTTTTACTTTTGCTTTCAGCTCCACGCACCTGAAAAGAACGAGAACCCCTGGCATATTGACTTTCAAATCTCTCCTAAAAACTACCCCTCTTTGAGAGTGCCGCTGCAAGAATACTGGCAGATGAAAGAATTCCAGCAAGTCGCCCTGAAGTTTCAGCTAGGAGATAATTTTGAACAGGATTTGCTGCTGACGCTGGGCGATGCGGCTCGCATTTATCCGCAGCTACGAGCAGGGCTAGACACCGATCAGCCGGTGGGCATTACGTTGGATTTAGATGCGGCTTTTGACTTTTTGAGCGAGTCGGCCTGGGTGCTTGAAAACGCGGGCTACAAGGTGATTGTGCCGGCCTGGTGGACACCAACCGGGCGAAAGAGAGCGCAGGTAAAGCTGCGGGCGAGCAGTAAGTCGCTAGGAGAAAACGCGAAGGCGAAAAGCTACTTTTCATTCGATACGCTGGTGGAATATCAGTACGAGCTGTCGATTGGGGGCGAGCAGGTAACCGAGCAGGAGTGGCAGCAGCTTGTGTCGGCGACAGAGCCACTGGTGAAGTTTCGCGGGCAGTGGATGGAAATTGAGCCCGAAAAAATGCAGGAGATGGTAGCTTTTTGGAAGAAGCACCGGGAAGATAACCCTGAGATGAGCCTGCTGGAGTTTATGCAGATGTCGGCCCAGCAGGGAGAGGATGTTGAGGTTGATTTTAGTCGCGATCGCACCCTAGTATCCATGATGGACAAGCTCAACAATAAAAGCGCTTTAGTGCCGATTGGCGATCTTGAACAGCTCAACGGACAGCTCAGAGATTATCAAAAGCGAGGGGTTTCCTGGCTGCAATATTTAGAGAGTCTGGGGCTGAATGGCTGCTTGGCAGATGACATGGGCCTAGGTAAAACGGTGCAGGTCATTGCCCGACTAATTCAGGAGCGAGAAGAGAATGATGAGGTGCCACCCACGCTGCTGATTGCGCCAACGTCGGTAGTGGGCAACTGGTATCGGGAGCTAGAAAAGTTTGCGCCTCATTTAAAGGCAGCGGTACACCATGGAAGCGATCGCACTAAAGACAAAAAAGATTTTTCCCAGCTCTGCGAAGATCATGACCTGCTGATCACCTCTTTCTCGCTAGCGCGGATGGACAGCGCCCTGTTAGGCAAAGTGAACTGGCACCGAATTGTACTAGACGAAGCTCAAAACATTAAAAATCCAAAAGCCGCTCAAACTAAGGCCATTCTCAAGCTACCGGCTCGGCATCGTTTGGCCTTAACGGGTACGCCCGTCGAGAACAGACTGCTGGATCTCTGGAGCATTTTTAACTTCCTAAATCCTGGCTATCTGGGCAAGCAAGCGCAGTTTCGTAAAGCCTTCGAGCTACCGATTCAAAAGGACAACGACCGCACGCAGTCGGCAGTGCTTAAAAAGCTGGTAGAACCGTTTATTTTGCGCCGAGTAAAAACGGATGCGTCAATTATTAAAGACCTGCCTGAGAAAGTGGAGCAAAAGCTGTACTGTAATTTGACCAAAGAACAGGCGTCTTTATACGAGGCGATGGTGCGAGATGTAGAGCGTCAGCTTAAGGGGACAGAAGGCATTCAGCGGAAGGGGATTATTTTGTCTACGCTGCTGAGGCTGAAGCAAATTTGCAACCATCCGATGCAGTTTTTGCAGGATGGGAGCGACTTTACGGTGGGGCGATCGCACAAGCTGAGCCGTCTCAACGACATGGTAGCCGAAGCGATTTCTAACGGGGATAGCCTGCTTATTTTCACGCAGTTTAAAGAAATGGGAGACGCCCTAGAGAATTTTTTGCGCAAGGAGCAGCATTACAACACCTATTACTTGCATGGGGGGACGTCTCGAAAAAAGCGCGATCGCATGATGGCCGAGTTTCAAGCGCCTGAAACAGAACCTTCTATCTTTATTCTTTCGCTCAAAGCAGGTGGCGTCGGCATCACCCTCACCAAAGCAAACCACGTGTTTCACTTCGACCGCTGGTGGAATCCGGCGGTTGAAGATCAGGCGACCGATCGGGCCTTTCGGATTGGCCAAAAGAAGAATGTCTTTGTCCACAAGTTTGTCTCTATTGGCACCTTAGAAGAGCGTATTGACCAGATGATTGAAGACAAAAAGAAGCTGGCGGGTTCGATTATTGGTTCAGATGAATCCTGGCTCACTGAATTGGACAATGATGCGTTTAAGCAGCTCATTACTCTGAATAAAAACGCGCTGATGGATTAATGATTGGTTGTTGATAATTATATTGTTGATTGATGTGTTTTTAATACTTTCTCTTTCTTATGGCTAAATTTACGCGCACCTGGTGGGGTCAATCTTTTCTCACCGCTTTAGAACAATTTACCGACTCAGGTAGGCTTAGCCGAGGCCGCTCTTACGCGAACGGTCGCAAAATCAAGCACTTTGAAATGGACTGCGAGCAGGTCACGGCCGAAGTGCGCGGCTCGGTAAATCCTTATTACGGCGTATACGAGGAGCCCACCTACACCACCACCATAGAGTTTGACACCATCAGCCGAGCCAAATGGGCCGCAATAATCGCGCTCATGGCGTCCAAAGTCAGCATTCTTTCCCAGCTTCTCGTAGGCGAAATTCCAGAGAACGTTGAGGAGAGCTTTGAGCCCTTAGGCGTTCGACTTTTGCCCCATGCCAAAGATGACTTTGAGAGCCATTGCGACTGCCCAGACTGGAGCAATCCCTGCAAGCACATTGCCGGTGTGTATTATTTGGTCGCCGCCGAACTAGATCGCGACCCGCTGAAGCTATTTGAGCTACGGGGACTCTCCCGCGAAAACCTGCACGCAGAACTGGCCAAAACACCTTTAGGGATGGCGCTTTCTGCTGAGCTGATGACAGAAAATAAAGGTGTAGAGCCTTCTGAAAGACTTTATCCTCAGCCTGTGGCGGTAGACATCTCGAAAAAGCACAGCCTTAGAGACTTTTGGCAACCAGAGAAGCCGCTACCGGCTGCCCTAGCTGACGACATTGAAAAGCCACCGTCAGCGAGCGTATCAGCCATTTTAGTCAAAAAGCAGGGAGACTTTCCGCCTTTTTGGGAGCGTGATAACTCTTTTATTGAGGTCATGGAAGAGTTTTACACGCGAGTACGTACGAAAAACAATGATATTCTAGAGTGATTTCAAGCATGACTAGCTCTTTATAGAACAATCTCAGCAAGCTCCATCCAGCGCTCGGTGGCCGTGTCAATTTCGGTTGAAATTGTCGCAATCTCTTCAGATAGCTTTTGCAGCTCCTCATAGTCTTCAGGGGGCGTTGGATAAAGCAGCTTCTCCAGCGTTGCCTTTTTTGCTTCTAGCTGAGGAATTTTGCTTTCAAGCGATTCATATTCTCTTTTCTCTTTATTAGAGGCTTTTTTGGCCGTCGGGATGGCAGAAGGCTTATTAATCCGCTGCGTTTTGGGGGGCTTGTCCGCACTCGCTGATTTCTGAGAGGACTTCTGAGAAGATTTTTGAGAAGACTTTTCTGCAGCGTCTTCCTTCTTTTTAGTCTCTAGATAAACAGAGTAGCTGCCTGGATACCGGCGAATATTGCCGCCCTCTTCTAGAGCAAAAATGTTCTTCACCGTACGATCTAGAAAGTAGCGGTCGTGAGATACCGTGATTACGCAGCCGTTAAAGCTCTCAAGGTAATCTTCCAAAACGGTCAGCGTTTGCACGTCGAGATCGTTTGTCGGTTCGTCAAGAATAAGCACGTTAGGCGCACTCAAAAGAACGCGCAAAAGGAAGAGGCGACGTTTTTCTCCACCTGAAAGTTTATTGATGGGTGTGTACTGCTGATTGCTGGTGAAAAGGAAGCGCTCTAGCATTTGAGACACGCTGATTTGGCTACCGTCAGAAGTGGTGACAAAAGCCCCTTCCTCTTGCAGATAGTCCATTACGCGCTGCTCCTGGTTAAGCGCTTCAAGCAACCCTTCAGAGTGCTGGTTGAAGTAGCCAATGTGGATGGTTTGGCCGATTTCTACGGTGCCCGTATCAGGGTCTAATCGGCCCGTGATCATGTCCATTAGGGTAGACTTGCCTGCGCCGTTGGGGCCGATGATGCCAATGCGATCGCTCGCTGTGAACTCATAGGTAAAGTCATTGATGAGGGTGCGATCGCCATACGCCTTACTCACGCCCTCCACCTCAATCACCTTTTTGCCAATCCGCCGCCCCGCCGTATCAATATCAACCTTGCCCTGCGCTTCTTTAAAGGTCTTATCTTTCATCTCCTCAATCCGGCCAATCCGCGCATTCTGCTTCGTACTCCGCGCCTTTGGCCCCTGCCGCAACCAGGCCAGCTCCCGCCGCAGCATCCCCTTAAACTTCTGCTGCGAGCTGGCCGACGACGCTTCCTGGTCAGCTTTTTTCTCCAGGTAATACGCGTAGTTACCTGCATAGGTGTACAAATCAGCCCGGTCAATCTCAAGAATGCGGTTCGTCACGTTGTCCAAAAAGTAGCGATCGTGCGTAATCAGCACAATTGCCCCGCGAAAGCGGCCCAAATATTCCTGAAGCCACTCCACCGACTCCGCATCCAAGTGGTTTGTCGGCTCATCCATCAGCAGCAAGTCTGGATCGCTCATCAGCGCCGTCGCTAAAGCAATTCGCTTCCGATACCCGCCCGACAAGTCCCCAACTCTCGCGTCAAAGTCCTCAATTCCCAGCTTGCTCAAAATAATCTTGGCATCCGTTTCCAAGTCCCAAGCGCCTTCGGTTTCCATCTGCTCGCCTACAACCGCCAGCCGATTCATCAGCTTTTCAAGGCCATCGGCATCTCCCGAATGCGACATTTGAGACATCTTATGCGTTAGCTCTTCATACTCACGCACGAGCTGCATCCGCTCACCGCAGTCAGCAAACACCTGGTCAAGCACCGTCAAGTCTTCGTCAATATCTGGCTGCTGCGGCAAATATACCAGCCGCGCCCCCGACTTCGTGAGCCGCTGGCCGCTGTCAATCGGCTCCATGCCGCCCATCATCTTCAGCAGCGTAGACTTGCCCGAGCCATTGACGCCAATCACGCCCACCTTATCGTCGGGCTCAATGCTAAAAGATCCGTCACGGAGAACTTCCTTAATGCCGAAGTCTTTGTGGACAGATTGAAACGTAATCAGGCTCATGGGCTAAGGCTAGGAGGTTGAAGAAGGGAAAAGGATACAGCAAGTGCGATCTTTATCCTATGGCAAAAGGTCAAAGTTGAGTGATTGGGTCGAAAACCGATGACAGAAGGGTTGCTTGTAACACATTTACTCTTAAATAGGGGAAATAAATAGCACCAATATTTATCGAAAAAAGCACGGAAATGCGGGCCAATTAAGCGATAAAGCCTTCTGCCAGCGTCCCGCTAAGTGGTATAAGTGTAAAGACTTTTAAAGAGTTTCCGTTACAGAGCTGACATTCCGTAACAGGGGATTCTTTCACTCGACTTCTACGGAGTACTGACTTTTGACTGCTACGACAGAACGGTTTGTTGCTGCTAAACCAAAGCCAACTCAGGCACCTTTGCAGCTCAAGGAAATTATCAGGAGCATTCCCAAGGAATATTTTGAGAAGGACAGCGCTAAGGCTTGGCGACACGTTGCCATCAGCGTATCGGCAGTCATCCTTGGCTATCTCTCTATTATTTTCCTGCCTTCGTTTTTGCTTCCCTTTACGTGGTTTTTCACTGGCACAGCGCTTACAGGTTTCTTTGTGATCGGGCATGATGCAGGCCATCGCTCGTTTGCAAAACGTCGCTGGGTGAATGATTTGGTTGGGCACGTTGCCTTCTTACCGCTGATCTATCCATTCCACCCCTGGCGCATTCTGCACGATCATCACCATCTACACACCAATAAAATGGATGTAGATAATGCCTGGTATCCCTGGTACGCCGAGGACTTTGAGCAGTCTCATCCGGCGATGCAGAAGCTGTATAAGGTGATTCGCGGCTGGTTCTGGTGGGTGGGATCTATTGGTCACTGGGCGATTTTGCACTTTGACCTACGGAATTTTAAGGAGCGCGATCGCAAAAAGGCCCTCTTTTCAAATGCACTCGTCATCGGCTTTGCCGCAATCTTTTTCCCGACCCTCATCATCACGACTGGTTTCTGGGGCTTCGTTAAGTTCTGGCTCATACCCTGGATGGTGTATCACTTCTGGATGAGCACGTTCACCATCGTGCACCATACCATCCCTGAAATTTCCTTCCAGCCTGAAGAACTGTGGAATGCAGGCGACGCGCAGCTAGCCGGTACGGTTCACTGCTCCTACCCTCGCTGGGTTGAAATCTTGTGTCACGACATCAACGTACATGTCCCACACCACGTTTCTACCGGAATTCCTTCCTACAATTTGCGCGCAGTTCACGACAGCTTGAAGGAGAACTGGGGCGAGCACATCATTGAGCGCGAGTTCAACTGGGCACTGATGAAGTCAATTGCGACTGAGTGCCATCTTTATCACCCTGAGAAGCCATACCAGTCTTTCAAAGAAGCGGGCTTTTAGTTTATTAACGTTAGGACTTTTCTTAAGTCGAATACTGAGCTAATAGCTCGTTGATAGTTGGCCCGCCAAGAAAGACCTTACAGTCTGGTTCTGGTGGGCTTTTTGAGTTGAAGATATCGTTGTGTGCCGCCGGTTTGTGAGCTTATGAATTGGTATTAGGCAGTTTTTTTGCGATCGCTAGTTCCCTTAGAAGCTGCCTCCTACAATTACGAAATCGATATACCGAGAACCGTAGGCAGTAGCGACGATTAAACGCTTTTTGAAATTAAGTCAGAACAGGCTGCTCAACTGGTTTCTGACCTAGCGGCTCGCCCGGTGCTTCAGTTCGTTCTTCAGCGTGTTCATCGCTCGACTCCGTAATCGGTGACTTAATAGCGTTTTTAGGACTTGCAGACGCAGCACTTATCCACATAATCGGCGCATCCTTCCGCTGAAGTAAAAACCGTGTCAGCATCAAATCTCGGTTATCAAACAATCGCCAAGCAACTGCTAAGTAGCATAGGTATTTGTTGTAAGTCTGCACGCCCACTAAGCGAATTGCTTTGTCTTTATTGGCAACCAGCCGGTCAAACCATGCTCTGAGCGTAGGTCGGTAGTCATGAAGAGAGTGATGGTTAACCTGCAGACCTGCCTGCTCGAACATATCTAAATGGTGCTGTAAGGAAGCTAGCTCAACCCCCGGAAAAATATCGGCCCCAGCCATGAGCCGGGTCGGCAACGTGTCACCCATCTGACAGAAAAAGTGATGAACAACGCGGCCAGTAGGCTTAATGGCCCTAGCCAGCTTTTGAGCAACAGCTAGGAGTTTAGCTTTGGGAATATGCTCGACAGCACCAATAGAATAGATTTTATCTAGAGAGTTGGGCTCATAATTTGCAGTAACAAAGTCTTCGAATACAACCTTAAAGCCATACTCTTCCTCAATCAATCGCTTTTGCTTTTCTGCCAACGTATAGCCCACAAGGTTTTTAGCGTCTTTAGTGATGCTAAAAACCTTTTTCATCATGCTGCCCCAGCCACAGCCCAAATCTAGAATTTTTTCTCCCGGCTGAGGATCAATCAAGCTCAAAATATAGTTGGCCTTATTCTCTTGCGCGTCTTCTAAGGTATCTGTGCTATTTATAAAGTCAGCACAGGTATAAAACATGTATTTTTTATCAAGAAAAAGCTTGTAAAAATCGTTGGAAACGTCGTAATGCTTTGAGATTCCTGCAATCCTGTCTAACCGTGCGACGTAAGTATCGACCAGAATCTTTCTAAAAAAATTTGGTGGATAGTGCGTGAGCAGGGCTTCGTAAAGGGGTTGTTTGGGCTGAGTGAACTTATCCCAAACAATTTGAGAGTTTAGTTCGGTTGGAGCTTGCGACCAGAGCATATACTGAGCGTAGCTAGGCCCTCCAATTAAAGTACGAGGAACGGACAAAACAAATCGGTTTAACTGAGATAAAAAAGTCATGTTAAATATCCTTGTTTGTTGAATGCTGAAATCTCAAGCGCATGGCCTGAATCGCTTTTAATAGCCTTGGCTAGGGAACCGGGGCTGCCAGAAAGTACTCTCATTGTTGAAAGTGAACAATGGACAATACGGTCTGTCTACTCTTTTCAACAAATTTGAAAAATGTAGATAAACCAGGCTTTGGCAACTGATACACTGTTTATATCGCTTAATTCTAGAAATCGGCTCGCATTTTCAGAAATGTTAAGTAAAGAATATTGAATTTTACAGCTTTACCAATGGCGTTAGATTCGGCGCTAGTTTCAAGCCCGGTGTATAACTAACTGTGCGAATTAACCAACAATGTTCCTGAGTATGGCTAAAGATATGTCGCAACATTATTCCACCGCTATTGTGCTGGGCGCTAGCATTAGTGGACTGCTGGCGGCTAAAGCGCTCAGCCAATGCTTTGAACAGATTATTGTGGTGGAAAAAGATCGGCTGTCTGTTGGAGAAGGGATACGTAAGGGCGTTGCTCAAGCGGCCCATGCACATGGATTACTGGCTAGCGGCTACTGCGTTATGGATCGGTATTTTCCAGGCATGATGGATGAGCTACATGCCTTAGGCGCACCGAGATGCGACACTGTTGGAGATTTCCTTTGGTTTCAGCACGGACGCTGGAAGCTGCGCCATCAATCTGGCTACTATGGCATTTGTGTGAGTAGGCTTTGTCTGGAGGCCGCGATTCGTCGTCGGGTTAAAGCACTGCCGAACGTAACTTTTTTAGAAGAGACTAAGGGGGTGAGGCTAATCTTTGAGCCTACGAACAATAGAATTACAGGACTTATGGTCAAAGGTGCTGATAAGTCTGTTCAAAAGATTGGCGCTCAGCTAGTGGTTGATGCCAGTGGGAGAAGGTCTCAGTCTCTAAAATGGTTGACAGAACTCGGCTTTGAGCTGCCTGAGGAAGTCTCATTGCAGGTTGATGTTGGATATGCGACTCGTGTTTTTGAGCGTAAACCAGGCGATTTCTTTGATTCATTTGGCGGCATTATTTCAGGAACGCCTCCTAAAGGTCGCCGGATGGCCGCAGTGTTAGCTGCCGAAGGCGATCGCTGGATTGTGACGCTGGTTGGAACCGCAGGCGATCGCCCACCAGCTAATGAAAAAGACTGGATTGCGTTTGCTGCGAGCCTCCCTGTTTCGGCAGTGCACGACCTGGTGACTTCGAATCAGCCTTTGAGTGACATTGTGAGCTACCACATTCCTAGTACGCAGCGACGGTTTTACGAGCGGATGAAGTCGCCGCCAACCGGCTACATCGCGATTGGGGATGCTATTTGTAGCTTTAATCCTATTTATGGCCAAGGAATGTCGGTTGCCGCCGCTGAGGCCAAAGCCCTTGAGGAATGCTTGGCATGGGGATTAGAGCGCCTGCCTACCCGCTTTTATCAGCGAGCGAGCAAAATAATTAACACCCCTTGGACGATTGCCACTGGAGAGGACTTCCGCTTTCCTCAAATTAAAGGACAAAGACCACTAGGCTATCGAATAACCAACAAATATATGGAGCGAGTGCACGCGATCGCCTCGGCTGACCCGGCAGTTTGCAGAAGTTTCTTTGACGTGCTCAATCTGTTTTCATCTCCCGCTTCTTTAATGTCGCCAGATAACCTCTGGCGAGTGTTCACCAGCCCACTCCCACAAGGAGAAGGCTCTCCACTTAGATCTGCTGATAGCCGCGCAGATCAACATCAGACTGCTTCCAAATAGTTCCCCTAATATCTGAATTCGGCAGGGCAGTCGCCTACGCAAGCGAAAAGCCTGAAACTTGGTTCAGTCCCCGCCCTAAACCCTCTCAAGACGGGCGCGAACCGAAAACTAGTAGTGTATGCTACCATCCAGACGCGACAAAAGAATTTATTACGCACTGACTATAGAAACCTGCCAGCCAATGGTCTGGTGGATATGCTCAGGGCATTCGCCAGGATAAACATATCAAAACGGCATTAGTCTACTGCGAGCAGCAGTTCGGCCAGGTAGACGGCAAAACCTCTCACGGACTGGTACGCCACTCCGAACGCTACAAAATTGTGGGTGTTTTAGATAGCTCACTCGCGGGTCGAGATGCTGGAGAGGCGCTAGGTGAGCAAACAAAGAACATTCCTATTTTTGCCAATTTAGACGATGCCTTAAGCCAGCTACCTCGTACGCCAGACTGCTACATCTATGGAAAAGCGCCTTTAGAAGCCGTCATTTTATCTGAAGAAAGGGCGCTGATTATAGCCGCTATGAAAGCAGGCATGGATATCGTCAACGGCCTACATCAGTTTTTCTCAGAAGATGCTGAGTTCGCTGCTGCTGCCGTGCAATATAACGTTCATATTAGAGACATTCGTAAGCCGCCCAAACTGGCTGATTTGCACGTTTTTACAGGTGCGATCGCCCAAGTCACCATTCCAGTTATTGCCCTGCTCGGCACAGACTGCGCCTGTGGAAAAATGACCACCGCCATAGAACTTAATAAGGCGCTAAATGCGGCCGGTATTCACTCAATTCTGGTCGCTACGGGACAAACTGGCCTGATGCAGGGTGCCAAGTACGGCGTTTCGATGGACGCACTCGTGTCTCAGTTTGTAATTGGCGAAGTAGAACACGCCGTGGTGAGTGCCTTTGAACAGGAAAAGCCCGATATCATTTTGGTAGAAGGGCAAAGCGCGGTCAGTCACCCTGCCTTTATGAGCTCTGTCGGCATCTTAAAAGGGAGTTTGCCGGATGGGGTGATTCTTCAGCATCCGCCCGCGAGAAAGACTCGCTGCGACTTTCCTAACTTACCCATGCCAACCGTAGCCCGCGAGATTCAGCTTATTGAGGCTTTGTCGTCGGCGCAGGTGCTCGCGATCGCACTCAGCCACGAAGGCCTTTCGCCTAACGAAGTCCCGGCGATTGTGAATCGCTACGAAAAACAGTTTCAGCTACCCGTCACAGACGTGCTGAGCGATGGCTGCCAGAAACTGGTGCAAGCCCTGCGCGATCGCTTCCCTACACTCCAACATCAAGTCCAGTCGTAAGCCCAGTCACAAAGCCTAGTCACAAAGCCCAGCCACAAAGCTCAGTCGAAAGCGCATCAGCCAAACTAATCTATCGAAATCAGACTGCCATCCAATATTGGCAATCCATTCAGGCTTCACCGTCTGAAAATAAAATGAAGCTGTGTCTGCCAAGAATAGAGATTTCTCTCTCTAAAATACAAGAGAATGCCCGCATACTGTGCGAGTTCTACGGACAAAAAGGCATTTCTCTAATGGGCGTTTCTAAAGCGGTATTAGGCGAACCTGCGATCGCCAGAGCGATGGTCGCAGGCGGTGTCCAGTTTATCGCCGACTCGCGCATCGAAAACATCCAAAAAATGAGCCGAGCCGGTATATCCGCTCAGCTCGTGCTCTTACGCACCGCCCCTAGTCAGGCTGAAGCAATTGTCAAAAGTGCAGATATCAGCCTCAATACAGAGCTACAAACATTACAACAGCTTTCTTATCACGCAAAACTTCAGAACAAAACTCACCAGGTCATTATCATGGTCGAGCTAGGTGATTTGCGCGAAGGCGTGCTCCCTTGCGATCTGGTGGAATTTATTAGGAAAACGCTGACGCTATCTCATATTCAAGTCATCGGCATCGGCTGCAATTTGGCCTGCTACGGCGGCGTAAAGCCGAACCACAGAAACATGGGAATGCTATCCGAGCTAGTGAACATTGTTCAAAGCGCGCTAGGAATTAGGCTAACTGTTGTTTCTGGTGGCAATTCGGCCAATTATGAATGGGCCAATTCTGGCAAAGCGATTGGAGAAATTAATAATCTTCGTATTGGAGAATCCATTCTCTTGGGTTGCGAAACCGTCGATAGACAGGCTATCCCAGGGCTCTATACCAACACCTTTCAGCTAGTCGCCGAAGTCATTGAGTCCAAACAAAAAGCCTCCCTTCCGTATGGCGAAATTTGCCAGGATGCTTTTGGAGACATTCCTCACTTTAAAGACCGTGGTATCAGGCAGCGATCCATCATTGCGCTGGGTCGGCAGGATGTTTTAACGGCTGGGCTCAAGTCTGAACGTCGGCTGAAAATTTTAGGATCTAGCAGCGATCATATGATTCTCGACAGCGAAAACTGCCGCTTACAGATTGGCGATGAGGTGACCTTCGGTCTCGACTATAGCGGCCTGCTCTCATCTATGACGTCTCCTTTTGTCGGTAAGGAATTTGTGGCAGATGAGCCTAGCGCTGGCAGCTTACGTTATAAAGGCAGGGTCGAGGCCAGCAGACGCTGATTCAGCCAAAGGTATGAATAGAGAGAATGTCAACTACCTATGGATCGCTGAGGAAGCTAGAAAAATATGCGATGGTGAAGGCTGTTATAGAGCACTTAACAAAGTGTTATACAACTTCAAACCTGAACAGGAACATCCTCAAATGTCAACCCAGAGTCCCTATCTTGAATGGTACCGACTACCCGATCCGACCTTAGAAACCTATCCAAAGCAGCAATACTCCGCAGCCACCATAGCGTCCTACTCAATAGGCCCTGTCCTCATTATTCTGTGTCATATTGGCTGTGCCCTGGCGCTAGTAACCGGACTCAGTACTGGCGCGTGGCTATGGATTGCGTTTCTATATTGGATTAGGATGCTGGCGATTACCGGCATCTATCACCGGCTGTTGACACACCGAGCCTATAGCACTCCTGCCCCTGTTAAGTGGGTGGGCAGCATGATCGCTTCTGCATCCGGACAAATGGGGCCGAGCTGGTGGAAAGGTCACCACAACGAGCACCACATTCACTCCGATCAGCCGCGCGATCCACATGCTTCTATCAACGGCTTTTGGTGGTCGCACTACAAATGGCTGCTCACCAAAAACTTCCTCCCCTCAAAGCTGCCCGCAGATATTGAAAAAGATCCTGTGCTCAAGGCCATAGATCGTCTGCACTTTGTTCCGCCTCTGGCCCTCGCTTTACTGTCCTATGCAATGGGCGGTCTTGAGTACCTCGCAGCGTTTTTCATCAGCACCACTATTCTTTTTCACGGCGTCGCTACCGTCAATTCGCTGTGCCACAAGTTTGGCTCGCAGCCATTTGACTCAGGCGATCGCAGCCGAAACAACTGGTTCGTCGCTATCATCACGCTTGGCGAAGGCTGGCATAGCTGCCATCACGCATTCTCATGGTCAGCCCGCCAGGGTATTACCGTCACCAACAACCAGGTGAAATACCTCCCCGACTTCACCTGGTCGTTCATCCAGTGTCTTCAGGCCGTCGGCCTAGCGTCTAATCTCAAGCTACCAACAGAAGCCGACCTGCTAGCGTCTGCTGAAAACAGTCCTGAAAAAGCGTTAAGTACGCAGGTGTACGAGTAGCCCAAAATACTTAATGTATTGTGGCGATCGCTGAGTTAATTAAAGCAATGTTGCAAAAGTAAGATCACCCGTGCCGGAAATAGGAGTCTTAGCTACCATAAGTACAAGGGCTCAAAAGGTTTGATAGCGTAATCTTCTGTATCTACAGATAGGTGCTCTTCACCTCACCTTTACCCTTAAGATGGTGATTGTTCTGTCGTGTTGCTTTAGCTACATTGCACAGCAACTCATCAAATTCGTCCTTCTACTTAGCGTCTACCTCTTTTACTCCATATGGAATCTGCGAGTCCCGAGCATCAATCCGAACAACCTCCCGGCCATATTGCTAATTTGATTGGCTTTGTGATCGCCACCATGACGCTCACGCTGCCGCTCTATGCAATATCTAACTTCAACACCGCCGAGATTACCGTTCCACAGCCCTCGTCCTCACTCTCCATGCGAGCCCCTGAGTAAACCTAAGGAAGCTTGAGTAAAGCGTCAAAATAAACACTCAAAACACCCAAGTCAAAACATCAAGATGCGGCTAATTGTGGAGCAAGTGCATCTCTAATTAGCCGCACTCCCGTAGAATGCTATTCGGAGGCCTAGCTTACCGCTAAGCTACTTTGACCAGCGCTTATCGCTAGCCAAAGCCTCCCATTATTAGCCCTAACAGAGGAGAACCTTGTGGACTTATCCCGCATTCCCGCCCAGCCCAAGTCAGGTATTGTCAACGTCCTAATTGAAATTCCAGCGGGCAGCAAAAACAAGTACGAATTCGACAAAGACCTCAACGCCTTTGCCCTAGACCGCGTGCTGTTTTCTTCCGTACAGTATCCCTACGACTACGGCTTTATTCCTAATACCCTCGCTGACGACGGCGATCCGCTCGACGGCATGGTGATTATGGATCAGCCCACTTTTCCTGGCTGCGTCATCCCTGCTCGCCCCATTGGCATGATGGAAATGATTGACGGCGGCGACAGAGACGAAAAAATCCTTTGCGTTCCCGCAGACGACCCTCGCTACGTCAACGTCAAAACCCTCGATGACATTGACGCCCATCGGCTTGAAGAAATTGCCGAGTTCTTCAGAACATACAAAAATCTAGAAAAGAAAGAGTGCGAAGTCCTCGGTTGGAAAAACCTCGACGAAGTGCAGCCTTTAATTGACGAATGTATTAAAGCCGCTTCGTAAGCATGGTGG
This sequence comes from Phormidesmis sp., assembly GCA_051860365.1. Taxonomy (GTDB): domain Bacteria; phylum Cyanobacteriota; class Cyanobacteriia; order Phormidesmidales; family Phormidesmidaceae; genus Phormidesmis. Next base: position 60,151 of record JBHYED010000023.1, read on the forward strand.
CTTTCGCTGCTACATAGCGCAGCGTTGGCGAAGCCTCTCTTAAAGAGAATCGCGCTGACAATAGCATCTATCCAAAAGCCTCAGACGCCCCCAAAACGTCTGAGGCTTTTCGCTGACAATATTCCAACCAAAATCGATGGAAACACGGAGATCTCCCCCTGCGGAACTGGGCTCAATAAATACATCATCCCAATCCCATCGCCGCTCCTCCTTACTTTTCATGGTTAATACCGCTCGCCCAGCCACCGCCGATCGTGCGCCAGCAGCCGTACCAGCAACTCAACTGTCCGTTAAGTTTTGGGGGGTTAGAGGCAGCGTGCCCACGCCTACACCCGCTTATCAACGCTACGGCGGCAACACTATTTGTGTCGAAATTCTCTGCGGCGACGAGCGCATCATCTTTGATGGCGGCACCGGTCTCGTCGGGCTAGGCCATACCCTTTCTCAGAACAACGCTCCTATACAAAGCCACCTTTTCTTCACCCATACTCAGTGGGATCGCATTCAAGGCTTCCCCTTCTTTCAACCCGCCTTCCTTCCTCACAACCATTTCTCCATCTACGGTGGCACCGCACCCAACGGGGCCTCTATTAAGCATTGCCTCACCGAGCAAATGCTGAAGCCGCATTTCTCTATGCCGCTACAGCACATGCAGGCCGAGCTGGCATTCCATACGCTTAGCGAGCGGGCCAGCTTTTATATTAAAGACATTAAAGTAGACACCTTTAAAATTAATCCGGTTACAGAAGCGATGGGCTACCGGCTTACCTGGCAAGACCAAACGCTTGTTTACGCGACCGATACCCCTACGCACTGTGCCGATCTAGAATTTCTTAAGTTTGTAGACCAAGCAGATATTCTGATTTACGACGGCACCTACTCTGATTTGACCTACTTACGCCACGGGGCCACCGGCTCAGATACTGGCTTAGCCCCTTGGGAACTCGGCATAGAAATTGCCAAAAAAGCCAACATAAAAGAGCTTGTTATGCTGCATCACAGCCCCATGCAAAATGACGAAGCCTTAGACCAGCTTCAGTGCGACATGAGAGAGCAGTTCTCTAAAGCTACTATCGCCTACGAAGGCATGATGATTACTCGCTAGTCGCCACATCCTTGGCTATGTACTGCACGCGATAAATTCGATTATTCGCCTCATCCGTTAGCAGCAGTGAACCATCCGGCATCACCAGCAGCCCCACCGGCCTGCCCCATGTTGTTGGCCCACTTGGATCAATTAAAAATCCGGTTAAAAAGTCTTCATAGCCACCCGCTGGCTGACCTTGATCGTCAAACGGAATAAATACGATTTTGTAGCCGGTGCCTGCGCTACGATTCCAAGATCCGCGAAAAGCCGCAAACGCACCGTTTTGATAGCGTGCTGGAAACGTTTCACCCTCGTAAAACTGTAGCCCTAGGGCCGCTGAATGCGCTTGAAATAAAACATCAGGCGTTTTTGTTTGTGCGGCTAGCTCAGGCTCCTTGCTAACACCGTTTACGACCTGTCTAGGATCTAATTTTTGGGGCGTTAGGTATGTGTATGGCCACCCATAAAAAGCACCCTCTATCACCTGCGTGAGGTAGTCAGGCACTAGGTCGTCCCCCAGTCCGTCGCGCTCATTCACGGTTGCATATAGCTCGTTAGTAACTGGATGAAAGTCTAGCCCTACTGGGTTGCGCAAGCCGCTGGCAAACGTCCGCATGTTGCTGCCATCAAGGTTCATCGTTTGGACAGAAGCTCGGGGGTCTGCTTCTTCACTGACATTGGATTTAGAGCCGACTGAAACATAGAGCTGATTGCCCTGCGGTGAAACGACCACGTTTCTTGTCCAGTGCTGATTGTAGCCACCGCCAGGAAGCGTTGCAATGCGATCGCCCTTTCCTTCTAGCGCCGTCTGCCCCGCCGCGAATGGAAATCGCACCACCTCATCGGTATTTCCTAAAAAGAAAGCGCCGTCTGCAAAGGCCATCCCAAACGGAATGTTCAGTCCGTTCTGAGCGGTTGCAAATGTCTCTTTTGCCTCTGCCACGCCATCGTCATTGGTATCTATCAGTCGCCGAATTCGGTTCTTTCTGGTTTCTGTTACCAGCACGTCTCCGTCCGGCGTGAGTGCCAGCCAGCGCGGCTTGTCCAAACCATCGGCAAATACATTAACCATGAAGCCTGCTGGCACATTCAGCGTTGCATTCTCAGGCGGAGCTACCACGTTTGGCGATTGGCTAGCGCTCTGAGAGGCAAAGGGCTCAGGCAAACGATTGATGTCAATTGAGATAGTTTCAGGTGTTAAAAGATTAGTCGGGATCTGGGTGTCTTTTGGTGCGATCGCCTGTGCAATGGCTGCCGATGACTGAACGGATTCTGAGCCTGCTTGATCTAGCACTACTTGATCTGACACTACTTGATCTGGCTCAGTCAGGGCATTTTGGCAGCCGCCTAACAATAAACTGAGTCCTAACAAACTTTGCCAATGTCGCATGTGCCTATCTCCGTTCTGGGCTCTTATCCTCACGAAAGGAACTCGACTATCTGCACAGCGCAGTCTGCCGCTTTTTCCAGGTGTGGAACATGTCCACAGTTTTCAATCCAAACAAGCTTACTTTGGGCGATCGCCGCCTCAAACCGAGCCGCATCCTTGGTTCCCAAAATCTGATCTTGCCGCCCCCAAAGCACCAGCGTAGGCACCTCAACTTGAGCAATCCTTTTCGACAAAAAGTTATAACCACCGCTTTTCGTGAACGTAATTAGCGCCTGCTGCCACCCCGGCACTAATAAATGCAAAGACGCACAAATCTCTGCATCTGGGGTCACGAACGCAGGATTGTAATAAGCCTTTTCGCTAATTTTGCGACGCACGCCTGGACTGCGCAAAAAGTTAGTTGCCCACTTATCCAAAGGCGGAAACATCACCTTCCAAATCGCAGGGCCAGCCGCAAAGCCAACCGCATCAATCAGCACTAGCTGCTTCACCATCTTCGGGTAGCTCGTCACAAAATCTATCGCGACGCCGCCCCCCATAGAAGCGCCCATCAACACAACCGGTTCTCCAATCATTTGCTGAAAAAACGCGTGTAAATGCTGCTTAATCGCCTCAGGATCGACGCGTTCTGTGGTCGTCCGACCCGACCCGCCACCACGGCCACAGAATCCAAATCCCATTAAGTCTAAGCTCCACACCTGGTAGTGCTTCGCTAGCTCGGGCACCAGCCGCCTGAACTCAAACAAGGAGCTGTCAAAGCCGTGGAGCAGTACCACTGGCGCGCCTTGGCCTTGACATACATAGCTGGTGGAAACAGTGCCAAACGGTAGTGAGATGTCTGTCCATTGGATTTGCTGTGCGATCGCAATCGAAGTCTCTTCCGTCAGCCCAGTCGCCGCATCCGGTAAAGACTCTGGTAAAAGCTCTGGTAAAGACTCTGGCAAAGATTTCGTTTCACTGGTTTCGATCACAGCATCTCCCGCATATCAGTATCTTCTCTCAAACTAGCCCGATATTTTTGTCGAGCATCCATGTAAAAGCTCGCAATAACCGCCAGCAGCATCCACCATAGCGTACTGATTTGGGGGCGATACCAAACCGTATCAAATGCCCCCTGCACAAGCAGCCCTGCCATTCCAGCCAGCGCCCCAATCAACCAGTAGCCTTCCGTCCCAAGGGTCTTATCAAGCGTCCCACTCGCGACTAGCTGCAAGCGCTTTAGCTGCACCCAGCCCTGCTGAAACGCCACTACTAACATCCATCCGAACGAAAGGATCCCGACAATACCTGCCTCAACTAGCGTCTCAAAATAAATAGAATATGCACTTAGCGCCGTGAATCCCACCTTCTGAAACCTAGGATAAACCTGATTAAACGCCTCATTCCCCGGCCCAATTCCAATAATTGGGCGAGCCTGAATCATATTAAAAACAGACTCGTATACGTTCATCCGAAAGTTGTTACTACTATCGCCCCGCAAGTCCACCATGCTGAGCACCCGGCCTCGCACCTGCGGTACTAGCACCACGCTCGCCACTACAAAAGCCGCCGAACCCAGCAGCAGCAAAGGCAACGCCCACCTCTGCCAAAACGCAGAGAACCGAGGCTTCCAGCAAAAGATCAGCAGCACAATCATCAAAAACGAAGCTGCCACAAATCCCAACCAGCCGCCCCGGCTCAGCGTCAGCACCAAACAAGCACTATTCACGACGTACAGCACGCCTGCTAGCAGCCTTGGCAGCCACTTTGGCCAAGCAAAAATCGCCATTGCGCTAAAGCTCATTGCAGGCATCAAATAGCCTGCCAGCAAATTAGGATTTTGTAGGTAGCTATAAACCCGTGTGGCCCCTGCCATATTGGAACTTGGATCTACCCAGGTCGCTAGCGCCTCTGCCCCAAAAAACCACTGCCGCAGCCCGTAAATAGACACGACCGTCGCCGTTGCCAAATACACTAAAATTAAGCCCGACCGCAGTTCTTTAATTCTCAAGATCCGCGCCAGTAGCATAAATAAAAAGATGTTTAGCGTCAGCTTAATCAGGCCAGAGAGTGCGGCGGATTGCACTGGCGACAGTGCTGTAGCTATGAGCATGACCCCCCAGTAAATCATGACCACAACGTGTAAAGGGGTAAGCCAGCCTTCAGCGCGATCGCTCACCGTCAGCAGCAGCCAAAAGCCCGCTGAGATGGCTAGTAAAAAGCCGATCATGGCAGTGGAAACGTAGGGTGCGATCGCAAACATCAGTGCTACAAACACCCAGGCAATGCCGTCTCCCCAGGCCAGCAGCCAGCTTCCCTGCCGCCAGCTCCGCAAAGGTGAAAGCAGCCGGTGCAGCACGCTCACCTCCCGCCACTGATGGAAAGCAAAGCTGCTTAAGGTAACGCGTTTACGAGTCGCTTCAAACATACGGAGCCGCTACAAGAAGACTCGCGTATCCTACCAAAAACTCACATCACTTAAGTAATATCCAAGACAGCATGTCTGAATACTTTGAGGGGCCCTATTTATTTTATGACGCCTAATCTTGTCGCTTTACGCTTTGTCGCTTACAGATCATCCCAAATTCTTAGAAAATCTCTCCTGGTCAAACCAATAATCAGACCCTAAAAATGTCACAAGCCTTTTTGCATCGTCCTCAGCACTCTTCAAACAGGTCGAAGCCCCTGGCGAAGGCGTAATATTAAACAAAATATTTCGCCCCTCAATCTTCGCCTGCCCCAGCTCCATTTTTCGAGACTTCAAATTCACAATCTGCGGCCTAATGCCCCCATACCCCTTCGCAAACGTTAGATCCTTCAGCCGCATTGACGGCACAATTTTACGTACTTTACGAATAAACAAAAGCTTCCCAAGCACCGGAATGTCATAAATAAAGTTCATGATGATGTACCGTAAGATCGTCAAGTCACTAAGAATATTGAAAAACGATCTAAACGCATCCCAACTCAGTCCCGCCGTTTTGAAGTACTCCAGCACTGTTTCATACTGATGCCGTTCTAACATTGGCAACACTTTCGCCGTCGGCCCAAACCGTGTTTTGCTGGCGTCCTGCACCTCCGGATCGCCATGAATTGCTGCAAACGGTAGCTTGGCCATTTGCACCATATACACCTTCCCTTTCAGTGAAGCCGGTGCAAAATAAAAACTCCCCGCTGCACTCAACAGCGCATAGTCCAGCCCATAGCCCAACCTTTTAGCAAACAACAAACTATGTGCTCCGCTCGTTACCGCCACTGTCTTTGCTGCGATCGCCTCTCCATTCACTTCCAAAACGTAGTGACCGTTCTTTTCCTCAATAGAACGCACCCTCGTATCCATCATCAAATCAATTGACTTATCTCCCATCTGCTCTGTTGACGACTCTAGCGCCCGATTCACAAAAGACCGAGACAGCGCCTGATAGTCAATCGCATATCCGTCCGGCGTAGATAGCGCTAGCAGCTCAACATCTTCATCACGCCCAGCCACGACATTCGGCTCCACCTCGGCAATCTCCGACCGCTTAATCAAGCTCAGCTCAGGAAACAGCGTCTTAAAATCCTCGTAGCGCACCCGCAAAAAGCCCGCCTCCGCCTCCCCTACCGCTAGCACCATTTTGTGGTACTTCGTATGCCAGGCCTGCTCCGGGTCATGCTTCAGCACATACCGTTTCACCATCGAAGCCGCCCGATTCACCTTCGTCGCCTTCTCCAGCGAATAATTTGTCTCAATATCGCCAAAATGCAGCGTCTGACTATTGCTCGTCTGCTTCGAGTTCACCAAAGCTACCTCAGCATTTTTTTCAATCAGCGCCATCTTACCTACGTTCGTATAGGTACTCAAGCTGTACAGCAGCGCCGTTCCACACACGCCGCCGCCCACAATCACCACATCATAGAGGTTGTCTTTACCCACGTTTTTCGTCACAGTATCTTCCAGATTTCTTCTACAATTTTACAACTTGTATATAGCGCATAACGCGTACTGTCTCTATGTCTCAGGCTACGCTTTCGCTAGGCGATAACGTCAATGCCGACGACATCATCCCTGCCAAAAGAGGTACCTGTGATGGGCGCTGCTGAATAGCTGTATGAATTTGAAATGTAGCTATCGAGGCATCCATGCTTGTAGAAGTCAGTTCATACCCTAAATCAGCAACGCCGGCGTCCCCTCGAACGGTCGCGATTTCAGCCGTGTGTGGAAGAATTAGCGATCGCACTCTGACAGCTTTCGTAAATTAAGTATAAAGTTTGACTGTGACTCAAGGTACTTCGTTTGAGATTTGTATGTAGCTACTGCTGTCATGACCTGACAGAGGACTGATAGATGCCTGACAAACAGCTATAGGCCTGACAAACAGCATCTATCGAATGGCATACATCCAATCTGCAAACGTCTGCGTACATTATTTAGAGGCCGTCGCGCAGTCACTGCGCTAACGATGATTAATTTTGTTTAGAAGAAAACCCTGTATGAAATCACCTGTAACCTTGTCCACCTCGCGCCGCAGCCTTATGAAATGGGGACTGCTGAGCTTTGGTGGACTGATGGGCGCGACTTTGCCAACGCTGGCGATCGCGCAGACCAACAATAAAACGCTGACATTCAACGCTGATGATGTCGGCATTCTTAACTTTGCTTTGCTGCTAGAAGAGCTAGAGGCTGCTTTTTATGCCGCCGCTGCTGATTCTGGCAATATTTCAGAAACTAAAGAACTAGAGTATGTAAAAGTTTTGGGCGCACAAGAGGCGGCTCATGTAACGTTTTTACGTGGTGTGCTAGGCGATCAAACCCTGTTTGAAACCGCAGACTTAAGCTTTAATCCCGATGGGCTAGCGGCTATTTTAAAAGACCGTGCCACTATTCTCAACACCGCCGTCACCTTGGAAGATGTTGGCGTCCATGCCTACAACGGTGCAGGCCCTAGCCTGACGAATCCAACTTATCTTTTGGCAGCAGGTTCGATTGTCTCGGTTGAGGCGCGTCATGCAGGGGGCGTGCGATCGCTTCTAGGCAGGCCCACTACCGAACCAGATAGCGATCGCCTCATCAGCGACGCTGAGCTGGTAGCTGCACTCAACCCACTCAAAGGCAAAGCCTACGACGAGCTATATAGCCCCGCTCAAATTGTGGCCATCGTCGGCTCCCTAGGCATTCTCAACAATCCCATCAACGGCTCACTCGTCGCGTAGCAACTAGAGAAACCTAAATGAAATCACGCTTTATTTTTAAGCCCGCTCAGTCTGTTCTATCAGGGCTAGCAAACAAATTTGAAACGCTTTGCCATTATCAACACCATCACCTGCGGTCGTTAGCAAAAAGCATGGCTATTGTCTTACCGCTGTCCATGTTGCTGCTAACGCTTAGCCCCACCAGCGCCGCCCAAGCTCAGTCAGATGTACTAACGCCCCGACAGGTCACAGAATATGCGTTAACTCTGGAGAAATTAGAAGCCGACTTCTACCGTCGGGCTGTCCTGGCAGCTCAAAGCGGCGGTCTTTCGGGGGCGCCACAAGTAGCCAAAGATGTCATTGTCTCTTACGGGCAAGACGAAGCCCAGCACGTAACCGATCTTTCGGCGGTATTGCCTACTTTAGGCGGCGATCCAAATGCCATTACTATTCCAACCAACCCTAACTACTCAGCGATTTTGGGCCGAGATCCTTTTGCCAATCCTACGGACTTTTTGCTGGTGGGCCAATTCGTTGAGGATTTAGGCGTAGCGGCTTACAAAGGCCAAGTACAAAACTTGCTAGCTGCGGGCGACGCGGGTAAAACAGTACTGGCCGCAGCGCTAGCCATTCACAGCGTAGAAGCCAGACATGCAGCAGGCGTAAGATTCTTGCGCCAATCGCTCCTAGGTGCAGATGTCAATCCTTGGATTTCTGAAAATGCTGGCAGCGATGAAGTGATCTACAACGAAAACCGCACAGGCTCTCCAATTCCCTTCAGCTCTGACGCTTTCGACGGCTATGCGACTCAATCTGAAGTACTGGCCCTGGTCGGCCCCATTCTGACTGAAGCGCCTCAGGTCGCGGCCCCTCGACCCGCCGTGCCTCAGCCCGCTGCCCCTCAGCCAACTCAGCCAGCGCCCCCGGCTAGCTCTTCTCAGTCTCCTCGGGCACTGTGGTAAGCATCCATCAGTTAGCAATGCCACATTGAGGATTCAGCGCAGGCAAAGCGCTCGTTATCATCAGGTTGTCTAATCTACTAGCAAAGCCGTTGTTCTTCAATGAATAGCGGCTTTGTGCATGATGGGTTAGCGATATTAGGCGAGTCGGTGGGTAAATCACTTTACAACAGCGGACTAAAGCTTTTGTTCTTTGATCAGCGCAATCACCTCTGCGGTTGAAAACGGTTGCTTCTTCTCTAGCGCGATCGCCTTCGCCCTACTTCTCAACGCCTCACGCTCCAAAGTTCGCCCTAACCGCTGTTCAAACAAATACCGAAAATTACTCGCCTCGCTCCCCTTCCCAAACCAAATATCCGGCTCACCATGCGCAAACGCCGTATAGCTCTTGCGATCGCGCAACAAAGCACTCACATGAATCCCTGACTCATGCCGTTGCGCCTCCGGTGAATACGGCACCACGTCGTCTAGCGCGTCATAGTCAATTCCTGCTACCTAACAGCCAAAGCGCACCCGCAGCCCCTGCTGAGTCGCATAGCGGACGTGCGCTAGGGCATTCGCCAGCATCCTTTTACGGCTTTCATTAATGATGGCAGGTGAGATATCGTCGTCTACGGTTTTGCCTTGCAGTAAGGGATTCGCTGCGATCGCGCCATCTCTTAAAAATAAAAGGCGATCGCTCACCGCATGAAACAAAATGATTTGATCCACCCCACAGGCTTTAGACGCCTCAATTGACGACCGTCAATTGAGGCATGAACCGCAGGCATCAGCGCAATCTGCTGCACGCCCGTTGCCGCAATCAGCCTCGCTAACTTAGCTTTATCTTCAAAAAATAGCCCAACCTGTTGCTCTCCATCCCGCAGCGTCTCATCCGAAATAATTAGATTAAGCGTCTCCATTCATTCCAACCGTTGAAGCAAAAGGCAAAGAACAGCCACTAGCCGCCAAGTAGTCTAATAAGCCGTCTAGCAACTGTATACATCATCACCATTAACATCCGATATACTACACAGGCCAACACTTTACAAAGACGCCTGTAGCTCAGTATCGCGCTGCACCAGACGGCGAGTGTATGGATGCATTCACACGCTCGCTTAAGCGATAGATGCTGCCCACCCATTCCAAATATCAAAAATGTCAGGGATAAAAGAGTCCTTACCCCCAGCTACAGCGCACGGAGCCCCCTTTCCCGACTCAGCAGGCATCCCCAAAAGCTTAGCCGCTGCCCTATCAACAGCCGCTAAAACATCTGCTACCCTACGTTACATAGAATCCGATGGTATAGAAACCACCCAAACATACGCTGAGCTACATCAAGAATCTGTCAGAATTGCCGCAGGGTTAAGTAAAAATGGCCTAAAACCCGGTGAATTTGTTGTTCTTCAGCTTCCTAAAAATGCAGACTTAATCGCTGCTTTTTGGAGCTGTATTCTCAGCGGGTGTGTGCCTGTTCTTGTGCCCGTTCAACTATCAGCCGACCATCAGCCAACGCCACTATCAGGCGCTTTGGCACTCTTAAAACAGGCCGCCGAACAGGTCGCCGTTCTGACCTGCCAAACCCTATCGCAGGCACTCGGCAACAACGCTTTAATCATTGAAACGCTGCGACGAGAGATAGAAGTAAGTTCGTTTGCAGCAAATGACGAGCCTAATCCCGATGGCCTAGCGCTGCTTTTACTCACGTCTGGCAGCACAGGCACGCCCAAAGGTGTCATGCTCACCCATCAAAACCTGCGGGTAAGTGCCTATGGTATGGCCAGTGCCAACACCCTCTCAGCGACAGATATTACGCTCAACTGGATGCCGCTAGAGCACGTTGCTAGCCTGGTGATGTTCCATATTACAGAGGTTTATCTGGGCTGCGATCAAATTCACGTCGCTCGCGAACAAGTTCTTAAAGATCCGCTTGTTTGGCTCGATTTATTAGAAAAGTATCAGGTGAGTGCGACCTGGGCCCCTAATTTTGCTTATGGATTAGTGAACGACCAGGCAAACGCGATCGCTAAACGTCAGTGGAATTTATCCTGCGTGCGCTGGACGGGTAATGGGGCTGAAGCGGTTGTCGGCCAAACCGCGCGCCGATTCCTTCAGCTACTAGCGCCTCACAAGCTTTCGTCTACCGCCGTCAGTCCCGGCTACGGTATGTCAGAAACTTGTTCTGGGATTGTTCACTCTCGCCAGTTTTCTCTTACAACCGATAGTGAGTTTGTGACGGTAGGCACACCGATTCCAGGTGTTTCCCTTCGAATTGTTGATGAGAACAATCAAGTTTTGCCTGAAGAGATTGTCGGTCGCCTTCAGATAAAAAGCCTCACCGTCATGGCCGGATACTATCAGCGGCCCGATCTTAATGCTGAGGTCTTTACAGATGGGTGGTTTGACACGGGTGACTTAGGGCTGTTGAAAGAGGAATGTCTTACAATTACTGGACGACAGAAAGACGTTATTATTCTCAATGGTGTTAACTACTACAGTCATGATATTGAATCTGTTGTTGAAGAGCTAGAAGGCGTAGAAGTCTCTTTTACAGCAGCCTGTGGCGTTCGCAGCTCGGAAGATGCCACTGAGCAGCTAGCCATATTTTTTAATCCGTATGAGGATCTATCAATTGAAGAAATTGTTGATCTTGCAAAGCAGATTCGGGCTAAAATTGTTAACCAGATTGGGATCTCTCCAGCCTATGCGGTGCTACTAGCTCAGGAAGAGGTTCCTAAAACAGCGATTGGTAAAATTCAGCGATCGCAGCTAGCCAGCCGTTTTAATAAAGGAGACTTTCAGAGCCAAACACAGAGGATCACTCGGGCTTTTAGAGAGCAAAGGGGTGCGATCGCCAAAACCCAGCCCAACTCATCAAACAACCCGTCAAAAGACATTGCCGTCATCGGTATGGCTGGTCGATTTCCAGGCGCTCACAACCTGGATGCCTTCTGGCAAAATCTCCAAAACGGCAAAGAATCCACTACCTTTTTCACGGATGAAGAACTTCTCGCCACTGGCATCGATCCGGCTCTAATCCACAACCCTAACTACGTTAAAGCCAGCCACACATTAGACAATATCGACTGCTTTGACACCGACTTTTTTGGCTACAGTTCCAAAGAAGCCAAACTCATCGATCCTCAGCAGCGCCTCCTCTTAGAATGCGCCTGGGAACGCCTGGAAACCGCAGGCTATAATCCGCTCACCTACCCCGGCGACATCGGCCTCTACGTCGGAGCCAGCATGAACACCTACCTTCTCAACCACGTCTACCCCAACCGCCACACCTTAGATGCCAACGAGTCATTAGACGTTTTTACGCTCAGCTCCATGGGCGGCTTCCAAACAACCGTCGCCAACGACAAAGACTATCTCACCACTCGCGTTTCCTACAAGCTCAACCTACGTGGCCCCAGCATCAACGTCCAAACCGCCTGCTCCACTTCACTTGTCTCCATTCACTTAGCCGCTCAAAGCCTAATACAAGGAGACTATGATATTGCCCTTGCTGGCGGTGTATCGGTTGAAACTCCGCAAAAATCAGGCTATCTCTACCAGGAAGATATGATCCTTTCCGCTGACGGACACTTAAATATAGGTGCCCTCAAAAGTACTTTAGGCAAAGCACAGCCATCTGAAGCTCACTACAAGCAGTGTGAACAAATCGGCCTTAGCTATAGCGGCCCATTCCGTAGGCTAAAAACGATACAACAAATAGAGCGTCATGCACTAGGCGGAATTGAGATTCCTGCTGAGATCTCCTTAGCTCAATATCATCTGCATCCCGCCATCCTAGACGCTTGTTTTCAATGCGTTTTCGCCGCCCTTCCTGAAAGCGAACTCACTCAAGCCTATGTTCCCATTGGGCTGGAGAGACTTTGCTGCTGTCGAGCACTTCATAGCGTGCAAAACAAAACAATTTGGAGCGATATTCACCTACATCCGAGAAATGCAGATAGCCCAATTATCAAAGCCGACATTAGCATATTTGATGAAGCAGGGGAGGTGATCGCACAAATCACACAAAGCGCCCTTTATATTGTTCAAACACTCATGCGGAACACAGATGCTACACAGCTTTGGCTAGTTACCTGTGGTGCTCAGTCCGTTGTAGGCACCGAGCAGCTTGCCCTCTCTCAATCATTGATATGGGGATTAGGCAAAACGGTTGGGCTAGAACATCCTGAACTACGCTGCACCTGTTTGGACTTGAGCCCAGAGGTCAGCGAGGGACAGAATATAGAAAACCTCGTTTCTGAACTGGCTATTAGTACGAAAAGAACTTCCCCACAAGGCTCACAGGGCGCTTATCGCAGTGGCGATCGCTACGCTGCAAAGCTTATTCCATATGCTTTAGGAGTTACGCATTGACAGGTTGACAAAGTTGTAAGCTAAGAATCGTCGGTCATTAGTCTCAGCTCGGTTGTCATTATGCGTCAGCCATCAAAACCGTCTACCGCCCAGTGTAATAGCACTCTGTA
>JBHYED010000024.1:0-70466 GCA_051860365.1 Phormidesmis sp.
CCAACCTACGTAGAGGCGGTTTTCGGTGCTTGTAACCCACTGACAAAACTGCTCCCACAAGGACGCGCTTTGACGCGTTTGTAGAGTAGTAGTCATTAGTTATTATTCCGTTAGTTAGGTACGTATTAGAATGAGACGCTTGTGAACTCTAAAAGAAGTAAACTTGTGTTTCACTCTGTAAATAATGTAAGGGAGTGTGTGAAGAAAAGCATCCTCCTTAATGATTACTTCAGAATTGCAAACGAAGAAGCAGTAGGCGATCCCCCGAATCTGCTCTGTACAAAGGACTAAAAGTCAAAGTAGATATAGGGAGAGGCTTCTGAAGGGGAAAGTACCCAGGCGAGGTAGAAGCAAACAGGCATTAATAGAACTTTGATAGGCCAGCTAAGCTGTAGCTTAAGACCGCGCTGAACAGCGTAGGCAACGCCCATAAGACCAACGAGGCCAGTGAGTAGGAGCGTAATCTGTGGACGGTTAAGACCGAATGAGTCGGTATAAACTTTTTGAGCAAACTGGATGTCTGCGGTGTGACCAAAAAGATGGCTCATAGCAAGGCTGGCATCTGTGAGATTAGGCAGCCGGAAGAAAATCCAGCTAAAGAAGACGGTGAGCTGTGTAATGGCCCAAGCGAAAATCATGCCGGGAATGCTTGTCCAAAAAGCTTCCAATGGTTTAGAGCGCTCTGTAAAAGACTGGGTAAGGCGATGGGTAGCGAGGGCCGTGCCGTGAATCGCACCCCAAACGATGAAACCCCAGCGATCGCCATGCCAAACCCCAGCCACCAACATCACAATCATCAGGTTCACACAAGTTCGGCCTAAGCGCCTTCTAGAGCCGCCCAACGGAAAATAGAGATAGTTCCGCAGCCAGTCGCCCAGCGTGATGTGCCAGCGCCGCCAAAAGCCAGCAATGCTGGTTGCGAAGTAAGGGAAGTTGAAGTTCTGCGGTAAGTTGAAGCCCATCAGCATGGCACTGCCTCGGGCTAAATCGACGTAGCCGCTGAAGTCGAGATAGAGCTGTAGGCCATAGGCAAACGCCATCAGCCAAATATCGCCACTGCCCGCGCGCGGAAGACTGCCCGCACTGACGTTTACCAATAGCCCGATATGGTCGGCGATCAGTAACTTTTTGACCGTGCCCGACGCGATCAGCCATAGTCCTTCGGATACCTGGCTTAGCGGTGGAAAAGACTGTCCTTTTACTTGAGCCGTAAACCCATGAAAGCGGGTGATAGGGCCAGAAATCAGCTTTGGGAAAAACATTTTATAGGCCGCAAACTCCCAAAGCTGTTTGCTAGCAGGTGAGCCTCGGTATACGTCCACAAGGTAAGCGATGCACTCAAAAGAGAAAAAGCTAAGGCCGAGTGGCATGAGCCACTCAGCAGCAGGGCCAGTGGCAGTGACATTCAGGTTTAATGTTTTGAGCGTCGGCAAAAGGTACTTAAAGCCCAACAGAAGTGCCGCGTTGAGCGCAATGCCAACGACGAGTAGTCGAACGCGTCGTTTGTTCCAGTCGGCCTGTTCGTACTGCCAAGCCTCGTTAGGAATGCGCCAGTCGAGCGGGGTACCGAGTGCCTTGCCGATAAAGAAGTTCAGTCCAACTAGTACCAGCATTAGTGGGACGTAGTGAAACTGTAAGGAGGCGTAGAAGTATAGGCTGCTCATGAGCATAACCCAAAGCTTGGCCTGCTTGTTCGGCATAAGCCAGTAGAGCAGTACGACGACAGCGAGAAAGAACCCGTAGAGAATAGACGGCAGGATCATAGGAACAGATTAAGAAATGACAAGTAGCGGCCTTATTGTTCTGCGGTTTCTGCTGGCGGTAAGGGCTCGGGCCAGGGAATCAGTGGGTCTTGAGCTAGGCGGCTAGACACCTGATATGCGCCGTAGCGGTTGAGGTGGCTAGGGTCTGAGAAATAGTCGTAACGCTGAGGCCAAAGCTGTCCGAAATCGCGATAGGAGAGTATATCACCAGAGCGATCTGAGATTTCAACCATGTGCTGGCTGAAGGTTTCTTCGGCTTTGGTACGGTAGCTATCGAGATACTCGTCGGTTAGCGGCGTGTTGATGAAAATAATAGGAACATCTTTGCTGGCGGTGAAAGCCAGCAGATTGCGGGTGGCTTCGGATTGTTGGCCTTCTAGCTGGAAATCTTTGTAGTCACCGTCGTAGAGGCCTTTAACCTCGGCATGATTTTGATAGTAGGTGGCTGGGTTGAAGCGGGTAGAAAGCGCAAGGAAGCCATCGTAGTCGATCAGGCTGGTTTCAGTAGGGGCTCCGGTAGGGGTGTCGCCGACCTGGGTGCTGCCGTCGGTTCCAACAAAATCGGGTGCGATCGCTCCAAACCCCTGTCCTAAGGCCGCCCGAATTTTCGCTCGATGAGAATATCCTGACGACACCTGCCCAAAGAATTCACTAAGCCCTCTATCAGCGGCTCTAGCTCTGACTTTAAGCTGCTCAGACAAGCTACCTAAGGCCAGATCGTTCATGCCATCAGGCGTATTGCTAGCCTGCAATTGGCGGTAGCCTTCAGAGGTCGCGATCGCGTTAAACGTCACATCCATTCGTCCGCTATTGAATGCTCGAGCCCCATCGGCCCACACAATAAGCTGTGGTAACTGATCCGGTGGAATCAGCCTGCGCACAATCAAATCAACAACCTGAGCGGTGGCCCCGTTCACGCCAAAGTTAAAAATGCTCAAGCCATCATGGCCCGAGGCATCCAACGCCTGACGCAGCGCTGCTGGATCGACACCACGTAGCGCTCTAGAGCTACCAATGACCAGTACGTCCGGCGGGCCAGACTGGGCAATGTGGCGACGATAGAGCGCCAGCTTTTCGTCGAGCTGCTGAGATTGAAACGTTGGGAGCGTAGAGCCTGCTAGTAGAGAAGAGGTAGAGACGAAATCTTGCTGGGGACTGTAGATTAGCTCATCGTCATTGATGGCAGAGGCTGTGAAGTCGCGGCTGTCAAGTCGGTCGCCGCGAACAAAGCCATCTTTCGAAAGACCGTCTTCCAAAAAGTCGTCGGTTTGCGCTTCGCCCCAGGTGTTTCTCTCCGTCTCAGACGTATTCCAATCTAGGTCTGCAAGTTCTTCATTAAAGGGATTAGGCTTGATTTTTTGCACGCCTGCTTGCTCAGAAGCCTGCGCTGTTCTGACAACAGGCGCTGCCGCCTGACGCAGCGCCTGGCCTACCAAAAAGTCAAACTGAATCGCCAAAAATAAACCCACTGCGCTCCAGATCAGGGCCATCTTTCCACCTTCTGTCCGAAAAGCCTTTGGCAGCGTTTTAGATGCTAGACCGCCCGTGTCGTCAGCCGGAATAAACACCTGACTTTTGACCATTGCGAACTGCAAAGCCCTAGCCAGCATCGCTATGACTGTAATGTCGGCATCAGGGGCATTGGCAGCATCGACTAGGCTACCTTCGTCTACAGACGTAATCAGCTCGCCGATGTAAGCTTCTGATGCCGCAAATTCGGGCTTAGCCTCTGGCACCATCCGCTCGCGAGCCTGATAGTCCTGGCCGTGTGTCCAGATGGGCTGTTTTTGCCCTGCCCGTCGCCCATACAGACGAATACCTTCGGCAATGTCAGGCGCACTTACGGGCGCGAGCGTTTGATTTACCAGAGGCACAATGACGTTTTTGGGGGGGCATATTGGGCCGTCGGCCATGATGTGCAGCAGCCGATCTTTGCGCAAAAGCTGCACGCGAATGCCGCCGGTTGCTAGCTGGTCTCGAATGTCTGGATTGAGCGCGCGGGTCAGGCAGTAGGCCAACGCCGGGATATCTCCTGTGCTAGCCAGTAAAGCCGTGCTGTCCGCCAGCGCTGGGTTTTCCGCAGCCGGTAAGTCAATACCGCGTAGCCACTCTGGGCTAATGTCATCACTCGAAGGGCCATAGAGCATGGCGCGGTTAATCCCTTGGGGCGCGATCGCCTGCAGCATTGAAGAAATATCGCCCACCAGCGCTTCAATGTCGGTTTTGTAAGCCGTTCCACTCGCTGGCGCAGGCTTTGCCGTATCGCTAATAGCAGCGCTAATCAGGTGCAGCGTTTCCTTTTTGAACTCAGCCACTAGCTTCAGCCCATAGCGCCGTGAAATATGGTTCGCCAGCATAGAGAGCGCCGGAACATCTCCCCAGCGCGCCCATTCTCTGAGCATTTCTTCGGGTGGCGTTAGGTCTACCCGCAGTCGCCAGTCAGACGCGGCTTCACCAGTCACTTGAATGGTAATAACCGCGTCTTGAAACTGCCGTAAGTGTAGCTGACGAAGCCTTTGCGCAATGGGCTCAGCAATCAGCAGCGGATCGGGGCTATAGCTGGCTTCGCAAAATACCCACAGTCTAGAAATTAGCTCGCTGTCTGATGCTTTTGCTTTATGAACCTTGCCAGGTACGACGCGAGCGCTGACCTGTACGCCAACGCTGAGGGCGCTAAGGGCTTCACTGAGGTAGCGGGCGATCGCACCTGAGTCCCCTTGCCGAGCTAGGCTAATATCTGAAAGCTGTTCAGACGAAAGACTGGAGACAGGAATACCCGCTTCTATGTCTGCCGTCAGATTTGTCTTTTTAGCGACGTGAGCCACTGCTTCGGCGTCTTTCCCCCCCTGCACCAAGCGCTCCAAATGCTTCTCTAGCCGGTTAAGGTAAATGGGCGCGCTCCAAACAGGCTTAGGACTGGGCGCTTTGCGACTGTAAACGTAGACCTGATAGATTTGGGGAAAGTCTTCTGCTAGCCAGGTTCTGACGTCGAGATCCATGAGCGATCGCACCAGCCGCATCAGCACGTAGTCTTTTGACAGCGCGGCCTGATTAGACTCACACAAAACATGCAGAATATTGCCTCGTAGCCGCACCTGAATTTCGGTCACCAGGCTATCTTCCGGGCGCAGAACAACATCCTTGAGCCAGGGAATGAGCGCAGCCGGAGCGGCATCAACTTGGGGGGGTGAAGAATGACCTAACATTAGGTAGCGATAAAGAGCAGAGCTGGCAACAGTGTGGTGAGTCTACGTATCGTTAGAGCAGTGCGCTCGCTGCATTTTAGGTTACTCCTGTGCTTTGTGCACGAGTAGATCTTATGTGATCGTTGCGTAAAGTTTCAACCGCGCAATCGCTGCGACACGTACGTAAGCAAGTTATCTAAAATAGAGTCGCCCGCCCTAAACCTCACCCTATTCCTTCATCACCCCTATCCTCATAACAGGTTTCTTTTATGCAATCTTTTCGCGAACCTTCAGCCTCGCAGCTCCCTGAGCTATCCATTTCAATTCCATTGCCCGTAGATTTTGCCGTCAGCTTAAGTACGCTGCCGGTTTTGAGCCTGTTGGCGGGAGGACATGCCATTGCCCATAGCCTAAGGCAGCTAGGAGCCGCTAGTGAAGAAATTTTTCGAGGCGATCGCCTTCCTAGCCGCCCGCTCATGAGCAAAAAAGTGTAGGAAACTACAAAACTAAAACGACATAGGTGAATAAATAAAAGACTGAGGGCTCAACGATTAAAAGGTTGATGCGCTCAACTATTCCGCAGCGTCCCTAAAACTCCTACAATCATCTCGAAAGACACGCGCAAGGCCTCTACTCAACAGGTAAAATGCCCACGACTCTAACCGACGGTTCCCTTACAAATAGCTCAGATGTTGAGGCCATTTCGGTGACTGCCACTCATGACTGGCTCCTGCGCAACCGCCTCAAACGCGTAGAAGAAACCTGGGCGGCTGTCTTAGAAGATGAGTGTGGCCCCAAGCTCGTCGCCTTGCTCACCCGGCTTAGAAAGCTTTGCGCCCCCGACGGGCAGGCCAAATCAGCAGATGCCGCCCCTGTACTCAAGCTCATTGAAGAGCTAGAACTCAGCGACGCCATTAAAATGGCCAGAGCCTTCGCGCTGTATTTTCAGCTCATTAATATTGTCGAGCAGCACTACGAGCAGCGCGGGCAGCAGCAGCAGTATCGGGCTGCCTACGAAGACGCGGCCTTAGCAGCCAAGGCTGAAAAATCAGAAGCCGCTCACGCTGAAAGCAACGGTCATACCGAATTAGAGCCGTCTGCCGCAGAACGATCCACTAGTACAGAGGTGGGTACCTTTTACTGGCTGTTTCCTACGCTCAAGCGGCTCAATGTTCCGCCTAAAATGATCCAGCGCCTGCTCGATCAGCTTGACGTTCGCCTGGTTTTTACCGCCCACCCCACTGAAATTGTACGGCATACCATCCGTGACAAGCAGCGTCGCATTTCAGCCATTTTACGCCAGCTAGATCGCGAGGAGGAAGGCGCACGTAGCATTGGGCTTTCATCTTCTTGGGAAGTTGAAGCGCTTCAGTCTCAGCTCGTAGAAGAAATTCGGCTATGGTGGCGAACGGATGAACTGCATCAGTTTAAGCCATCTGTTTTAGATGAAGTGGACTTTACGCTGCACTATTTTGACGTGGTGCTTTTTGACACACTGCCACAGCTCTATCAACGTATTTGTCGGGCATTGCAGGGCACGTTTCCAGCTCTCAACCCACCGAAACAGAGCTTTTGTCGGTTTGGATCTTGGGTAGGAAGCGATCGCGATGGCAACCCCTCAGTCACGCCGCAAGTCACCTGGAAAACCGCCAATTTTCAACGCAACATGGTGCTGGGCAAGTACATTGCCTCCGTAGAAAAGCTCACCCATTTGCTGAGCTTATCGCTGCACTGGAGCGAAGTGCTGCCCGAACTGCTTGAATCACTAGAGCAAGACCAAACCCAAATGCCAGAGCTGTATGAAGCGCTCGCCATTCGCTATCGTCAGGAGCCCTACCGGCTCAAGCTGGCGTATATTGAAAAGCGCTTAAAAACAACGCTCGCCAGATCCGAAAAGCTTTACAACGGCGATTACCTCCAAGAACAGGAAACCAATCTAGATAACGGACTGGCCAAAGGTCGTATCTATGCTTCTGGCGACGACTTTTTGAACGAGCTAGAGCTGATTCAAACCAACCTCAAAGAAACAGGTTTGGTCTGTCAGGACTTAGAAGAACTCATTTGCCAGGTGAGAATATACGGCTTCAACTTGGCCCAGCTCGACATTCGCCAAGAGAGCACCAACCACTCCGACGCCATTAACGAAGTCACTGAATATCTTGGGGTTCTCGACAAGCCCTACAACGACCTTACAGAGGCAGAGAAAACTGAATGGCTGATCGGTGAGCTGCGCACTCGCAGGCCGCTAATTCCAGGAGAGCTGCCTTTTTCAGAAAAAACAGTTGAAATCATCCAAACCTTTCGGATGGTGCGCAGACTTCATCAGGAATTTGGCCCCGGCATTTGCCAAAGCTACATCATCAGCATGAGCCACACTGCCAGCGACTTGCTAGAGGTGGCCATTCTCACCAAAGAAGCTGGTCTGTACGATCCGGTTACGGGTATCGGTGCGCTCAAAATTGTGCCGCTGTTTGAAACGGTCAATGACCTGCGGCTAGCGCCTGATGTGATGAAGCAGCTATGGGAGCTACCTTTGTATCGCGCCATGCTACAGGGTGGCTATGAAGCGATGAAAGCGGCCAAGATCAATCCGGAAGCTGCTGAAACCGCATTGCAAGAAGTGATGCTGGGCTATTCAGACAGCAACAAAGATTCGGGTTTCTTGAGCAGCAACTGGGAGATTCATAAGGCGCAGCAAGCACTTCAGGGCCTTGCAGACAATTACAACGTGGCGCTCAGAATTTTTCACGGTCGAGGCGGTTCTGTAGGTCGCGGTGGGGGGCCTGCTTACGAGGCAATTCTGGCGCAGCCCGGTCGCAGCGTGGATGGCCGAATTAAAATTACTGAACAGGGCGAGGTGCTAGCCTCTAAATACAACCTGCCTGACCTGGCGCTGTATAACCTTGAAACAGTGACTACAGCCGTGATTCAGGGTAGTGTGCTGGGCAGCAGCTTCGACAGCATTGAGCCCTGGAATGAGATTATGGAGCGGCTGAGCGTCAGATCGCGGGAGCACTACCGCGCCTTGATTTATGAGCAGCCTGATCTTGTTGAGTTTTTTCATCAGGTAACGCCGGTTCAAGAAATCTCTCAGCTACAGATTAGCTCTCGTCCGGCTCGCCGCAAGGGCAAACGTAACTTGGATGGTCTGCGGGCAATTCCCTGGGTCTTTAGCTGGACGCAAACGCGCTTTTTGCTGCCGTCTTGGTATGGCGTTGGCACGGCGTTAAGAGAGTTTATTGATGAGAACACGGAAGAGCATTTAGAGATGCTGCGCTACTTCTACAGCAAGTGGCCTTTCTTTAAGATGGTGATTTCTAAAGTAGAAATGACGCTTGCGAAAGTGGATTTGCAGATTGCACAGCACTATGTAAA
The DNA here is from genome assembly GCA_051860365.1 of Phormidesmis sp. GTDB lineage: Bacteria > Cyanobacteriota > Cyanobacteriia > Phormidesmidales > Phormidesmidaceae > Phormidesmis. Next base: position 8,324 of record JBHYED010000024.1, read on the forward strand.
CCAGCTTAGTAGCGACGATAAGAGAGAAGATTTTCAGGCAATGTTTGACCAGATTGCCAGCGAATTTTATCGCACTCGTGAAGTGGTGCTACAAATCACCAATCACACAAAGTTGTTGGATGGAGACTTAAGCTTGCAGCGATCTGTTCAATTGCGAAATGGTTCGATTGTGCCGCTAAGCTTTTTGCAAGTGGCGCTATTGAAGCGCTTACGAGAGTACGGCAATGATGCTGTTACTGGGCGGGTGCGATCGCGCTATAGCAAAGGCGAACTGTTGCGCGGGGCACTGCTTACCATTAACGGCGTGGCCGCTGGTATGCGCAATACTGGGTAGCAAGCTGGCTTTAGCTATTTGTTAACATCTACTTCTAGCTGTGGAACGGGATCGTAGCCGCCAGGATGGAAAGGGTGGCACCGGGTAATTCGCTTGGTCGCCAGCCAGCTCCCTTGCAGTGAGCCAAAGCGCTCAATCGCTTCAATGGCATAGCAGGAGCAGGTGGGCTCAAATCGACAAACCGGCGGGAACAAAGGTGAAATTAGCTGGCGATATCCTTTTATGAGCAGAACTAAAATAGCTTTCATCAGCACGCAAAATCAGCAACATAATTCTTCTAAATTTAGCAGTAATTCTTAATTAGATTTTGCTCAACGGGAGGTTTCACTTCAGTTCCTAGGGTCTAGCGGCGGTAGCGCTGTAGCAATATCGTCAAACTTGATCGGATGCGATCGCTGCTGCTAGCATCTGCATGAAACCGCTGTAGACAGATTGCGTCTTTGGATGGTGAACGCCTAGCTGCTGGCGAAAGATGACTAGTGCCTGCTGAAAAAGGGGCTTCGCTTTTTTGTATTGTTGCTGATAGTGATAGGCGTCGGCTAAGTGGTGTAGGTTTAGGCCTATTTCTAAGTGATCGCGGGCTAGGAGCTGCTGACGAATTTTAAGCGATCGCTGCAAAAGCGGAATGACTTCGGCATAGCGCTGCTGAAAGGAGTAGAGCGCAGCCAGCTCACTCAAACTTTCAGAGACACACTGATGCATTTCACCAAACTGTTGCTGGCGCAGCGTTAGCACTTGCTTGTAAAGACGTTCGGCTTCGCCATATCGACGCTGACGCTCATATAGAAAAGCAGCGTCTGCAAGAGAGGCAATTGTATCAGGATGATTAGCGCACACTTCCTGGCGATTAAATTTCGGATGACTTTGTTGACGGTTGAAAGGGCTTAATTTAGCAGGCGCGGGGGTTTTCTGAAGCGTACGATTCAGCGTATTAACAATTTCCGCTCTGGGAATAGCATAGATCACGCTATCGGAGGTGCGGTTTGGCTGGGCGATAGGGCTGTTATGAACTGGGGCGTGAAGCTGCTGACAGGATGGCCCAGGCAAATTCAAAATAGGTCTGCTTGAAGACGACTGATGAAAAAACCGACCGCGCATGAGCTGAATGAATCGCTTAATCACAGGAGAACGTGCCAGAGAGAGGCTAAAAAGGGTAAACAGGTCAGAATGAGCTATCTATGTCAAACAGCATGTCAAACAGCTATCTCCCGAACAGCTATCTATGAGGAAATGTCTGGGTCTTTCACCTTACTTTTCAGAATTTTCAATGGTTGTTACATTGCGTACCTCGTAGAGATACGTGAGCTGACATGATAGAGATCACGTCAACTGTATAGCGATCGCAAAACGTCTGTCATCGGCAAGGCGTAGCGAGAGCCGTGAATTCACTGGCTATCAAAAATACAGTAAATATATTTAGCAGCGAGCAACTTTTTGATGAAAAATCCTTCGTATCGCAGTAGTAATCAGCATTTTTTGATGGGTGTTTTATACGGATAAAGCCGTGTATGAATGTATGGATAATTTAGGTGTGTAACTATATCTTTTGATGTATGCATATCTTATTGTGGGATTAATAAACAAGACTTGTTATAAGAAATCAGGGTATGGCAGCGGTTCTTTGCGTCGGTCAGGCGGTGCTCGATGCACCGGCACTTATTGAAAAGCTTAAGGAGCATCAGCTGATGCCCAAGCTAGTGCAAGAAATTATTATCGATGAAGCGATCGCAAACATTAGCTGCGACTCACAAGAGGCCCTGCAATCTTTCTGTACTAAGCGAGGGCTTTTTTCGCAGGAGCAGCAGCGGGCCTGGTGCCAGCAGCAGCAGCTAACGCCCGCACAAATGACGGCCGCTGCCATGAGAGAGCAAAAGCTGCTGACATTTCAAGACCAAACCTGGGGAGAGCAAATAGAGTCTTACTTTTTACAGCGTAAGGCTCAGCTAGATCGCGTTCGCTATTCACTCATTCGCACCAAAGACGCCAGCCTTGCTCAGGAAATCTACTTTCGGCTCAATGACGACGGTGAATCTTTCGCCAGCCTTGCTAGTGAGTATTCCGAGGGACAAGAAGCCAAAACAGGCGGCATGGTTGGCCCGGTAGAACTAAGCGTGCCTCACCCTGTGCTCGCTAGGATGCTCATGGTGAGCAAACCCAAGCAGCTTTGGGCCCCTACTCAAATTGGAGAGTGGCTGGTCATCGCTCGCTTAGAACAGTTTGTGCCCGCGCAGTTTGATGACACGATGCGACAGCGACTGCTCACTGAGCAGTTTCAGACTTGGCTCACGCAGCAGCTTCGAGAGACCACTGTGAAGGAACCTGAGGGAGAACTGACCAGCTCATAAAACTGATTCATCCAACAATAAATATTGAATAAGCTAAATATTGAATAAGCTATCTGATGCGCCTTAGCATCCTCATTATTTCCGCACCGTTTTTTATTGAAATGCGCTTAGTCCCCCGCTCTCTATGACATATACCAAAGTTTCGTTTGAACAGAGCTTAGGGGATATTTCTCCCTTTGATCAGCTACCAGCGTCGGCGCTGAAATCTCTGGCCAGCGGCTGTCAGATGCTGCGGTATCGAATCGGCCAGCCTATGCTGCGCAGAGAGTCGATGCCCTATCAGCTAGTGGTCATTATTGAAGGCAAAGGTCGCTTGCTGGGCTACGATCCCTATCAAAAAACGCCGATGACGCTGAAGCTGTTAGAGCCAGGGGCGATATTGGGTCTAGCTGGGCTGGTGAGAGGCGTGCCTTGCGAAAGCGCGATCGCCTCCTCTGAAGTCACCGCAATTACGATTCCGGCCACCGCCGTCCGCCAGATGATCGGGGAGAACGAAAAGTTTGCTGAAGCGGTTACCGGACGCTGCTATTTAGCAGAAGTGTTTGACTTAGCCAGCCAGTACTTTCAGACGCAGGCACGCAATGTAACCGATGCAGCAGGGACGTCTCGGGTGCTGTTAGAAGGGGCGATCGCCACTACGCTCCGAGCAGGCTCCGTCTCACTGCCCAACCCAGATCCCAATCGCCTATGGTTCATTAGCTCAGAAAGCATTGCCAGTCATCCTTCAGGCACCTGGCTCACCGCTCAAATGCTCGATGGCCGTATCGTCAGCCAGAAAAGCACTCGACTCGTCGGAATAGACATGCGCCAGCTCGCTGCCCAAGACGCAGCCAGCGTTACTGATGTCGTCGTCGGATCAAATGGCACCCTCCCCTACATACCCAATGTAGGAGGACAGCTCGCGACCAGCGGCAGCGGCAGACTCTCCGACACCATAGATAGCCGACTCTCTGCTCAGGATGACGGGGTTCCGTACGCACCTGATCTCAAGTACGACGCCAATATCGTTGAGGAAGGCTCTGAACGAGCAAAGGCTATCAAGTATCCGATCATGCGGGGGCGAGACGATGTTGGCACGGCGCTGGCCTGCTTTGCCATGATTGCCCAGCACTTAGAAATGCCCTTCAAACGCGACGTGGTAGAGCGAGTGCTTTCCAACCAGCGGGAACGATTAGGCCATCTATCACTCACGGCCTGCGGCGCAGTTGCCGACTTAGTAGGGCTCAAGCCACAGCTAGCAAAAGTGCCCGCTAGCGCAATGTCTAGGCTCCCCAAACTCGCTTTAATCACGTGGCGAGAAGGCTTTGCGATTGTCTACGAAACGTCTGAAAAAGAGTTCGTGCTGGGCGTACCGGCTGACAACAAAATTGTGCGCCATTCTCCTCAGGCCTTTGAAGAAATTTGGGGGCCAGAAGGCGAAATTCTGCTGGTCGAAACCACCGAGCAAACGCCCCAGCAAAAGTTTGGCCTAGCCTGGTTTATTCCATCGCTCAAAAAGTACAAAAGCGTCCTAGTTACCGTCCTAGTGGCCTCTCTGTTCGTACAGGTGTTTGGCCTCGCCAATCCGCTAATGGTTCAGGTCATCATTGACCGAGTGATTGGGCAAAACAGCATTGATACCCTGCACGTACTCGGCACCATTCTGGTGATTGTGGCCATTTTTGAAGCCATTCTTACCAGCCTGCGAACGTATCTGTTTGTCGATACGACCAACCGAATTGACATGGCCTTAGGGGCCGAAATTATTGACCATCTGCTGCGATTGCCGCTGCGCTACTTCGACCGTCGCCCGGTAGGTGAGCTTTCTAGCCGCGTTAACGAGCTTGAAAATATTCGTCAGTTTCTCACCGGTACAGCGCTCACGGTCGTGCTAGACGCCCTGTTTTCGGTGCTCTACATTCTAGTGATGTTCATCTACAGCGTAAAGCTGACCTTTGTATCACTAGCCACCATTCCGCTGTTCATGATCCTGACGTTCTTTGTATCGCCAATTGTGCGCCGTCAGCTAAGGGCAAAAGCTGAGCGCAACGCCGAAACGCAGTCTTTCTTAGTTGAGGCACTTTCGGGGATCCAAACGGTAAAAGCGCAGAACATGGAGCTTAAAACGCGGTGGAAGTGGCAGGAAAAGTACGCCCGCTACGTCAGCGATGGCTTCAAAACCGTACTGACGTCTACAACTGCTGGGTCTGCGAGTGGCTTCCTTAATAAAATGTCTGGCCTGCTCGTGCTCTGGTTTGGCGCAGCCTTAGTTCTAGAAGGTGAGCTCACGCTCGGTGGACTCATTGCCTTTCGCATTATCTCGGGCTACGTCACGCAGCCTTTGCTTCGCCTCACGCAGCTTTGGCAAAACTTTCAGGAAACGGCGCTATCGCTTGAGCGTTTGAGCGACATTATCGACAATCCGCAGGAGCAGGCTGAAGAAGACCGGGCTCAGATTCCGATGCCAGAGATTCAGGGCAATGTGACCTACGAGAACCTGTCATTCCGATTTGCTCCCTCTGGGCCTTTGCAGCTAGTTAACGTGAACCTTGAGTTTTACGCGGGTGAGTTTATTGGCATTGTCGGACAGAGTGGTTCGGGTAAAAGTACGCTGATGAAGCTGCTGCCTCGTTTGTACAACGCTGAGTCGGGACGTATCCTCATTGATAATTACGATATTAGAAAGGTCGAGCTGTATTCTCTACGTCAGCAGGTAGGCATCGTCCCCCAAGACAGCTTGCTGTTTGAAGGTAGCATTCAAGAAAACATCGCACTGACCAATCCGCAGGCAAGTACTGAAGAGATTATTGAGGCGGCTAAAATTGCTAACGCTCACGAGTTCATTATGGACTTGTCTAGTGGCTATAACTCGCGGGTGGGCGAACGAGGGTCGTCGCTTTCGGGTGGGCAGCGGCAGCGGATTGCGATCGCCCGCACCATTCTTCAAAATCCACGCCTGCTTATTCTAGACGAGGCGACTAGCGCCCTCGACTACGACACAGAAGCCCAAGTTTGCTACAACCTCAAGCGCTGGGCAAACGGTCGCACGGTATTCTTTATCACTCACCGACTCAGCACGATTCGTCAGGCCGATCGAATTTTGGTCATGGACAAAGGATCGGTAGTAGAGCTAGGCACCCACGAAGAACTCATGGCCCTCAAAGGCCGCTATTACTGCCTATCTGAGCAGAAGGAAGGATAACGACCCATGAAAAGTAGTTCTAACAAACCCCAACTTCCTAACGGCAAAAGCCAAATTAACGGTCAGGCACATCCAGTGCAAAACGCGCTAAACAACACGCCCAATCGACCGCTTAGAACGAATGGCAACGGCCAGATGCATGGCAATGGCAACGGTAACGGCGGCGGGCAGAGGCATGGCAACGGTAACGGTGGCGGGCCGGGTGGCGTTAGTTTGGCCAGTAATAGCAATGGTGGTGGGCCACCGTTTAGCGACTATGTGCCGCAGGCGTTTGATAAGCCAGTGATTTTGAGGCAGTCACCGGTATGGGCGCGGTGGATTGCCATTAGCATTATGGGTGTCACCACTGCCTGCGTGCTCAGCGCCATCATCTTTAAGGTAGACGAGAATATCGGGGCACAGGGCAAGCTGGAGCCTTTAAGCGCGGTGCAGGTGGTGCAGGCACCCTTGGGCGGCGTCGTAGATAAAATTTTGGTAGAAGAAGGCGAACTGGTAGATAAAGGCCAGGTCGTAGCCACCTTGGATGAAACCTCCACAGAGGCGCAGATAGCGTCGGCAAAAGAGAGACTAAAGGCACTTGAGGAGGAAAATGCTTATTACAGCGCTCAGCAGGCTGGAATTGATGCGGTGGCTCCAGAAGGGGTTTCGCCAGCGCTGATTCAAAGAAGCAGCGATCGCCTCGGCCTCATTGCTAGCAATCGCCTGTACAGAGCCCAAATTAGTGGTGACCCGTCCGGACTATCGTCTTCTCAGCGCGATCAGTTTGAAGCGGCACGAAATGACAAAGGCAACGAGCAAAGAATCAACCGTTCTAGAGCTGGCGAACTTCGCGAACAGCTCGATCAGGCCCGACTCCAGCTCGTCAATGCCAGAAACGATTTAGCTACCAACCGAGAAATCTTAGATCGGCTTGAGCGGCTTTTTAAAGAAGGGGCCGTCGCTGAGCTTTCCTTTTTACAGCAGGAGCAAGAAGTCAGCAACAAAATAGCGGCGGTTGGCACTTTAGAAGAAGAAATTTCTGTATTGCAGTTTCAGATTACTCAAGCAGAAACGCAGGTTGATAGAACAGACTCTAGCTCTGAGGTGGAGCTGTACAACCGGATTGAGGTGAATGAGCAACGTGTTGACGATATTGAAAGTCAGCTAGGTCAGCGAATAATTGACAACAATCGGCAGATTGCACAGCTTAACAGCGAGCTGATTCAGTTAGAACAAAACAAAAGCCAGCAGGCGCTGACCGCGCCAATTGCAGGTACGGTGTTTGACCTAAAGGCAAACCAACCGGGGTATGTCGCTAACTCTACAGAGCCCATGATGCAGATTGTGCCTCAAGATGCTCTGGTAGCGCGAATCTTTATTCCTAACAAGGACATTGGCTTTGTTAAAGTTGGGCAGATAGTCGATATCCGGATCGATGCCTTTTCATATAGCGAATTTGGCGATATGGAAGGTCAGATCACGAGCATCGGCACCGATGCACTGCCCCCAGACGATTTGTATCCTTTCTATCGCTTCCCAGCGGATGTAACGCTTGATACGCAAGAGTTTGTATCGGATGGCCTAGCGTTAGATTTGCGTTCAGGAATGTCGCTCAGCGCTAATATCAAGCTGCGGAAGCGACGGATCATCACTTTCTTCACTGATATCTTTGTGAAAAAGACAGATGCACTAAAGGGTGGTGGATAACGCTAGCAATACAGAACTTATTTGCTGAAAACACAGCGACCTCTAAAACAAAAAAGACGCTATGGATATTAGAGAAAGCTCAGAACCATAGCGTTTTTATTGAAGAATTGCACTAATTGCAATCAAACAGTGCATTAATCGCATGGTTTTCTATCGTTTTATTGCAGATAGTAAAGGATGTTACAAAAGGAAGATAACGAATTTGGGAATCTTATGTGAGTAGCGTATTGCGGTTTTATGAATAACTTGGTTGCTTTGATTTTGCCTGCTGCCCTGGGACTTATTGCGGGTATTAGTCATGGAGTCGTCTCTCACCAAGCAAACCTACCGATGTCTTTGGGCGAGCAAATTACACAGCCTTTCTCGGGCAGTCAGGCACTGAAAGACTAAAGGGCATTTACATACGTTTTCAAGTATTCATTCTTCTTTAAAAAGAGATTAAACAAATATAGACAGTATCCATAGATACCGAAAAGTCTGAGAGTATAGACAGAGCAACTATCAATACATGAAGGGCTTTGTTTCAATGACTTACAATACTTCCACTCGGACGTCTGGAGCTGGTCAGGCGATCGCAGGTGTTTTTGTAGCAGGCGTCATGTTTGTTTTGGGCTATACCGTCGTTCGCGCTAGTCTGGCAGAACGAGTGCAGACGCCAGTTGTAGCGGGTGATAATGATGCTATTCAGATGGCTATTCCTAGTGAAGGCACACTGTGGGCTGAGTTCGGCAATAGCTACTAGGACGCCTGAGTAGGGCAACTGAGCTACTGCTTCAGCACGCGTATTAAACCGGTGAAATCTTGATTAAAGGAGATTTCACCGGTTTTTGCTTTCTTATTTTTTGCGAGATACCGCAGGTGAATCTGTTAGATACCAGCGCCAAGGAATGTCAACGCCCTTGGAAAGGCCAATGCGGGTTGTTTGGGTGATGGCGGGCGGCGTATCGAATAGGCTAGGGGTCGCCGTGGTCAGCGGTTGCGATCGCGCCTCCACCCAAAGGCCCGAATCAGGATGAATCGAGATGCCTTTCAGTGACTCGTCAATCTTAAGCGTGTGGCACATTTTGCCAGGGCCAGCCGCGACTTTAGGCAGCTTCTCTTTATTGGGATCAATCCAGCTAGGCCGCGTTTCTAAGTCAACGGCTCGAATCAGGATAGTGCTGGGGAAGCCGTTGCGATCGGTCACGATATTGAAGCAGTGGTACTGGTGGTAAATGCGATAGACGTAGGCGAAGCCAGCAGGGCCGTGCACCACTTCGTTATGAGCCGTTTTAGTTTCGTAGGCATACATGGCCGGGTCGCCGGATTCGTAAGCCTCCGTTTCAACAATTTGACCCCGTATCGTTTCGCCATCAATCACTCGAACCAAAGTGCATCCAATTAAATCCTCAGCAACGTCAGGAGAGGGACGATTAAACCAGTCAGCGGTGAGGACGGTAGAGGCTGTCAAAGCAATCCTTTGTATCGGCCCTCAGAGCGTAGGACAAATTGATGGGATGAGGTATGTACCTTGCTGCATAGAAGTTTGCAGAAGAGGGCGTAGTTTTACTGATAGGTCGTTATACCAACGCTATACGTAACGACCAATGCTGTCTACCTTGTCTGAGAAGAAAATGCACGTGATTCGCTGGGCCGCATTTTTGGCTTGGGGGTTGCTGATAGTCTCTTTGTTTTACGATCCGTTTTCAGCGGTGCTAACTGACCCAGCAAATGGTTGGAGCTGGCTGGCTGATAAGACGATCGCCCGTTCTACCGATCCTCATCAGTGTGTGAGTGCTCAAGGCTATTGCGTGAGCCTAGGGCCTTCTTATGCGATCGCTACTCGCCTCTTTTGGGGCATGGTCGTTCTTAGCGCCATCTTTAGTGATTGGTTACTTTTGCTATTACAAACTGTATTCCGGTAATTTTGAGTACTACTTTTCAGGAGTTTGGTTGCATTTTTGGTGTCGGGGCAGGCGATCGCCTGTGATGAATCTGACACATTACTAGATGCTGCAGAACAGGCAGGCGTCACCATGCCAAGCGGGTGTCGCATGGGAAGCTGTGGCATGTGCAAGCAAAAAGCAGAGGGAGAAGTGCGCTATGACGTGGAGCCCAGAGGATTGAGTGGGAGCGATCGCACTAGCGGACATGTGCTCACCTGTGTTGCTAAACCAGTCGGTCGCGTCGTACTGGCTTTTTAAGACTTTCTTAAGGTGTCGTGAGACACTGATAGCAGCGATAACGTTAAAGGCTGCTTTTTTGCCATGACACGATCCTATAAGTTTACAAATCACATTAGCCTCAAGCACTTGCGGGGTGACCTGTTTGGCGGGCTCACCGCCGCTGTCATTGCCCTGCCAATGGCGCTCGCATTTGGCTTTGCTTCAGGTGCAGGGCCAACTGCGGGCATTTACGGTGCCATCATCGTCGGCTTTTTTGCGGCCTTATTTGGCGGCACGCCGACATTAATCTCTGAGCCAACTGGACCAATGACGGTGGTAATCACCTCAGTAATTGCGACGCTCATCGCCGCCGATCCGGAAAACGGATTAGCCATGGCCTTCACCGTCGTGATGATGGCGGGCGCTTTTCAAATATTGATTGGGGTGCTCAAGCTCGGTAAATACGTCACACTCATGCCCTACAACGTAATTTCTGGCTTTATGTCAGGAATTGGGTTAATCCTAATTATTTTGCAAATTGGGCCAGCGCTAGGGCAGGCTGCACCTAAAGGTGGCGTCATCGGAACGGTGCGCAATATACCCGAGCTAATCGGTAGCATTCAGCCTGGTGCCGCTATATTGGCCCTATTAACCGTGCTGATTATCCTGTTCTTTCCTAAGGGGCTGCGAAAATTTGCGCCGCCTCAGCTAGTGGCGATGATTATCGGCACAGTGCTATCAATCACCGTGCTGGGGGCTGTCGGTGACGGGCTGCCGCGAATTGGCGTGATTGAAATTTCGGTACCTACGCTGACAGTCCCTACTTTTAGCGGGGCTCAGATGCGCAAAATGATGATTGACGCGTGCGTGCTTGGCATACTGGGCAGCATTGATGCGCTACTAACCTCGGTCGTCGCTGATAGCTTGACGCGAACCGAGCATGACTCTAATAAGGAGCTGATTGGTCAGGGCATCGGCAACATTATGTCAGGGCTGTTTGGAGGACTACCAGGGGCCGGGGCCACTATGGGCACGGTTGTGAACATTAAAGCGGGCGGGCGTACGGCGCTTTCAGGACTCTCGCGAGCCGTAATTTTACTGGTTGTGGTGCTGGGCGCGAGTAGCCTAACGCAAAATATTCCGCTGGCGGTGCTAGCTGGCATCATCATCAAAGTCGGTATCGATATTATTGACTGGGGCTTTTTGAAACGGGCTCACGAGATTTCTCGCAAGTCGGCGGCCATTATGTACGGGGTGATATTTCTCACTGTGTTTGTCGATTTGGTGGTGGCTGTGGGCGTCGGCATTTTTGTGGCCAATATCCTAACGATTGATAAGCTCTCTCAGCTACGCTCGGATAAAGTTACGGCCATTACAGACAATGACGATACGATCGCGCTGAGCCCTGAAGAGCAAGCGCTGCTGGAGCAGGGGAATGACAAAATTTTGCTGTTTAGCCTCAGCGGGCCGATGATTTTTGGCGTGGCCAAGGCGATTTCGAGACAGCGGGAGGCGGTGCAAAACTGTAAGGTGCTAGTGCTTGATTTGAGTGAAGTGCCGCACTTGGGGGTTACCACATCGCTGTCGATTGAGAACTCAATTCAAGAGGCGGTTGAGGGCGATCGCACTGTCTACATCGTGGGCGCAAAGGGCCAAACGTACAAGCGTCTCACTAAACTGGGCCTATTAAAAATTGTGCCTGCCGAGCAGTTTTTAGAGGATCGCACTGAGGCTTTGCGGCAGGCGGTTGCGGTGATTACAGGCGTTACGGGGTCGAGCGCTCAGCCGGTTGTCGTCTAAGGCGGATTTAGTGCGATCGCACAAACGCACTCATCCGATCCATCCCCCGCTCAATGGTGCCTAAGTCAGTGGCGTAGGAAACTCGAATCGTACCTTCTGCGCCAAAGGCCACCCCCGGAATCGTGGCCACATGCTTCCGGGTCAGCAGCTTCTGGCAAAATTCTTCAGAGCCCAGACCCAGCCTGCTAATGTCTATCAGCAGGTAAAATGCGCCATTGGGCTCTACGTAGCTCAGTCCGTCGATATTATCGACCATTTTCATAATGGCCACGCGGCGTTTGGCAAAGGCCTGACGCATCACTTCAATGCTATCTGAAGGCTCGGTCAGTGCTGCGATCGCCCCATACTGCGCAAACGTGCACACATTCGAGGTGCTGTGGCTTTGCAGCGTATTGGCCCCCTGGATCAAATCGGCAGGGCCTGCCAAATAGCCCAGTCGCCAGCCGGTCATCGCATAGCCTTTCGCGAATCCATTACTGATGATCGTACGCTTAAATATTTCTGGGTTTAGCGACCCAATGCTCACATGCTCAGCGCCGTCATACAGAATTTTCTCGTATATTTCATCTGAGACGACCCAAATATCCGCTGCCACAATCACCGCTGCTAAGGCTTCAAGTTCAGCTTTTGTGTACACCATCCCAGTTGGATTAGACGGTGAATTGAGCACTAGCAAACGCGTCTTTGGCGTAATGGCCTGACGTAGCTGCTCGGCCGTCATCTTATAGTTTGTTTCAGCCGTGGCCTTCACAATCACTGGGGTTCCGCCCGCGAGCTTTACCATTTCGGGATAGCTCACCCAGTAGGGCGCAGGAATAATCACCTCATCACCAGGCTCAATCATCGTGAGCATCAGGTTGTATAGCGAGTGCTTACCGCCATTGGTCACCATGATATTTTCACGGCGATAGCTGAGCTGATTTTCAGCTTGGAGCTTTTGGGCGATCGCATCTCTCAAAGCCGGCTCACCCGCTGCCGGCCCATAGCGCGTTTTCCCTTGGTCGATTGCAGTCTTTGCCGCCTCACAAATATGCTTAGGCGTATCAAAATCAGGCTCACCCGCGCTAAAGCTACACACATCTAACCCATCTTTTTTCATCGCCTTAGCCTTAGCAGAAATAGCCAGCGTCATTGAAGGCGTTACTTGACGAATACGGGAGGCGAGCTTCATGGGCTATACGGCAGACACCTGATTGCCTACACAAAAAAAAGGATTAGTACAATACCCTAGATCGATTTTGAGCTTTCAGGGCTGTGATATCGAACAATGCGTCAAATTTTTCAGATATTTTTAGAAGATGTTTTTTTAAATGTGACGATACCAATCCTTGAGCTGTGCGATTTCTCTTCAAACTCGCTAACGCGATGCCTGCCTACCGAAAGACGGCTTTAAAGCGGCAATCTGCTAAAAGTGTAGGCGCAATACAGCCGTTTTCGTAGGCGTAACGGCTTCAACCACCCTTAATAGCAGTGAAACTGATCAAAAGCATTCTTCAAAAGAACAAAACGACGCTTCGCAACATGTTGGCCTTCTTTATGGTTCTTGCAGGCGTTCTACACTTTGCCATTCCAGAACCCTTTATCAAAATTGTACCGGGCTTTTTGCCTTACCCAGCGGCGCTCGTGTACATCAGCGGCGTTTTTGAAATTCTCTTAGGCTTCGGGCTAGTGTTTAAAGCGACACGTTGGATTTCTGCCTGGGGTCTCGTCGCACTCTTCATCGCCGTGTACCCGGCTAATCTCAATATGGCCTTCAACCACATCAAACTCGCTGGCATTCCCGATAGCTGGTGGCTGCACGGCATTCGGCTCCCCTTCCAGTTTGTTCTAATCGCTTGGGCTGCTTGGTGCGCAAAGCCATCGGACGCTGATTCGGCATCAGTTGCTCAGTAGGCTCAATATTAATAGGCTCAATATTAATAGTAGGGCTATTGATAGGTGAAGTTCTCATTTTAGAGAGAGGAAGAATCGGCGTTAGGGGGCTCAAGATAGGTGAGTTGTTTTTAGACGCGATCGCCCATGATTCACTCAATCACCAAAATCCTTTCCACGCTAGGCCGGACTAAATGGCTTTGCATAGCCGCAGCGAGCGCTTTACTACTGTTCGTTCTGGCTCCCTCACCAGCAAGCTCTTTTCCTAACAGCACAAACGCTTCAGCAATTGTGGCTTACAACATCGACTTTGAAATGGATAAAGCTCGCGAAGAAAAAACGGTTGAACACTACGGAGAAGGCATTCGCGACATTGTAGAAGACGCGACTGAAAATAATGTGAACAACCCAGACAGCAAGCCCACTGCGCAAAGCACGTACGAGCGAGAAGGCACACTCAACGATGAGCTACCCGAGCAGATAGGCAAGAATTTTTCTCAAGAGGATCTCGCAGACATGGAAAATTCCGACTAATCTAACTAGCCTGATAGCCTGCTGTGTGTGTCTTCAATACTTACAGCAGGCAGTGTCGCGTGCAGTCTCTACGCTACCGTGACCGCTTCAGACAAGTACACGTCTTGAATGAGATGAAATAGCTTGACGCCTTCTTTAAAGTCTCTTTGAAACGTCTTACGCCCAGAGATGAGCCCACACCCACCTGCCCGCTTGTTAATCACAGCCGTACGAATCGCCTGAGCAAAGTCACTCTCACCCGATGAACCACCAGAGTTAATCAGCCCCGCACGTCCCGCATAGCAGTTCAGCACCTGATAGCGCGTGAGATCAATCGGATGGTCGCTCGTTAGCGCCGAGTACACGAGATTGTCGGTTCTACCGTATGACTTGCCAGTCGCATCAGAAACTGCTTTATAGCCACCGTTGTTTTCAGGCAGCTTTTGCTTGATGATGTCGGCCTCAATGGTGACGCCAAGATGGTTTGCCTGCGCGGTCAAATCGGCCGCTAAGTGGTAGTCCTTATCTTGCTTGAACACGTCGTTGCGCAGATAGCACCACAAAATGGTGGCCATGCCGAGTTCGTGGGCGCGGGCAAAGGCTTTGCTGACTTCTTGAATTTGCCGAGTCGATTCTGAAGAGCCAAAGTAAATAGTGGCACCAACAGCAACCGCGCCTAAGTTCCAGGCTTGATCGACTGAGGCGAACATGACCTGATCGTATTCCTTAGGGTAGCTCAGCAGTTCGTTGTGGTTGAGCTTGACGATGAACGGGATTTTGTGGGCGTATTTGCGGGAGGTCATGCCCAGTACGCCTAGGGTGGTGGCAACGGCGTTGCAGCCGCCTGAGATCGCAAGATTAACGATATTCTCGGGGTCGAAGTAAATGGGGTTGGGGGCAAAGGACGCGGCGGCGGAGTGTTCGATGCCTTGGTCTACCGGGAGGATAGATAGGTAGCCCGTGTTGGCTAAGCGACCCGTGCTGTAGAGCTGCTGAAGGCTGCGGAGGACTTGAGGCGATCTGTCGCTTTGAGCAAAAATTCGGTTTACCCAGTCTGGGCCGGGGAGATGTAGCTGGCTTTTGTCGACTTTTGCCTGGTAGCTCAGCAGGCTATCGGCTTCATCCCCTAGCCAATCGGCGATGGGTTTGCTGGTTTCGGTTTGTGCTGATGTGGCAACCACAGATATCGTCTCCTTAGTGAAGCCTTGAAGGTGTGGCTCAACGTTAGCGTAGATTAAAAGCTATTTCGCCTAACTTAAGGCTAGTTTTGAATCGTCATTGTTGAGTACTATCTCATAGGAGAATAGCTACGGCGTACCGATTATATAAACATTGAAACAACAAGACTTTCGCCGTGAAGCATTCGTTACCTTAGCTAGTTTACGGGTAGATAAATTAGCCACATTTTACAGTGAGCTGCTGGCGATCGCCCCCAAGCCCAACACCCCAACCTACGCAGAATTCCGGCTAACCGGCCTCCGCCTAGCTATTTTCAAGCCCAACGCAGACAACGCGACAGAATTTGCTGCTGCCAATAGTGGCGCAATGAGTTTGTGCCTAGAAGTAAATGACTTAGAACAGGCGATCGCCCACCTCACGGCCCTCGGCTACCCGCCAAAAGACGACATCATGCACACTTCTCACGGCCAAGAAATCTACGCCTACGACCCAGACGGCAACCGCCTCATTCTGCACCAGTCTCCCTCAACCGATTAGCACGCGCCCTAATCGTCGCCTGCCGAAAGCCTAAAACGACCAATATATTAGAGAGCGTTAAAAACAGCTCCGCGCTGCCATGTAGCCAGTCCACATTCGCCAGCTCCTCACCATAAGCCTGCTTTGCATAAATGCCTGCCGGAATCGTAACGGCCACAAAAATCAGCAGCACATAAAATCCAATTAGCGCCAGCCGAGGCGTTTGCTTCGATTTGGTCAGAAACCACAGGAATCCTAAATAGGGAAACAGCGATAGGGCAAACAAAGATTCTTTCGTCATGCTTCGATACCCTCCTGAGAAGTCTCTTGCAGGTTTCTGGGGGCTTTAGCCTGTCGCCAGATCCACCAGGCCGCTAAACAAACCGTGCAGTTACCTACGACCGTCATGGCCGCTTGAAGTGTGACCAGCCAATCGAGTGCCGGTGCGTTATCAAAAAAGTGCCAGGTGCAGGCACACATAGCGCTGATAAGGGCAGGTAACATGCCGAAAGAGAGCGATCGCCATGCCAAATACCCGCTCGCCTCCGCGTACTGCCAAATAAACCAAATAGCGGCAATCCATTCGATCACGCTAGAAACATGAACCATCCAAGTCGGAATTGAGAGTGCGTGCATAGGGAGCTTCTTTGTAGTGCTTTCTTCTGTATTCTAAAGATCGGTCGGACAAAGATGAAGTCGGCGCAGGCGGCTAATATGCGCCGCATAGATAGGGCAAAACTTATGAGAGCAGTGCTGTGTGGCTACTACGGAATGGGCAATGGCGGCGATGAGGCGCTATTAGCCGCGCTCCTGCAAATGCTGCCTGCCAGGGTGACGCCGGTTGTGCTTTCGGGAAATCCGCAGGAAACTCAGGCACGGCATGGTGTAGAAGCCGTTCCACGCAAGTCATTCGGCGCGGTGTTCGCGGCTCTTCGCAGCGCCGATGCGTTTATTTGGGGCGGCGGTAGCCTCATGCAGGATGCCAGCAGTGCACTCAATCCGGTGTACTACGGCGGGCTGATGCTGCTAGCACAGAGGATGGGACTAAAAACGGTGGCTTGGGCGCAGGGCGTTGGGCCTTTGAATAAGCCGTTTAGCCGGTGGCTGACGCGGACGGCGCTAAGTCAATGCGATCAGGTGAGTGTGCGCGATCGCAATTCCGAAGCGCTCCTAGGCTCATGGCAGCAAAACTGTCTGCTCGCCCCCGATCCAGTGTGGGGACTAGACCATGTCCCGGTAAAAGGGCTGTGGGACTTGCCCGCACCGAGAGTCGCTGTGGCACTGCGGCCTCATGAGCATTTGAGCGATCGCAGGCTGGAAATTCTGGCGCAGGCGATCGCGAACTTTCAAAAAGCCACCGGCGTCTGTATCGTGCTAGTACCCTTTCAGCCGGTCAAAGATTTAGCGATCGCCCAGTTCATCGCCGGCTACCTCACCGAACAGCAAAGCGGCCCGCACCATATCTACTGTCTCGATCAGCCGCAACAGCTCAAAGGTCTCTTTCGCGGCGTAGAAATGACCATTGGGATGCGATTTCATGCGCTGGTAATGTCGGCAGCAGAAGGCTGTCGGTGCTTTGCCATTAGCTACGACCCTAAGGTAGACGCGATCGCTCAAGATCTCGCCCTCCCCGGCTGGGCCTTAGTGCCCGACAGCTCGCCCAATCCATCCGCGCTACCGCCACTACCCGCCGACCCTCAAACCATCTGCAAAACCTGGCTAGACTTTTACGTCAACGGCGAAGCGCTAAACCCCGCCCAAATTCAGTCGCAGGTAGACAGAGCCTTCATGCACAAAGATATGCTGACAAAAGCCCTATATTAGCCGCCTTGTACTAAGCAAACGCTTTGACGAATAAATACAGGCCATAGCGAATTTTCAGGACATCATCCTTTAATAAAGCAGACTTTACTGTGGATTCTACTGAATTTATCGAGGTTTATTGTTTAGAGCTATTGTTATCTGTTTTTCTGTGCTACTACTTTACTTAGTGAGCGAGTTTGCAAGGATTCCCTTAAGCCATTCAAATTCACCGCTTAAACCCAGTTCCACTGTCTGCACGCCTTGCCCGCAATTTACATAGATATGAGTGAAAATCAGTCTTCTCAAAATTCGTCCGAAGCTCTACCTATAAAAAATCATTTAGGCGGTATGGACGGAGCGAGCCAGCCCACAAGCAGCAGCGGCGATCAGCAAACACTACCGCTGGAGGTTGAGCCCATGGACTTATGGGAAGCCGTTGAATCTTCTAATATTGAGCCTTCTAAGGTTGCTCCCTCTGGTACTGAGCAGCAGTCTATAGAAGAAGCCATTAGCAATACCGCTGAAACTGAGGGCATTTCGCGTGAGACGGAACTACTCGCGCTGATTCATGATCTCAATGAATGTAACGATGCTCTGCTGTCACGAGTTTCACAGCTAGAAAAAGATGTCGAGAAAGCGCAGGCGATGTCCCAATCTGAATTAGAAAGAGCCCAAGCCGCCGTACAGGCCATTCAGGCACGCATGTCAGAGCGAATTTCTGCTGAGCACGCCTCCATTCAGCAGGTATCGCAAAATGCGCAGCAGCAGGTCGCAAAAGTAGTCACTCAGCTAGAAACCACCGAGCAAGCGCTCAGCCGTCAGCAGCTTATTAATGAAAACTTACAGACAGAGCTAGACAACAGCCAAGAGCGTATTGCCCAGCTAGAGAGAGACTGTGCACTGAGCGCGCAAAAGCACGCCGAAGAAGCGAAAGCTCGAGTCAAAGCAGAAACCACGAGTCGCGATCTTAAAACGCGGCTTCAGCGTCAGCAGCGCTACACGCTTCAGTTCAAAGCGGCGCTAGAAAAATCACTGACTGTCAGCAGCCGTACAGCAAGCGAATCTACTATAGCTAAAACGACTCGCCCCATATCTTTTAAAGATACCGCCTCTGTCGTCATGCCCAGAGCCCAGCGCATTATGCCTTGGGCCTCGGCAACCTCAGTGTCTCCGTTTCAGGGCATCGATCCACATTTAGAAACCTTAATTCGGAGTGTGGGTCAGCCTAGCGAACCCAAAATAGCACCCCCCATAGCTGAGATAGCTGAGATAGCTGAAGCGACTGTGAACGAACCAATGGCTCCTAAAGCGAAGGAAATGCCTGCGGAGACAATAGAAGTCGCTATAGAAAAAGCTATAGAGACGTCTGGCCCTAACATGGTACAAGCACCCAAATTGAACTGGCAAACTGCAAGCAAAGCTGCCGGGACTAGCAGTTTAGAGACAGAAAACTTGGAGGCAGAAACCTTACGTGAGCCTAGCTCAGAGCTGCCAACAGAGCCACAGCCAGAGTCACGGCCAGAGTCACAGATTACGCCGATAGATGTCGAAAAATCGTTTGCCGCTGCGACTCGCGAAAGGCTAGAGACAGCCGCAAACTTCACTGAACCTTCGCCATGGGGCAAGCCGCTACCACAGCCGGGAGAAGAAGTCCTGCCCGCCGTCGCCCAAGCTGGCATTGCTCAATCGCACAGCCATTACGATTATTTACCAGCCACAGAAGGCACGACCGATTCAACCGTTGCCCCGGTAGTCAATCCGCTTCGCACCCAGAAAAGAATTGGCTCATTAGCATCGGTTGAACTGCCTACTTTTCCCAATGCAAAAGTGGGGAGCTTTAGACGCTAGGATCGTATTTAACTTGAGTACGACGAGCAGAATGCCAGCGAATGAATAAGCCAGTGAGAGTGTTTGTGGGAGCCGATCGCTCTCAAATGCTAGCGGTAAAGGTGTTGGAGTATTCGATTAAGCGCCATACACAGCTACCGGTGGAGGTGCATCCCATGATCGATCTACCGGTGCGATCGCCCCAAGATCCGCTCAACTGGCAGCGCACTGGCTTTTCCTTCAGCCGCTTCTGCATTCCCGAGCTAGCAGGCTACCAGGGCAAAGCGCTGTATCTAGACGCGGACATGCTGGTGTTTAGCGATATTGCTTCACTTTGGGACATTCCATTCAACGGCGCTAGCGTGATTATTCAAGCGGATTTGCCAGTAGAACGACAGCAGGTAAAAAAGCAGCCGGAGAGATCGGTTAAGCGCGTGAAGCAGTGTGCGGTGATGATGCTGAATTGCGATCGCCTCACCTGGAAAATAGACGACATCATTGATGGCTTTGACCAAGATGACTACAACTACGAAAAGCTGATGTTCGACCTGTGCATTTTGCCAGAGCAGGACATTCGGTATGCCGTTCCATTTCACTGGAACAGCATGGAATACTACCAGCCAGGAGAAACTGCGCTAATTCATTACACCGACATGCCTACACAGCCCTGGGTGTGCTCACACAATAAATACGGTGAGCTGTGGCTCAGTGAAGTGCGGCTGATGTTGAAAAACGGAGCTTTGACGCGATCGCAGCTCCAGGCAGAAGTCAACCTCGGCTACTTCCGTCCGTCCTTACTCATAGATGTACAGTGGGGCCATCGAGTTCCTACCCCTCTACACCCCCAGTTTCAGAAGCTGATGAACTGGTTAGACAAGTCTTACACTGCCCACAAAGAAGTATACCGGCTTGCAAACATTCGGACTCAGGCTGTTAAGGCGCGTCAGGCGGCAATGGAGCTGAGTAGCCAATAGTTGCAAATAGTTGCTATCAGGTGAGTAGATCGCTGTGGCACAACAGAGGCAGATGCCGATAAGATAACCGCAGTTATCTGGTGCTCTCTTTAAGCGGCGCGTCTACATTATGAATTCTCTTAAATCTCTTTTTAAAAAAGATCCTAAGTCAGTCGAGGGCAGTAGCACAACTACTGAAAAGTTTGTACCTAGCCGCACCTCGCCCCGCTACGCCTACGCGTTTCAGTCACCGTTTAAGCGTCCGCGCATCTTAATTTTGGTAGACGACGTTCGCGCGACCTATTTTTTAAGCTTTCACTATGTATTAGAACGACTGCACAGAGTAGAAAGCCTAGCCTTTTTTGTTATAGACAGCGCTGAAGTCGCCCGATGGACGAAAGATCAGTCGCCTGAGGCGTTCGTGACGCAGGTCATTGAAGACATGCAGCCGACGCTAGTGATTTTTAGCCGGTATGGCGTGCCGCATGGCGATGTGCTGCCTCAGCTATTTAAGCAGCAAAAGGTGTCTACGATTTTTCATGTCGATGATGATCTGCTGAATATTAATGAGGATTTGGGTGAAGAGATTCAGCAGCGGCAGGGGAATGAGAACGTGCAGAAGTCGCGACGGATTTTGTTAGAACAGACTGATCTAATCTATGCCTCTACTGTTTTTTTAGGCGATCGCCTCGCCGCCCAGTTTCCTCAGCAGCAGGTATTCAGCAGCAAAATCACACCCTATCTCAACTTTTTACTAAAAGACAGCTCAAAAGTAGCCCAGCAAAAGCCTTTCACCATCGGCTACATGGGCTCAAAAGGACACCAAGCCGACTTAGCGATGGTTGCCGGAACCCTTCACCAGCTCATGCAAAATGATCCCAACATGCGCTTTGAAACGTTCGGCACCATTGCCATGCCTGAAGAACTGAAAGAATTTGGCGATCGCACCCGCGCCTACGCCACAAAACCTGACTACGCCAACTTCTTAAACCAGCTTCAGCAGCTCAACTGGGATATTGGCCTAGCCCCGCTCAAAGCCACCGACTTCAACCACTGCAAAACGCCCACCAAATACCTCGAATACACCGCCTGCGGCATTCCGGTCATCGCCAGCAGCGGCAGCGTATACAGCCAGTTCACACCCAACGAGCATCTGCTCATAGCCGAGCCGAATGAGTGGGAAAGTAAACTTCACCAGCTTATTGAAGCGCCAGCGCTACGACAGTCCTTAGTACAAAACGGGCAAGACTACTGCGCTAAAATACTCAGCCTAGATGCAGTAGAAGCGCAAATCAAAGAGATTTTGGCACTGGTGTAGCACTTAGGTTCATTGACATCTTACTGAGCCGTCGCACCTTCAATCGGCCAAGCGGCGCAGACTACTCAGCAGTACCTGGAAACAGCAGATCTTCAACGCTACCATCCAACTCGCGAATAATGGCGGGGCTACTGTTCTCCGATTGATTGAAAATAGCTTGTAAGCTCTCTTCTAGCGTCTCTGCCATCGCAATTCTGTTTCTATAGGCCACAATCACCCGCGCTAAAATAGGCAGCTTGTTTTGTTCAGCCTCTAAGTACAAAGGCTCCACGTACAGCAAGGATTGTTCAATCGGAATCACCAATAAATTACCCTGATTCGCTTTAGAGCCTTGTGTGTCCCAAAGCGAAATTCGCTGAGAGATTTCAGGATCTTGATTGATTCGCGCCTCAATTTGCTCGGGGCCAAACACCAGCTCCTGCTTGGGAAACTGATAGAGTAGCTGACGCCCATACTGTTCTCCATCGGAGCGAGCCGCCAGCCAAGCCACTAAGTTATTACGCTGAGCAGGGGTAAAAGGACGCAACAGCACAAATTCGCCAGCATCCTCTCCCGGTAGCTCCATAATTAAGTAGTAGGGTTCTACGACCTGCTCTTCATTAGCGTAAATCTCATTGGGGGCGCGCCACTGGTCTTCTCGGTTGTAGAACACCTGCGGATCGGTCATATGATAGGTCAGTAGCTGGTTCGATTGAATCAGCGAGAAGTCTGGCGGATAGCGAATGTGTGATAGCAAAGCAGACGGCATTGCAGCTAGCGGCTCAAACATGTTTGGAAAAATTTGAGCCCAGGTGCGAATAATAGGATCATTTTCATCGGCAATGTAAAAACGAACAGAGCCGTTGTAGGCATCAACAACAACTTTTACGGAGTTGCGAATATAGTTGAAGCTATTGTCACCGGGATCTGAATAGGGATAGCGATCGCTCGTCGTATACGCATCAATCATCCAATATAAATAGTTCTCGCCCGACTCCTCACTAGGCGACGAAAATTCACCCTGCGCGTCCGCCACCACTAGGTACGGATCGCCATCAAACTGTAAGAAAGGCGCAACTTTTTGCACCCGCTGCTTAATGTTTCGACGAAACAACACGCGGGTATCTGACGTAAAATCCTCCGTCAGCAGCATTTTCCAGTCGCTCAAATGCTTCGCAAACAGCAGCCGCTTCCAAAACGGGCCAATATTAATGCCGCCCTGACCGTCGTAGCGGTTGTACACATTCCCACCACCGCTCGGGAAATCAAGCTCCTGCACGCGGCTGTTGGTCATCACATAGGTATTTGTCAGCTCGCCAAAGTACGTGCGCGGCTCACCCACCGGAATGGAACGGGCAACGCTGGCTGAGCTAGGCGTGTGGGCAATGTCTTTAATGAAATAGTCGGGCAGACCGCTGGGGCCTGCGGTGTTTACCGGGCTCATGGTAAAGCCATAGCCGTGCGTGTAGGTAAGGTGCTCGTTCACCCAGGTTTGGGCCTCGGCGGGCACTTGCTCATAGTTCAGCTCCCGCGCAGAAATTAGCACCTGCCGGCGGTCGGTTTCTGTATCGTCGTCACCAAGCAAGGTGTATCTATCTACGTCGGCATCGGCAAATTCATAATACAGCCGGATTTGCTGAAGCTGTCGGTTCGACTCCAGCAGCGGGCGTGTGTCCCACAGGCGAATATTGCGTATGGTCAGATCGTTCTCTTCTAAGTCAGCGGCGGTTAGAGTTCCTTGGGGATCAAATGCTTCTGTTTCAATATCTGTGAGGCCAAAGGCGTTGCGAGTAAAGGCAATGGTTCGCTCAATGTAAGGGGTTTCAATCAGAAACTCGTTAGGCTGCACGGCGATGCGCTGCACAACCCAGGGCACCGCCGTATTGCCCAGCAGAGCCAATAGTAGGTAGAGAATAATGGCAAAAACAATCGGATGAGCGTATAAAAATCGTCGCAGCCGCCCGCCATTTTTAAGAATATTGACCGGACGCTTAGCCGCTTCTCCAATGCGGGGCCATACCAGCGTTTTCCAAATTAAAAACAGCGCTAGACCCAGCGATATCAGGCTCAGTGCTGCATTTACTGGCAAATCGACGTTGATATCTGTGAAACTTGCGCCGTAAGTAACGCCCTGCTCAGAGTAGAGTAGCTCAAAGCGACCAAGCCAATGGCTCATAGAGGTCATGATCAAAAGGGCGGCGGCGATCGCATACAAATGCTGCTGCTGAGGAGACGAAAACCCAGCAAATCGACCTTGGCTAAAGGTATTGCCTGCTAGCAGATAAATTAAAGCGACCGCTGCAAGCACAAATAACAGCAGCCCCGAGAGCCAAAAATTAACAAGTTCCAGCAGCGGTAGCTTAAAAATATAAAAGCTTAGCTCACGGCTAAAGACCGGATCACTTTGGTTAAATAGCGTCGGATCTAAGGCAGGAAGTACCCTTGCCCATTCCTCAATAGCGATCGCGCCAAAGCACAAGCTTAAGAAAACAGCGCCCAGCCGCAGCAATGTGCGGGGAAGCGCAATCAAGGCAACGGCACTCACGCCCACTAACACCAAGCCGACTGGCTGCTGGACTAGCTGCCGAATTAGCATCCAGTTCAGCTTGGCATCTACCCCAAACGGCGCAGGAATCGCAGCGCGTACGGTCTTAAGTGACTCAATTGCCAAGTAGCCGTGATAAAACAGCCCAGCGCTCACCAGCGTACTAAGCAAAAGCAATAGCGGCAGCAGTTCTTTTAGTCCGAGCCCAACCCGTAGGTTGGCCTGACTGGGCAGCAGGCAGTTTTGATTGAGCTGAAGCCGGTCGGCCAGCCTGAGATTGTAAGAGGTAACGGCAGTACTGATCAGCAGGACAGCAAAGCCTAGTCCGAGTTGAACACGCGATCGCAGCCAAAATTCATCAGCAAAATTCAGCTCATCAAACCATAGGCCTTCTGCCATGTAGTAAGTGATGACATAGACCGCAACCAGAATCAGTAGCGTGCTGATAATAGCGACTTTTCCGGCAGGCGATCGCAGCCTTCTCAACCATCGATTGCCTAAATAACGGCCAGAACGAGGCGGCGCAGAATTTTGTAAGCGGCGATCTTGAGCCCTAGCCATATTGCTTCACATACTAAGTCTGAGAATGTCTACTGGCCCCAAAAATCTATCGCACGATAGCCCAACTCTGCCATCATATGTCGCAGCATCGGAATGCTCAGACCAATCACATTGGTGTGACAGCCTTCAATTTTTTCAACAAACATGCTGCCTTTGCCATCTGTAGCAAACGCGCCAGCGCAGTGCATCGGCTCGCCCGTGTCGATGTAGGCTTCAATCTCTTGATTAGAGACATCTGCAAAAAATACGCGGGTCATTCGCGACTTCACAAGCGGCTCGCGACCTGGAGCGATCAGGGCATAGCCGGTATGGAGTTCACCACAGCCGCCGCGCATTTGCTGCCAGCGGGCGATCGCCTCTTGCCGGCTCTCCGGCTTACCGTAAATAATGCCACCGATCGCCAGCACCGAATCACAGCCCAGCACCAGCGCACTCGGAAACACCGGAGCCACCAGCTCAGCTTTTCCAGCCGCCAGCGCCTTTACCAGCTCCGGCGGATCGCTAATCACGACCTGATCTTCATCAAAGTTACTAGGGTACACAAACGGCTGAATACCGGCATCTATCAGTAGCTTTCGCCGCGCCACCGAAGCAGATGCCAGCACAAATTGAATATCGGCCATAAGGGTTCAAACAACCAAAAATAAAGAGTTTAGAACTTACGTTCTTGAGTCCAGAGATATTAAGAACAAGACCCTAGTAAACAGAGAAAGAAGCCACCGTTTGCTTCATCGTGTCCTTCAGCGTCTCCCAACGTCTTTCAGGAATAGACGCGTTGAAGGTATAGAGCTGACCGCGCCGCACAATTACGCTGGCCAAGTCATGACGCGTACCTGAAGGTAAATTCGCGACGTACTCCAAAATGTAATAAAGCTTATCGCCCGCTTCAAAAGACTGCGCGTTCACTAGCTCCACATTGCGGTCGTCCGTACTCATAGAGGTAATGCTTTTAGAAAGCTTGTAGCCCACTTCAGTGGGCGTCCCAATATCAGGCAGCGTTTTCCCCCCCGACACCGGGCTAATCACCACGCTTACGTTTTCACTAGAGTTAATAATATCGTGAAAAACGGTCTCTGGCCCGCCAGGGACATCTGCTTCCACCCATCCGGTTGGGTACTTAAACTCATACCCCTCATAGCTGTCGTTATAAGATTGCAAACTCGCCGTACTAGAGCATCCCTGTAGCCCCTGCGTGCCCACAAACATAAACGCCACTAACAGCAGCACGGCCAATCGCTTCAACATCTTCACTTAGCTCCTTCCATCCTCATAGCTATTCTCAATTGTGCCACGAGGCGGCGAATCGCAAAAGAAAAGCGAAGCAACTTTCGCCTCACAGACAAATAGTTGCTTCGCTTTTAATCATTTTGGAGCTGGTTACTCTAAGGTCACTGTCTCAAACTACGCGTTATCGTAAATAACCGTAGCAATCGTTGGCAGTCTATCGGTTAACAACTTGAGTGTTACCATCGTTTGCGACATCAATCTCTTCGCGGCGGATTGTTGCTTCTTCGCTCACAACTTCTTGCTCAGTCTCTTTGCGTACGTTAACCTCTTCACGAACAAAAGCTTCTTTACCAATAGAAGCTTTCTCTTCGTACACTTCTACACGCGCCACTTCGCCATCTGCAAAGGCGTGGTTAGAATCTGTAGTAGCCGCACCCGTAGCAGCAGTTCGTTCAATTATAACGCGCTCTTTTTCAACAGGAACAGCAACGCTTGCTGTTTCAGTTTCTACTCGCTTACCAACGGCTACATCGCCAACCTTCACGCGGTTTTTGTCAGCAACCAACCGTTCTTCGTATAAGCGAATGGGCTGATTGGTTCTCTCAGTTTCAGGCACAGTGTATAGATCAGCATCATAATCTTCGTAGCTGTAAGTCTCATTCGTGTACACAGGTGCACTGGTATCGACTGCTGCGCTCTGGCTAGCTGCGTTCTCACGATACACGCCGCGTACGTTCTCTTCGTAGCCGTAGTCTACGCTGCCAGCACCTTCGTACTTGGGTAGATTCTCTACCTGCTCTTTCGTTAGACCAGAAACATATACCCGCTGTTGACTGTTATCAAAGCGAGCACGACCAATTGGCAACAGAATTTTTTTACCAAAAATCCAGATACCTGTATCAACAATCAAGTATCGAAACTGACCTGTCGCCGAATCGAATAGGCCATCATCTACCGTGCCAACTTTGTCTTCGCCATCTGCATAAACGCTGTAGTCATCAAGATGGCTGAGGCTTGGATCGCTGAAAGTGTTGCGGTAGTCAGGATAAGTTTCTTTTAGGCTAACGAGTGTCATTTTTGTTGGGGCTCCATTGCTAGTTATTATTTTTGTTTTTGGCTGTTGTCGCCATGTGCCTCTAATCTAGCAAGACCTGCTGCTGCCGTAATGGATCGATAGGGAGAGATACGCGGTAAATGGCCTACACAAATAGGGAGAGCAGCTCTTAAGGGTGTAGGAAAACAGTGCTTAGACTAGCTGTTAGCGATCGCTAACAAGAGAGAAAATCCAAGTGCAGATTTTTGGCTATCAAAAAACAACAAAGGACGTCAGTACGACGTCCCTTGCTTACCTAGCTTAAAAAGCCAGGTTTCAACGTGAATCAACTGCGCCATCAACTAGCGAACAACGGCTCTAGGCTTTTTAGCGCCCACTGTAGCACCGATAAGAGAAGCCACTAAGCCCAACAAAGATCCAACAAGGAAAGTAAAGCCTGCTTTAGCAGCATTTGCAGCATAAGCCGCCGCTTCTTGTGCACTCACGTCAGGAACAGATTGCGCAATCTGATCAGGGGTAGGAAGAGAAGCACCGCCGGGCTCTCTGACCTGATTGAGTACTTCACCAGCTGAGCCACCCGCACTAACAGCGAGCACACCGAACGTACCAGAGACACCGCTTGCTAGCAGCCAACCACTTATTACTAATGTAGTCGCCCACATAATGGTGCCGTTGAGCATGGCTGTTTTGCTGTTCATTGGCCCACAAGAGGAGGCCATTACCCATGCGCCTAAAAACAAAGAGATTAACAGGCTTAAGACAGCCCAAATGCCTAAGCCAGTGCCAATGGTGCCTGCAGCCGCTTCACCCGCAGCCAAACCACCAATTGAAGCGCCTAATGCGCTTAGCATTAGCTGAGAAACAATGGATACTACAATACCTGCGATAATTGGCCCCCAGCGCACGGTGTCATGATATTCGGCAATCGGAGCAGATGTTGCAATCGGTGCTGTGCGAGTACCCACAACATCGCCTGTTCTTTCTGTGTACGTCATCTTCTAAGTTCCCTGTGAGTGATTATTCTTTGTTTACGTTTCTTATGCTTCGTTTACATATGGAGAGAGCGCTTTTACATAATAGAGAGAGAGCTTTTTCTGTGCCCACATGCGAATGATCACAAGACTAAGTGAAGACTGTTCACAGTGAACCTATCAAAAGAGGGAAACAATGCTGCAACTTAGACGTAGCTGTCTTTTATACTTCTCAAAAAGATTAGAACTTAGGTAAGACTATCCCCTCTGATGGAAGGAAACAAGCTGGCCATATGGCTATGATTAGGCGTGATATACCCATAGATGGATTTAGGTTAGCGGCTATGAACTTGTACAGGATTAGCGATCGCCACCCCAACTACCAAGAAATTTATTTTAAAGGCAGAAGTCTTAAGGGTGTCCCGGTATATAGCGCTGAGAGTCATAACGTAGGCAGCGTTGACGACTTTTTAGTCGATGATCAAGATCAGCTACAGTACATCGTTGTCAAATCTCATGGCCAAAGGAAAACGCTGTTGCCCATTGGTCACTGCACCGATATGCCGAGAGAAAAGCGTGTCTATACACCCAGTTTGAATAGAGACGAGTTTAAGAGGTTGCCGAAATACGACGATAGCCAGACAGGTGTGGCGGGTCAGGCGCTACAGATGTATCAGACCGATCCGGTTGAGCGATCGCTTCCCGTCGAAGCCACTATTCCCGTAGAGGCTCCCTCCATAGAGAATATTGCTGTAGAGACTATCCCTAAAAAGGAAGTCGCTGTCACGCGAGTAACCGCACCAGTTGAAGAGTCTGCCAATGCAAACCCACCCATTCAGCTATTTGAAGAACGTTTAACCACGCGCAAGCAGCGGGTAAAAACAGGCGAGATCAAGATTTCAAAGCATACGATTACAGAGAGGAAAAGCACCAACACGCCCATCACGAGAGAAAAAGTCATTATTGAAATAGAGTCTATTTACGGTGGAGAGACTCGCGTAGATTTTGGAGACGCTGAAGTTGCTGAAGATGGCACCATGCGCATGGGCATTTATGAAGAACAAACAGAGGTATGCCGCCAGGTAGTGCCCTATCAGAACATCACCGTCAGAAAAAAAACGGTACAAGACGTGGTGAAAACGCAAGAGACAATTCGCAGGGAAGAGCTAGAGGTCACCTCTGACGGTGCACCCGTTGGAGATCTGGTGGATTGGCAGTAGAACTTGGAAAAAGATACCCTACAGGCCAGACTTTTCAAAAAACATCAGGTGCTGCTGAGGCAGCCGGTCATCTGTTTTAACCCAGGTTAAACCTGTGGCCGTTAGTTCTTTTTTTACTTGCTTTTGAGTCATTTTATGATGTTTTTTAATCAGAACTAGTGGATTCTCCGCTCGATACTCGGCTAACACAACTTGCCCACCCGGCTTCAGCGCTTTCACAATTCCAGCCATCATCTCTGCCGGGTATGCAAACTCATGATAAGCATCAAACATCACGGCCATATCGATGCTTTCAGCCGGTAGGTTCGGATCTTTTTCCGTGCTCAGAACAGTCTTTACGTTTTTAACCCCATACTGGTCGCGCTCGGCTTCCAGCATTGCCAGCATTTCGGGCTGAACATCCACCGCAATAACGCTACCTTCGTCCACCCAGTGCGCTAGCTGAAAGCTAATGTAGCCCAGTCCAGCGCCAATATCGGCCACAACGTCATCATGCTTCAGCATCAGCGCATCTACTGCCATATCAGAGCGTTCTTCAGTAGTACGACTAGGGCGGGCAAGCCAGTTGGCACCCTGATAGCCCATCACGTTTGCAATTTCGCGGCCATAGTACACTTTCCCGATGCCGTCTGAGCTAGGAGATTTGTAGCCATAGGGGCCATCCGTTGGTTCAACAGCAGTTGCAGCGCAGCTTACTGTAAGAGAAAGCAGTAGACAGCAGGTGATAGCTCGAAAGAGCCCTCGGAAGGCAAGTCGGTTTAGAGAGCTTGGAAGATGCATATCGACATGATGAGAGTAATTACACTCTATTGTCCGGTATTTAGGTACGTTGTTGTCTATGGATCAAGCGAGATCAAGTGGCTGGTCAACGCCACAGTGCTTACAGTGTGGCAAATGCTTATAGGTTAAGTTGTGACAGCTACGGCATTCCTGGTACTGCGAATAGCTACAGTGAGGACAGTGAATGTCGTGTTTGCGGATTCTTTTGGCGCAGTGGACGCAGCGCATCTTCTGGATGCGGTTGGCGGCTTGCAGTCGCGTGTTGAAGACAACTTTTTGAAAGAACTTGATGATGCCAAAGCCAACGAGCGGAATGAGCAGAATCTGCACGTAGTTCCACAAAAAGCGCAGGCCACCAAAAAGGATTTCGAGAACATTTATCACCCACTCAAACAAGAAGCCAATCTGCAAGAATTCAAAGATTTTCCAGATGAGTGGAATGAAGAAAATAACTAGTAGGTGCCAGCTAATGAGCGCAACGTAGCCGTAGTTTTTACGCTGGGCGTAGCGATGGATGGCTGAGGCGATCGCAAGCAACGGCAGTAAAAATAATCCCTGAAACAGAAGCTGAATACTGGGATACCAGAAGCTAGCGCGTTTGTAACCTTGATCAACCTGATTAAATAGCGTGTCGTTGTTGAGAAGCGTTAAAAAAGATTGGCTCTCTGGCTGATTAAGAAGCTCATTTTTGAGGCCAGCAAGCGTTTGTTTTCTTTGGGCGATCGCCCGATCATTCTGAGCAATCTCAGCTCTAGCCTGAGACGCCTCTACATTATTGATCGACTGCTCACGCGGCTGTCCTGCAATTTCTTCTAGCAGGGTAGAATCATACTGCTGACGAATGGTTGAATTTTGTTGTTCAAAAGAATATATTTCAGCTTGCGTATCGTTTATTGGTTTCACGAAGCTACGACCTGTAGTTATCACAGCATTGCTAGCCGCATCATAGTCAAGGCAAACTTCAGACACGCTGCCAAGACTTCCAAAAGCATCGGCCTCATAAGCCCCAGGAGGTGACCATTCCCCCTGCTTTATCGCTTGGTCGATAGCACTATAGTCTTTGTCTTTTAAAGCGCTTTCTCGGTAACTTTTCCATTCTTGCTGACAGGGATATTCTTGAGAAGGGCTAATAGGCCAGCGGCTTACGTCATCTAGCCCTGCGAACACATTGAACAGAATGAACAAGTCCACGACAAGGATGATAATCAGGCTAATCTTGTTAATTGGCTCGTGATTGATTTTGCGGGTCTTATTAAAAAAGCGGCCAATGTACCGACGTAAGCGCGAAAACATAAGAAAACCTAGCCTGCAACTATTGCTACACTACTTTGAGCTTGAGCACTCTGGCATATCAAAAAGCCGCTCCGCATGTCTGTCTCTTTGACCATACGAAGCGGCTATTCTCTTGAATGAAAATGAACTATCGGCTGCCGAGCTTATTACGAGCTGCCGTTTCAAGATTGAACAACACCTGCAGCGTTTCCATTGCATTATCTCGGGCGTCCATATCTCGCTGTGCCCGCAATTGCGTCATCGGGTCGTGCAGAATTTTGTTCACGATGCCGCGAGTAAGTGCTTCCACTACGCCGCGATGCTTTTCAGAAAATTCTGAGCCCAGGCGCGACATCGCTTTTTCTAGCTCTTGCGTGCGAATGGTTTCTACTTTGCTGCGCAGGCTGCTGATAGTGGGTACGGTGTCGAGCGATCGCAACCAGTCCATAAACGCCTCAACCTCTTCATCTAGGAGTGCTTCAGCCTCCATCGCCATCTGCCGACGACTCTCCTGGTTTTGCGCCACCACCGCCTTTAGGTCATCTACATTAAAAGCAAACACCTTCTCAATTTCACTAATATTGCTGTGCACGTTACGCGGCACGGCAATATCAAACACCATTGTTTGAGAGCCATCACAAACCGGCTCCAAATTCTCTTTGTGCAAGATGGGTTCCACCGAAGACGTGCAGGTAAACACGACATCAGCCGCAACCACCGCGCCCAACATGCCGTCAAGTGTGCCGGTCGTAATATCCACGTCGCCAAACTGAGCAGCAAGCTCATCAGCCCGTTTAATTGTACGGTTCAACAGCGTAATTTTATGGGCTCGCTTGGAGATCAGATGCTGCACTAGCAGGCGAGCCATTTTGCCTGCACCCAAAAT
Source organism: Phormidesmis sp. (assembly GCA_051860365.1). Classification (GTDB taxonomy): domain Bacteria; phylum Cyanobacteriota; class Cyanobacteriia; order Phormidesmidales; family Phormidesmidaceae; genus Phormidesmis. Next base: position 40,290 of record JBHYED010000024.1, read on the forward strand.
CGCAATGTGGCAGTTCTCAAAGCTTTCGACCTTCATCAAAGCAAGTTCAGCCGCCGCAGAGCTAATTGAAACTGCGCCCGTACCTAAGTTCGTTTCGGTGCGGACACGCTTACCGGCCTTAATAGAATCTTTCAGCAGGCGATTGAGAATGCGGCCAACGCCTTTGTGCTGCTGGCCTAAGCTGAGCGCGTGTTTTACCTGCGCCAAAATTTGGCCTTCGCCCAGCACGAGGCTATCGAGTCCGGCAGACACGCGCATGAGGTGCATGACCGCATCTTGCTGGAGCAGTACAAATAGGTGAGGGCGCAGCTCACTTAAAGGAATGCCGCTGTGATCAGACAGAAAGCGCATTACGTCGCGGATGCCTGATTCGGTTTCAGTTGAAACGATGTGAATTTCTAGACGGTTGCAGGTGCTTAGGATAGAAACTTCTTCGAGGGTGGGAGAGCCGCTGAGATGAGCGATCGCATCAGCAACTTGAGCAGAAGGGATGCTCAGTTTTTCTCTAACTTCAACGGGCGCAGTCTGGTGGCTAAGCCCAACGACGGCAATGTTCATCTTTGCTTCCTAAGGGGTTTTAAGCGAGTGAAGACGCTTCTACTCACAGTGTTTATCCAGAGTGAGCGCGCACGGGCTCTCTTTCTAAAGTATTAAATAACCAAAGCGCTATCTCAAGGGAACTCAACAAAACTCAATTTTAAGAAACGAAAGATAGAACAATCCTTAATAGAATATTCAATGTTTGTATATGCAAACAACAAAAGGCACCAGATAGCTCTGATACCTTTTCTGATGCCTGTATAAAACGCCCTACTTTACAAGAAGAACGAGAAGAGCAAAGCTCTACGACTCCGCTCAGTGCTCGTTGCTAGGCTCCGAGGGTGAGCAAAGCCAAAGGAACCCTTATACCAGGTTCACGCGCTTAGGATTGCCGCCCATGTGCACAGTGTCCACAAAGCGAGCCGTCTTAGACTGGCTAGAAATAACCAAGCTCTGCGTGCGGTAGCCGCCGTTGAAGAAGCGAACGCCATTCATCAGCGTGCCGGGTGTAATACCACAGCCTGCAAATAGAACGTTCTTACCGTTAGCTAGCTCTTCAGCCGTATAAACCTTGTCAGGATCGGTGATGCCCATTGAAGCCAAACGCTCTAGGTTTGCTTCCTTGCTTTCACCAATTAAGCCTGTTTTTACAACTGCAGGATCGTAGATGAGCTGACCTTGGAAGTGGCCGCCCAAACAGCGCATTGCTGCTGCGGAAATCACACCTTCAGGCGCAGCGCCAATACCCATCAGAGCATGGATGTTAGTGCCTTCAAAGCCACAGGAAATCGCCGCAGAAACGTCGCCATCGCTAATCAAGCGAACGCGGGCACCCGCTTCACGAATTTCTTTGATCAAATCGTTATGACGCTCACGCTTCATCACAATCACAACCAGCTCGTCAATACCGCGATCTAGGCATTCACCCAAAATCTTGAGGTTTTCAGCCGGTGTCTTGTCGATGTCTACTTTGCCTTTGGCCGCTGGCGGCGCTGCCAGCTTACGCATGTAGAAGTCAGGGGCTGCAAACAGGCCACCTTTTTCAGAAATTGCCAAAACGGCCATAGAACCGGGCTGACCGTAGGCGCAAAGGTTGGTGCCTTCACAAGGGTCTACCGCGATGTCAATTTCGATCAGTTCATCAGGATTACAAACCTTATCAGCATCGGGCTGCGTGCAAATGCCAACTTCCTCGCCGATGTAGAGCATAGGCGCATCGTCGCGCTCGCCTTCACCAATTACGATCTTGCCGCGCATGTGAATTTTGTTCATGCGCTCACGCATAGCTTCTACAGCTACTTCGTCAGCAATGTCCTTTTCGCCTTTACCCATCCAGCGAGCAGATGCGATCGCTGCTTGCTCGACGACTTCAATGATCTCTAATCCAAGGGTGGTTTCCACGGGATATTTATTCCTCCAAACTGCCGAATATAGCCATGTAAAAGAGACTTGTTAAAAGAGTCTTTAATTTTCATGATGCCATCTTTGAGTTTATCAGAGAATAGTAGTCGCCTTGACCTTAGATAGCGAGATTGAGTAGGGATTGATACCGTCTTTGGTCTGCTAGCGATCGCAAACAGGCGACTATAGGGGCTCTGGCTTTGCGGCTTTAGTGAGCTTGATGTACAGGTCGTAGTCCATCGTGCGATCGCCTACCGTAGAGGTCATGCCAATCGCCTCAATCGCTCTGGTTGCGCCTTCTTCAGGAAGCTGAGGCAGGGGGAAAACGCCGCCGTCTAGCGCATTAATTTTAGCCAGATCGAGGTAAAAGTGGCCATTGTTAGGCTGGGGAACTTTGCTGGTGAGGACTTGGAACTGACGGGTTTCAGCCAGCGATCGCATGGGCCTAGGAGCGTTGGCGGAGCCTCTCCCGGGGAGAATCGCCGATCCTGCCGCCTTCCCCACTGCAAAAAAGGTCACATTCCCCGGCAGCCAGCCATGGCTAAACTGCACGCCCTGAAACGGCGACACCCATTCAGTTATCGAGCCGCCTTCTATCTCTTTGGTCTCCACCTGATAGCGATACCGGCTCACCATCACATCGTCTAGCTGCGCCCATACTGACTCCGCCGTCTTGCGGTCATTTGTCTGCACCATCAGCACCAGTGGCGCACTCTCAATCACAGGCTTATTGGCAGGCTCACCGTCAGCAGGCTCTAGCACGATCGGATCCGTTCCTGTCGCTTCTGATCGGTTGCCGCCGTTGGAATTCTCACGCTGCGTAGCAGACAACGGCGGCAGTAGCCCCAAAGCAAACTCACCAGCGGCCCACGGTAAAATATCTTCTTCCAAGTCCAGCCCTGTTTGCGTCAGCAGCCCAGCCTCCAGGTTTTGCGGATTGGGAAAAAACGGTGGCGAGCTGTTGCCCTCACTAAAGCCGCTCCAAAATTGCTGAAGGTTGCTGCCTGACATCATTACCAGCGTGTCAGTTGGCAGACGACGCGGCATTTCGCCCGCATCATTGCTCATGGTGCTGTAAACCAAATCATTTTTAGGCAGCAGCCAGCTCATGCCCTGAAAGCGCACGCCTTCAGACTCTATTAACGCCGTGGCGACAATGCCTTGAGAGCCTTGTAAAGGAACGATGCTCCCTCGCGAGGCGCTGCCGGCAGGCGATTCGAGCGCCTTGGTGACGACTGGAATATTCAGATAGATTTGAGCAAAGTTTTTACCGGGTGGCTGTGGAGATTCAATGCGCGTGGCGGCCTTGCGATAGCCAGATACGTCTAGCAGCGATCGCCCCCCTTTGTGCGTATCAATCGCCTGCTCCAGCGCCTCTTTACTATTGCTGAGCAAAAGCCAGCTCGTGCCAATCACAGCCGACTCAAATGCAGTCTCATCCTTAGCCTGGATGGTTTTAATATCAACGCCCTTGTAGCTTCGATCTGTCCAAGTCACGTCTGAGTTTTTTGGCCCTTCGCCCAGCAGCGCTTTTGCCTTCACCGGGTCGGCAATCGGCACCACAAGCACCAGATTTTGACCGATTGATTCCAGCCCGCCCCCAGACGAACGGCCATTAATAGGCTTGTCGTTTAGCATCGCTAGCGTGACGCGATCGCCAATCCAGGGCTTAATATCTCGCTTAAAGCTATAGCCATTATCTGTAAATAGGCGATCCTTCCACTCACGCAATAGCCCGTCAAACTGCTGCTGCGTTTCAGCAGTACCAAACTGACGGAGCTTGAGCCAGGTCAGCTCGTCAGTGGTGACGGTCATCGTGGCCAGCGTATTTTGGGGAACGAGCTGCGTGCCCGCTGGTGAAAGGCTTTTGGGCGCACGTTGAGCAAAATTAAGCGCCGCGATCGCCCCCCCGGCCAACAGCACCACACCGCCTAGCAACAGGAGCTTAGGCGGCTTTCTAAGCATTTTGGGCCAAAAGCTAGAGGGGGTGGTCGCCACCTGATCTTTTTGGGGGGTGTCTGCCGAATCTAGAGCCATGAGCTTGAGCCAAGTCTTGAGCTGAATAAGTTGAGCTGATTAGTCATGAAAGCTGCTTTAGTCGCACTGAACTTTACCAGAGAACTTGACAAATGTGACTAGTGAAAGCTTCAAAGCATTGCAAGATCATAAGTTTGAGTTTTTTTTCTATCGCACAAGGGCCTCTATGCAAAAGGCTATGCTTATTTTTCTATGCTTATTGTTGATGAGACACAGGCTTTATGACCACCCAAACGGCCCAGCCCGATGCTCCAGCGCGCGTATCCACCAGCCAGCAGCCCGACCGCTCAAAGCTATGGATGGCCGCGATTAAACCCCCGATGTACTGCGTGGCCGTCATGCCCATTCTCGTCGGTAGCGCGGTTGCTTACGCCCAGACCGGAACCTTTCGACTTGGGGTATTCCTCACGTTTGCACTTTCAGCGGTGCTGCTGCTGGTCTGGGAAAATCTTAGCAATGACGTTTTTGACGCGGCCACCGGCATTGATGAAAATAAACATCATTCGCTGGTCAACCTCACTCGCAACCGGGCGCTGATTTTTTGGCTAGGGAATGCGGCGCTGCTGTTAGGCATTTTGGGCATTGTGGCGATCGCCTTTCAGCAAAAAGACACCACTGTGCTCGCGATGGTGCTGGCCTGCTGCGGCCTCGGCTACCTGTATCAAGGCCCGCCTTTTCGACTGGGATATCAAGGCTTAGGTGAAATTCTGTGCTTTTTCAGCTTCGGGCCTTTAGCCGTTGGCGCAGCTTACTATTCGCAGGTTCAGCAGTGGGGCAGCAGTGACACACCCGCCTGGAGCTGGCAAAATCCACTGCTGCCCGCCGCCATCATTATCGGTATCACCACCACGCTTGTGCTTTTTTGCTCTCATTTTCATCAAGGCGAAGATGACTTAGCCGCTGGGAAAAAATCACCAATTGTCCGACTGGGCACGAAGCGAGGAGCGCAGCTACTGCCGTTAGCGTGCGGAATTGTTTTTGGGGCCTGGGCGATCGCCCTCCTCCAGGGCGGACTTCCTTTGAGCACCCTGCTGCTGCTGGCCAGCATCCCCGCAGCCGTCCGTCTTTGTCAGCACGTGCTAAGGTTTCACGACCAGCCTGCGCGCGTGAGCAACGCCAAATTTCTAGCCATCCACTTTCACTTTTGGAGTGGACTGCTGCTAGCTGCTGGACTGTTCATTTCAGCCGTCACCCCCAGCATCGGATAAGCGGCCAATGACCCATCGTTTCGAGTTTCGCCCCTACCGCCGACCCTTTAAAACAGCCCTCAAAACCAGCCACGGAACGTGGAAGCACCGCGAAGGCATTATTCTCAAGGTCACAGACGAACAAGGGCGCGTCGGCTTTGGAGAAATTGCCCCGCTGCCCTGGTTTGGCACAGAAACCCAGGCACAGGCACTTTCTTTTTGCCTTCAGCTCCCCTCCCGGCTTTCAGAGCACAACGTGTTCACTATCATGCCCACACTACCGGCCTGCAAATTCGGCTTTGAGGTCGCACTCAACAATCTCTCTCGTGATATTCACTGCGCCGAGCTAGCCGCAAGTCAATACAGCGCCTTACTACCTGCGGGGAAAGCGGCCCTATCAGCCTGGTCACCGTTATGGGCTGTCGGCCACCGCACCTTTAAGTGGAAAATTGGCGTTGAGCCGGTGGCAGTAGAGTTAGCGTGGCTCTCAAAGTTGATGAAGCAGCTACCGTTCGGGGCTAAGTTACGGCTGGATGCCAACGGTGGGCTTGATGAGCTGACGGCGCATCACTGGCTAGATACTTGCGATCGCCTCGGTCACCGCATTGAATTTATCGAGCAGCCTCTACCGCCGCACCAGTTCACTGGTCTCGTCAAACTCTCTCACCGCTACCACACACCAATTGCTCTCGACGAATCCATCACCACGCTTGAACACCTTAGAACCCATTATTTTCGAGGTTGGGAGGGTATCTACGTGATTAAAGCGGCCATTTTAGGATCGCCCAGCCGGCTTAAGCAATTTTGCCTGGACTACCCAATCGATTGGGTGATCTCGTCCGTGTTTGAAACCGATATTGGACGGCAGGCGCTAATCGATTTGACCGTAGAGCTAGAGACGCTGCTACCAGACGGGCCGCACCGGGTGATGGGCTTGGGCACGCAGCAGTGGATGCCGAATGATGGCCTAGACGATTCAGATTGGGAGGCACTGTGGCAGCGGCTATATCAGGGATGCTGAGCCTAGACGTACCAAAAGACGTACCGGAGCCAGAAGTGCTTTGGCAGCGGGTTAGAAAGGATTGGTTGATTGCAGATGTGAGCAGTGAAACGTGGTTTGAATGGGTGCGCGATCGCCAGCAGCAGCTAAGCGCATATCCACAGCCAGCCTCACGACTCGTTCTGGTTGCAGAAGCCGATCCGGCCCTTTTTCTCGCTAGCGTTTGGGCGGCTTTACTCTCCAACTGGAGCGTTGCGCTGGCCAATCCCAACTGGGGTTCTCAAGAGTGGCAGTCGGTGAGCGAGCGGATACATCCCGATATTATTTGGGGCCAAAATGCTCAGGCGTTAACGAGCAATGCACCAACCGCACTATCAGCGCCTAAAATTCTCATTCCAACCGGTGGTAGCTCAGGCAATATCAAGTTTGCGCATCACACCTGGCAAAGTCTGATGGCTTCAGTCAACGGGTTTCGCCAGTACTTTTCACCCAATGGTGGCCTGATCAACGCCTATTGCGTTCTGCCGGTCTATCACGTTAGCGGATTGATGCAGGCGCTTCGAGCTTGGGCGAGCGGCGGGCAGGTTGCGATCGCGCCCTTCAAACAGTTAGAAGCCACTCCGTCTACCCATCTTACAGATCCAAAAGACTGGTATATCTCTTTGGTTCCCACGCAGCTAGAACGGCTAATTCGAGCTAAAAAAGGCACCTGGCTCAGTCAGTTTCAAGCGGTCTTTCTCGGCGGGGCTCCCCCCTGGCCATCCTTGCTAGATCGCGCTATGGCACTCAAAATTCCGCTATCCCTTTCGTATGGAATGACGGAAACGGCGGCAATGGTCACAGCGCTAAAGCCTGATGATTTTTTGAAAGGGATTCGGAGTAGTGGGCGATCGCTGCCACACGCCATGATTGAAATTTTGGCCGATAAGCGATCGCCTCTTCTTTCAAAAACAGGTTCTGACAGGATCGGACAGATTATGATTCGCTCGACAGCGATCGCACCCATAATATCCGGATCAAAAGCACAGCAAAATGCTCTCTACACCGACGATCTCGGCTATCTTGATGCCGACGAACATCTCCACATCACCGGCAGAGCCAGCCATAAGATCATCAGCGGGGGTGAAAATATCTTTCCAGCCGAAGTAGAAGCCGCTTTGCGCAACACTGGCCAGGTGCAAGACGTTTGTGTTTTAGGCTGGCCAGACAGTCAGTGGGGAGAGGTAGTGGTGGCGGCCTATATTCCCATGCGGCCAGAGATTTCTGCGCAAAGTTTGCGAGAGGCGATCGCCTCCACCATTAGCCGCTACAAACAACCCAAACAATGGATCGAACTCACCGCAATGCCTAGAAACGCCCAAGGCAAAATTAATCGGCAGCAGCTAACGGCGCAGCTTGCGAAATCCATTCCAGCAGCTCGCGCGTTAACGAAGCACGACGGCGAGTTTGAGTGCTAATGCTCACGTGTCGGGTCAGGGCTTGCGCAACCTCCTGAGAACTATCTGTGCGAGTGACGGCGTAGCTTATTTCAAAGCTGTGGGGATCTAGCTGCTTTGGATTGAGAATGATAGCGATCGCATCACCACAAAACAGCGGCTGAAAAAAATCAGCCTCCGCATGAACAATCGGCACCGCGACCTCACCAGCTCCCGAAAAAAAGCCTTTCACATCCAAACCTGCCTCAGCCAGCGCCGCCTCATAGGCCTCATGGCACAGCGTCAGCAAGTTCGCGAAATACACCACCCCTGCTGCATCCGTCTCATGAAACCGAACCGTCCGAGCGTATAAAAACACTGACTAGCTAGCATTTGGCTGAGCCGGACGGAATGGAACCCCGTTTTGCCCAGGCAAATCAACCGAAACACCTGGCTGAGCCGGAGCCGGAGCCGGTGACTTCTTAATCGTGCTCAAGTTTAAGTTTAAATCGGCCAAGCTGAAGTTCATCGCCTGCATCGCCTGCATCGGATTGTTCAACGCCGCAACTAACTTAGCAAGCGAGTTCTGCACCAAGCTATCTGCATTCACCAGCACCCAACCATCTGCCGTATTTTGCAGCATCTCAAAGTGCAGGTGAGGGCCAGTCGAATTACCCGTGCTACCCACAAGGCCAATTACATCGCCCTTCTTCACTGCCTTCCCAGGCTCCACCAAAATGTCGGACAGGTGAGCATACCGACTTTGCAGCTCAGTACCCTCAACCTGATGGCCTAATACCACCATCAGGCCGTAGCCACCCGCATAGTCAGCGCTAACAACGCTACCGTCTTGAGCCGCCAGCACAGGCGTTCCTTGCTCAGCACCGATGTCCGTTCCTGCATGGAAGCGGTGATCGCCTGAAATGGGATGGACTCTAAAACCAAACAGAGACGTGATCGGAGACGGAACCGCCAGTGGGAAAATAAATCGCTCAGCCGCCTGCAGATTTACCAGCGGTCGTACTGACCGATTTAAATACTCCCGACCCGCTGTCGTTGTAGCGCCTGAGAACCGAATGCCCGCCGCGCTAAAGCTCACAGGGCCAACGTTAACAGCAGGCGCACTAGCAACAGGCGCTGGCTCGTAGTAGCGGGACTTAGCAGGCACATTGTTAGCAACCGGAGCTTGGTTGTAATTTTGCCGATTGCCACTGTTTGCAACCGGAGCGGGTGCAGGCGCAGCAGCAGCTCCACAGGCACCATTAGGCACCCCTTGACCCGCCCCAACCGTAAACTCACAGCCTGTAGACTGCTCAGAAATAACAATATCGGGAGACTGCGTGGCCCCCACGCTATAGTCAGTCGGGTCTACAAAAATGCTGTTGTACTCTTCAGGAAGATTAGTGCCTGCAGGCAGCGCTGCGGGCACTAGCTCAGTGGCTTGAATAGGCGCGGGCTCTTCGGCAATAGGCGCAATCTCTACAATGGGTGGGGCAGCGGGTGGTGCAGCCATTTCAGGCGCAGGCGGCGCAGCTTCTGCCGCTGGCATAATATCGGGAACCGCAGCAGGGGTTGCTTCTACCGCTAGCTCATCAATTGCAACTAGCGTACCAGCCGTTCTCGCCGAGACTTGAGCCACCCCTAGCGTTGCGGCACTTCGACCAACAGCACTTCGGTTGGCTGATAACGCTCTAGCTTCTATCAGGCTGATTAAAGGATTTCCGCGTTTTACAGCAACCTTAGCGGCTGGTTTTTTGGTTGAAGCAAACGTAGGAGGTGCTACTGAAGTCGCTGCAGGCCGTACGCTTTGAGCGGGCTCGATTTCAATGGAGATCGCAGGCTTTGGCGCTGGCTTAGCAGCCACAGGAGCAATAGGTTTGGCAGCCGGTGCTACGACGGCAGGGGCAGTGACCACTGGAGCGGGAGCCGGCGCTGGCGTGTACACCTTAGGCTTAGCCAGACGGGGCGCTGGCGGTACGTAAGCAGGCGCAGCCTCTACAACATAGGCCTCAGCCGCGATCGCAGGGGCAGGTGGCGCATCAACAAAGGCACTGGGTAGCGGCTGTAGTGTTGAGCCACCGCTAGAGGCAGAGAACGTAGTGTCTGATATTGAATAGTCACCCGATAGGCTAGAAGCCCTTGAAGCGTAGTCATCAACTAAAAATTCACCCTCTGCACGGGCAAAGCTCATTTGACTTGCGACAAAGCCAAAGCCACCTAACAGGCCCAAAGCCATGAACCAGCCTCTCTTTTGCTGGTAGGTGGTTGCAGACGCCTTAGACGATGAAGGCGTGTCGAGTTTGTCTGCTTTCGGCTGGGCAGTATGCTGGGGCGCAGTCATAGTCAATAACCTAAAATAATCCCAATTAATCAATCAATTAATCTTAACTTATGTGAATCTCGCTCGGTTTGAAAAGCAAGATGTCTTCGATACAGTTCTTTTTATGGCCACTTTGAGTCAGTTCACTATCTGGGTGTAATAAAACGACCTGTAAGTAACCTTCTTCTGAAACACCAACAACCTCTCCGGAACAGTTTCTTAGTGGGCTCTTCGATAGGCATTTGTTTAGCGAGGCGGCACTCAAATCTGCGTTCAGGATCAATGTGTCAAGGTTCGACAAGTTACTTTCTAATGAAACAACCTTACCTACCTGTATCAGTAAATTTGAGTAGGCCTTCATGAAAACTTGACTCCCTACCTGCTGCTGAAACAGATACCCCTGAATAATTCCCTTAAGAACCAGCGCAGCTAGCACCTCTAAACAATTAATTTTGTTTTTAGCAGCGCTCTCGGGCAGCGCCTCTAGTACTTCTGCCAGCGTAATGCCTGTTTCAGGAACTAAATTGTGCCAGTTTATGCCGACCCCAATAATAGCTTGTTTTATGCAGGCTAAAGGCTGAGACGATTCAGGCGCCGCTGAAGAAACTGACGCTGACTGCGCCAATTTGGTTTCTGTGAGAATACCACCTATTTTTTTGCCTTCAAAAAATAAATCGTTTGGCCATTTGATTTGAACAGGCAGCCCTAGATTTCTAAAAGCTGTGGCAATGCCCCACGCGCTGAGGCAGGTGAGCTGGGCACTGTGGGTGACGGGCCAGTCGGGCTCTAGGGCCAAAGAAAGATATAGACCGCCCGGTTCTGAACACCATACTCTGCCACGTTGGCCGCGACCTGAAGACTGATGATGAGCGATCGCAACTGTCCCTGCCCCTGCCCCTGCTGCCAACATTTCCCACAGCTTTGTACTGGTAGAAGGCAATTGATCAAACACATGCACATCAAACTGAGCGCGCACCTGCCTAAACTCGGGAGAAATGCCTAAGTCAGCGCTATCACCGTCCAGTGCGGCCTGAATTTTCTCAAGGCTGATGAGCGTCCTGTTAGTATCCAAAGCTGTCAACGTTATTAGAGCTATCAGCATCAAACCGATCAGAATCAAAGATCGGTTGGGTTGGTATTATCGATTTTATGATGACAAAACTTCCTTCTCTAACCACTGAAACGCTGTGGGCCATCCTCAACAACGAACTGCCTGACGATACCGTAAATCAGCTCGTATGGCATACCTTAGGCTATCGCTACGACGAGGCTACTTCCAAATGGCTCACGGAAAACGTAGATGCTAAGTGGCAGGAAAAATATCCTGAACCGCCTAACTTTATCGAAAGCCGGCCTGCTACCGTACAGCTTACGCGCTCTATTCCAAAGGAAAACAAGCAGCTACTTAAAACGCAGCTCGGCTTTAAAGGCTATTCAATCGATCAGCTCGTGCCTCGACTCACGCGTAGAGCCACCATGACTAACTGGCTGCTCAGCGAAATGAGCGATCGCGCTTCTCACATACCCTGTAATAGTCCCGAACCAGAAAACTAGTTTTAAGTTTCATTAATATCCTATATATGTTCAACGTCGGGCGCTAGCACCAAGCGTTTTCTTTCTAAACTTATGTCAACCGTATTCGATTTTTTGGCTAAAGGCGGCCCAGTGATGGTGCCTATCGTAGGCGCGTCCGTTTTTACCGTGGCGTGTGCACTGGAGCGAACAACGTTTTGGACAAACCTGCTCAAGCGTGAAGCTAGAGTTGTACGCGAGGTGCTTGATATGTCTCGCCGGGACTTGTCTGAAGCGGCAGCGATCGCCTCGCGCGATCGCGATCTCCCCATTGGCCGCTTTCTGCTCGCCCCCTTAAGCCTCAAAAATCCATCGCCCGAAACCTTTCGCCTCGCCCTAGAAGCCGCAGGTGACAAAGAGTTTGTTAAAATGCGTAAGGGCGACAAGCTCTTAGAAACCGTTGTCGCAGTGGCCCCCCTGCTTGGGCTTTTGGGCACCGTTACTGGCCTTATTGCCACCTTTGAAAGCCTCGATATTGGCGGCGGCGACGGCAGCCTAGGCGCAACAGAAGCTGCTGGCGGGATCGGTGAAGCGCTGGTGACAACCGCCGCAGGCATGGTCGTGGCTATCGTCGCCTTACTAGTACTGCGGGTTATGGTGACGCTACAGGCGCAGCAGATGGACTACTTTTCTGAGGCTGGAAACGAACTAGAACTCATTTACCGTGAGCACTGGTACGAAGCAGAGACACCCCTTGCCGCTTTAAAGGCAGCACATCCTGTACGCAATAAAGCCGCACGTCCTTCCCTTTAAAACCGCCATGCGCTTTCGTCACAACACAGAAGACAACGGCATTCCAACCATTGATTTGATTCCAATGCTCACGGTCATGATGGGCGTTTTAGCCTTCTTTGTCGTCGTCGCGGTGTCCTTAGGCAGCGAACAGCTCATCCAGGTCGATTTGCCGCCAGAGCAAGCGGAAGATATGCCGCCTGCTGAAGACGTTGCACAAGAGCCCTTCATTGTAGAAATGGATGCAACTGGCCGGCAGCTATTGAACGGCGAGCCAGTTGCCCCCGACCAGCTATCGGCCAGCGTGCAGGCTTACCTTTCTCAAAACAAAGAGAATATTGTGTACCTTGTGCCCGACCGCCAACTGTCCTACGAACAGGTCACGCGCTTTTTGGGTGACATGCGTGCCGTGGGCGGCGATCGCGTTTCACTCGCCCTCGAAGACGCTGACTAAACCGCCCTGCCCCCCTCACCGAAACACCCTCCAAAATACCGTATGCGCACCCGTCATCGCTCCAAAAGTCGAATCCCCGAGGTCAACCTAGTCCCGATGATGGACGTTTTGATGACGGTGCTCATCTTTTTTGTAATTATTTCCATGGGGCTAACTGGCGTGAAGGTTAATGGGGTTACGCTGCCCCGGTCGGTAGACGGTGCTGATAAAACAATCACCGGGAAAGGAAGCGAAAGCGAGCCTTTTATCATCGGGCTCACCAGCGACAAAGCGCTGATTATAGAGGGCAAGCCTACCAGTATTGAAGCGATCGCAGGCGCGATCGCAACCTACTTCAAAGAAAATCCAGACGGCAGCATCCTGCTCAAAGCCGATCGCGCCCTTCCCTATGACGATATCGCTGTTCTACTGAACGAACTTAGAGAAGCAGGCGGACGGCGAGTGTCTTTGGCGGTGGAATAAGTGTCCGTAAAACAGCACAGTCTGTTGCAACAGACAGGTCGTTAAGAGCTGAATATCAGGATTATATGAGGGACTTAGTAGTCTTGGAAAAACATTTCAAAGCTGCTCATACTGACGTTTTAGCAAAGCCCTTTATCAACTATAAAAGCCTATAAAGTTGGGATAATGAGCAATTCAAGCAATCTCTCCTATTTGGGAATATGTCAATCAAACTTGAATTATGAAGAAGCACGACTTATATTGACCAGTGTTTTTACTTAAGTGAGATATATAGCCTGCATAAAGTCTCCTAGTTTTTGCGGATTGCTTTCTATTTTCGTGGATAGATGTACTCAGATAGCACGTTATCGCTGAGGTAAAGCTTCCGTGATAGCACCCGAGCTATCTGCTTTCAAAACTCTGACATGGAGGTTTATACAACGCTAATGATCCAACTTCTCAAAGCACATGGATTGAAGGTTTGCTTGCCCTTGCTATTGCTTTCAACAGCTTGTGGTGAAGGCACGCCTTCTGCGCAACAGGCAGACGTATCGACGATTCCCTCTGGAAAAGATACTGCCGCTGTCGTTCAGGCTAGCGGCGGCTTTGATACGCCTGATGCGGGTAGGGCCAACCTCGAGGCAGCCGACGTTGATATCAATCTTGATACCAACACTAGCGGGCCTTCTATCGCTGACGTACTGCCTCCAGTAACGGCTACCGAAGAAGCCACTTCAGACGGGGCCATCACCTCTGAAGCTATCTCTGCTGCTAATGAGCCGACTAAGATTCCTGAGCCAACCACTTTGGCTGGTTTAGCGATCGCAGCAGCCGGCTTGAGCGTTGTTAAGCGCAAAAAAGCAGCTTAATTTCTAAGCTGCTGAAAGCGCACAAAATCGGCAGATATGTGCTCAAATCCCCAAACACATCTGCCCTTTAGGCCGTCGATTGGGCCGTCGATACACCGTCGATCGGACTTGTCAATCACACGGTTTAATCGCAGTCGTCAAGGCACAGCGCCAATGGATGCTGGGCTAGACTGCTAAGCCCCAGTTTAGAGACTAAAGATGCCAGAGCCTGGTGCCTTCTATGGCAGCCAGGCTTTTCTTATGGCATTTGTTTTCTTGTACCCCCTAATGAACCTGACATTTTATGAACCGCCTAATTTAGGCAGACGTTGTAGCATCGTAAATGTTGTCGGTTTTTATAAAAAAGTATGGATGCTGATCAGGTTGAACAACTGCTCGCTGATCTTAAACAGCGTGATTCGGCCATTCGCGATCGCGCTTCATCCCTGCTCTGGCACAGATGGTTTCATCAAAAAGGCGTCTACGGCGCACGGCAGCTCATGCAGGCCGAATCACTTTTACAAGCCAACCAGGCCAGCCAAGCGACTATCCTGCTAAACGATATTATTCAAGCCCAGCCCGACTTTGCCGAAGCCTGGAACCGGAGAGCCGTTTTGCGCTACCAGCAGGCTCAATACTGGCAGGCGATCGCCGACTGTCAAAAAGTTATCGAATTAGTGCCTTATCACTTCGGCGCACTGCACGGCCTCGGCCTATCTCATAGCGCCATCGGCAACTATACTGCCGCCATTCAAGCCTTCCGACAAGCGCTAGAAGTACAGCCCTACGCAATAGCCAACCAGCGCATGATTTTAGAATGTACTGCAAACCTGGAGTAGCCGTGATTAATCACCGCCGTTCAGTCAGTATTCAGTGCAAAAATGTCGCCTAGATTACGAGGCACGAGTACGTTCAATCACTCAAATCGACCGATCTGTGGCAACCTAAAAGGAAGCTAAATCATGGCTTTATTGAACGGATAACCCCCCTTTGAGACACACTTGAAGTGAGTCGCTAGAACTATGCAAACTCTGTCTACACCACCCGTCGCTACGCCTGAATCTTCCCAAGCTGTTGACGAAGCTGCTTTTGACCCAACGATTGTACGACGCAAAACCCGCCCGGTACGCGTTGGCGACATCACGATTGGCGGTGGTCATCCAGTGGTGGTGCAGTCTATGATCAACGAGGACACGCTAGATATTGACGGCTCGGTGGCAGGCATTCGACGGCTACATGAAGCAGGCTGTGAAATTGTGCGGGTTACAGTGCCGAGTATGGCTCACGCTAGAGCTTTATCCGAGATCAAACAAAAGCTAGCTGAGACATATCAAACGGTGCCGCTAGTGGCTGATGTGCATCACAATGGCATGAAAATTGCATTGGAAGTAGCTAAGCATGTAGATAAGGTGCGGATTAACCCCGGACTGTATGTATTTGAGAAGTCAGATAGCGATCGCACCGAATACACCCAATCCGAATTTGACAACATCGGCGCCAAAATCCGCGAAACCCTAGAGCCCCTCGTCATTTCACTGCGCGACCAAGGCAAAGCCATGCGCATCGGCGTCAACCACGGCTCTCTTGCCGAGCGGATGCTTTTCACCTACGGCGACACCCCCGAAGGCATGGTGGAGTCTGCCCTAGAGTTCATTCGCATCTGTGAATCTCTCGACTTCTACAACCTCATCATTTCGCTCAAAGCCTCCCGCGTACCTGTGATGCTCGCCGCCTATCAGCTCATGGTCAAACGCATGAACGACGAAGGCATGAGCTACCCCCTACACCTCGGCGTCACTGAAGCGGGCGACGGTGAATATGGCCGCATCAAATCCACCGCCGGCATTGGCACACTCCTAGCGCTTGGCATTGGCGACACCATCCGCGTATCTCTCACGGAAGCCCCTGAAAAAGAGATTCCTGTGTGCTATAGCATCTTGCAGGCACTAGGTCTCCGCAAAACCATGGTGGAATACGTCGCCTGCCCCTCCTGCGGACGCACCTTATTTAACTTAGAAGACGTGCTGCACAAAGTCCGCGATGCCACTAGCCACCTTACCGGCTTAGATATTGCCGTAATGGGCTGTATCGTCAATGGCCCCGGCGAAATGGCCGATGCTGACTACGGCTATGTTGGCAAACAACCCGGAACTATTGCTCTGTATAGAGGCCGTGAAGAGATTAAGCGTGTTCCTGAAGCACAGGGTGTCGAAGAACTTATTAATCTTATTAAGGCCGACGGACGCTGGGTAGAACCAGAAGAACAGGCCGCAGAAAGTTAGGATATCAGAGTAGATGTTAGGCGGGCCTCAAAGACAGTGGAACAACAACAGGATGCTGGGCGATTGATAAACTGTCCTATTTCATAGAGATAAGTCAATCGCTACATCTTAGTCTTAAGACTCGTGCATTCTCACAATAACAGTATGAGTACTTCACCCGAAACTCAGGTTGGGAGCAAAGGGTGTGTGCTAAATTGGGCGTAATTAACGTCCTCCACACAGGATTTTCTAGTCTATGGCTATTACGAAGCGCGGCCTTATCCTAGGCACTACTGCACTAGCAAGTGCCGCCGTGGTCATCACAGGCACCGGCATTCATTTATCTGCGGGCCAAGCCTTTTTTAAAGAGAGCCCCAAAGAACTCATTGATGAAGTGTGGCAGCTCATCGACCATGAGTACGTTGATGAATCCTTTAACTCCCTCGATTGGAACGACGTTCGCACCTCTTATCTAGAGCGCAACTATACCGACCAAGAAGAGGCCTACACCGCTGTCCGAGAGATGTTAGAGCAGCTCGAAGATCCCTACACGCGGTTTATGGATCCTCAAGAATTTAGCAACATGCAAATAGACACCTCGGGAGAGCTAACCGGAGTAGGTATTCAAATTACGCAAGAAGAAGAAACAAAAGAAATCTTGGTCGTAGCTCCGATTGAGGACACACCCGCCTTTGAAGCAGGCCTGATTTCAGGAGATGTTATCATCTCTATTGATGGACAAAGTACAGAAGGATTAGACCTTAGCGACGCGGTTGATCTCATTCGCGGCCCGGTTAACTCATCTGTCAAGCTTTCTGTGACGCGTGATGGTAAGCCACTTGAGTTTGAGCTAAACCGCGCCCGGATTGAAATTCATCCTGTTCGCTATTCTGTAAAGACCGGCCCTGAAGGCTCCGTAGGCTACATTCGCCTAACGCAGTTTAGCGCTAACGCCTCTGACGAGATGCGCAACGCCATCAAAGCCTTAGAAGAGCGTGACGTTACAGGCTACGTTCTTGACCTGCGTTCTAACCCCGGCGGGCTGCTCTTTTCCAGCATTGACATCGCCAATATGTGGATTGATGAAGGCACCATCGTATCTACTGTTGATCGGAACTCGGTAAACGATGAGGAAGTTGCCAAAAATCAGGCGATTACCGACCTTCCTTTGGTGGTGCTCGTAGACGGTGGTTCAGCGAGTGCAAGTGAAATACTCTCAGGCGCTTTGCAGGACAATGAGCGGGCCTCATTAGTCGGCACTCAGACCTTTGGTAAGGGATTAGTACAGTCTGTTCGTGGCTTAGCAGATGGTTCAGGTGTAGCCGTCACTATTGCTAAGTACCTGACGCCTTCGGGTCGAGATATCAACAAGCTAGGCATTGAGCCCGATGTGATTGTTAAACTCTCTGATGAGCAGCGCGACTCACTTGCTAAGAACCGTGACAAGATCGGAACCGCAGAAGATCCTCAGTACTCTAAAGCACTGGAGATTTTGACGGATTCTATTCGCACGCAAAGACAGTCGGCCAACACGGCTGATGTGTCTAAGCAATAGCTCACCAAGCAACAGCTTACTGATGAGCTAGCGTTTGAAACCCAGTTAATCAACTAGGTTTGCATTTACCCGCTCTAATCAGGCCGACGCGTTTTGCGATGGCCTGATTTTTAGTTTCAAACGGCCCCCACTTTTCTGTTGGTGATGTGTTCAAGTCTTTTAGTTCCTGAGCAGATACAATCTTGCATTGCTGTGAGGTTTCTTTGACGATATGCCAGATTTTTTCAGTCATTTTTTAAGTTTGCGCGTGCGGAGAAGATATTTTACAGGACTCAAAGCTAGAGCATTTCTAACGGAATAGGGTGGTTGGGTGGTAGAAAGGCAATATTCAAGGTCTCAAGATCTTCTGTACTAAGGGTGATGTTTATAGCGGCGTAGTTTTGTTCTATGTGTTCGATGCGACTGGATTTTGGAATAACGATGACGTTTTTTTGGTGAAGTAGCCAGGCGATCGCAATCTGAGCGGCTGTCACGCCTTTTTCCTGCGCGATCGCCGCTAGCGTTGAGTTATCCAAAAGCCGTCCCTGCTCAATCGGAGAGTAGGCCATCACTAGAATATTTTGCTGCTGGCACCACGGTAATAAGTTCAGCTCAATGCCGCGTCGGGTGAGGTTGTAGAGCACCTGGTTGGTGCAAATATCGCGACCGCCTTTCAGATTTAAAGCTTTTTTCATATCGTCGGTGTCGAAATTGCTGACGCCATAGCTGCGGATTTTTCCTGTCTTCTGAAGCGTTTGAAAGGCTTCTAAGGTTTCTGCAAGTGGTGTAGAGCCGCGCCAGTGGAGGAGATAAAGGTCGAGATGATCTGTGTTAAGGCGTTTGAGGCTTCGGTGGCAAGCCGCGATCGCACCTTCTTTCGAAGCATTGTGTGGATAGACTTTGCTGACCAAAAATACGTCTGAACGGCGCTGGGCGATCGCCTCACCCACCACTTCTTCCGCGCCGCCTTCTCCATACATTTCAGCCGTATCAATCAGCGAAAAGCCCAGATTTAAGCCATGCCGCAGCGCCTCAATCTCGCGCTGACGGTGCTGAGGCTTCTCACCCATTCGCCAGGTGCCCATGCCTAAAACAGGGATTTTTTGCCCAGAAGAAAGCTCAATCGTTTTCATAGTTCAACGGCCTTGTTAAAATTTTGTCCAGTGCGATCGCGCAAGCTGTAGGTAACCACAGCGGCCAATACGCAAAGGATAGCCAGCAGTCGCAGCACTGACATGAGCCCAATACTTTCTTGCAGTATCGGTAGCGCTAGAGCCCCTAACACAGCGCCCGACTTTGCAATTGCCCCTGCTAATCCGGCACCACTGGCTCGAATAGCGGGTGGAAACACTTCTCCTGAGAGTAAGAAGGTTGTAGAATTCGGCCCCATATTCATCATCAGGTTGAACACAATGAAGCCTGTGAACAGGAGCGCAAGGCTAGTACCTGAAACAGAAAGTATCCACAAACCCGCTGCCATACCCATGAATCCAAGCATTTGCAATGGGATGCGTCCGACGCGATTAATGAGTAAAACAGCTAAAGCAAAGCCAACCACCAGGAAAACATTGACAATAGCGGCCCCTTTGGCGGAAGACATTTCTCGCAGGAGCAAATCGCCTTCGTTTGAGAACGTCAGGGCGGCAATAATGGTTGGCGTAAAGATCCCAATGCCATAGGTAGCAATGTCTTGCAAAAACCAAGGAATAGAGGCTAGAGCGGTTTGCCTTCTGTAGCGAGAAGAGAACAAATCAGCGTAGCCAAGCTTTTCACTGACAGGGTTTTCGATTTCTTTTGACTCAACAGGCGCCTCAAAATGAACGGTTGTTTTTAATAGTTCAGAAGCAGCTTTAGAGGCTTTTTTGTATTCTCCTTTAGCAAGATAATAGCTAGGACTCTCTAGTAAAAACAACAGTCGCAGGCCGCCAACCATAAAAGAGAGAATGACGCCGACCCCTAACATCCATCGCCATGCGTAGGCGATCGCTAGCTCTGGCGCAATTTGTTGAAATCCCCAAATGGTTATCCAGCCCACCAAAGCACCTAGCAACGCGCCTATAGACTGAAAGCTAAAAGCGCTAATCACCATCCGGCCTCGCAGTCTGGCCGGAATATTTTCAGTGATATAGGACACGCTGATGGGATAGTCTGCGCCAATGCCAACGCCGACAAAAAAGCGAAAGATGAGTAAAGACCACGCGTTCCAGGCAAGAGCAGTAGCGGCTGTGGCAATGATGAACAGACCGATATCAATCACTAGCATGAGCTGACGGCCTACTTTGTCGGTGATGGGGCCGAGAGTGAGTGAACCGACAAGCGCACCAGCTAAAGCGGCAGTGGCGATCGCCCCCACCCACCCAGAACTCAAACCAAAGTCTCTTTGAATAAACGGCATCGCCACGCCGATTATAAAAAAGTCAAACCCATCTAGTGCAATTAGCCCAGCAGACAAAATCCACAGCATCCACATTGGGCGCGTTAGCGAGGCATCATCCAGCAGACTTTGAAACTGCGCTTCAGGAGAATTTTTCTTTGAATCTAGTGAAGGAGACAAAGCAGACTTTGGTGTAGAAGCATTAGAAAATGACATATGAAGAACGTTGGGAACCGTTCCTTTAGGATAGCGAAAAGATGGCTATGGCCCTGAAGATGCAGGGAGTTCGGCAGCGATCGCATTCAAGGGGTTGGGCTGTTTCGTCTTTGGCTGCGTCACTGAAACAATCTCAGGATAGACGTCTAGATCAGCACCGTCTACCCAGCCAGAATAGTAGCGAACCTTAGTGCCGTCTGGCTCCAGGCTAAGCAGATCAAAACTGCCTCTAATAGCCAAATGATTAAAGGAAAATCCTGTTTTAGTATTAGATTTGATCAGACCATAGGGGCCACCGCCTACTAAGTTAAGCGATACTTCGTCAAAAGTGCGCCTGAACTTATCGCCAGCCCAGTGCCACTGTCTTCCTGGCCAAAAAATAGGGTTATCGCCCACCATTCGCTGAGCGACCTCATTATTTACCCGATAGCCACCTTGCGAAAGATTCGCTTCAAAACCGGGCTCATAAACCACTTCGTAACGAAATGCCTTCGGCTCAGCTTCGGGCTGTTCGTAAAATTCCCACGCTGCCCAAAGCACTTCTACGTCAGGTTTCTTTAACGTTGTCGTAGCCTCTTCAGCTAAAAAGCTAGGATAGAGCGCAACCCCTTCTGATGGCAGCGTGGCAGTTGTTGCAAATCGCCAGCAGTTCCAGCTATCTTCTTGTTCAGGTGTTTTCCAGTTCACTTCACAAATCCCACTGCCGGTTCCGACCCATAGTGAATTATCTAAAGCAGCAAGCTGATAAGGCACTGCGCCGACAATAGGGCTGTTATTTAGCGTAAAGCTGCTCAGCGTTTTTGATGCTGGGCGGTAGGCGACTAAGCCGCTAGCGGGCACCGATGGATTGCCTTCGCCGCTGCGCATTGTGCCTAGCCACAGGGTGAGACTGTTGGAATTTTCGCCTTCGGCCTCAACTTCGCCACTGACTTTGGCCTTATCACTGTTTGTTGCAACCATCGAAGTAATCTGATCGCCTTGAATTTGTTCAGGGCGTTGAATATCTAAGGCTTCCGTTTTGGGATCATATCGCAGCAAGCTGGCAAATCCGTTTTCACCTTCACCCTGACTGGTGGTCGCAGCGAACCAAACGCCCTCGTCAGTAATCGCTGTGCCCGAAATCCTGGGAGCGCCTAAGCTGGCACCAATGTTGGCATCTCGCACCTCTTCTACTGTGTAGAGTTCGTAGCTAGTGACGTCACCATCAGGTGATTTGATGTCAAAGTAAACGACTTCCTCTTCTTCAGGTGGGCGACCGTCGTTTTCAACATCGGCAGGCGCAACCGTCGGGTTCAATTCCTCCTCTAGCCAGGTGGCCTGTAGCCTCGCTCTATATTCATACGGCTTTCCATCGATTTCTATCGCTTCGTAGTCGGGATCGGCCAAGCTACTAGCATAGGTTGAGTAGTCGAAGGGGTCTTCTGGCTCAGGTGCAGCAGTAGAGGCGATCGCC
The DNA here is from genome assembly GCA_051860365.1 of Phormidesmis sp. Taxonomy (GTDB): domain Bacteria; phylum Cyanobacteriota; class Cyanobacteriia; order Phormidesmidales; family Phormidesmidaceae; genus Phormidesmis. The sequence continues at coordinate 62,075 of JBHYED010000024.1, forward strand.
CATTCAGCCTGCTTTTGGCGATCGCCTTTCTGATCCGTGCTTCTGCATAGAGAAAACGTGTAGTAAGGCGTTTTGACAGCGACTTTTCCAGGTTCAACCAAAATCTCTTTAGGGGCGAAGTTGAACTGCTCAAAAACAGGCATATCCTCTGGTGTGGAAAGCGGTTTGAGCGTGGATTCGGGGCGATTCATCGAGGATGAGGCTTCACCAACGCACACCACCTCTTCAGACTTATTAGCAGCCGATTGAGGGCGATCGCGCTGGTTTTTTTGTAATGGCTGAGAGGTGCGATCGCTCTCCAGCTCACTGGTTAGAACAGAAGGCGTGACACAAGCACTCAGGACAACGCCTAAAACCAGCGGCAAACTCATCGTAGATAAAAAGTTTCGAGTTCGCATACATCACCTACTGCTTCGGCAAACCGTAAGCAATGCCATTGCACCGACAGCTACGATTTTTCCTTGTAATAGCTCTATCATCAGACATTTTCAGCAAAATTCCCAATAAAGTTTTTTGTCTTTCCTCAGCGAAAACTCAGGCACGCGCTATACACTTCACCAGTACTTTTCCCAAGGAAAATTTTGAGCTATTTAGAAGCCGTTGCCGATTTTTATACAGAAGTCGCCGAAACTCCCGACATTGGCCTCTGCTGCGTACAAAGCACCCCCCTCCAAATGCCTGGGCTCAATGTCCCGCGACAAATGCAGGAAATGAACTATGGCTGCGGCACCACCGTCCATCCTGCCGAACTCACAGGCGATCCCACCGTGCTCTATGTCGGTGTCGGCGGCGGTTTAGAAGCCCTACAGTTTGCTTACTTCTCTCGCCGCCCTGGTGCTATCATCGCGGTCGATCCGGTTGACTCTATGCGAGCAGCCGCTGAGCGTAACCTCGTTTTGGCCGCCGAGCAAAATGACTGGTTTGACCCCAGCTTTGTCAGCATTCGCGCTGGCGACGCCTTCAGCATCCCCATGCCCGACAGCTCTGTCGATGTGGTGGCTCAAAACTGCCTGTTCAACATCTTCGAACCTGCGGACTTAGCCAAAGCGTTGGCTGAAGCCTACCGCGTACTCAAACCAAAAGGTCGCTTAGTCATGAGCGATCCCATCACCACCCGAGAAATCCCAGCTCATCTTAGAGATGACGATCGCCTGCGGGCCATGTGCCTGTCTGGCGCACTCACTTATGAGGCCTACACGCAAAAAATCGTTGATGCAGGCTTTGGTCAGGTAGAAGTTCGTGCTCGTCGTCCATACCGACTGCTAAACGCGAAAAACTACGGGCTAAACGAGCATTTAATGTTGAAAAGCTTAGACTGCGTTTCGTTTAAAGTGCCAATTGCTGACGATGGCGCGTGCATTTTTACTGGCAAAATGGCTGTATATGCTGGTGAGCAGGCACACTTTGACGACAACGCAGGTCACATTCTGATGCCGGGTATTCCACTGGCGATTTGTGACAAAACGGCTAGGAACTTAGGCAAGTTTGACGATATTATAATCACTGACTCCACCTGGTACTACGATGGCGGTGGCTGCTGCTAAAACTTAAGAACACGAAACACCCATGAGAAGAGAGTTGTTTATGTGGGCTAACCATCTAAATAAATAGCTCTTTTATTGATGTTTTCGACATCAAAACAAATCATTGATAGGTCTGATCCAAGCCTTGAGTGCAATTTGCTTTTACTAAAAACTTAATCTGTTCAGACGATAAGCCTGTGAATAATTTTGATCCTGACAACCGACCGACTGACTAGAATAAATAACTGTAATCAAGCAGGCTCGCCTATACTCCTAATTCGATTATCTAGCGGTTTTTCTGATTTGGCTAATGCTGAAGAGAGTTAACGACCGCTGTTAAGCTTTAGGCTAGAATCAGGCAACCTATCGGTAATTGTTATTGAAGAAAAAGGTATGAGCCAGAAGCTAAAGTCGCCCTGGGATCAGACCATTAAGAGAGGGAAAAGGGTGGCGCGATCGCTGATTCAAAAATTAGGAGGGTTCTTTGCGATCGCTTGGATAGGCATCATTGCCGCTATTGTTTTCGCACAGCGAATTATTCAACTGCCGATTCGCATATCACTTAACTACAACGAAGGCTGGAACGCCTATCACGCAGCGCACGCTTTTGGGCCAGAGACGCTTTATCCCAGCCTCAGCGCTTCATTTTCTAACAACTATCCACCCGCTTCTTTTTATATTGTGGGTGGCTTGGGTCAGATAATAGGAGACAATATTATCGCAGGCCGAATCATCTCTCTACTGTCTTTAGGCGCGATCGCGCTCGGCATTGCCTGGATAATCACGAATCGCTCAAAGCAAATAACGCTCGGCGTTTTCACCGGACTGTTCTTTTTAGTCACCTTCGGTAATTATTTCAGCAAATATGTTGCCATTAACGATCCGCAGATGCTTGCGCACGCCATTCAAATGGGAGCGCTTGTGTGGATTATGAAACAGAGTGCAGAAGAAAAGACTATTGTATCTATCACAGGGCCATCGCTTTTAGTGGGTGCAAGCCTGCTCGTGAAACATAATTTGCTGGCATTGCCCGCCGCGATCGCCCTCTGGCTATTCATCTACAAAAGACGCTCAGCGTTCGTATTTGCTGCAATTGTCACAGCCGTAATTGTCGTAAGCTTTGCGTTTTTTCACCTAATTTATGGCCCCAATTTTCTCATTGGGCTGCTTAAGGCCCCACGCACATATACGCTATTGGGCGGACTAGTAAGGATTAATAGGTGGCTCGCACCACAGGGCTGGCTCGTTGGCCTAGGGCTGATGGTGGTCGCAAGACAGTGGCGAAATCGTGATGTGCAGCTCATTGGGCTGTTTGCTGGATTTTCTGTGTGTTTGGGGTTAGCGATCGCAGGGGGCGCTGGCATCAACTACAACGCCATTTTTGATCTCACCATTTCACTTTGTTTACTCAGCGGCTGGGCGCTAATGTCGTTGGATAGCGGGTTATTGAATAGGGTAAATACGGGTGTGAGTACACAATCACGCACCACCTGGAGGCTCTCAGAACAGCAGCTTGCAGGCATAACCGCACTGTCTTTAATTTTTTTGCTGCTACTCCCTACAAAGCTACAAACCCTTATAACAATAGAGAGCACTACTCCGGCACTAACCGCTCAGGCGACTGAAGATATTGCCCTCATTGCCAAAACTGAAGGAGCTATCGTCTGTGAAGAGCTGGCAATGTGCTACTTTGCGGGCAAACCAATAGCGCTAGATCTGTTTAATTTTGGACAAAAGCTACGAACAGGCGTTGTCTCTGAAGCAGAATGGATTCATCAAATTGAGAGTAAAGAATTTTCGCTGCTATATCTCAAAAGGGACTCTCGGCTACTAACAGCGTCCACTTACCAGGCAATTGAAGCGCATTATGAGCCCTTTCGTACCTCCATCTATCGTAATCAAAACTACGATTTTTTCAGACCTTTAACATAGTATTGTCAGGGGAAAATTCAATAATTACGCACTAGCTGGCTGGGCCTAACTTTTCTCTTTTTCTTTTGTAGAACTGAGAGGCGGCGATACCGAAGCTGTAGAGGATGCCTGCGTTACTGCTAGCGCCGACGGCTGCACCCACCAGTGGAATCAGCTCAACAACGCTAAGACCCGTTTTTACAGCGGTGGAGGTGCCTAACGAGAGGGCAAAAACAGTAAGGGCTTCGCCTTTGCGGGCCGGATCGGTAACTTCAAAGTCGTAAATACCAGCAATCCGGTAGAGCATTTCAGACTGGAGAGAGGCGATCGCGGCTAAGTCTACAGCAAATAAACCTAACGCAATTGGCGGAATAATATTGGTCGCAAGGCCAATGCCGCCTGCCTTGATAGTGGTATCAACAATAATGCGATGTGCTAAGTCTTCAGCAGATTCAGTCGGATATTTCGCTTTTAACGCGCTGATATCAGCCTGCGCCTTTTTCTGATCAACCTTACCGAGCGCGCTCGTGAGCCAGCTAAGTCCTGGGACTTTGGCAACATAGTTCACCGCTGGATTTTCTGCGATGGGGTGCAGCGTATTACCGACACTCTCAGTGGCCTGCTCTAAAGCTTCTTGAGCAGAGTCGGCCGCCGCTTCGCTAGCACGCGTGGTGTTTTTAATGGCGGTGCTAGAAACTTTGTTGAAAATTTGAGTGCCAACAGCGGATACTAAGCCCCCAAGCTGTTCGGCAGTCGCAAAAGCTTGGCTGAAAGAAGCGGCCGTTCTGTTTTGATAGCTGGGGTCTTGAGGACTGGTCATGGGTGAAGCGATCGCATCTTTACTTATTTTACTCAACAATACCAGCGCTGCTGGCGGCTGCCCTCTGCTGTAAGGAAGGTTTTGCAAGGCTAGAGGCAGCAAAGAGGAGTAAAAGTGATGGGACTGCTGCAGAGATGTCCGCCAATAACCTAGACGACTTTTTTTATAGCTGTTTCAAAAACGCGTCTAATCTTTGCTTGCGCTGCCTCCATCTGCGCGGCCTGCCATTGAGGAAACGCGTCAATTATATTAGGCTCTAGCTGGTCGGCTGGCAGATAAACAGGATATCGCAGCTCAATTTGTAAGGCTTCCACCTGAGGCTGCTGCCCGTAGTAACGTGTAATATGACCGCCCGTAAATACTTTATTTTGTACGACTTGGTAGTGCTCGGCAGCAAAGCTTTGCGTAAAGCTATCGATTAAAGGAGGTTTGCAGGTTGTACCTTTGGCATTGCCCAAGCACACCTCGTCAGTAATAAGCCCCAGAAAGCTGTGAAGATCAAGCAGGTAAACGTTGCCATGCTGGGCGATCGCTTCGTTTAGAAGTGCTGTGAGCTGCCGATGGTAGGGCGTATAAAACTCGTCAATTCTAGCCCTTGCCTCTGCTTTACTTGGCAGCGCGCCTTGATATATCGGCTGCTTGAACGCAGTTTTCTCAGGAATCACGGCTGACCAAAAAGATCCGAGAAAGGGCGGCTTCAGGCCTCTGTTGAGATCGACGACGTAGCGGCTGTAGTTAGCTTGCAGGGTCGTAATACCAAGCTCTGGAAGGAAACTGTAGAGCGTTTGTAAATGCCAGTCAGAGTGGGGAAGGCGGCGGCGGTGCTCAGGCGTAAACTTTTCTGCAATATCTGGTGGAAGCGATAGGCCACTGTGTGGGAGGTTCGCGATAATGGGGAGCGATTGCGCAGACTTTAAGGGGTGATGAATCGTAAAAAGGTCGGCTGGCAAAAGAAAGGGTTCCGATAGCGTTTGCTTTTTAATGTAAGTTAGATTTAAAGCTGTAAAAGGGCTTCCCTCGCACTTAAAGAAAGCCCTTTTATTCTGTTTCTGTGTTGAACAGCTACTTCTATCCCGAGTACCTGTGCGCCAATCAACTTCAATATCAACTATGCAGTAACTGGCTCGGGGCTTACAATTGGGTATCGTAACGTAGCCGCAGCGATCGCCTCTACTGGCATTTTGCTTTGCTCTACAACATACACGTTTGCATTAGTCAAAAGTGCTTGAGTTGTCACTAGGTTTAAAAGCTCCTCGCTGTCTGTCGAGTTCTCTTCTGCAGGTGTCAGCTTTCGACTCTTTTGATCAAAAAGGCCCCATTGTTGGCTACCTGCCGATACAAATAGCGTATCAATTTGACCGTCAAAAGCCGCATTCAAAATTACTTCCAAATCATCAGTAGCTTGTTTTTTGTTTTGGAGGCTACCGTATTCTTCAGCAGCCGCCTGTCTGTCTGCATTAAACTGAGGTTCAACAACGCTGAAGGCTCGATCTCTAATCGCTTGAGGACTAAGCTGATCAGGCTGGTGCGCAACCGCTTCTGTCATTAGATGAGGGTACTTATTGGTCTGCTTGTATATAGGGAAGAGAAAGTCAACACCCACAAAAACTAAAGGTGCACTTTGCCCATTCACCACATTCTCTACACCATCAGAGACAAGATGAAAGAATCTTAAAATATCCGTTTTTTCACTCTCTTTACCGCCACCCTGTCCGCTAAATGTCATCTGACCGCCACCGACGCTCGCAGCACGACTACTGGTATGGCCCTGCAAAGATTCTTCTGGATCGTCGTAGCGTAAGGCAACTTCTAAGCTTAACGGCGTATTGCCTAAGTCAATAATCTGTACGCTGTCACGAGTCGCCTGATAGAGGGCCACTTTGTTCTGGCTGGCAGCTAGGATATAAAACTGACCGTCGTTCGTAATCAACGGCAGCAATGGTTTAGTGTAGAACCTGTCACTAACCATTGTAAGCTCATCGAAGCTCAGCGGCACCCGGTAGTAGCGAAACTTATCTGCAGTAATAAACAGCGCTAGACCACTGTTTTGATGCTGCCAAAAGCTCGTATTGCTGATTAAATCTGTGGCAGGCTTGAGCAGTGCTTGAATTTCTTTTTCGTTCATGCCCTGCTGCCTAAGCTGATCTTCAGCCTCAGAGAGCTGATTTTTTAGGCGAATGGGATCCTGTTGAATTTCGTTACCGGCTTCGTGCGTAGGCAGGTAAATAGAAACGCATTGAGGTGATTGATTCTCTGTGAGCGATCGCAGTTCTGTTTTCGATAATAATGGCATAAGAGTTTTCTCCAGTCGAGTAGCGGTTACAGCAGTTGGTTGAGCGATAGGCTGCAGCTACTTATTGACCGGTGGTATATCCTCTAGCCGGCGGATTTGTTGCTTCGATAGCACGAAAACGCTCTAAAATTTTATAAGAATGTTCGGTTCCTTGAGGTACCACCCAGGATATACCGGGCTCTAGCACAATGGTTTTTCCAGCTATTGTCAGCTCGGCACGGCCTTCTATCACGTAACCCGCCGTTTCATAGCTGCTGCTTCTTGCTGACTTGGACGCTGCATCACCAGGCGCTTCGTCCCACATTCTCAGAGCAATTTTGTCGCCACTAATTAGCAGCTTCTGGCCCATATTGCCCGTTTCTGCATCTTGGGTGCTAACAGTTAAATCAGCGTCTGGTGTTGATTGGATATTCATATCTCTCTAATTTTCGTCAGTTGAAATGAGCGGTCGTAAGAGCATTTTGCTCACTTACTCATTTACTTGGTGACTAAACGGTATCGCGATCGCCTTCTCCTTTCCGTCCCTCACAAGAAAGAAACTTTCCTATCGCAAGAAGTAAATCCACTCTGTATAGTGATATTACAGGCGATATTGCGGTTTATTTGGCAGTCGTCTTCAACAGCAGGCTTCATTTTCAGCCCGGCTGCTGATCTATTACTTGAGATACTTGAGAGGAATTTCTATCGTGGCTAATACCCAAATCACTATTAAAGACAGCGGCCCCTTTGTAGTCAAGGGCCCCATTACGCTGACAGACGCTGAAGGTAACGACTTCACCATCGACAAAGAAATTGTGCCGCTGTGCCGTTGTGGCGCATCAGCGACTCAGCCCTTCTGTAGCGGTGCTCATCGCAAGGCTGGCTTTGAATCAGTCATTCGTGCGCCACAAGAAAGCACATAAAGCATAGCTAGTGAAAAGGGCATGCATTATCCAACGACGCCAGACGGGCGATATTTTGTTGTAAAAGGTCGCCTGTGGCGTTGCAATAATCCAAGCTTGAAAGAGAATGTGAAAGAGCAGTTGGTAAAACAGCTCATGGATGCTCGCAGGCAGGTAAAGCAAGCAAAAAAACAAGCAGACGAGGTTGCTTTGAGTAAAGCTCGCACTCAGGTAAACACCGCAAAAGTTGCTTTAGGCGAACGTGGCCCGGTGTGGTGGAATGATGGTGCGCCTGATTATAACCAACACATGGCTAAAAACACACCTTACGCTGAGTGGTATTCACATTCGGGCTGTGGTAGAGCATCAAAAGATACATAGTCTCTCTCTTTTGCTACGTTCTCCAGCTTTTGCAGTATCTACTTAACTTAATAGTACTGAAATAGTACTGACGTTAATAGCTGCCGATTTGGACATGTATCATCACGTATCATACGGCTCTACTCAAACGTAGGCTCGCCACAGTATTTTGACAACAGTATTTTGATATATGTACCTTTTGCACTAGTTAGCCCTTGCTGTGCGTGCATTTTTCTTGAGTGCAATTCTGTAGCGTGAAAACGGGTATGGGGCCAAACTCCACAGCCCGTAGCAGCGCTTTTTGCCGGGATAGTCAGCCAACAGTCTCATATGACTTTTAGTAACGCTGGCAATGCTTATCAAAACGGTACGTGTCCTGCTGTCCTAAAACCTCTACAATAGCGTTGTGGCCTACGCTGTACCCTATAGTGAAGGTCTGATACATCCATAGAGCCGGCTTTGAAAACTGGATCAATCGGGTACCAACTTAAGCCGGGAACCCGTCTGCGTGTAGGGATTTTGGCTGCTGTGATTTAGCAGACCGTCGAGGCATCGGCAGTTCCCCTATGTGGGTGAGCATCCATTCAAAAGGGTCAGGAAAGTC
>JBHYED010000025.1:0-69621 GCA_051860365.1 Phormidesmis sp.
CCCGTTCTTTGAATTTGTTAGGGCTACGATATACGGCTCTGGGCTTTGCTGCAGGGCCTTTTGTGTGGCGTGCTTATCGATACCACTGGCCGGTTGCCTTTTCATTTCGGCTTAAGTTGCTACCCCTGGACAGGGCATCAATTACTATGAGCCGCCCTCTGCTCGTGCGGTCAGCGCGTTGAGAATTGCCGTGCAAAATGCCACAGAAGATCAGTACGCTAGCTACTCAATGGCTGAGCATTTGCGAGATTTAGGTTTTTACAATGTGTACGTTGTCCGCGATTGGGCAGATGTGAACCGTAAGACCTCTGTGGTAGCGCAGCGCGGGGATATTGGCAGTGCTCGCTCGGTGCAAGATTCAATGGATATTGGCCAGGTGGTGTTTGACTCTACGGGTGATATTGAGTCAGATATTACGATTCGCGTGGGTGAAGACTGGCTGATGACAGTTGATCCTGATTGGGAGCGGTTGCCTTACGATGGGCCTAGATAGGCGTGCATGAGGAATGAACTTTAGCTTGTTTTTTAGAAGGGGTTTGGCGTGAGCGTACTTTCTGTGGGCTTGGCGCTTGGCTTGGCTTTCTGCTGGGTGTTGCTGTTTGCGATGCCGGTGAGTCCGCTGTAGTTGTGGGCGATCGCGCAACCTGTTGGCGGCACCTGCATTTTATGAAAGAGAGCTTGTCTATACCTGTTGCTGGCCATTGCTGTATATGCCTTGATCTTATGACATGCGATCGCTACAAATCAGCCTGCGGCATATCCTTTTTGAAATAAAAGTGTGTCTGCTTGTCAGCCTGCTCTCTTCCTAAATAATTTGACAGCGGCGATGATAGTTCTATCAGCATTTCCTTTGCTGCTTCATCGGTGATGAATGGCTGGTATTTTGCATTGTGATGCGATCGCACTTTCACCACACCAAAAGCCGTTCTCTTCTTAGGAAAAGGCCGCGCCGTCAGCTCTTTAATAGTTTGAGTAATCTGCCGCCTGCGAAGCAAATACTGCGCCTCAATTTCCAAATCCTGCCTTTTCTTTTGAGCCCAAGAAAAGATTTTGTCGTCGGCTCCCCTTCCAAAAGGCGACTTCTTTAAACTAGCTTCCAAACCAGATATCCTAAGCCTTGGATATTCAACTTTTAGTTCCACAAGTGTCTGCAACGTTTCAGGGCGAATGACGTTCATCTTGTGGCTTATAGCAACTTGGTTAGAGTGACTAGGAATTTGCCCTGCTGAAAGAATAAGCCTTGCCGATGTGCTGAGTTGTTCCCCAGCAAGCCACTTGATGGCGAGAGAGCCACGTTTTTCAGAGAGAGTCCATATCAGAGCACGTAAAACCAGCAATTCCAAATTCCAACTTACAGACACCTTTTTTTCTTCACAAGGAACGAGTTTTCTAGGTTTCAGCCTCTTAGGGTATCGAGTCAACGTTGACCACGGTTTGAGGCCAACGAGAAATCAAGGGTTTTGAGCGTACGTAGTCTGAAATTTGGAATTACTGTTCTGTGGGTGACTTTGCTCACCCTCACGATCTCTTCTCGTTCGTAAAATTCTCAATATTGGATAGCTATGACCCTATAGTTACTTATAGCCTTTGCCAAGTGAGCTGATTTACTTCATTTCTATGCCATCGCAATAGCTGTGCGTGGCTACCAGGCTTGAGCAAGGGAAGATTTAGAGCCTGACGAGGGGCTTGGGTCACCAGTGCGATCGCCTCTCCGACATCACAAAGTCCCCACTTCACCAGATTCTTTGCCCCTTCAATTAGCGGCAGCGTCGTTCCCGAAAGCGTGCCATCAGCCAGCCGTGCCGTGCCGTTGATCACCTCAATCTCACGAAAATCCCAGGGATACTTCCCATCCGGCAGGCCCAGCGGTGAGAGCGCATCGCTCACTAAAAACAATCCATTCATTGTCCCTTCAGCACCCCCTCGGCCTGAGCGAAGCAACAGATTTAGCATGGTCGGACAGATGTGTTGGCCATCGGCAATAAAGCCGCAGAACACGCGATTATTTGTGAGCGCTGCACCCAGTAGCCCCGGTTCTCGATGATGCAGTCCAGGCATGGCATTGAAGGCGTGCGTGACCATGGTGACCCCTTGTAAGAAGGCGTGGTTGGCCTGCTGCGCGGTGGCAAGAGAATGGCCCAGGCTGACGGTAATGTTGCGATCGCACAACCATTCAACAACATTCGCACCCACCTCAAGCTCAGGGGCTAACGTCATAATGCTAATCACATCTGCAAAACCATCAACAACTTTTTTAACAGCATCCAACGTTAACGGCTGCAAAAACTCCGCAGGGTGAGCACCGCGCTTCTTATCGTTTAGAAACGGCCCTTCTAAGTGTGCACCGATAATTTTTGCCGATTTGTTGTTCTTTTGCCGCGACCGATCTTGTTGCGCTTTAAATTGGCGAATGGCCGCTAAGCTACCGTGAAAGTTTTCTAGCGATGTGGTCACTAGCGTCGGGCAGAAGCCATCTACGCCCTGCTGCCAAAGTAAATCGCAGATGGCCTCAAGCTGTTCAAAGTAAGCGGGCCGTAAGTCGGGAAAAGCAAGGCCTAAGGCACCGTTAATTTGCAAGTCCACTGCGCCCTGAGAAATCCAGTCGCCCGCAACGTCTATGACTGTCTGGCCGGTACCTGCTCTGGGTGACGGTGGCTGCACCGCTGCCATCGACTTAATGTCACAGACAACTCCTTTGAGACTCTCAATCTGATAGAGCGCTGTAGATTTTTTGCCGACGAGATGAGCGTTGAGAATGACAGTACTATCAGACATGGACAGAAATTGTAAAAGAAGAACGAGGCTATGACGACTCCACAGGCAGATGCACCAGCAGAGATTGGGATTGTGATGGGTAGTGACTCGGATTTGCCCACGATGATGGGCGCGATCGCCATCTGTGAAAAATTCAAAATTCCCCACGAAGTCGCCATCGTATCGGCCCATCGCACCCCGCATCGCATGATTGCCTACGCAGAAACCGCGCACACCAGAGACATCAAAGTAATTATCGCAGGTGCAGGCGGCGCAGCGCATTTACCCGGCATGGTGGCTGCCCTCTCCCCCCTTCCCGTTATCGGCGTGCCTGTCAAAACCAAAACGCTCTCAGGACTAGATTCTCTCTACTCTATTGTGCAAATGCCAGCGGGTATTCCGGTGGCGACCGTCGCCATCGGCAACGCTAAAAATGCTGGCCTGCTCGCGGTACAAATACTGGCATCGCATCAGCCTGAGTTGCTTGAACAGGTGTTGGACTACCGGCAGCAGCTCAAAACGATGGTGAACGACAAACAAAACCAGCTTGCCGCGTTAGGTGCTCGTCAGTATCTAAAGCACATGATCAACACATGACGATGCAAAAACAGGGATGGTGTCAAAACGATACGAAGTGCTTTTTCAACAGAGATTAAAATTGACTGTTTTGTAAACTTTCACTAAAACCTGCTCAAAGAATTAGTTTTGAGGTAGTTGATTCGCCATCAAAAGTATCAGCCGATACAGAACGCTGGACTCAGACTTGGTGGAATGAGCACCAACAGTTTGATAGGTACACAGAGCGGATTCTTGAGAGCGAATTCTCAAGATCAGATTCTCACTTTTGTGTAGCTAGCCCACCTAAGGCCACGGATTACTGTCTAATTTGCGTTAGGAACGCTCGACAAAAAATGTCTAATTTTACACTCAGAAAAAGAAAGCACTCAAGGCGCTCTACATCGCCCTGGGATGCAAATGTCCCTCCGTTTTCCGAAATGGCAAAGCGTGCCCTTAACGGCGCGTTTGGTCGTAAATTTGCCTGGGGCTGGCTCGCTTGTATTCCCTTGGCCTTTGTGATCATCACAACTTGGGGATTCGCAGCGCACGCGCAAGAAGATGTTGCTGCGACTGCAGACGACGTTCAAATCATTCTCGATAACATCTGGATTGTGATTGCGGCTATCCTTGTTATTTTTATGAATGCTGGCTTTGGCATGTTAGAAACCGGCTTTTGCCGCCAAAAGAACGCCGTCAACATTCTGACAAAAAATTTGATTGTGTTTGCCTTAGCGACTCTCTCTTTTTGGGTGTTGGGCTTTGCCTTAGCCTTCGGCGATGGCGGCGGTCTGAACGGGCTGATTGGCCTATCTGGCTTTTTCCTAGCCGGATCTGATCCGACGGAGCCTGTTTTTGGCACGCTGACAACGCCTGTGTTCTTCTTGTTCCAAGCAGCCTTTGCAGGAACGGCGGCCACTATTGTGTCGGGCGCAGTGGCTGAGCGCGTAAAGTTCTCTAGCTTTATTATTTTCAGCATTTTGCTCACGGCTGTTTGCTACCCCGTTACGGCTCACTGGGTCTGGGGCGGCGGCTGGCTAAGCGATATGTCCTTCCTGGGTGAAGGCGTTGCTTTTAGTGACTTTGCCGGTTCTACGGTGGTTCACTCTGTCGGTGGCTGGGCAGCGCTAATGGGCGCTATCTTTCTTGGGCCTCGCATCGGCAAGTACCAAAACGGTGGCGTCAATGCAATTCCGGGTCACAACATGAGTATTGCAACGCTCGGTTGCCTGATTTTGTGGATTGGCTGGTTTGGCTTTAACCCTGGTTCAGAGCTGGCTGCTAGCTTGAATGTGCCTCAAATTGCGCTGGTGACTAACCTAGCAGCCGCAGCCGGTGGCGTTGCTGCTACGTTTACAGCCTGGGCGCTCAGCGGTAAGCCTGATCTTTCCATGGTTATTAACGGTATTTTGGCCGGCCTCGTCGGCATTACGGCTGGCTGTGGCGGCATTGGCTACTGGGGTGCGGTCATCGTTGGCTTCATTGCAGGCATCATCGTTGTTTTTTCCGTTGGCTTCTTTGACAGCATCAAAATTGATGATCCTGTTGGCGCAACCTCTGTTCACCTCGTCTGTGGTATTTGGGGTACGTTGGCAGTTGGCCTGTTTGATACTAATTTAGGTCTTTTCTTTGGTAACGGCATACAGCAGCTTATTGCCCAAATCATTGGTATTGTGACAGTTGGCCTATTCACCGTAGTGGTGACGTCTATTTTGTGGGTTGTGCTCAATTCTTTGGTTGGTTTGCGGGTGTCTTCTGAAGAAGAGCTGAAAGGCTTGGATATCGGCGAGCACGGTATGGAAGCTTACAGCGGTTTCTTGAAGGATACGAGCGATATGGGCGGCATTATTTAGGAGGCCGCATTAGGATTGCATCTGACTGTATTTGTGCGATCGCATAAACACACTCTCTCTAAACATCAAAGGGCAAAGATCATTAGTGATCTTTGCCCTTTGTTTTTGCATCGTTTTTTGGACTGCCTTTTGGATTGCTTAAGACGTGTTTTACCTTTAGTTAACTTCTGGCCTTTGATCCCTAGCTCGCCTGCTATTCTAACGGTACTTATTAAGACACTATAAAAATTTTAATTTTTCCACTTACCGCTCCAATTGTCGGCCTCTTTACCGCTCTGAGCTAGGACAGCGAAACCTCTTATGGGTAATCCAACTTCCATTGTGGAAGAAATATTTGAGGCGCTGCCGATGCTACGGTCTCAAATGTATTTCAAGACATCTCTGACGGCCCTCTCGCACGCGATGGAAGATCAGGTGCTAGCTGGTTCGGATCAGGCACCGTTGATTATTGCGAGCTTTCAGCAGGAACGGTTTTACCGGCAAGAAGCGCATCGCTATGAGCGCATTGGGCAGCTAAGCGATCAGGTCTATGTGCTATCGGCGGCCGAAACTAAGTTTAGTGAGTCGGATGATGGCTACGAAAAAGTTAGCTTTGATGAAGACGACGCGCTCACTGAAGAATGGCATTTGGTGGTGCTGGGCGATCGCTACAGTGCTGCGCTTATTTGCTGTGAACATCACGATAGTGATCGCGGCAAAGAAAGCTTAGTGGAAGGTATTTCTACGCCTCATTTGGATCAGACCCGGCGGTTTGAAGGCGTGTGGACGCTAGATCGGCAGGTGAGTCGGCGGGCAGCAGGATTATTACTGAATCGGATTGAGCGCTATCGGCCTGAGCTAGCAGAGAAAGTTAAGGCTGCTAAGGCGCGGTTTGTTCTGGAGAAGCTGAGCAGTGACCTAGAGGTAGAGGCCGATCCGTTTGCGCAGCGGCTGATTACCTATTTGCAGGCAGGGCAGTACAAGCAGCTCAAGGCGTATAAGGCGATCGCCCTTCAGGAGCAAAGGGCGCGCCTAGTCAATTCTATTACCGCTGCGATTCGGCAGTCGCTGAATCCGGCTGAGATATTTGCGATCGCCACTCAAGAACTCGGCAGCGTGCTCAACGTCAGCCGCTGCATTACCTATCGCGTCGAGCCCAATGATGCCGATGTCACTATCAAACACGAGTACCGCCAGCCTCAGCTAAATTCACTGAAGGGCGTGGCGTGGCCGCTGAAGCACAATCCGCTCTATCAGTGGGTCAAAAGCAATCGAGCGCCTTTGGCTATTGACGACGTGAATGGTGAAGTGGCCGATGGCATTGACCTAAGCACAACGCTACCTCGGCTACAGCGCTGGCAGGTTTGTGGCTGTTTACTGGTGCCCCTGGTGCACAAAAATCGCCTGCTAGGAATGGTGGAGCTGCATCTGAGCAGCGGTCGAAATCGGCACTGGGAGGAGGATGAAGTCATGCTGGCAGAAGCGATCGCCAACCAGCTCAGCGTGGCCCTTATTCAGGCCGAAGCCTACGCCAACCTCGAAGATCTCAACCAGCAGCTCGCCGACTTAGAGCGCACCCGTAGCAACCTGATCGCCATCACTGGCCACGAGCTGCGCACCCCGCTCTCCACCATTCGCGTCTGTTTAGAGAGCCTGCTCACCGAGCCCGACATGGACGCCGATATGCGCCAAATCATGCTCGACACCGCCATGACCGACGCCGAACGTATGCGCAAGCTCGTACAGGATTTCCTAACCCTCTCCCGGTTAGAAAGCCGCCGTGTCGAGTGGAACCTAGAATCCTTGTCCCTGCAAGAATGCGTTGATCTTGCCCTCAGTAGCCTGCGCTGGCAAAATTCCTCAACCGCCGCGCCGTCCATGCGCATAGAAACTGACCTGAGCGACGACTTGCCCTTTGTTCGTGCAGATGGCGAATGGATTGTTGAAGTGCTCTCCAAGCTGCTCGATAACGCCTGCAAGTTTACAGAAGCCAACGGTCAGGTCGTTATTCGGGCTGAATCTGTTGGTAAAGATCAGGTCGAAATCACCGTGAGCGACAGCGGCAGAGGCATTGAATCTGATCGATTAGAAACTGTGTTCGAGCGGTTCTACCAAGAAGAAGGTGCGCTACGCCGTTCTGTGGGTGGCACTGGGCTGGGCCTCGCGATTTGCCAGCAAATTATAGAAGGGCTCGGCGGTAAAATTTGGGCGACGTCTGGTGGCAAAGATCAGGGCACTCAAATTCACTTCACGCTGCCAGCGGCTGGTAAAGCGGTGCGATACGGACAGGTCAAGCAACTGCCCAAAAAGTCAGTGTCTAAATCTAAAGCGGCGGGTGCTAAAAAGAAGGCTATGACGCAAGGGAAAGCCGCTGATTCTATCAAACCCAATGCCAAAACAGCGAAGAGCAAAACAGCAAAGAGCAAAACCCGCTAGTCCGTGCTGTGACACTACCCCACGCATATAACGAACTATTACGCTTCGTATCGAGCCGGTAAAAGTGTTCGTACGGCAATGATACGATCCCAATCAGCTAAGCTTGAGAGAATTTCATTCATGGCAGAGAAACTGACTGGTAAAATGCCCAAATTTGGAGGCAGCACCGGCGGCCTTCTAACAAAGGCAGCTGTTGAAGAAAAGTACGCGATTACTTGGACCTCTGAAAAAGAGCAGGTCTTTGAAATGCCTACGGCTGGTGCGGCCATTATGAATGAAGGCGAGAACCTGCTGTATCTATCGCGCAAAGAGCAGTGCCTAGCGTTGAGCCGACAGCTCAAAACTAAGTTCAAGCCTAAAATTACTGACTACAAAATCTATCGCGTGTTGCCCAACGGCGAAACTACCTATCTTCACCCTGCCGATGGCGTGGTGCCTGAAAAAGTGAACGAAGGCCGTGGTTACAGTGGGAAAAAGGAGCGTCGTATTGGCGAAAATCCCAACCCCGCAACCATCAAATTCGGTGGCAAAGAAACCTTTGAGGTGTAGTCATCTCTGACAAGACGCCTGACTAATCTTTTGAAAAGAGATTATAGGGTGTCTAATCTCCAACCGCAGCAAAAATAAACTCAAACAAAAGGGTGGCTTTAAGGGCTACCCTTTTGTTTTGGCGATTGGTATGGATGTCAACAGATTACGCGCTGTTGCATCAGCCCTGTTCGCTTCTACAATGGGCCTTAGCTGAGATGCTTTATAACAGCCCTAAATCCCATGATCTTTCCAGACTTTGAAACTTTCTGTGACCTCGCAAAACAGGGGAACTTTGTGCCGGTATACCAAGAGTGGGTTGCCGATTTAGATACCCCTGTTTCTGCCTGGTACAAAGTCTGTTCCGGTCAGCCCTATAGCTTTTTACTAGAGTCTGTAGAAGGCGGTACGCTGGGACGATACAGCTTTTTGGGCTGCGATCCGATGTGGGTGCTAGAGAGTAAAGGCCACAAAACGACCCAGACTTTTCGAGATGCGACCAAGCGGGTCATAGAAGGCAATCCTTTCGATATTTTGCAGGACTGCTTAGCGCCGCTAAAGCCCGTGCTTTTGCCTCAGCTACCGCCTGGTATTGGTGGCCTGTTCGGCTTTTGGGGCTATGAGCTAATCAATTGGATTGAGCCCACGGTGACTACCTATCCGCGTGGTGAAGGCGATTTGCCGGATGGGCTGTGGATGCAGATGGATAATCTGTTGATTTTTGATCAGGTGAAGCGGAAGGTGTGGGCGGTTGCTTATGCTGATCTGAGAGCGCCGGATGTGGACCTGAAGACGGCTTATGAAGGGGCGTGCGATCGCGCTACCAATCTCATTACCAAACTTCGTCTCCCCCTGTCTGAAAAAGACACCCTTCTCGCCTGGACATCTCCCGAAGCCAGCACAGCCCCACCGCTTGAGTACACCAGCAACCGCACCCCAGAAGAATTCTGCGCCTGCGTCGAGAAAGCCAAGGCCCACATTCGCGCCGGAGACATCTTCCAGGTTGTCGCTTCCCAACGCCTTCAAGCCAACTACAGCGGCGATCCGTTTGACCTCTACCGCTCCTTAAGGCTAGTCAATCCATCCCCTTATATGTGCTACTTCAACTTCAACGGCTGGCAGCTCATCGGCTCTAGCCCCGAAGTTATGGTCAAGGCAACTCGTAAGACAGATGACTCGCGCGCTAATGCCCCAATGCAGGCCACCCTTCGCCCAATTGCAGGCACCCGGCCTAGAGGCAAAACGCCTGCTGAAGACGCTGACTATGCGGCCGATTTGCTGGCCGATCCTAAAGAAGTTGCTGAGCACGTCATGCTGGTAGATTTGGGCCGTAACGACTTAGGCCGCGTCTGCACCAGCGGCACCGTCGTCGTAGACGAACTGATGGTGATAGAAAACTACTCTCATGTAATGCACATTGTCAGCAACGTAGTGGGCGATTTGGCTCCTGATAAAACTGCCTGGGACTTGCTTACCGCCAGCTTCCCAGCCGGTACTGTCAGCGGTGCACCCAAAATTCGCGCCATGCAAATCATCAACGATCTAGAGCCCGACCGTCGTGGCCCCTATTCCGGTGTCTATGGCTACTACGACTTTGAGGGGCAGCTTAACAGCGCTATTACCATTCGCACGATGGTCGTTCAGTCTGCTGCTGGCGGTGGCCAAACCATTAGCGTGCAGGCAGGCGCTGGACTAGTGGCCGATTCGGTGCCTGAAAGCGAGTATCAGGAAACGCTGAATAAGGCCAAAGGGATGCTAGAGGCTGTTCGTTGTTTGAAGGGGTGATGAGCGATCGCGATCGCCTCAAAAATTCAACATAAAAAGCGCATCAATTCTCACTCATCTTGATTTGCAGCAGCCTCTTTGGCAGCCTCTATCGAATACTTGCCGCCCTTGTTTGGATCAGACCAGTCGCAGGAAAAGCCCTTGCTAGCCGGTAAAGACTGACTCCAGGGCACAGGATCTATTGGCGAGTCGGCAGTGTATAAAACCTCAAACAGCCCATCTGATCTAACCTGACCAATACGTGGGGTTTTTGTCATGTGGTGATTGGGCTGAATGGTCACTGGCCCCTCTGGTGCTTGAAACGTTTGGCCATAGGCCGCTTTGCGTACCGCCTCAGTGTCTGTAGACTTGGCGGCCTCTACTGACTGTGCCCACAGATGAACCATGGTATAGGCTGAGGCCATCGGTGCGCCGACGACTCTATCAGAGCCGTACCGGTCTTTAAACTGCTTTATCCAGGCTTCGTTTTCTTTGCTGTCTATCGTTTGAAAGTAGCTCCAGGTCGCGTAATGACCGTCTAGCAACGTCGAACCAATCTGAAACACCTCCTCCTCTGCAACCCTCAAAGACATGACGATGTACTGCTCGGCAGAGAGCCCCGCGCTGTTAATTGCCCTGAAGAATGCCCGGTTGTGACTGCCCACCAGGCTATTGAAAATAATGCCGCCCTCAGGCAGTGCCTTTTTGATGTCGTCTATCACTGGAGACATATCGACATTGACGCCGTTAACTAAGGGAACGTAGGCTTCACCTGCTACTGTGCCGCCGTATTCTCGAATCTGGTCTTTAACAATTTCGTGGGTGGTGTGCGCGTCAGAACTCACCAGAAAAAATGATTTTCCTCGATTGCCGATCATCCAGCTCACGGCAGGTGCAATCTGCTGATTGGCCGTCGCGCCTGCATAGAAAATATGGTTGGAGCACTCTTGTCCTTCATAGGCGCCGGGATACCAGAGCAGCTTATTTTTGGCTTTGACCACAGGCAAAATGGCCTTGCGACTCCTGGAGGTGAGGCCGCCAAATATAACAGCCACCTCTCGATTTGTGATCAGCTTTTCAGCTTTTTCGGCAAAGGTTGGCCAGTCAGATGAGGCGTCTTCTTTAACGGGCACGAGCTGCTTGCCTAGCACGCCACCGTTTTCGTTAATTTCTTCAATGGCGAGCAGTTCAGCATCTGCGATGGGGACTTCGCTCAGGGCCATGGTGCCGCTTAGCGAGTGCAATATGCCGACTTTTATAGTGTCGTCCTTGCTATTGGCGCTATTGGCTGAGGTACTGCTGTCTTCAGCGCCCGAGCCTTCAGCGCCTTCAGGTGTGGGTTTTTCAGACGTTATCGCTTTGTCAATGGCAGCAAAGTCCGGCGCGCAGCTTTGCAGAATAAAACTTGCGCCCGCGCTGATGGAGCCGGAGAGTACGCTAACTTTTAAGAATTTTCGTCTACCGAATCTGGCCATTGATCAGCTACGCGCCTTCTAAAAATTAAGTGATTACTGCACATTACAATTGAGAGGCTATTAAGGGTAGTTTTTGCTACTTTTTCTAATGATCGCGTTAGCTACTGATGTATTTGTATGGTCACTGTTGTTGTCGCTACGGGCAATCCTGGTAAGCTCTCTGAGCTCAAGGATTACCTTCAGGCGCTGGATTGGACGTTGGCACTTAAGCCCAAGGACATAGAGATTGAGGAGACGGGCAAGACGTTTATTGAGAATGCTCGGCTGAAGGCGTCTGAGGTGGCGATCGCAACTCAAAGCTGGGCGATCGCAGACGATTCTGGCCTGGCTGTCAAAGCCTTAGGCGGTGCTCCTGGCGTATACTCTGCCCGCTATGGAAACAGCGACGCTGATCGCATCAACCGCGTGCTGAGCGAGCTAGGTGATGAAACGGATCGTAGCGCTGAGTTTGTGTGTGCGATCGCCCTTGCTCGCTCAGACGGCACGATTGCGTTAGAAACCGAAGGCCGCTGCCCTGGTTCCATATTAATGAGCGGGAAGGGGGCCGGTGGATTTGGCTACGATCCTATTTTTTATGTGCAAACGCAGGGCAAAACCTTTGCTGAAATGAGCGAAGCTGAAAAAGAACGCTATAGCCACCGGGGTATTGCCTTTGAGCAGCTAATGCCTGAGCTAAAGCAGCTTTCTCAAACGATGTGATAGGCTGCCACATTTTTTAAGCGGTGCCTACGATACCAAAAAGGCTACTCCACAAGTGAAGCAGCCTTTTTGTCCAAACGTTTTAAGTCACAAACTTAACGGTATAGATTAAGTCGCGCTGTTTTTATTAAGAAGGTCTTGAACCTGGCCTAGAGCTGCTCTGAAAATATTAAACCCGGCCCAGCTAGCTGCAATGAGCAAAGGTGATAGAACCAACACGACACGAATATCCATTTTGAGCCCTCTGAGAAAAAATTAGTAATGCTTAAAAGGTTGTAACAGTCCTCTCATATTAATCTACCTCATCCACATGACAATGACGAAATCGATTCAAAGACCGGTTGCTATGGTGACGGGTGCCTCTAGCGGTATTGGGCTTGCGATCGCCCGCAAACTCGCTGCCGATGGCTATGACCTGGCCATTTGCGCTCGCCGTGAAGATCGCCTCCGTGAAGCGGCTGATATGCTGCGCCGTCAGGACATTGACGTGCTTGTGCAGGTCGTAGATTTGCGTGAGGAGGCTCAAATTCTCAGCTTTTTTGCGGCGGTTAAAGACCGCTGGGGCAGACTTGACGCGCTGATTAATAACGCTGGGCTGGGCCACAAGGAATCGTTGATGACCGGTGAAACGGCGGCCTGGCGCGAGATGTTTGATGTGAACGTGCTGGCTTTGTGTATCTGCACGCGTGAGGCGATCGCGTTAATGCCATCCGGCGTGCAGTCTGAAGCAAAGTCCGGCGACACAATCAATCCGCTGCAGGGCGGCGCGGGTCATATTTTCCACGTCAGCTCCATGTCTGGGCATCGGGTGCCCGCGATTACAGGCGTTTACTCAGCGACCAAATTCGCAGTGCGATCGCTCACCGAAACCCTTCGCCGCGAACTCAGAGCCGCCAATAGCCCCATTCGCATTACCTCAATTAGCCCCGGCATTGTCGAAACTGAGTTCGCTGAAAAGTATCATCAGAGCGCGCAAAAAGCACAGGCTACCTACAGTCAGTTTCAGGTGCTGCAAGCGGTTGATATTGCCAATGCGATCGCCTACGCCCTAAGCCAGCCCGTCCACGTCGAAATCAACGACATTCTGATCAGGCCGACGCAGCAAGAAAGCTAGCAAAAACCCCCAGCCGGAACCCTAAGCTTCTGCAATCACCTCTAGCTCATCTTCATGCAAATGCGCTTTAAAAGGTCGCTTAGCGCCCTCTATTTCAAAGGTTGTCACAATCTGATAGTTAGCGCTAACTGGTCTACCCTGCCACTCGGTCAGAATCTGGACAACAGTGCCTTCTAAGCCTTCTACATTGTGAGGCTCGTTGCGGTGCTGAGGGTGATTAAAAAGCGTCAAAGGAGCTTTGATACGTACGCGATCGCCAACTTTCATAAGAGAAGATATTAATTGATGCTACAGGGGTAAGTGTCTGTCATTCTCTCATAGCACCGGACGTTCAGACGTTTCTGGTTCAAGCAGTCGCGGTGCTGGCTCAGACGTTTGAAAATTTTGCCACAGCAGCCAGCCACCGACGCCAGTCGCTCCCAAAATAATCAGTCCCAAAATAACGGTGATGAGTTTTTGCCAGACAGAGCGCGTGGCCTTGTCATTTTCAGCCGAAACCGCCGCCATTTCTTCTGCGGTGAGCGGCGCGTCATCTTCGTCATCTTCGCCATACAGCAGCGCTCTAGAAGCCGGTGTCATCTGATCAAATAGCTGGCTAGGCGGTCGCGGTGTGGCGATCGCTTGACCCGCGACAATCTCTCCACTTCGCTCAGTTGCGTGAGCCACTAGCTTGCCACCCTCACTTTTAGAGCCATCTTGTGCAAACGCTGCTGACGCCTCAGGCATATCCACGCTCATCAGCGCAACGGCTACATTGTCATGCCCATTTCGCTGATTTGCCAGCTCTATCCAAGACTCAACCGCCGCGCTCAACGGCACAATTTTATTCACCACCAGCCCTACATAGCTCGCCCAAGAGGACTCAACCTGCTGATTGTCGCTCAGGCCATCGGTGCACAGCATCAACACGCCGCTTTTGCTAAACAAAAACCTTTGCGTGTGAGGCTGCAAATGCTCATACTCGCGAACGCCAACCGCTTGACTCAGCGCGTCGGCATCGGGTCTTTGCCGAGCCTTTGCATAAAAGCTATGGCCCGCGCTGACTTCGCGGCCTGCAATATCATCATCTACGGTGAGCTGCTGACAGTGATTGGCCGTTATCCAGTAAGCTCTGCTGTCGCCAATGTGCGTCAGATATAGTTCGTTAACTTCGGCGGGGCCTTCAGGTGTTTCTACCCGCTGAGGAAGCACCAGCGCCATCACTAAGGTGGTGCCCATGCGCTGACGATCGGCGCGACCCTGCTGATCGTTTTGCTGAGCAACCAGATTGTTGGCAACGCGAATGGCGGCTTCAATTTGCTCAATCACCACGTGCGGCGGCATGGTTCGCTTTTGTTCCATGGCTTCTGCCAATAGGCTCCGAAGCTGAAGCTGAAGCGTTCTCACCACTGTTTGGCTGGCGATTTCTCCACCCTCATGACCGCCCACGCCATCGCACACGATCGCGAGCCTGGGCAGCAGCGGCAAATCAGCCGTACTCGTTCGCTGCATTTCAGCTTCAGTGGGATAGCAGGCATCTTCATTGCGCGATTTACTCGGCCCGCTGCTCGTCCCGCCTGCGACCTGAAACTCAATCGTTTCAACTGCTGCCGCCTGCAATAGCTGCTGATTCACCTGCACCCTAATCTCTGGGAAATTAGGCTCTGCCATTCGCAGTCCGGCGCAAACGTCTTTAATGAGCTGGGCAATCTGCGGCTTGGCATCCGGTAGATAGGTACTTTCCCAGGTGTTTGCGAGCTGCTCGTAGGTGGGCTCGCTCGGGTTTGTTGATAGGCCGATGAGGCGAACGCACCAGGCTTCAACCCGGATATTGCTTTTTTTGAGGAGGCTGGCGGCAGCACCAAAGGTTTGCAAAGGCTCCCACAGGCTGATCATTTGCCAGAGCCAGTAGGCCTGATAGAAGGCGGAGGCTTTGGGCCAGGATTTGGCGATCGCAGGTGCAAGCTGCCCTTGCTGGTTCACCGGCACATTGCTCAGCAGCATCACTGCTTCTCCGGTCGCCTGATGGCAAATGCCATACACTCCAGGCAAATTGAGCTGGTACGGATAGGCCTTCAGGTAGGGCACTGCAAAGCCGGGAACCGGTTCGGGTACTTTAGGCGACTTGTCTGGCTGCGTATCTAGCCAAATGGAGGGTGCAACCACCTCATAGCGGTTGTCAACCAAGTCCCCGATTGGAATTTTGTTCGTGCCCTGCCCTAATGCCCAAACGTACTGTTGAATGGCAGCGCTGTTCTGATTGCTTTTTTGGTCGCCGTTCATAGCGTGTGAGTACTTTGCAGAGGGGACTTTGAGGATTGTGCTTGTAGCGTTTACCGTCAGCATATGCTGTTAGGTTGCCGTTATTAAAGGAGGGGATTGCCGTTAAGTTAGGACAATGGTAAGGGAAAAGGGATTTATCGCCAATTGCCGGAGCTGTCACTAGCGCCGAAGACAGTCTTATAGCCTGCAACTATAGTTGATATATCGTGCTTTTGCTCTGAGCATTGCCGCTCAGCTTACTTTAATGACTCCTGCCTTAATATGGGTGACGCTTGGCATTGCGCTCTGCTTAATGGAGCTGCTAGTTCCAACTGCCTTCCTCGAATCAGCGCTTGGCATAAGCGCCTTTGCTGTGGCACTCTTTACGCCAATTGTCACAGGCCCTAACTATCAAATTCTGCTTTGGGTTGTGCTGTCCTTTCTGGCGTTTTGGGCGCTCAAACGATTCATTCCCAACCGAACTGCGCCAGCGCTGCGCAAGGCCACTGAAGCGCGGACAACCACTGCAATATCTCCTGGTCAAAAAGGCCGCGTCATGTACGAAGGCAACTCGTGGCAAGCAAAATGCAACGACGCTCAAGTCGCCATTCCACCCAACCAAGAAGTCTTTGTGATAGAGCGCAAAGACAACACGCTAATTGTCATGCCGTTAAGCGCTTTTCAATGAGCTATTGCATTATCGCATTGCGAAATGTTGAGGAAACTATAGGATTGCCGCTTGAGTATGCGTCCACCCTGCGGCGACTAAAGACTCGCTTCAGCGAATTCGCAATTAGCATTTATAGTTAACGTTTAGCCGCATAGCTTAAGAAAAATGGTCAATGTTACAAGCCGAGCTGCTTCCGATCTTTTCTCAGCACCAAAGCTGTTGCCAATCACGCTGCCCGTACGATTCGACGAAGCGTTGGGCATTCAGCACCCAGCTCGTTGGCTAGGACTATATTGGGAACCCGAACTCGAACAAGTCTGCTATACCGATGGCGATGTGGTGGGCATGGGGAATGCTCAGGCTTGGCGAATATTCTGTGCCCACTCCCAGATCAAACCTGTGTTAGATTCCTATCGGCTCGGCAACCATGGCGATGCGGCTCAGCACCTGCTCTTATTAGATCGCGATCGCAACCAGTTATATGTGGGTGAAAGCACTCTGATTGAGGATTGCTTAAGCCATCCAGCCTCTCTCAATTTGCTATCAGGACTAGACGCCCCTGCGGATCAGCGTTGGCTCTATTCTCTAAAACAGCGCTCTCTAAAACGTCTACAGCCTTTTAAGAACTATTTTGCCAAGGGCTCCAGAGATAAGAAGCTGTTGTTTTTGATTGGGGTGCCTGCGATCGCCATCGGCGTTTATCTGCTCCACGAAGTCGGCGAGTCTATTTTCGATTTACTAGAGTTTTGGGATGATTAAGACCAAGCTCGCCGATTGAATGCCCTATCGAAAATTGTAGAGCCGGTGGCTACGAATTTGAACCACCGGATAGGTGAGGCTTCGCACCATGCCTTCATCGTGAGTGGTGACAACAACCGTAATCCCAATACTGTTAAGTTTGCTTAGGATTTTGATGACCTGACGTGCATTATCACTGTCCAAATTTCCAGTGGGCTCATCTGCTAGTAGCAAAGGGGGGGTGCCGACAATGGCACGAGCGATGCTCGCTCTTTGCTGCTCGCCACCAGATAGCTGTGAAGGGAAGCGATCGCTCTTACCTTGCAGTCCAACCATTTTGAGGGTGACGGGAAGGCGTCGGTTAATTTCTTTGCGGCTGTAGCCCTGAGCATGGAGGACAAAGGCGACGTTTTCGGCGACGGTGCGGGTGGGAATGAGTTTGTAGTCTTGAAAGACGACACCGATGCGGCGACGGAGCATGGCAAGACGGTTGCCTTTGAGGTGGGCAATGTCTTGGCCGTTGATGTGGAGGCTGCCGGAGGTGGGTTTTTCTTGGCCGTAGAGCAGCTTGAGCAGGGTGGACTTGCCTGCGCCTGAGGGGCCAGTGATGAAGAGAAAGTCACCTTTGCTCATGGCAAGGTTGATGTCTATGAGTGCAGGTGCGCCGTTTTTGTAGGTTTTGCAGACGCGGCTGAGCGCCACGATGGGGGCGGCGGCTGGAATCTGATCGCTTTCGCTGCTGGTTTCTTGAGTTTCGGTTTCTTGGGCTCTGGTTTCTTGGGCTCTGGCAGCCTGGGCAACGTGTTGCTTAGCGTCTTGTAGAAGCTGATCGGGTAGTGTAGAAACCGATGTAGAGAGTACAACGGGTGCCTTTGGTTTGCGCGAAAGAATAGAAATCATGAAGGGCGTAAAAAGAGGGGATTACAGTCCAACGGAAGATGCGCTGGTTTCAATATTCCCGTTCATCAGCCTAAGTTGATTGTTAGCTGAACCATTTTTCGATAAGTTCGTCCATTTCACCGCTGGATTTGATTTCAGATAGGACGGTGTTGATGTCGCGGCGGAGAGGAGAGTTTTTGGGGAAGGCGATCGCGCTTCCACTCGGCTGGTCACTCGGCATCACATTCGCTGCAAAGTCTGGATAGTTATCCAAGTGCATCTCGGCCACGTTGGCTTCCAAAATAATGCCTTCTACCGCGCCGACATCAAGCGCTTCAAGTAGCTCGTCAATCGTTTCGTACGGGATGACGTCAAGATCAGGATATTCGCTGCCGATGCGGTCGGTGTAGCGAGCTTGAACGCTGCCGTCGCGGATGCCGATGGTTTGATAGTTGAGGTCACCGGCACGTAGATATCCGTCGTAGGAGATTAGCGCCTGTCTGGAGCGATAGTAAATGTTAGAGAAATCAACTTCTTGCTTGCGGCTATGGTTGGGCTCAAGAGCTGCGATCGCCATATCCGCCTCACCCTTCACCAGTGCCGGAATCAGCGCCCCAAACTCCACATCCACCACCGATAGCTTTCGGTCTAGCCGCTGGGCAATGAGCTGAGCCACATCCATATCAAAGCCAACAATTATCTGCCCTTCTTCATTTTTAGGCGCGTCGTCCTCTTCTGATCCTGCATCCTCAAACGCCTGCAAATGCTCATAAGGTGGATAGTTAGCTGATGTTGCCACCACCAGCGTTTTATTATTTCGCGTGACTTTGATAGCGCCTTCTTCATCTAATTCGCTTTCACTCATCGAGCGATCGCCTGTGCTACAGCTCGCGCTGATTGCCGACAGTACCAATCCTGCTAAAAACCAACGCCGCTTCATCTATGTTCTCTGTCCTTCCAATGGCCTTCTAGTGGCCTTCCTTTTATTACATATGTTTCAACTAATTTTGTTTCATAGCCGCCCTGACAGGCGCTGTTCCATCCGCAATCGATACCAAAAAGACGCCCACACAAAACGAGGTAGCGCCAGCATCCGTCGCCAGCGCCAGGGCTCTTGATACAGACGGTACAGCCATTCCAAATGCACGTTTTGCAGCCATTGAGGCGCACGCGTCTTGGTGCCCGACCAAATGTCATAGCTGCCCCCCACACCAATCCACACGGCGTTGGGGCACAGGTGACGATGTTCGGCAATCCAGAATTCCTGACGGGGTACGCCTAGCCCTACAAAAATTAAGTCTGGCTGAGTGGCCTGTAGCTGGTTGAGAAAGTCGTCAAGTTCGACATCTTTGGCGTAGCCGTGCTGCACGATCGCTATGTTTAGGTGAGGCGATCGCCTCCGCCAATAATCCGCCGCCGCCCCAATCACCTCAGGCTTGCCGCCATAAAAAGCAACCTTTGTTTGCGGCCCCAAACTCTGCAACAAATCCGCTGCTAGCTCAATGCCTGGATAGCGCTGCACCGCATGTCCGCCCAGCAGCCGAAAATAAAGCTCAATGCCAGAACCATCAGGTGTAACCAAATCAGCCCGACGAATAAAGCCAGCTAGTTGTGAGCTTTCCTGAGCCTGCATACACATTTCAGCATTCAGCGTCACCACGTGAGTGCCCTTATGCTGTGCTAACCGATCATTTAACCACCCGACATAGCCCCCTTTACAG
Organism: Phormidesmis sp.; assembly: GCA_051860365.1. Classification (GTDB taxonomy): domain Bacteria; phylum Cyanobacteriota; class Cyanobacteriia; order Phormidesmidales; family Phormidesmidaceae; genus Phormidesmis. Next base: position 19,407 of record JBHYED010000025.1, read on the forward strand.
AGACTCGCGCTATGAACTGGCAGACCCATTACCGACAGCGTTTCTAACCCTATTTTGTGTTCAGTCACAACCATTTGCCACCCTTACGCATTCCATAGGCAACCGTGCCAGTAAATTCCATCCGTCCGCGCAATTAGTAAGGGCTAGTAGTCCGTTTCTTCCTCATATTCCATCACTTTCTTTTTTGGCAGATTGAGCGGTTTTTTGACCTCAATCAGCTCTTCTTGCTTGTCAGAATCGTCCCACAGGTCGCCAGTGATATCAACTTCCTCTACAGGGGCATCAACCACCTCGGGCGGAGTCGGCCTTTGGTTTTGTCTTTGCGGTTCTCTGGGCTGCTCTCTTTGCGGTTCCCTTTGTGGCTCTCTGAGGGCTTCTCTCCTCTCTTCTCTTCTCTGAGGCGGTGCTTCTTCACGCCATCGCTCTTCCACCATAGGCCGACTGCGGCTATTGTCCTGACGGCCTTCGTTCTTCATGCCGGAGGGCAGTTGGTTAGAAGCAGACGTGGGCATGACGTAACCGTCACTCAGGCCACGCTCCCAAGGCGCAGTGCCTAAGCCCAGTCGCTCTAGTATGCCAACGCTGAGCTGAATCAGTTTTTCTTCACTGCCTTCAAACACAATGATGCGATCAGGCCCAGTGCTCACGATTTCTTCAACGGGTAATTCGTAAGTGCTTAAAACCTGATCAGGAATTTGAGGCAGTCCAAAAGAGGCTACTACAATCGTTTCTATTTTTGCGGTGATTACATCGAACTTAAAGCCGCGTACTCGGCCTAGCACTTCACCCGATTCGGTAATTACTTCGCTATTGACTAGGCTGCTAAAAGACGACGTGTTGATATCGCCATCTAGCACGGTGTCGTCATCGACTAGGAGCACATCGCCCATCTGTCGGATGTCGCTCAGTAGCATTGCCTTTTCGTTGCTGGCAATGACCTTAGAGAGTATGTTCTCTTGCAAGCCTAAGGCCAAAACTTCTAAACGGTCGAGATCGACCCAAAGCTGACTGACTACGCCCAGCCGTCGGCCCGTGCTGCGGGTAATGACCTGGGTGCCTACGATGTCTGAGCGGAGTCGGCTTTGTTCAAAAGTCATGACTATTAAAATTTGCCTCGGAAGAGAGTCGTAAAAGGCGCTGCTATTGAGGGTTAGGAAAACTAAGCAACAGCTTGAGGGACTATACCCTAATTAGATGCCTATTGTATCGAAATGGTACGCCTTTGCTGAAGAAGGGAATGCCGAACCCTATAAGTGAGATCTACGTCGCCTTGGCCAGATTAATCCCTAACACCTGCGTATAGGCACCTCGAGCCTGAGTTACACCAATCGTTCGCTCTGCCGCTTCAATCATCGGCCTTCTTAGGCTCACCACAATAAACTGTGCCTGCTGTGCCTGCTGTTGAATCATTTTTGATAGCCGCTCCACGTTTGCGCCGTCAAGGAACATGTCCACTTCGTCGAAGGCGTAGAAAGGGGAGGGGCGATAGCGCTGGAGGGCGAAGATGAAGCTGAGGGCGGTGAGGGATTTTTCGCCCCCGGACATGGAGGCGAGGCGGCGGACTTGTTTCCCTTTGGGATGGGCAACGAGGGTGAGTCCGCCTGCGAATGGATCGTTGGCATCGTCGAGCTGGAGATGGCCGTCGCCGTCTGAGAGTTCTTCAAAGATAGTTTGAAAGTTCTCGTTGACGGCGTCAAAGGCTTCTTTGAAGGCTTCTTTGCGGAGAGTGGTGAAGTTTTCGATGCGCAGCAGAAGTTCGGTGCGTTCTTCTTCTAGGGTGGTGAGTTTACCGGTGAGTTCTTCGAGGCGCTCTAGGGTGCGTTCGTATTCTTCTAAGGCCAGCATGTTGACGGGCTCTAGGGCTTCGAGGCGGCGCTGGAGGGATTTGAGGGACTTGTTGAGGTCTTCTAGGGTGAGGTCTTCAGGGATTTCGGGAAGTGGGTCGGGCAGGTCGATGCGCTGGCGTTCGATCGATGATTGGAGGGTTTGGCGCTGCTGCTGGCGAAGGGTTTGGGTCTCTTTGAGCTTTTCTAGCTGCCATTGGTTTTGCTGCTGCTGGTTTTGCTCGGTTTTGTACTGGCGCTCTACGGTGTCGCGATCGCTCTTTTCTTGCTTGAGTTTGTCGTCTAGGATGGCGATCGCACCCTTGGTCTGAGCAATACTGTCCTGCAACTCCTGCTGCTGCTTAGCTACCTCAGCGCGCTGACGAGTCTGTGCCTGCTGCTGCTGCTGCAAAGCTTTAACTTGCTCAGTATCGCGCTGCATTTTTTCCTGCGATCGCTGCTGCTGTGCGGCTAAATCCTGCTGCTGTTTCTCGGCAGTTCTCAATCGCTGCTGCTGTTCGTTTAGCTGAGTTTCCAGCGCCCGCACAAGTCCCTGTGCCTGCTGCCATTCGCTGTGTGTCTGTGACTTTTCAAGGTTCTCAAGCTCCCGACGCTTTTGAGCTAGCGCCTGCTCTTGTTCGGGTAGCGCTTGCTCAATGTCGTCTAGTCGAGCTTTGGCTTCTGCATGCTCTTTATCAGCGCGGACTAGCTGCTCTTTGGCCTGATTCAGCCGCTGTTCAATCGCCTTTTTCTGGCTCGCCGCCTGATCTGCTTTTAGCTCATTCTCGCGATAGTTCTGACGCGCTTCAATCAAGGCCTTCGACTTTTCTTTAGCCTTCATGGTGAGCTGATTGACCTTCTGTTCGCAGCGTCTGAGAATGGCGTTGATTTCTTCGAGGCGATCGCGCAATCCCTTCGCTTCCTGGGACTCCCCAGCCGACACCGTACCAAAGTGCAGCCGCCCTCTGCGGCTCAAGCTGCCGCCGGTCATCGCCCCGCTAGACTCTAAAATTTCACCGTCTAACGTCACCATCCGATACTTGCCTAAGTTCCGCCGCGCTTCCGAAAGTGATTCGAATACAACGGTGCTGCCAAATACGAAGGCAAACACATCAGCATATTTGTCATCGCACTCAATCAAATTGACGGCGTAATCAATAAAGCCATCGGGCTGGTTCCATTTATCGGCAGGCTTGAAGTTGGGAACGCGGATTTTATTCAGCGGTAAAAAGGTGGCGCGTCCGGCTCGCTTTTGCTTAAGCAGGTCAATTCCTTGGGAGGCTACGCGGTCATCTTCTACCACCATGAAGCCCATGCGTCCGCCCGCAGAGATTTCTAGAGCAAGCTGAAACTTTTTGTCGGCTCGGCCTAGCTCGGCCACAATCCCACACAGTCCCTCTAGGCCGCTACGTTTCAGCGTTTCTGTCGCCTGTGTGCCTTGCGATTCTTTAATCGCCTGCTCTTGTGCTTCGAGCTTGTCTAGTTCTCGCTGCTTATCTCGCTGCTCTACCTGCAATCGATTGAGCGTTTGGGTTTGGGTCTGTAGCTCAGCTTCTGTATCTGCTACAGATTGCGCCAGGGCTTGAATATCGGCTTGGCCTGCGTTGGTAGCCTCATTCTCTGGTGTGCTTTCGGTTGTCCCACCCGCCTGCCTCATTTCTTCTTCAAGTTTGGCAAGGGCTGCTCGCTGCTCGGTGGTTTGGGTTTCGAGTCGGCTGATGCGCTCTTGCAGGCGGACACGTTCGGCTCTTTGGGGCTCTAGCTGGTTAAGGAAGGCTTCTATTTGCCTGCGTAGGTCGGTTTGCTGCTGCACCCAGGCTTGAGATTGACCCGCGATCGCATTCGTTTCTTCTCGTTTGGCCTCAAGTTCAGCGGTGGCCTGGTCGCGATCCTGTACGATTTGCGCCAGATCCTTCTCCGTCAACGCCTTTAGTCGCTGGCTCAGCGTCTCTAACTCACCTTCCTGGTTCTGAATACCTGATTGAGTCTCAGCTAATTGCGCCGTAGTCGTCTCGGTAGAATTCTTCAGGGCCTCTTCTTGACGCGCCAACTGTCGTAGCTCTGCTTCTTGAGTTGCCAGCGTCGCTTGAAGCGCTAAATATTCCTCTTCACCTAAAGCCTTCACCTTGCTGTTGAGCACCGCCAGCTCTCCCGCAGTTTTCTCTATCTGCTCGGTGAGGTTTACGATTTTTTGCTCAATTTCGGTGCCTTCTGTGCGGCCTTTCTCAATTTGATGGGCGAGAGTTTCGGCTTGCTTGGTTTGCTGCCGCCACTGCATCACCCCTTCCCACGTCTGCTTCTCCTGAAGCGTGGCCTTAATCTGCTGATACTTCTCCGCCTTCTTCCGGTCTTGATCCAACCGCTGAAGCTGATCGGTTAGCTCAGTCTCAACAATCCGAAAGCGCTCCTCTCTATCTTTGACAACATCCAGCTTCGACTTCGCCTGATTAATCTTGCGATCAAACGAAGCCACCCCTGCCAGCTCATCAATAATCTCTCGGCGCTCGCGGGCATTCATTGAGATAATGCTGGTCACATCACCCTGAAGCACGACGTTGTAGCCCTCTGGATAAATCCGAAAGCGCTGTAGCTGCTCGTGTAGTTGATTGAGCGTACAGGGCTCACTATTGATGTAGTAATTCGAGGTATAGGTGCCCTGTGCGGTAACCCGTAATCGCCGAGTCACCTTCCATTCTTGAGGGGTTTCTGTCGGGTAAGGGGCTTCTATCGGGGCTGCGCCGTTCCCGTTGCTGAGAGTGCCGTTCTGACTATTGCTAACTGCTAGCACCTTCACACCGGTTTCATCTTCTACAGGTGCTGCTTTAAACTCGTCAAAGTCATCACTTTCAGAGTGCTCTTCCGCCGCCTCAGTGATTAGCATGTCCGCAACATCGCTAATATCGAACGTTGCCGTGACGATTGTTTCAACAGTAGAACGGCGCTTTGCCTGGTTTTGATTCACTAGGTCGGGCAAACGCTCAGCCCGCATCCCGCGTGAGCTAGCTAGGCCCAAGCAAAAAAGTAGCGAATCGAGAATGTTCGATTTGCCAGAACCATTTGGCCCAGAGATCACGGTGAACCCTTCTAAAAGGGGAACGTCAGTAGCTCCGCCAAACGATTTAAAGTTAGAAAGTTCGACTCTTTTTACGTGCACGCAGGCGACGCACTAGGCAGTGCGTACGGTTGTACTAAAGGTGGTACTCATAAAACATAGCACCGAACCATAACATGAGCAGCTTGTTACAGAGAGCCAATGCCATAAGTCGTATTGTTAACAAAGAATGGTGCAAAAATCATCCTTTTATCAGAAAAGTCTCAAAAATTGTTCTGGCTTGGCAAAAGGATCAGTCTCTGCTTTTTACCTAAATTCTCGTTACTGTGGAGAAGCTAGGCATACCCCTTCTACTTTGCACTGCCGACTCATTTGACCGCTGTTGTGGGCTTACGTTCCGTGTCATCTTTTTCCGATATCCCTCAGCCATTTTCCCAAGGCCCCGCCAAAGAACTGTTAGGCCCAGCCTTGTTAGGTATCGATCCAGGTCGTGCTAAGTGTGGCATTGCCGTGGTTGGGCTTGATCGCTCGCTGCACTATCACCAGGTTGTCGCGGTGCCAGAAGTGCCTCGGGCAATTGAGTCGCTGCGGCAGTCCTATCCAATTTCTAACATTGTGATGGGCGATCAAACCGGGTCTAAGCACTGGCAGCAGCAGCTAGAAAGAATGCCCAATGCCCCGAGAATTACACTAGTAGATGAGCGATATAGCTCTTTGGAGGCGCGCGATCGCTACTGGGAAATGTATCCTCCCAAAGGCCTCGGTAAGCTCATCCCTCAGAGCTTCCGCACCATTCCTAGACCCATTGACGACATCGTGGCGATTTTGCTGATAGAGCGATACTTGAAGCGGCTGTCTGGAGCATAATCATCAGTCACAACTGCGCCCGAATCGTAAACGAATAATCACCACCCGGCTCAAGCTGATAGTCAAACTGCTCCAAAAACCGCCCCAACGGTTCCTGAATTAGCGCTCGCCCTAGTGAAGGCTCTACCGATAGCTGCCCCTGCCGAAACCGCCAGCGAAACCGCCACTCAAACTCATTCGCGCTCACCTCGCCCTCAATCCGGCCACTGTTCCAGGACTGATGCGTAATGCGGACATGGGCCGTCGTTGCCGGTAGATACTCGCTAGAACTCACTCGGATAGATATCTCCCAAAAAAGGCTCGTTCTCACAATAGCGGGCTCCTTTGCTGGCAACTACCCCAGTAGGCCTAAATATTTCATGAAGAAATGTGCTTCTTTACGACTCGTCACAAAATAATATCTCTAGCGCTTAACCCCGCGTATCTCTGTTCAAGATATCGCTCAAGGCGCTAGCCTATAAGGTATTCACTGAACACCTTTATAAATAATAGAAGAATTTGCTGTGCCTAAAGTCGGCGTCATTTACAACGACATCAAGCCAGTTGCCCTAAAAGCAGCTAAAACCTTCCAGACTCGGCTAGCAGCCCTAGGCTACGAAGTTTGTCTGGCAACAGGTGCTGCAGGAATTTTGGGCTACTCCCAACCTGGAAAGCCCGTTTGCCATACCCCTGTTGAAAGCCTTGTGCCTTCTGGATTTGATCGGGACATGGACTTCGCGGTGGTATTCGGCGGCGACGGCACAGTGCTCTCTGCTTTTCGCCAGATTGCGCCCAAAGGCATCCCATTGCTGGCCGTCAACACCGGTCATATGGGTTTTTTGACCGAACTCTATCTCAATCAGCTTGACGAGGCCATTAACCAGCTAGTGTCTGGCGAGTACCAAATTGAAGAACGGGCGATGGTGCTGGTGCAGCTATACAGCCACGGTCACCTAAGCTGGGAAGCCCTTTGTATGAATGAACTGGTGCTGCATCGTCAGCCGCTCACCAGCATGTGCCACTTTGAGGTGCAAGTAGGCAATCATGCGCCTGTCGATATTGCTGCCGACGGCATTATTATCTCTACTCCAACCGGATCTACGGCATATTCTCTTTCTGCTGGCGGGCCCGTGATTGCCCCAGGTGTTCCTGTGCTTCAGCTCATGCCGATTTGTCCTCATTCGCTGGCGTCTCGGGGCCTGATATTCCCAGATGCGGAACCTGTGACCATTACGTCAGCGAATCCTGAATCTCTGGTGATGGTGGTTGACGGCAATGCGGGCTGCTACGCGGTGCCTAGCGATCACGTTTGTTTAACCAGGTCGATTTACAACGCCCGGTTTGTTCGGCTAAAGTCACCTGAGTTCTTCCGCGTGCTGCGTGAAAAGCTGGGCTGGGGGTTACCGCACATTGCCAAGCCGACTTCAGTAGAGCTACCCTGAGCCAAACTGTAATGGACTGCTTTCATGAGTGCTTCATCCGCTTCTGAGGGATTTGCTTCTCAAAGACTGCCCTCCCAGGGATTACCCAAAGTATTAATTGTCGAGAGTAACGAGAACCTTGCGACTAAAATTGGCGTGGATTTGCATGAAGCGGGCTACGGGCTGCTAACGGCCTGTTCCTTATCTGAGGGGCTAAACTACGCTCGCAACAGTGCCCCGGCGTTGATTGTGGTTGCTCGGCGGCTAGGCGAAGCCTCAGGATTGGATCTATGCGTTCAGCTTCGCGGTGAGCAAAGCCGCGTGCCGATTTTACTGCTGATAGCCCGCGATGATCTATCGGATCGAATTGAGTGCTTGGAGTCGGGTGCGGATGATTATTTTTTGGAGCCTTATCGCAGCGACGACTTTATTAAGCTCGTGAATGCTTATCTTCAGCCGAGTGCGGCAAGTGGCGAGCAGCTACGGTTTGCGGATTTGGTGCTGGACTTGACGCAAAGGCATGTGGTGAGGGGCGATCGCATCATCGAACTCACCATGAAAGAATTTGAGCTGCTGAAATTTCTCATGGAGCACCCCCGCGAAGTGCTCACCCGTAAGCAAATTCTAGAAAGTGTGTGGGGTTACGACTTCATTGGTGAATCGAACGTGATTGAGGTGTACATTCGCTATCTCAGATTAAAAATAGACGGCGAAAACGAAAAGCGCCTGATTCAAACGGTAAGGAGTGTAGGTTATGTACTCAGAGAAAGCTGATTAACCTGCCTTGTTGCGCTCAGCCAAATTGACTCCAACCTATCTACTGCACTTCAACCATGTATCTATCAACGCCTTCCTCACTTTGGCGAATTCGCTACATAGCGCTTCCTATCGTGCTTTGCATTCTGCTACTCGGATGTTCTACGCCTGATGGTTCACCGCCACCCGATGCGGACTCAGCAGCCACGCCTGCGGAAGCAAAGGAGGATGTCATCACGCTTAATGGCCCCGGTCAGCTCTTGCCCATCACCGCCACCGCCACCATGAAAGGAAAAACCTTTCGGCTAGAAGTGGCTGAAACCTCTGAGCAACAAGCACTCGGCCTGATGTTCCGATCTGAGCTACCCGCAGATCGGGGAATGCTGTTTTCATTAGGAGCCCCTAGACGTACGAGCTTTTGGATGAAAGACGTGCCGGTGGCTCTAGATATGGTGTTTTTGCGAAATGGGAAAGTCGTTTCTATTGCTACGGCACCGCCCTGTGCAAGCGAACCTTGCCCAACTTATGGCCCCGAGCGAGAACTGGTTGATCAGGTCATAGAGTTACGCGGCGGTCGAGCGGCTGAAATTGGTCTCGCTGTAGATGATACGGTGACCATCACTGCATTTCTTGAACCCTAAATTTTATGAATTGTTAAGTGAATCGACAGAAAAAATATCGTTTCTGCCGTTCTACCGTACAATCACTGAGCCTTAAGGAATTGATTAACTTCCCTAATGTTTGTGAGGTCTATTCTTTCGTTTTCACAAACAGAAAATGGGTTCACTAAAGTCCAGAACTTGTTGTGATGAAGCGATAGTTTTCCTGAGCGTTTGTGCCTTCTGACATATCTTGCAAAAGGGCATGGAACAAATGCTCCACAAGTATGACTGTAGATAGAGCATACGGCCTATGCATTTACGCAACTGTGTATTTACATAGAGTCTGTGTGTTTCAAGTATTTTCTAAACCCTTAAGAATTTCACCTGTCACGCACTACGGCAGTCATAAAAACTACTTTTTACATCTCATAGATTATGTCTAACGATTACGCCAAGCTCATTCGCTTTTTGCAAGACGAATTATCGATTCCACCCACGTCTATTAAGCTGGCGCTGAAAAAGTGTGCTGAAGATGCTGGCCCTTTGCCAATGGTGCTTTGGCAGCAGGGCGTACTTACTTTGAAACAGCTCGAAAGAATTTTTGACTGGATGGAAATGGCCTAGGCGGTATATGCCCTTTTCCAAACAGTCTCGGCGGCAACAAAAACGCCAGTACATGCGCTTCAAGCGCGAAGTTGACGATCTGGTTCGAGGCGTTTGCGGTGGCTTTTTATTCGGTATACCTATGCTCTACACCATGGAGGTGTGGTGGATAGGATCATCGGTAATGCCGCCTCGGCTGTTAGGGGTGTTGCTAATAACGCTGTTGGGCACCTACTTGCTAAGCCGAACGGCAGGGTTTCGTAAGGCTAAGGCGACGACAGAAAGAGAGGCGATCGCAGATGCGGTAGAGGCGATCGCCATTGGCTTAATCTGCGCTGCCCTCATGCTAATTGTCCTTAGACAAATCACCTTAGAAACGCGCATCAGCGAAGCACTTGGCAAAGTCATTTTTGAGAGCGTCCCTTTCACGCTCGGTGTGGCACTGTCAAATCAGCTATTTCAGGATGTCGATCAAGCGGACGAAGATACTAGCGCGTCAGGAAACGAAGAGGAAGCACTCTCGGAATCGTCGCCACTGTCAGAGCGATTTTTTCCTGAAGGTAACTTAAACGAAACGGCCGCAGATATCGGCGCAACCCTTATCGGATCGGTCATCATTGCCTTTAGCATTGCACCTACTGACGAGGTGACTGCATTGGTCGCAGCCGTTCACGGCCCATGGCTCATGCTCACGGTACTAATCTCACTCGTGCTTTCATACTGCATTGTGTTTCAAGCTAATTTCTCTAGGCAAGGCCAGCGGCGTTTGCAAGAGGGCCCGTTTCAAAGCCCTTTGAGCGAGACCGTTTTCTCCTACCTACTTTCACTGGTTTCTGCGGCGCTGATGCTAGGTTTTTTTGGAAAAATTGATCCGAGTGCGCCGTTGGAACTTGCCTTTCGTCAAATTTTGATACTGGGCTTGCCTGCGACAATTGGCGGTGCGGCCGGAAGGCTCACGCTATGAGTAAGCCTCAATCAGTAGCTGAAAAAATTAGTTTTGTAATTGCATCGGTTATTTTGCTAGCTGTTTTAGGCGGCGTTGGTTATCTGTGGGTGCGCGATCGCAATCAAGATCCGCCAGTTTTGCAAGTGACTTCTAAAACGACGCAGCGTGAAGGTCGATACTACGTTCCCTTTACGGTCACCAATGTAGGGGGAGAAACGGCCGCTGCCGTTCAGGTTGTGGCCGAGCTTCGCGTTGAGGGTGCGCTAGTAGAATGGGGCGATCAGCAGATTGATTTTCTTTCAAGCCAGGAAGAAGTTGAGGGCTCGTTTCTGTTTCTGCGCAATCCGAATGCAGGCGAGCTGACGGTTAGAGTGGCCAGCTATCAATCGCCTTAGTTCTTGTATCAATTTTGCTAGATCGCTGAGGGCCGCAGCGATCGCAATTGCCTAGCTGCTAGACTCACTGTCTTTGACTTTGCCAAAGCGGCGATCGCGCGATTGAAACGCCTGCATCGCCTGATGAAACTCAGCCGTATCAAAGTCTGGCCATAGCGTATCGGTAATATAAAACTCCGAGTAGGCGAGCTGCCACAGTAAAAAATTACTGATGCGCATTTCGCCACTGGTGCGGATGAGCAGATCAGGATCGCTGATGTCAGAGGTGTAGAGATGGCGGCTAAACAAAGACTCGTCAATGTCTTCTGGCTGAATATGACCTTGCTTGACCTGGGTTGCGATCGCCTGACAGGCCTGCAAAATCTCCTGCCTGCCTCCATAGTTTGTTGCGACCGAAAACCGAATGCCCGTATTGCCCTTCGTCTCAGTGACTGCCCTATCAATCTCCCGTTGCAGCGTTTCTGGTAGAGCCGAAAGATTGCCGACAAACTGGATGCGAACATCCTCTTCCATCATCTCTTTTAGCTCTTGCTTAAGCACGCGCTCAAACAGCGTCATCAAAAAATCAACTTCTCTAGTTGGCCGTCCCCAGTTTTCAGTCGAAAACGCGTAGGCCGTCAGCGCATCTACCCCCCAATCTCGGCAGCAGCGAAGGAGCTTTTTAAGCGTGTCCACTCCTTTTCGATGGCCCATAATTCTCGGCAAGCCTCGGCGCTTTGCCCACCGACCATTCCCATCCATAATCACAGCGACATGCGAAGGCATCCGCCCCGGCAGCAAATCTTTCGGTAGGGCCAAAGAAGACACTGCCGAAGAAACACCAAAATTAGCTGCTGTCATTTTTTTTCCTGAGGAGTAGAGCGGGGGAGCTTACGCTTAATGGCACTCAACCATTTAATGCCTTTGATGCTGAGCCGTCGGCCTAGGCTGCGTAGCTGAGGCGCAACCGTATCACCATCTGTAGCAGGCGAGAACTTATCGAGTAGCAATTCCCTCAGTTTACTGCTGGTCAGGGGACGATTTAACATTCCTTGCTGTGCCACTGAAATCGAACCCGTTTCCTCCGAAACCACCACACACAGGCAATGCTCCACGCGCTCTGTAATGCCCATTGCGGCACGATGCCGTGTACCTAGCTGTCTAGAAGCATCTTTCTCAGAAATTGGCAAAATCACGCCTGCCGCCAGCACTCTAGGCCCCCGAATCAGCACAGCTCCATCGTGAAGCAGCGTTGTTGTCTGAAAAATGGTCTGCAATAGCTCCCGTGACAGCTCCGCATTGAGCCGCACACCCGGTACCGAAAAGTCACTTTCCTCAATCGGTTCATCAGTTTCCAAAATCATCAACGCCCCGGTACGGTTTTGGCTGAGCCCTTTGACCGCTTCTACTAGCTCATCAATTACGCTGTTAGCTGTTGATAGCTGGCTATCCTGGCCGATAAAGAGCTGACCAATTTCGCCACGACCTAGCTGTTCTAGCAGCCGCCTAAACTCAGGCACCAGCATAATTGCTAGGGCCACTGAGGCCCCGAGCAATAGCTTGTCCATCACAAAATAGAGCAATGGCAACCCTGCCGCCTTGCTCAATAGCGTGGCGGCCATGAGCAGGAGCAAGCCTCGCACCATCCACATCGTGCGGCGATCGCCACGAATCACCAGCAGCACCACATACACCAGTGCTACAGCTAAGCCAATATCAATGATGGTGCGATACCACAAGATCTCAGACCCGTTTCACCACTATCGTCACTCCTAACTCACTGAGTAATGTGCTGAGCGCCTTGCTAAGCAGTTTGCCCATGAGCTAAAACTATCAGACCACAGCCAGTTCACAGTAAAGGTGATCCAAACCCTTTGTCACGTGGCTAGGTGACGACTTTTTTAGGTCACCTATCTACCTGCCAATAATGGCGGCTTACTTTGCGGGCTTAAGTGAGTTTGGTAGCCTGTCTTGACGAACCAAGTCTTCGTAGGTTTCACGGCGCAAAATCAAATCGGCACGACCTTGATTCACCAGCACCGCTGCTGGACGCGGCACCCGGTTGTAGTTAGAAGACATGCTGTAGTTGTATGCGCCGGTTGCAGGCACGACAACGACATCACCCGATTCTAATGGCGGCAGGTTAGCCGATTGAATCACGACATCACCCGATTCACAGTGCTTCCCGGCCAACGTGACGGTTTCGGTCAGCGGCGCAGACATTTTGCTAGCGGCTAGTACTCGATAGACCGATTGATAGGTGATGGGGCGAGGATTGTCGGACATGCCGCCGTCTACAGAGACGTAGGTACGAATGCCGGGGACTGTTTTTTGACCGCCGACGGTGTAGGCCGTGACGCAGGCGGAGCCGACGAGCGATCGCCCTGGCTCACACAAAATTTTTGGCAGTGGCAAGTCAGCTTTTTTGCAAGCCGCCGCCAAGCTCACACAAACCGTCTTTGCCCACTCATCAATGCTTGGCGGATCGTCAGACTCCGTATAGCGAATACCTAGCCCGCCGCCAATATCAATTTGCTCAATCGGCAAACCGTACCGATTGGCCACCTCAAACCAGCGCACCATGACTCCAGGCAGATCTTCGTGTGGCTGTAGTTCAAAAATCTGTGAGCCGATGTGAGCGTGCAGACCCACACAGTGAATATTTTTAGCTTTGTTCGCAATAAATTCAAAGACTTCTTCAAGCTGATCAGGGTCGAAGCCAAACTTGCTATCAATGTGACCTGTCTGAATGTATTCGTGGGTATGACACTCAATACCGGGCGTCAAACGCAATAGAATCGTCGCCTTCGTACCGACTTCTCCAGCCAGCTTGTCTAACGTTTTTAGCTCATGCCAGTTGTCTACTACGATATGAGCACCGGCTTCCAAGCCAAGCTTCAGCTCATCTGCTGACTTGTTATTGCCGTGAAAGTAGAGGTTTTCAGACTGTGCACCTGCGTCTATGGCTGTTCGGAGTTCGCCGCCAGAAACGACGTCTACGCCGATGCCTTCTTGAGAGGCGATCGCACACACCGCCAAACAGTTCCAGGCCTTAGAGGCATACACAATCAGCGACTCACCCGGATAATACTTTTCAAACGACTGCTTATACTGCCTGCACGCTTCTCTGAGGGTTTGCTCATCTAATATATAAAGCGGCGATCCAAATTCTTCGATCAAATCCACCACGTCGCAGCCACCTACGACCAAGTGGTCTTTTTCATTCACTGCCGTATTCAAAGGCAGCAAACTCTGGTTCGGCGAAGTACCACCAGACTCATTAGATAAGTATTGAAGACTTGTCGATTGCGGAGCCGAGATAGTGGAAACCATAAGGGGGATGAGGAATAGACTTAGATAAATCCAGTGTACAATTCACCGCACTTAGGTCACCCGCAAATGTTAGCTAACGGTAGCCCAATTTCTTGCCTTTTCTAGCCTGCCTGCCGCTTATAGAACCCGACATAGATGCCGTCTTAGCTCTCGACCAAAGATGTTTGGGCGGGCTTTGGACGCGATCTGGCTATCAAAAAGAAATTGACAGTGACTGTAGTGACTTGCTGGTGCTCATAGCCTCGTCTGACCAGGGCGCATTGCAACAGCGAAGCGTACTACTCGACAGCCATCAACAAATTACAGATAGCTTAAAGGCAGCGTCCTTAGCCGCTATCGATCCTACTAATAGCCCTAATAGCCACCTGCTCGATAGCCACCCGACTAACCGCAACATTGAAAAGCCCATTCATTTGCTAGGCATCGGCTGTCTTTGGGCCATTCTTGAAGAAGCGCACATCACTACACTTGCCATTGAGCCAACTTGTCAAAACAGAAGGCTCGGGCAGCTTTTGCTTACAGAACTTCTGCTACACGGCTATCGTAGAGGGCTCACCCGCGCCACACTAGAAGTCAGAGCCTCGAACGAAAAAGCACTGAGCCTGTATCAAAAGTTCAGCTTTAAAGAAGCCGGACAACGCAAGCGCTACTACGCTGATGGCGAAAGCGCGCGCATTTTGTGGCGGAGCGGACTTCAGGAAGATACTTTTATGACGGAAATTGAGCAGAGAAGGCAGGAGGCGATCGCGCATCTCACCCAAAACAGCGCATATAGCCTTTTCTCTGTTTGAATCCTCGCGCTCTTATCGTTCTCAGATCTTCCTAAAGAAAGATTAGTGTGTCATCAATTCGCCACAATTTTCTGAGTGACTTTTTGCTCAGCAAACTATCTGTTCTTTTTTCTACTTTTAAGTATCGTTATATGCACTTAGAGCCTAACGGGCAGCATACGATGCCAAAAACAGAATTTTCTCTTGTCAGAGGGTGTAGCTAAACCAAAATGTTGTCTTCCTCTTCTCCTTCAGCACGCTAAGATTCTCCTGATACCCTTTAGGAGTAGTGAATACCGTCCGCCCTCTCCGAAATTTTGCTGTGTTAGAATCGCAAATAAATCAGCCCGTAGCAGGTGATGAGAAACCGCCATGTTTGAACGCTTCACAGAAAAGGCCATTAAGGTCATCATGCTCGCTCAAGAAGAGGCCCGTCGCCTTGGACACAACTTTGTGGGCACTGAGCAAATCCTTCTCGGACTGATTGGAGAAGGCACAGGAGTTGCCGCCAAAGTATTAAAATCGATGGGCGTCAACTTAAAAGACGCTCGAATCGAAGTTGAAAAGATTATTGGTCGCGGGTCTGGATTTGTCGCCGTCGAAATTCCATTCACGCCCAGAGCCAAGCGTGTACTTGAGTTATCGCTTGAGGAAGCCCGCCAGCTAGGACACAACTATATCGGCACAGAACACTTACTGCTTGGCCTCATTCGTGAAGGCGAAGGTGTGGCCGCACGCGTCCTTGAAAACTTGGGTGTGGATCTTTCTAAGGTACGCACGCAGGTTATTCGGATGCTTGGCGAAACGGCTGAAGTCTCTGGGGGCAGTGGCGGTCAGGGGCGGACAAAAACGCCTACGTTAGACGAGTTTGGTTCTAACCTCACTCAAATGGCGCTTGATGGCAAGCTCGATCCTGTTGTGGGCCGCCAAAAAGAAATTGAGCGGGTTATTCAAATTCTGGGTCGCCGTACAAAGAACAATCCTGTTCTCATCGGTGAGCCGGGTGTAGGTAAAACTGCACTGGCAGAAGGGCTTGCTCAACGAATTGGAAATGGAGACATTCCCGATATTCTTGAAGATAAAAGAGTTGTCACGCTAGATATTGGCCTATTGGTTGCAGGTACTAAGTACCGAGGTGAGTTTGAAGAGCGCCTTAAAAAAATCATGGATGAGATTCGCGCGGCTGCGAACGTCATTCTGGTGATTGACGAGGTTCACACGCTGATTGGCGCAGGTGCTGCTGAAGGTGCCATCGACGCGGCTAATATTCTCAAGCCAGCGCTGGCACGCGGTGAGCTGCAGTGTATTGGTGCGACAACTCTAGACGAGTACCGTAAGCACATTGAGAGAGATGCGGCTTTAGAGCGGCGCTTTCAGCCGGTGATGGTGGGTGAGCCTAGCGTTGAGGAAACTATTGAGATTCTTCATGGCTTGCGCGACAGATACGAGCAGCACCACAAGCTCAAGATTTTAGACGAGTCCTTAGAAGCTGCGGCTACGCTCTCCGACCGTTATATCTCTGACCGCTTTCTGCCAGATAAAGCCATTGACCTGATTGATGAAGCGGGCTCAAGGGTTCGCTTGCTCAACTCTCAGCTACCGCCTGCGGCTAAAGAGCTTGACAAGGAACTGCGCCAAGTTTTGAAAGACAAGGATAATGCGGTTCGTTCTCAGGACTTTGATAAGGCTGGGGAATTGCGCGATCGCGAAATGGAAATTAAAACCGAAATTCGCACCATCGCTCAAACCAAAAAAGCGGAAGACGAAGAGAATACAAAGAGTACTTCACCCGAAGTTACCGAAGAGGATATTGCTCATATCGTTGCGTCTTGGACAGGTGTTCCAGTCCAGAAGCTGACTGAGAGCGAGTCTGAAAAGCTGCTACACATGGAGGACGTTCTCCACCAGCGCCTGATCGGTCAAGACGAAGCCGTTAGGGCTATCTCCCGTGCTATTCGTCGCGCTCGCGTTGGTCTTAAGAACCCCAACCGTCCGATTGCCAGCTTCGTGTTCTCCGGCCCCACAGGTGTGGGTAAAACCGAGCTAGCTAAGTCCTTGGCGGCTTACTTCTTCGGTGCTGAAGAGGCCATGATTCGCCTAGACATGTCTGAGTTTATGGAACGTCACACGGTTTCTAAGCTCATTGGCTCACCACCGGGCTATGTCGGCTACAACGAAGGCGGTCAGCTTACCGAAGCCGTTCGTCGTCGTCCTTACACCGTCGTCCTGTTTGACGAGATTGAAAAGGCGCACCCTGACGTGTTCAACATGCTGCTACAAATTTTGGAAGACGGTCGCCTGACTGACGCCAAAGGCCGCACGGTAGACTTTAAGAACACGCTGCTTATCCTCACCTCTAACATTGGTTCCAAAGTCATTGAGAAAGGTGGCGGTGGTCTTGGCTTCGAGCTAGAAGCCGATCAGGCCGAGTCGCAGTACAACCGTATTCGCTCGCTGGTGAATGAAGAGCTGAAGACGTACTTCCGCCCTGAGTTCTTGAACCGCCTAGATGAGATTATTGTCTTCCGTCAGCTCACGAAGGACGAAGTGAAAGAAATCTCTGTTATCTTGCTCAAGGAAGTCTTTGGACGCCTTGAAGAGCAAGGTATTCACCTGGAGGTTACTGAAAAATTCAAGGACCGACTGGTGGAAGAAGGCTATAACCCGAGCTACGGTGCAAGGCCACTGCGCAGGGCAATTATGCGTCTGCTTGAAGATAGTTTGGCTGAAGAGATTCTCTCAGGTCGAATTAAGGATGGTAGTACGGCAACGGTTGATATCGGTGAAGATAGTAAGGTTGTGGTTACCTCGTCTGCAACTGAGGAGAAGCGAGAGCTAGCGGCTGCGGCTGACTAGCGATTAGCTTCAGGTCTGTCTATTCAATTGAAAACAAAGCGTCTGGAGGAGCATTTCCTGCAGATGCTTTTTGTATAGCTGCCTTGCCTTTGTAAACAGAAGTAACGCCCGCTTGCATTGCTCCGCAATGAAAATCAATAATTGACTAAGGACTATTTTTAAATAACTCAACTGGTGAAGTTGCCATGATTGGTGGAATATTCGGGACAATTGGTAAGACTTTAGGCATAGGGAAAGAAAAGTACTTTCTAGAACTCGATGATGCCGCTGACCAGGGCGTAGAAAACTTGCAAAAAGCTGCTACCAAAGCAACTAAAGCGGCAAAGTCTGCTGCTGAAGACGTTGTTGACAAAGCACAGTCGGTTGTAGAGACGGTGACTGATGACGCTGCTGATAAGGCACAGTCGGTTGCAGACAAGGGCAAAGCTAAAGCTAAAGAAGCTGCTGGCGATGCTGAAGAAAAGGCTGTTAAGGCTGGCAAAACTGCTCAGAACGCGGCCAAGAAAACTGCGGAGAAAGGCAAGAAGGTTGTTGCTAAGCAGGCGGATGGAAAGAACAATGCTTCTGAAAAAACAACTGCGAACAAAGGTGAAGGTACAGAGAGAGCAGCTAAGCCCGCTGCACCTTCTGTAGAAGACTTGATTGCAAATGCGATCGCGGCTACTAGCAAACCAACCGGCAGCGGCAAATCTGTAGGTGCATCTGGAACCTTCTCAACTGACTACCTGATGCCGTTAGCCAATCGCGGTCGCCGCCGCCCTGGCCCTAGCTTGAGTCCATTCAAAGGCATGGCAAAAGAGGTCAATCCTCGGCTGAAGAACTAACGCGCTCAGCAGATCCAAACTAAAAGAAGCCCTGAGGCAAGTAGCGGTCACTCGTCTTCCCCAGGGCTTTTTCAATTGATGGCATGCAAAAAGGCTACCGACTGAAAGACTATCGAGCCGCGTAGGCTGTCATCGGTTCTTTAATAAAGCGAATATAGAGATGCTTAAACGTAGAGCGCAAGACTCTGGGTGCTCCAAAGTCAATCGGGGCTAGCTTTTCAGGTAGTTTCCAATCGCTTATCTGTAGCTCGGCAGGCTGCATCAAAGGAAATTCAATTTGTTCGAGGTCAGGGCACAGACCCAGTCGCTTAGATTCTACTAAGGTCGGAACTTTCTCAGGGGCTATAGCCAGTACTTCAACCATGGCTCTATCTAACGCGAACACATTGCTAGAAGCCCCTAATACGCCTAGTTGCTTAGGCTCACCATTGATGGGGCCGTTGCCTTCATGACCGATAATGCCATCGATAATCGTCAGCTCAGGCGCGATCGCACGAGCCGTTTCTACTAGCATGGTGCCAAATCGACTGCGATCTTTCCCTGCTTCCATGTGCCACCAGGCCTTCATTTTGCCAGGGACGCAGCCAAATAGATTTTTTACGCCTAGCGTCATCGTGAGCTGTACGTGAGCTTTTACCTTCGGTAAATTAATGACGACGTCTGCTTCCATCGCCTCTTTAGACAGTAGAAAGTTATCAAAGTCTTCGCCTTCTATGGGGTAGCGCTTACCGTGCATTTCAACAATGGGCACATCGGCTTTGTCTGTCCATGCCAGCAAACCGTTAGCTTCTGCTACGCCGCGAGCGCTGCCAAAAGCTGGACTGTCGCCTAAGAACGGCTTACCGCCTGCTGCCTGTACCATCTTGGCGACGCAGTAGACGATTTCAGGACGCGTCGTACATTCTTTTGTAGGTCTAGAGCCTGTCAGCAAATTGGGTTTGAGAAGGACGCGATCGCCTGGTTTTACAAAATTCGACATCCCGCCCATCGGTTCGAGTAGTGCCTCTAATCTTTGCGACAGCGCCTCAACTTCGTAGGTCTCTGCGCTGATTAAGCTCACTGATGGACTGAGCGGCATTGTTTTTTCCATGCTAGGGCCTTCGGTTTGTCAACTATTATAAACGTGCCCTACGGTGCATAATAGGCGTTCTCTCTAGATCTCTCTGCGATCTCAATCGGCAAAGACTATAAAGAGCGATCTTGCACACAGCTATCTTTTTCAATGCTATCTTTTTGGTCAAAAACCAGCGGCACCTGGGTAAACGTGGCCTTCATTCTAATTGGCACAGGCAGCGGCCTTTTCTTACGAAACCGATTGGCCGCCAGGTTTCAAGACATCATTACTCAGGCCGTTGGCCTCACCACCATTTTTATTGGCATCTCTATGGCTGGGGCCTTGTCAAAAGCGCAATCAGGGCGTGTAGATGGCGTTATCTTAGCCTTGATTGCCCTGGTTGCAGGTGGCTTGGTCGGTGAATGGTGGCAGCTAGAAAAAAGGCTGATTGTTTTTGGTGACTGGCTAAAGGCCCGGTTTCGAGGTGGCAACCGGTTTACTGAAGGATTTGTTGCCGCTAGTTTGTTGTTTTGCGTCGGCCCGATGGCTATTTTAGGCAGTCTGAACAATGGCATTGTGGGTGATGGCACTATTCTCGTGGTGAAAAGCACCATGGACGGATTAATTTCTATTGCCTTAACCGGAACATATGGCGTCGGTGTAGGCTTTTCAGTGATACCCATCGTGCTTTACCAGGGAGGACTTTCACTGCTAGCAAATGGTTTTTCTACTCTGATTCCCGATCCTGAAACAGCACCTAGTATTCTGCTTACCAGCGGTATCGGTGGAATTATGATTCTGGGTTTGGGGTTGAATCTGCTAGAGATTAGAAAAATTCGGGTCGCTTCCTTCCTCCCAGCGCTTGTACTTGGGCCGCCTGTAAGCTGGCTAGCCCAAGTTTTACTACCATAATGTATCTTTTATCTGGAGTCTGCTGGCTGTTGATTAGTGAATGCTAATCCTGACTAGCCCCTTACCTTGCGGTCATCTTGGTCTGGGCAAAAGACGTTTCGGCTGATGGCTTGGCTGCAGGTACAAGCTGGTTGGTTTCCTGACTATCTGGTAAGTTTTGACCGACCAGAGCGATTCGCTTACTGGTTTCGATGGTGACCTTTGTCGCTCTTAGCGTGCAATAGCCAAGGGCGATCGCAGCCTGCCAGCTAACAAAATCACTGGGGTTTGGGCTGCTGATAGCTACCGAGAATAGCAGCATTGTAAATATAAATAGGCAGCTCAGGTTTAGCTGAAAACGCCAGCGATCGCCACCGCATCTATAAATGGCATAGTGCAGCCATCTGCTGATACACAAAGACAATAGCAGCATCGATCCAACTGGCCCGATTCCGAGCAAAAGCGTGAAGCCAAACAGCTTTTGCACCTGCAAAAAGGGATAAATCCAAATGCGAGCTTCTTCGTTGAACTGGTTGTAGAGCCAAAAAGTAAGCCGCACAGCCACTAGAAAGATTATCCAAATCGTCATGTCAGACATTAAGAGCTGTGGCCCCTGCTGAGTGACAAGTGAGAAGGCGGCTTGTGTCGAAGCGACTGAAAGCTTGCTCATTTCTAATAGCAGCAGCGCCGGCAGGGCGATCGCTGTGGCCCAATACCAAGGTGCAGGCGTGTTTAAGTTGAGCCTGGACTTATAAAGAGAGTAGTTCTCTGACAGAATTGGCTTTTTCTCGTACTTTTCGCCAACTAGGTCATTTTCTTGATAACCGATTTCGTATATGCACCAGTAGCTCACTACCAGCATCAGCAAACTAGCTGCATTCCAGATGGAATGAGGGCTGAGCGGGCTGAGCGCTATTGCTAAAAATGCCCAGTGCCCCATCAGCACTCGCTTCGTAAAGTGTGCCTTATTCGGATTCTTAACTTTTTCAGAATAAAAGAGTGGAAGATAAATGTCTGACATAGCAGGGACATACTTAGCCTCAGGCCACACCACCAAGCAAGGGGTTTCAACCTTTGCTAGCAAAGGCGCATCGTGACTGGCATCGGTCACAGCCACCGCTTTTGCAACAGCCGCAGCGCCTAGTGCCTCTGTAACCATCGCGCATTTTCCTTTAGCTCTATCCACTGCACCCTGCCAAAAGCGGCAGGCCACTATATTTTTTTCAATAGACGGGCTGAGCGTTATGGGTAGGTGCTTTAGCAGTGGCTTTAGCACAAAGTCAAAACCTAACGTCGCGATCACAATCTGTGCGTTTGGATTGGCATTGAGAGCCTGTACTAGAGGCTGGTTCCAGTATTTTTGGGCGAGGTTTTTTGCGCGCGATTGCCATACCAACAGCGTCCAAGGAAACAGAAACGTCACCGCTACAACCAAAAACCAGTCTCTAGAGATTTTGTCGTCTCTGAGCCGCTTAGGCAGCAGCCGCCAAGGCTTAAGCGCCTTAAGCCCTGTTAGAAGAAAGGCACCGGCTGTTCTTGGATAGACTGCGTTTAAGTACTCCTCTGTTGAGTTACGTAAAAACAGAGTCTCGTCAAAATCCACAATAATAGGATTGTCTGTATCCGCCGCTTTAATCGCTTCAAGCGCCCGTTCAGGCGACTCTTCTGCTTGCGTCATAATGTAGTTAGCTGTCACGATTTTTGATGACATATCCACTCAGGGCATAACTTGTATAGAAATTAAAATTGGCTTACGTCAATACTCCTCTCGCAAAGAGAAGCGCTAAAACCTTGAATAAGCTTGCTTATAAGGTACTAGCGATTGACTAAACGCTGACTTTTGCGGCCCACTTAAAAAATTGATCACTAATAGGGCTGTAAAGGCGGATAGTTAACTCTTCTAAAATGGGCTAAGGCATCCGGACATCGAAACGACGATTTTTGTTTCATCACATAAAATTTATGATTGGCTTATGAGAACATTCCCTATGCCTGTGAAGCAAAGTGACTGGGGATGTATGTTCTTTTTTGTAAATGATCCTATAGCTATTACTAGCACGCATCAATCTCGCTAGTAATAGCTGTCAAATAGCCTTTCTAACTGCTTTACCAAATCATAAAGGTATGCCAGATACCGCTAGAATTACGGACGCTTACCAGCAGGCATTAAATAAATGTTCGTAGTTATTCCGCGTATTCGCATAGCGATCTAATACATAAAGCACAGGCGCTAAGTATTTCTTCTGAATTGATGTGTTAAAAAACGCCTGTTGAGGGCGTGAGATCTCAACGACTATTTATTCATTGCCGTTGTTGAGATAAAGGTAGCAATATGGCTTTCGATATATACAGACAGGCGTGCGGCTCACAAACTTGCTGTGCTCAGAAACTAATAGTTGAAGCAAGATATATGCGTTCAACAAAAAAGCTTCCTGGTTGAATTTTGCCAGGAAGCTTTTTATTAAGGCTATGCCTTGTATGGTGGCGGGGCATGGATTTGAACCATGGACCTTCGGGTTATGAGCCCGACGAGCTACCAGACTGCTCTACCCCGCGATATGTGTTTCGCCAATTCATCAGCGCCTAACGAGTATAGCGCGTTGCAACCCAGTTTGTGTGCGCTGCTGCCAAATTCTTTTTTAGATCAGCGGCAGATCGCCTACAACGTCCAGACGGCTGTACTTTCCTGGCATCATAAATTTTTCGGCGAGGGCTTCAGAAACATCTGGGGTGATCCATCCAAGCTGTTTGAGTAGATAGACAGCAGTGGCGTATTTGGCTTTTTTTGAGCCATCGACGACTTTGATGGCAATGCCCATGCCATCGCCAACTCGCCCAATGCACTGAATGCCCTGCGCGCCTGATTTGCTCACCAGAGCGCCTTCGCTTAAGTACATAAGCTGTGAGTCAAAGCCGTCTGGCCCTGAAATCATCATCGGGTGATTGGTCATGGCTCTGATGACGCGCTCCATGCCTAGGCTGCTGCCGGAAGCGAGTTTGGCAAATAAGGTGGCCATTTGACTGAGCTGCATGAGGTAGGTCGGTACGCCGCAGTTGTCGTGAGCGCAAATGAATTCGTCAGCGGGCATGCCTAGCAGCTCGGCTATTTTGGTAATAATGAGCTTTTGTACGGGGTGCGATCGCTGAGTATACCCGTCTAAAGACCAGCCCCTTTGCTTACAGACCGCGAGCATTCCAGCATGTTTGCCCGAACAGTTGTGTGCCAGCGGCGTATCGCGACCGTCAGGCGTCGGACACTGCAAGGCTAACGGCTCAACATCACAGCGCCAAAGAATGTTGAAGGCCTGCCGAATTTGACCTAAGTTGCCCTGATGTGAGCTGCACATGATGGCGAGGTCTTTATCGGTGAGTCGAAAATGGTCGAGCGTGCCGGTTTCAATGAGCGAAAGGGCTTGAAAGGGCTTGAGTGCCGACCGAATGAATGTGCCTAGCTCAGAGTCGCCTGCGCTGGCCAACAAGCGGCCACGATCGTCACAGGCTACGGCGTGCACTTTATGCCTAGATTCGACAATGCCTTCTCTGAGGAGCTGTACTTCGAGCGGTGCTGAGGACTGACGGCTCACCCTATTCATACGTTTTTCTATCCATGTTTGTGATCTATGTCAGTAGTTGAAGGCAAGTGGTTAAAGGTTGAGTGATTGAAGGCTTTAGATAAATTGCCAAATCACCAGGCAGAAGGAAAAAATGCCTGCGATGGCGGCAAACGTTTTTTGGAGGCGCAGCATTAGGGGCTTTACCTGATAGTCGGCAATGAGGCGATCGCGATTCATCACCTCTTCTGGCTTCTCCCAGATTTGGCCGTCGTACCAGCCTGATTCTTCGTAGGGTACAGCAGGTTGGGAAAGGCGATCGCACACATGATTCCAGCCGACATAGAGCGTCGCTAGCGCTAAGGTTGGCAGCAGCAATGCCCCTAGAGAGGCGCTAATGACAAACTGTGGCAGAAGCTTTGCAGGCGCGAAGCTCACAGCCGCCATTGGCCCAATCACTGGCCAGCTCAATAGCCATAAGCTCATGATCGGCACTAAATATCCACGTAGGTTTCGCGAACCCCAGCTATAAAACCAAGATTCGCTCATGCTCTCGTATTCTTGACTGGGAATTTGGTCGACGGGTACCGGACAGCGGGCACTGATAGGTGTTCTCTGGGCTTTTCCGTTGAGCGGGCCGTTCGTCTTGCCGTTCATTATTTTTGTAAGGTTTCCCGCGATTGCCGGAACGTTTTTTTAGCTATTTTAACGGAGAGGTGGACATTGAAACGGGGGGCGCAGGCACGAACTCAATTCGTTCTGCATGGCCCCAAAACGCTTCTAAGTCGTAATAGTCTCGGTCGTCTGGCATAAATATGTGAGCGATGACTTCACCGTAGTCTTTGACAACCCAGCGGCCTTCGTTAGCCCCTTCGCTTCTTAAAGGCAGGCGCTCGAACTGTTCTTCTACGGCATCTTCAATAGCGTTGGCGATCGCCCGCACCTGTACGTTAGAAAAGCCGGTAACAATCACAAAGTAGTCGGCTAGGTAGGAGATATCGCCCGTTTGCAAAACGGTAATGTCGCCTGCTTTGCGATCGTCAGCGGCTTCAGCGATCGCCAGTGCCAGCGCTTTTGCCGCTTCATCAACGGGTGCTTTTGCCTCATCATCTAAGGGGAGCAGCGCCTGCTGATCGTCTTGCGGCATCTCCATATCTGGATCGCTATTTGCCCTGTCTTCAGACGTTGAATTAGCCATTACTTTGGGGAGATTGTTCAAAAGGTCAGTTCCTTGTTACTCAGAAGAAGGTATCTATAATATTACTGAATGCCTTCTGCTTTATTGACGCCACCTTTATCAGGCTTGACACAAACCGCTCAGCCCGTAACA
The DNA here is from genome assembly GCA_051860365.1 of Phormidesmis sp. Classification (GTDB taxonomy): domain Bacteria; phylum Cyanobacteriota; class Cyanobacteriia; order Phormidesmidales; family Phormidesmidaceae; genus Phormidesmis. The sequence goes on from JBHYED010000025.1 coordinate 44,439, forward strand.
TTTCCTCATATTCTAACGAACCGGCCACTCTATCCTTGAGGGATAATCCTCACTAGCCATTAAATGCAAATGAGCGCAAAACTTATATTTTTTAGCAATGGAGCCGTTGAGCTTTGATTATCGGTCTCTTTATCGGATTAGTGATTGGCGTGCTGGGGTCGCTTTTGGTGTACGGATTAATGCGACGACGCCTTGAAAGGTTGCTGAGCGCGTTGCAAAATAATCAGCGGCGATCGCAGCAATTGGAAAGTGAGCATGAAATTCGCCTGCGTGCGGCAACCGATCAGTTGCAAGCTGACTATGAACGGCAACTTGCTGAAAAAATTGAATACTACCAGGACGATCAAATTTTGCAGAGCGAGCTGATGGCGCTGGAGTTTGAGACACGGCTGAGCGTGGTAGAAGATGCCCATGGTCGTGAGTTAGAGATGCAGCAGACGGCCCCGTGACGTAGAATATTCAGGAACTTTAAGGAATGCTCTATGACCAAAGCAATTATGGAAACAAACAAGGGGACTATCAACCTTGAGCTGTTTAAAGAAGACGCGCCTAACACCGTTGAAAACTTCGTCAAGCTTTCTAAAGATGGCTTTTATGACGATCTGAGCTTTCACCGCGTGATCCCTAACTTTATGGTGCAGGGCGGCTGCCCTCTGGGTACGGGTACAGGCGGCCCTGGCTACAAAATTGATTGCGAAATTAACAGCAACAAGCATCAGGCTGGCAGCCTTTCGATGGCGCATGCGGGTAAGAACACAGGTGGTTCTCAGTTTTTCATCTGTCATGAAGCTCAGCCTCACTTAGACGGAATTCATACCGTTTTTGGGAAAACTGAGGATATGGATGTGGTGAATGCGATCGCTAAAGGCGACAAAATCGTTTCAGTCAAAATCGAAGACTAAGCCTCTAAGACTAAACTGCTGGCTCGCCAATAAATTGAAAGGCCCAGGAACGTACAAAACTACGTCCTGGGCCTTTTAGATTTAAAATATTTAGACAGCAAAAGACAGCAAAATATTAGATAGCGCAAAAATTGAGTAGTGGTTACGCACATGGTTTCAATCCCCACGTCCGATACGGACTCAGCCGCAACCGAAAGCTTGTCTCAGTCTTCTATCGGGAGGAAGCTGTTAACGGGTATCACGGGGCTGGGGTTAGTCACTTTTGTAGTGAGTCATTTGCTGGGCAACCTAACGCTGTTTTTTAGTGCAAGCGCTTATAACCAACTGGCGTACGTGATTGAGTGCCTTGGCCCACTCACATACGCAGTAGAAGCTTTACTGCTAGCGATCGCCTTTTTTCACATTACTACTGGCATCAAAATTCATATCGGTGCTAAGAAAGCGCGGCCCATTAGCTACCTCGAATACGAATCAGCCGGAGCGCCCAGCCGCCAAAGCCTCAGCTCTCGCACCATGATTATTTCAGGGCTAGTGCTAGGTCTCTTTCTGGTTGTGCATTTAGCCACCTTTAAGTTTGGTACTTACTATCTATTGCCAGGATCTACGCATCGTGACCTGTCGCGTCTAGTCTTTGAAACCTTTCACAAGCCTGAATACACGGCTGGCTATGTCGTGGTTTTGAGCCTGTTAGGACTGCACTTGCGGCACGGGATTTGGAGTGCGTTGCAGTCGGTTGGAATTGTAACGAAGCCTGCTGTGTATGCGGCGAGTGCGGTTTTAGGCGGCGCGATCGCTCTTGGATTCCTCGGCTTGCCACTCTCTATTTATTTCGGTCTTATTGGCTAACTTGTCATGCAACTAAACGCTCGCATTCCCGAAGGCCCGCTACCGAACAAATGGAACGACTTCAAAGATCACTGCAAGCTGGTAAACCCTAGTAACAAGCCAAAGCACACTGTATTAGTCGTCGGGACAGGGTTAGCTGGCGCATCGGCAGCAGCGACATTAGCAGAGCAAGGCTACAAGGTAAAAAGCTTTTGTATTCAAGATTCACCCAGACGCGCGCATAGCATTGCAGCCCAAGGTGGCATTAACGCGGCCAAGAACTATCCCGGCGATGGTGACAGCGTTTGGCGATTGTTTCATGACACGATCAAAGGGGGTGACTATCGCTCGCGGGAAGCAAACGTTTACCGGCTGGCACAAGTCAGCAGCCAGATAATCGATCATTGCGTTGCTCAAGGGGTGCCTTTTGCCCGCGAATATAGTGGAATGCTCGCGAACAGATCGTTTGGTGGAGCGCAGGTTTCCCGCACCTTTTATGCGCGGGGTCAAACCGGGCAGCAGCTTTTGCTAGGTGCTTATGGCGCGATGATGCGGCAGGTTGCAGAAGGCCGCATTGAGCTATTTACGCGGCGTGAAATGCTGGATTTGGTGGTGGTAGATGGCCATGCGCGAGGCATCGTTGTGCGCAATTTGTTGACGGGTGAGTTTGAGCGCTATGCGGGCGATACGGTGGTGCTGGCGACTGGCGGCTACAGCAATGTTTACTACCTTTCGACGAATGGCAAAAATTCAAATGTGACAGCAGCTTGGCGATCGCATAAGCGAGGCGCTTTGTTTGCCAATCCTTGCTTTACGCAGATTCATCCGACCTGCATTCCGGTGGCGAGCGAGTTTCAATCGAAGCTGACGCTGATGAGTGAGAGCTTGCGAAATGATGGGCGGGTGTGGGTGCCAAAGCAGGCGGGTGATAACCGGTTGCCTCAAGAGATTCCAGAGAGCGATCGCGACTACTACTTGGAAACGCGCTATCCCACGTTTGGGAACTTGGTGCCTCGCGATGTGGCTTCGCGCAATGCCAAACAGGTTATTGACGAAGGGCGCGGAGTAGGGACGACGGGGCTGGCGGTTTATTTGGATTTTCGAGAGGCGATCGCCTCTCAAGGCCAACCTGCTATCGAAGCTCGCTACGGTAACCTCTTTGAAATGTATCAGCGCATCACTGGTGAAGATCCTTACGCGGTACCGATGCGAATTTACCCGGCGGTGCACTACACCATGGGCGGGCTGTGGGTGGACTATCACCTGATGAGCACGGTGCCAGGGCTGTTTGTGCTAGGTGAGGCAAACTTTTCGGATCACGGTGCTAACCGGCTAGGGGCAAGCGCTTTGATGCAGGGGCTGGCTGACGGTTACTTTGTGATTCCCTATACGCTGGGTAATTATTTAGCAACTACGCCCCTAGATTCAGTAGATACAGATGATGACGCTTTCGGAGAAGCTGAGGCTTCAGCAAGGGCGCGGACGTTGAAGCTGTTGAGCGTTAAGGGTGATAAGACGATGTTGGACTTTCATCGTGAGCTGGGGCAGCTTGTGTGGAACGGGGTAGGGATTAATCGCGATCGCCAGACTTTAAAGGAGACGATTGAGGGGGTGCGATCGCTCCGAAATGAATTTTGGCAAAATCTCTGCGTCCCCGGTGAAGCTAACACCCTTAACAAAAACCTGGAATTCGCAGGCCGCGTCGCCGACTTTATGGAGCTAGGCGAAGTCATGGCCCGCGACGCGCTAGCCCGCGAAGAATCCTGCGGCTGTCACTTTCGCGAAGAATTCCAAACGGCTGACGGAGAAGCCGAGCGGCTCGACGAGCAATTTTCTACCGCTGCCGCTTGGAAATACAAAGGCGACGAGCAGCCACCTGAACTCATCAACGAAACCTTATCTTTCGAGAATGTAAAACTTGCCCAGCGCTCCTATCAATAACTCATGAGAATTCACTTAAAGGTGTGGCGACAGGATAACGCTCAAGCTGCTGGTGACTTTGCCAATTACACCGTAGATAATGTTCAGCCCGATCTATCTTTCCTGGAAGTCCTCGATATCCTCAACGAGCAGCTAATTGCTGAGGGTGGCGTGCCTGTTGAGTTTGACCACGATTGCCGAGAAGGAATCTGTGGCTCTTGTGGCATGATGATTAACGGTCAAGCGCACGGGTCGCAGCAGCGCACGGCGGTTTGTCAGCTCTATATGCGGCATTTTCAAGATGGCGCTACGGTCACGCTTGAGCCTTGGCGAGCAAAGGCTTTTCCGGTGATTAAAGACTTGGTAGTTGATAGAACTGCGTTTGATCGAATTTCAGCAGCGGGCGGGTATATTTCTGTGCGGACGGGCGCGGCTCCGGGTGCAAACGCGGTGCTCGTGAATAAAGCCAATGCTGATAAGGCTTTTGACTATGCCACCTGTATTGGCTGCGGCGCTTGCGTGGCGGCCTGTCCAAATGCTTCGGCATCTTTATTTACGGCAGCTAAGCTTTCTCACTTAGCGCTGTTGGAGCAGGGTAAGCCTGAGCGAAAGACGCGGGTGGTGAAAATGACGACGCAGATGACGGCTGAGGGGTTTGGCGACTGCTCAAATCATGGGGAGTGTCAGTCGGTGTGTCCTAAAGGGATTTCGATTGAGGCGATCGCTCAAATGCGTCGGGAGTACATCCGCGCTAAACTACCCTTCTTCTAAACAATTGATTTAAGAGAGACTCGTAAGGTATGGCAACTGCTGACGCCAAAGCCAAAGGGCAAGTAAGCGAAATTTACACCGATGGAGCCTGTTCTGGTAACCCTGGCCCCGGTGGCTGGGGGACTCGCGTAGAGTTTGCCAACGGTCAGGTGCACGAGCTAGGCGGACGGGATACAGCGACGACAAATAATCGGATGGAAATGCAGGCTGCGATCGCTGCCCTAGAATTTCTCAATGAGACAGATGTGGATAGCGGCTCTGTTATCCTCCACACCGACAGCGAATATCTCAAAAACGGCATCACTAAGTGGATAAAGGGCTGGAAGCGCAAAGGCTGGAAAACCTCAGCAGGCAAACCCGTTCTTAATAAAGACCTGTGGCAGCAGCTCGATCAGCTTACTCAGTCGCTGAGCGAAGAAAACCTCGCTGTTGACTGGCGCTACGTGCGCGGACATGCCGGTAATCCTGGCAACGAACGCTGTGATGAAATCGCCAGAGCCTTTTCACATAGCAGCCCAATTAATTTAAGTCAGTACCAAGCATCTACTTCACCCGCTCAAAAAACGGCTCAAAAGAAGGAAAACAAGTTACTTCAAAAAGAGTCTTTAGCAGCAGAGTCAAAGAGTAAAATCACTGGTACTGAAGAAGACCATAGAAATAAGTCTATAGATACTACAGAAATAAATACTGTCACTCAGCAAGAACCATTTTCGATAGCAACGCTAAAATCCTACGAGACAGACACTCAAGAAGGACAGCAATCGACCATGGTAACCGCCGCCGAAAAGCAAGGAAGCACTCTTGAAACCAGCCGCATTGAGCGACTCACAAACACCCTAAAAACGCTGCAAGTCACTGACGAACTGGCGCAGCAGGGTTATTTAATCACAAGCGCAGAACTTGCTGACTTGATGGACGTCAATGCCAGCGCCGTTACCAGCCGAGGTGATTATTGGGCATGGCGCAATTGGACGGTTTCTCGTATTCGTCGCGAAGGTAATCAAATTCTCTGGCAGCTAGAGCGTATAGACGAGTAAGGTCTTTTAGCCAGGTGGCCATCCTAAAGCGCGCCCTCCTAGCAGGTGCAAGTGCAAATGGAATACCGTTTGGCCGCCGTTTTCTCCAGTGTTGATGACCACACGATAGCCATTGGCTAAATTTTCCTGCCGAGCGATCTGGCTCACGGCAAGTAGCAGGTGTCCTAGCAGCGCCTTGTCTTCTTCTTGAGCTTCTGACAGCTTAGGAATTGGTTTTTTAGGAATAACCAGGATATGAGTGGGTGCTTGGGGCGTGATGTCTCGAAAGGCCAGACAAAGATCGTCTTCGTAAACAATATCGGCAGGAATTTCTCGGCGGATAATTTTGCTAAAGAGAGTATCTTCACTCATAAAATTAGTATTAATAAGAACTTAGGAAATATTTTACCGGCTCCTCGGGTCGCCTTTCGCGCGATTACGACGTAGCGGAGGAGAGTGCGATCGCTCAATCTAGCGGAAAATCTGTTCCTAACATCAGCACCCCATTTCCCATCAAATCTCCAAACCCAACTGAAATAGGCAAATCCGAACCGACGTTAACGCCCGCATCGAATTTACCCGTTTCATCCACCAGCTCCTTTAAGATCGGAATAGACTCCAGCGACATGCCAGTGGGCTCGTTCAAAAACGCCCGCTCGACGGCAATCTGAGTATTCAGCGTATCGGCTACCTGATCGCGCACAATATCTTGTGCAGCGTTCCTAACTGTTCGAGTTTGCAGCGGCAGCAGCGACTCCGATGACTCGGCTTGAGCCACGTTATGAATTGCGAAGATATTAGCTGCACAAAGCACAGCAACACCAGCTATTAGACAGCGATTAAGTGTATTCAACATAGGTGAGCGTAAAAATACATAACAGACATTAGTTTATCTACACACACGTAGAGCAGAGAAGGCGATATTCGCTGGATATATGTACTGAAAATAGTGCGACCACCGCTGATTTACGCAGCGCTTTCGTCATAAATAGTTAAAGAACATAAATAGTTAAAGAATTGGGCTACTCACCGTTTCACGAATGCTGATCAAGTCAGGATCTAGCTTCGGGAAAACCTGTTGAACTAATTTCTGGGCTTAGCACCTCTGGCAGCACCACCTCACTAGGCGAAAAGTCTACCTGAGAACGTAGCCACTTGGCGATCAGCCTTGGGCAGTTTTCCTTCGTCCACCGCAGCATAAAAAATCTAAAAATTGGCTTAGAGCGGCGAGCAATCACTTTCAGAAAGCGATTCAGCGGTCTAGATTGAACCCGCTGATTAAGCAGGTTGACAGAGCCTACGTCGTAAAGGCAGTCGGCAATGAGCCGCATCGTCACCTCTTCGCGCAAAAACAGGCTCTCTAGCAGCATTTCTACATCGCGCATCCGAGCCTCTTCCATTTGCCGCTCACGCATTACGACAGCGTTTTTGGGAGCTTGCGATCGCCTTAACATAGTCTGCCTGAAAAGAGTGCTGAGCTAATTGCCCTTTAACTTATAATATCCGAAGCGATTTCAGAAAAATAGTAAGCGCCTCACGGGATACCGCAAGGCGCTCGTCTAGCTATATTACGGGCAGCATTTTAGAGCTTACGCATCATCCAAAGCCGCAATACCTGGAAGCGTTTTGCCTTCTAGCAGCTCCAGACTAGCGCCGCCACCGGTAGAAATGTGGCTCATTTTATCGGCTAGACCTGCTTGCTCAACAGCCGCTACAGAGTCACCACCGCCGATAATGGTGATGCAGCCTTTGTCAGTAAGACCTGCCAGCGTCGTCGCAATTCCGGTTGTGCCTTTGGCAAATGCCTCCATTTCAAACACGCCCATGGGCCCGTTCCAAATCACGCTCTTACAATCAGCCAAAGCATCCTGAAACGTCTTGATAGAATCAGGGCCAATGTCTAAGCCCATCCAGCCGTCAGGAATGTTGTCTACGCTGACGGTTTGAGTATTCGCGTCTGCCGCAAACTTATCGGCCACAATCACATCAGTCGGTAGCAAAAACTCAACGCCCTTTTCTTTGGCCTTTGCTTCTAGCTTTTTCGCTAGTTCCAGCTTGTCCTCTTCTACCAAAGAGCCGCCGACGCTCATGCCGCGTGCTTTGTAGAAGGTGAAAATCATGCCGCCGCCGATGAAGATTTTATCGACCTTATCGAGCAGGGTTTCAATCACGCCAATTTTAGAAGAAACCTTGGAGCCACCGACAATAGCCGCCAAAGGACGCTGAGGATTATCAACGGTATCTTGCAAAAACTTCAGCTCTTTCTCAATTAAGGAACCAGCGACTGCTGGGCTCAGGTACTCAGTGACACCTGCTGTAGATGCGTGTGCACGGTGAGCTGTTCCGAAGGCGTCGTTTACGTATAGATCAGCGTTAGCAGCAAGCTTTTTGGCAAACTCAGGGTCGTTACTGGTTTCGCCATCGTAAAAGCGAACGTTCTCTAGCAGTGCAACCTGGCCGTTTTCCATGCCTGCAATTTTCGCTGCGACATCATCACCGATGCAGTCGTCACACTTAATCACGTCCTGACCAAGCTTTTCTGATAGGCGCTTAGCGACTGGCGTGAGGCGCATACTCTCAACAACTTTGCCCTTGGGACGACCGAAGTGGCTCGCCAGAATAACCTTTGCCCCTTTTGATGTGAGGTCTTGAATGGTCGGCAGCGCGGCGCGGATGCGGGTGTCGTCGGTGATGCTGCCTGACTCGTCTAGCGGGACGTTAAAGTCGGCCCGAACGAGGACGCGCTTACCAGAAACGTCAGAGGCAGATAGATCAGCAAGGGCTTTCTTGGCCACGGAATATACTCTCCTAAAAATTATGTAACGTTTGTCTGCACCAAACTCAAAAGCGGGTCAAAGCTTGACTACCCTAGATATCGAGCGATGCAAGGTGACAGGCGATCGCGCCACTTGAAGACAGCTTACAAGACGGCTTAAAGTCAGTTCAAAAATGACGGTTCAAAGGTTGTTTTAAATCGTAATATGCGATGAGTAAAACTACTTATTTGCCTATATGTTCACTATTTTACAGAAGTCTGTGATCTCTTCTGCTTTAAACCCCAAAGAAAATTAGAGAAAAATGTACAAGACGCTTCTGTTCTCGATAGATTCTAGCCCCGGTGCCAAGCGAGTTTTGCAAACGGTGTTGGATATGGCGCAGCTATGCCAGTCAAAAGTAGTGCTACTTTCAGTGGTAGAGTCGCCTGACAATAGCGATCCGGCACATCCAGAGCAAACCTCTACTGAGGCGGTAGCTTCCTTGCTATCTCAGGCGAAGAAGGTGTTTGAGCAGCGTGGGTTTGAGGCGCAAACGATTGAGCGTGAAGGCAAACCGGCTTTTATTATTTGTGATGTGGCCGATGAGGTTTCAGCCGATTTGGTGGTGATTGGCTGTCGTGGGACAGGGCTGACTGAGGAAAGGCGCGATGATAGCGTGAGCGCTCGGGTGATTAATCTATCGCCTTGCCCGGTGTTGGTAGTTCCGTAAATCAAGCGGCTGAGATCGAAGCCTAAATTTGGCGATTCGGTCGAGTTATGACGTAGATTTAAGAGGCTTTCTTTCGCTAGATTTACGTCTATTGCCTGCTTTATGGCCCCTCCCTCAATTCAGTGGTACCCAGGACATATTGCAAAGGCTGAGAAGTCTCTGCAAGAGCAGCTTAAGCGCGTGGATGTGGTGCTAGAAGTTCGTGATGCGCGAATTCCGCTGTCTACGCTGCACCCGAAGCTGAATCAGTGGGTGGGCGATAAAAAGCGGGTGCTGGTGGTGAATCGGGTGGATATGATTTCGACTGAGGCGCGCGATCGCTGGCAGGACTGGTTCAAGTCTCAAGGACAAGTCGCTTACTTTACCGATGCGAATCAGGGTAAAGGCGTGGGCCAAATTTCACGAGCGGCGCAGGCGGCAGGCGTGGCAATGAACAAAAGACGGCAGGATCGAGGAATGCGATCGCGTCCTGTAAGAGCCGTTGTTATTGGCTTTCCTAACGTCGGTAAATCTGCCTTAATTAATAGACTGCTCAAGCGCCGTGTGGTAGAAAGCGCCCGCAAAGCAGGCGTTACCCGTCAGCTCAGATGGGTTCGCATTTCCGATGAGCTAGAGCTGCTAGATTCACCGGGCATTATTCCGGCGCAGCTTACGAATCAGATAGCCGCACTGAAGCTGGCTATTTGTGACGACATTGGCCAAGCTGCCTACGATACGCAGCGTGTAGCCGCAGCTTTTGTCGATCTCATTAATGATTTGGATAGCCAAGAAGGCACCCACAGACGCGCTCAAATGCTTCAATCTCGGTACGAACTCGATCCCACTAACAGTACGGGTGAAACCTATTTATGCCAGCTTGCTGAAGCGAAGTTTCAAGATTCTCAAGAGCAGGCGGCGCGTAAGCTCTTGATTGAGTTTCGCAAAGGCGTATTAGGGAAGCTAACGCTAGAGGTGCCACCAGGAATACCTTCAGACTCGCCAGCCCCTTTAGATTCTTTAGATGCGCCTGTGCCAGAGACGGCCTCTGCATAGCCTCAGTTAATATCTAAGCTAATGTCTAATCTTTCGTCAGTCCAAGATCTTAAAGTGTCGGTAATTGCTCCAGACTTGGCAGGCGGTGGAACGACCCGAGTGTATTTAGTGGCAAATGCCTTGCAGCAGTTGGGCTGTGATGTGACGGTAGTGGGCTTTCAGTTCGCCGAGCAGCTTTATCCGGCGCCGCCAGCACATTTGAAAGTATGTGCGGTTTCGGCGGTGCGATCGCTCAAATACCTCAATAACCTCACTCAGCTTCTACCAAAAATCCAAGGTGACGTCCTCTATGCGATCAAACCCAGACCTACCAGCTTCGGAACAGCTTTACTTAAAAGAGTGGTCGCGCGAAAACCAGTCATTGTTGATATTGACGACTGGGAAATGAGCTGGTTCAGCGGCTATCGCCCCTACCCTCGGCAGCTCGCCCGCGATATTCTCAAGTCTGACGGAGCCCTGCGCAATCCAGAACATCCTGTCTATTTGGAATGGATGGAAAACCTGGTTTCCAAAGCAGATGCTGTAACCGTCACCACGCATTTCTTACAGCAAAAATTTGGCGGTCACTACCTGCCTAACAGTAAAGACACTCAGATATTTGATCCGGCAAAATACGATGCTGAGGCCAGCCGAGAAAAGTATGGGCTCGCAGGCTATCGTGTGCTCATGTTTCCTGGCACCGCAAGACCGCACAAAGGATTAGAAGACGTACTAATTGCGCTTGATCAGCTTGATCAGCCTGACTTTCGACTGGTAATTGTGGGTGGACGTCGGCCTGATAGCTACGAAGACGATTTGTTCGAACGCTGGGGGCGGTGGCTAATTAAGCTGCCTAGATTTCCTATTAATGAGATGGCTCAGGTAGTTTCAGCGGCGCATATCGTTGTAGTGCCACAGCGGGATCGAGAGACCGCCAAGGCTCAGTTTCCACTCAAGTTAACAGATGGAATGTCGATGGCAAAACCAATTCTCTCGACGCGGGTTGGCGACATTCCAGAAATTTTAGGCGAGACAGGATACATAGTCGATCCAGAATCGCCTGACCAAATTGCCGAGCAACTGACGCAAATTTTCTCAGATATTGAAAAAGCTAATTTTAAGGGGAAAATGGCCCGTCAGCGGTGCATAGAGCACTACAGCGTGATGACGATGGCGACACAGCTACAGGGCATATTGTCTCAGTTAGCACATTTCGAGCCCCGTCGGTAAACAACCGGTAAACAATTAGATCCAGTAGATCCAGCGCTAGGTAATGGGTGCTTAGAAGCTGTATTAATCAAAGGCGGTATCAATCAAGGAAATTCGTTATTGAAGGGGAATGCTAACGGAAAGATAGGTTTCCCCTGTGCCCTCTTTCGCAACACAGTCTTTACAAAGCCTTGTTTTTATAAATGTTTTTCACCATTATTCTGGACTTATATAAGGTTTGATAATTAAGGTTTGATAGTTCACAACTGAGCTATCGATCGCGTTTTGTAAGTTAGCGATCGCCTAACTACTCTCTACTCAACTATTCATCTGTCGGTATCAATACACACTGGCACCGACAAAGCCTATTCCTGCTCTCCAAGGGTTATGCATTCAAGAAAACTCCTCACCCAGTCATTACTTCGATATCCGTTCCTGGTATTTTTGACCATACTGATGGGATTTTCAGGTGCTCTATTCAACGGCGTAGGCACGGTGCTGATTGTCCCTATTTTGCTAGAGCTGCTAGGCCAGTCGACAGCCCTAGTCGATCAGTTGCCCGAAATACTACAGGGTTTTTTAGTTTTTTTTGATAGATTTCCTGAGCCGTATCAGCTACCCATAATGTCAGCGTCCATTGTTTTTTTGATTACCCTTAAAAACGTGGCTAACTACGCAGGCTCCGTCGCTTCTACCAGCTTGAATCGTAAGCTGTCTGCTAATTTGCGGCTGGAGGGTTTACAGTTGCTGTTAGATGTCGATCTGGCCTATTACACAGAAAGTAAAGTCGGCGATTTGATTAATCACCTGAATGTAGAGGTGAGCCGGACAACGGTTGCGGTTCGGACACTGGCCAGAATGGCTATCTCCATCATTACGATTCTGGTTTTTGTTGGCATCTTGATATTAGCGTCCTGGCAGTTGACCATTATTGCGACCTTCGCCCTGGGCTTAGTTGCTCTTGTCAACCAGAGCGCAGTGCGCAAGGCCAAAGTCTATGGTGGCGAGCTGTCTCAATATTCGCGCAAGTACTCTGCACGTATTGTGGAAATCCTCTCGGGCATTCGCCTGGTGAAAGGCACCGCTAACGAGGAACGTGAATATCGCACAATTTCTGAGCTAATTTCTGATCGCGAGGTTTCAGAATATCGCTCGCAGCTTTTGTTTGCCGGTATCGGCCCGCTCAACGAAGTGTGCAGCATCATTGCGCTGATCACTGTGGCCTCGTTAGGGCGCGTGGTGATGGCTGAGAGGCTAGAGGTGTTTTCTTCTATTTTGCTGACGTACCTGCTGGTGCTGTTTCGGATGCTGCCTGCGATTGGTCAGCTCAATGCGACCCGCAGCCAGCTTGCCAACGTGGGGCCAAGCGTTACGGTGATCAGTGAGTTTCTTCGCCGCGATGATAAGCCTTTTATGCAAGCGGGCGATCGCAAGTACGAACAGTTAGAGAGGGACATTCATTTTGATTCACTCAGCTTTGCGTATCCTGGTCAAAAAGAGCAGGTACTTAAAGGTATCGATTTGCACCTCAAAAAAGGGACGACTCTGGCACTAGTCGGTGCCTCAGGCGCTGGCAAGTCAACGCTGGCAGATTTGCTTCCGCGCTTTTACGACCCGACTAACGGCAGTATTAAAGTGGATGGCTACGATTTAAGATCCTTTGACATAAAGAGCTTCCGTCGTCGGCTTGGTATCGTGAGTCAAGATACTTTTTTGTTTAACGCAACCGTTCGCGAGAATCTGATTTATGGTCGGCCTGAGGCGACTTCCGCCGACATTAAAGATGCTATGACTCGGGCCAACGCCTATGAGTTCATTGAATCGCTACCCGAGGGCTTAGATACGCTGATTGGCGATCGCGGTGTCCTGCTTTCTGGCGGGCAGCGACAAAGGCTCGCGATCGCCCGCGCCCTGCTGCAAGATCCCGACATCCTTATTTTGGACGAAGCGACGAGTGCTCTTGATACAATTTCAGAACGGTTAGTGCAAAAGGCCATTGATGAACTGGCTCGCGATCGCACCACGCTCGTCATTGCCCACCGCCTTTCCACCGTCCAAAACGCCGATCAAATCGCCGTGATGGATCAAGGCCATGTCGTTGAAACTGGCACGCACGACGAGCTGCTGAACAAAGGCGGCTACTATTCTCAGCTCTGCGCCATTCAGTTTTCGGAGCGGATCAAGGAAAATATCTGTGGTGAGGATTCTGAAAATGACGATATGGTCGCTAAGGCCGCTTATGAAATGCGATCGCGCTTAAGCGGTGTTTTAGGGACGCTAGGTGTGCTCAACGATGGCAGTATTGTGCAAAACAGTAGCGATCGCGATGAGATGACTGCTGCGGCCTATGACACCACCTTGAACTTACTCAAGGTCGTTGAAGACCTAGAGAAGGCCGACCGAGAGTCGCTGACTTAACTCTCTTCGTAAGCTCATTTAACAAGCTCATTTAACTGGAAGTTATGCCATGCGCGGCGTTTACATAGTGGCCAACGATAGGGTTGCCGAGAATGCGATCGCCCTTATGAGCAGCCTTCGCCTCAGCGATCCGGATATTCCGGTCTATCTAATCCCCTTTAACGACGACTACCACACCGTAGCCAAGCGCTTAGCTGAGCTATACGACGTTCAGCTATTTCCCGACTTAGACTTTCTCAATGCGCTCACCCAAAAAATCGGTGAAATCTTTCCCCGTGACTTTCTAGCCTTGCCTAATAAAATGCGTAAGCTCGCTGCCTGGTTTGGCCCACTCGACGAGTTTTTATATATCGATACCGATATCCTTTTTTTCACGCCTGTATCTGAAACGCTAACCTACTTAGATCAAGCTGATTTCATTTGGTGCGACTATCACTTCAAAGGCGGCCTAGAAGACGTTTTTTCTGAGGTCGTGCCTGCGCAAAAGCTGTTTAGCCTCGAAGCGCTCGAAGATGTCTTTAACAGCGGCCTCTGGGGGTCTAAAAAAAGCGCGCTTTCGCTACAGCGCCTGTACGATTTGCTGCGTGAATGCGCCGCCCATCGTGAGTACTTCGACTTCTCCAACGGCACGACCGATCAGCCAATCATGAACTACCTGGTGCTCAAAGCAATTCCGCGTCGGCTCAATGTTGTCAAAGCTAATCCTGGTGAACCAGGGAGCTGGGGAGGGACGCCCCACTTTGAAAGACGGGGTGATGTACTCTTTGATGGCGATCGCCCCTTACGCTACCTTCACTGGGCAGGTACCCCTATGCGAACGGGTGGCCCCTACCGAGATCTGTGGGAGCACTATCGCTATCGTAATGATCCTGAAGGTAAAATCGCGGCAGCACAGTCTCTGGAGCGCTCTAAACCGTCTGCTGTTCAGCAAGCGATCGCTCAAGTCAGGTCAAGCGTTAAGAAGTATCTGAAGCGCTGATCCCTTCTATTGAGCGGCCTGACGGCTAGGATACTGACGAAGCAGTCTAAACATGCGCTCGGCCTCAAAAGAACGTGGGTCGACTCGCGACTGGGATCTATCTACTAAGCGATGGGTTGTGATGCGATCATCTGGAATGTTGGTACGCGCTAGGAGCCAGGCTAAAGACTGGTACTGGTTTTCGGTATAGCCGCTGTGAGCGTCCGCATTGCCGCTGCGACCGTCGAGTGGGGTTTCTAACGAAATGTGATAGGCAAAATTATTGACGGAGCTAGGAAAGTTAGGATTGGTGAAAACGGCTTCATCTTTGTCGTATGACTTGAAAGCGGAATTACCTGCGCCAAACGCTCTGTTTTCTGGCGGCACGACGTAGATAATGGTGCCGTCTAACGCAATGAGCGTGTGGTAGCTTACCTGGTCGTCTTCGTTGACATGGTTGACCTGAAACGTGTTGAGGGCACTTTCTACTGAATCGACGGTTTCATGTAGCACAACAATGTAGGCGTTATCGACTGGATTGCCGTTTGAGTCGCGGTTGACGCGATCGCCATAGTTGCTGGGATCAGCAAGCTGTACAACTTCACTCGGCTGATAGCCAATTGAATTGACTGGGAGCGCTGTATCCGAGGTGATGTTGGGCTCATTGACCGGTGCGATCGCAGTGAAATCGGCTGTTCCTTTACCTAATCCGCTCGGTGAGAGTGGGCGTCGTCGGGACACATTCGTGTCTAACCGTCGGACTGTGCTAGTGGATTGACCCGACTCTTGCGCCGGCCCTGTCGTGATTACCAAAATCGCTGTAAAAAAAAAGGCAGCAATACTACTCACCCAAACTAACCAAGAGCGATTCATAGGATTGACAACGCATAGCAGGAACAAATAACGAAAGATTCAATAGAGCCACAATAAAATAAACAGATACACAAAAAGATAGCGTCAGCTACATATTAGCGACTGGCTTTCAAGTTTAATCAACAAGAATTGGTTAAACTTCTGGGTGCCTCTACTAACTCAACCTTTAGTCAAAAATCACAAAGGGATTTATTGTCTGCTGATGTATTGCCTATAATACTGCCGGTACAAAAGCTCTAGCCTGCCAGCATAAGCCTCAATCGCTGCTCTTTGTCTGCGGTATAGGCCCAAAAATAAATTGGCAAAAAGGAGCGTGGCGATCGCAACCAAAAGTCCCATGGCCGTCGAAACCAAAGCCGTTCCAATCCCTGCGGTTACTTCCCCCGCCGACTCACCTGCTGCTTCCCCAATCCGCAGCGAAGAAAAAGACCGCATCAGCCCCAAAATAGTGCCGAGCAATCCCAACAGAGGCGAAACCCCAATAATGGTTTCAAACACTGTGTTAAAGCGCTTTAGCAACGGCATCTCAGTCTGTGCAGCACTCTCAAGCGCGAGGCGAAAATCGTCTGGAGTGCCCTGTTCCAACGTCAGCGCAGCTAAAAAGATTCGAGCCATTGGAAACTGGGTATTTTTTCTCAAGCTTTCAATAGCGCTTTGAGGCTGCGTACTATAAAGTGCCAGCACCTGTTGAATAAACCGATCCTGCGTTTTATACAGCTGCGACCAAAAAAAGCCACGCTCTAGAATTAGCGTCGTTGTTAATAGCGAAAACCCGAGCAGCGGCCACATCACCACCCCGCCTGAGTTGAATAAATCTACAAGTCCCATTGACTGAATTTAGCTCTGCGCTCTACCTCTCGTAACAGGCAGCATAGCGGGCTGTTACATTCCTGGGAAGTGATCAATTTCTGCGTAGCCGTTGAACAAAAGCTTTTTGCCTTCAACTTCCAACCTGTTTACCCGCAGCGAGACGCCATCGAGATCAAAACGTTCTAAATCAACCATTTTGTTAAGGACGCCCACAAAAGCAGGCATCAACGCCTCAGAAAGCCACTGCACATCTTCATCCATGCCTTCGGGCTGAAACTGTGGGTCAGTAAAGACTACTCGTCTGCGGCGTTCTACAGCGATACCGGCTGAGAAACAAATCGGAATATCTGAGCGGTTAGGTAAATCGGTTTGAGCGGAGATATTGACGCGCTTATCGGGCAGCAGCTCAAGCTCAACGTTTCTAAAAGACACCGGATCGCCGCCTGAGAGGTCAGTGACTTCTTCGGTGTCTACGTTTTGTAAGTGCTTTTCTACCAAATCAGCGGTGAACGCCTTATTGATGCCTGATTCGGTCATGGCGACGGTGGCGATCGCATGAGTTGCCTGCTTTAAACGAATCCTGCCGCCCATCAGCCCGCCCACATCGATAGAAACAGCGTCCGTCTCGAACTCCATTTCTGCCGCTTCAAACATTTTTTTAATCACCAGGCCACGACCTTTCATCTGAAAGCTATCAACGACCCCCTGCAAAATTTTGCTCGATGGTGAACACCTAATTGAAATATCGACAGACTCACTATCAGTAAACAATTGCTGAATAGCCTGACGAGCAACGGAATTCAGCATGTTTTCGCCGAAATCCGTTGAGGAAGAAGATTTAGAGCCTAGCAGACCGCCTAACATGCTTGAGGTATATACCTGCTCAATGAGTTCACTCTTACTTGTAACAAAATATGAACACGCGTGCCATATGGTTTAGCTTATCGCTGTCATAAATCATTCGCTAATCATTCAGTCAATAATTTCTTATTGCCTCCACACTACACCCGTATTCATCAGGCGAACCGATGATTTGCGAATTCTTGGTACTGAAATTTGTTGTGAGCAGTGCCGCTTCTAACGGTGCTGATTCTACTTCTATGCTGTGACGGTTAACTTATACTAGTTGCGTTCATTCCTTGAGAAGAGATTAAATTATACAGTTTCAGCCCGCAGCCAAAAATGTTTCATGTATGATGAAAGTATATAGAGTAGAGTGCCCTAGTACCAAGTGTTTTAAGCACTTTTTGTAAGGGCTCGGTGAGTCCGTTTTAGAGCCTAAAAGATATCTATTTAATCAAACTCTTAATAGAACATTGACCTGCTTAATTTCCCCTTAAAACTAGCGGCCAAGAACCGAAGGTGATAAGAAACATTCGATCAAGAATTTAACGCTAGAAATTTTTGCACCTAACGCTAGCGCCTTCAAAAACGCTGGGTTTGGGGCTGATGTCTGCTGATTTTTTGAGATAGGCTTTTTCTGCCGCTACCCGCTACTGCCAGCACTTGCTTATTTTCAGCAGGCGACTGCGGCATATGCGCGTAAATTAAGCTGAGTCTAAACCCTCTGAAGTCTAGCTGAAAACCATAAGAAGATACCCTCACAAAATCAGCCCTCTTTATAAATCGGAAACTACATGTTAAATAATCACCAAATTTTGGGTCATGATTCTGTTTTTACGCCTGAACAGGTACTAGAAAATCGCGGTCGCGTGGCAATTTTTATAGATGGCTCTAACCTCTTTTATGCGGCTTTACAGCTAGGCATCGAAATTGACTACACTAAGCTCCTGTGTCGTTTGACAGCAGGTTCACGCCTGTTCCGCTCGTTCTTTTATACGGGCGTAGACCGCGCTAACGAAAAACAGCAGGGCTTTTTGCTATGGATGCGTCGAAATGGCTATCGGGTCATTGCTAAAGATTTGGTGCAGCTACCAGACGGCTCTAAGAAAGCAAACCTGGACGTTGAGATTGCTGTAGACATGATGGCGTTAGTCGATTGCTACGATACGGCTGTGCTAGTGAGTGGCGATGGCGACTTGGCCTATGCCGTTGATGCGGCTAGCTACAAGGGGGCTCGGGTTGAGGTCGTGAGCCTGCGCTCAATGACCAGTGATAGCCTAATTAATGTCTCAGATCGCTATATTGATTTGGACAGCGTTAAGGATGATATTCGCAAAAGTCCTCGCAATGGTCAGGACAATCACTCTCAGCACAGCTATACCTATCGTCCGCTGACGAGCATTTCTATGCTGGATGAGGCCGAGGTTCATCCTTAGCCCTACCATCCGCGATCGCTAGGAGCGTAGGAATTTTGAAAATAACTCGGTGGTATCGGTGGACGGCGATCGCCGCAACCATTGCGGTACTGGTGGTGGCGTTGCGAACCTGTGGCATTGGTCAAAAAATTGCAGCGCCTGCGCCTGCTGAGCAGATAGAGCCTGCGCTGACGCTCCAAGCGGTGACGCTTGAGCAGCCAGATGAGAACGGCAGCTTGCTATGGCGGCTGAAGGCAACGTCAGTCAACTACAGTCCGAATAATCAGCGGGCAACGCTAAAGGAGCTGAAGGGCGAATTTTTTCAGGCGGGTGAAACAATCTATACGGTGGTTGCTGATGAAGGAGAGGTGCGGCAGAACGGTGAGATGCTGTTTTTGACGGGAAACTTGGTCGCGACCGGGATTGAAGACGAGCTGACGTTGGAGAGCGATCGCCTTAAGTGGCAGCCTAAAGAAGACCGGTTGATCATGGGCGAGTTTGAGGATGACGCGCTTTCTGACGATGCGAAAAATGATGATGCGGAAGAAGATTCGGAAGACGTTAAAACTGAGAGCGAGCAGCTAGCAAAGGGTGCTTTAGTCGAGAAAAAGCCACCGATTAATCCGTCTACTGATGAGCCAACTGCTAACCGGTTCCCCACTGAAGGATCACAGAAGCCGCCGGTGAAGGGGTTTAATCCTCAAATGGAGACGATTGCTCGGGTGGTGACGGTGATTAATAAGGAAAACCGGGTAGATTTGAGCGGTGGAGTAATTGCTAAAAGTAAAGAGACGCCCTGGCTGACGTTTGAATCAGATAGTTTGGTTTGGTTTACGGAGCGTGAACGGATAGAGGCGCAGCAGTTGCTGAAGGTAGAGCAGTATGCGAGTGAGGACTATCAAGTGGTGAGCGATCGCATCTTGGGCGCAAAAGGTGACGTCAGTCTCACCGACAACATCGTCACGCTCAATGAATCCGTACAGCTCACATCCCTGGCACCCTCTTCAGGGCAACCGCTGAAGGCCGAAAGCAAAAGTGCCGTTTGGGATGTAGAAAATCAGACAGTTGCGCTCGATAACCCTGTGAAGCTTGAGCAGCCAGCGCAGAAGATTACGGCGTCTGCCAATCAGGCCCGCTTGGATTTAGCCCAAGAAGTGATTTATCTAACAGGGAACGTACAGGCTAACGGTGAGGAAAAAGGTTCTCAGCTAAAGGCAAATAGCGTCACTTGGAGAACCGGCAGTCAGGATGTGGAAGCTGAAGGAAATGTGAGCTACCAGCAGGCCGCCAGTCCAGAGGTTGCTATGACAGGTGAAAGGGCTGTGGGCAATATTGAGCAAGGCACAGTAGTGGTGACCGATAGCCGCTCAGGTGATGTGGTAATTGAAATTGTGCCAGATGGCTTTTAAGATTTTTGTAGGGCTGTAATCAGTTAGTGACTGGAACTGCTTGATCGATGGCAAGGTTGCGGCGAATATCTCCAAATCGATAGGGATCGGCGCCGATCTTGACGGTGGTTTGTAGTTCGGGTGGGATTTCGGTGGCTTTGCCCCACTCGCGTTCTAACGCCGTGATTACCTGGTCTTGGCGCGATCGCAAACTATCTAGTCCTGCGCCATAGTTCAGCAGCGAAAACCACACAACGCCTTTTTTTTCAGTGGGTAGCGCTCCGGCCAAAGCACTCACCACCGCCAGCGTTCCTGTTTTAACGACTGCGTTGTTCGGAATGCCGCGATCGGTTACGGTGCCCCCATCTGCGCCCGCAATTGGAAAAATATCAGAGATCGTATAGTCCTGTGTCGATCCAGAGCTGTCGGCAGCCCGCAGCAAATCCTGAATCTTTTGCATCATCATCACGGCTGCTCGTGGAGAGAGCTGGTTTTCCTCCCCTAGCCCCGAACCGTTAATGAGCGAAATTTCTGCGGGCGCTATGCCAGTCAGTTCCTGTACTTTAGCCATCACGGCCTGCGATCCCCCAACGCTACTGGCGATTTGTTCGGCCATGGGGTTATTGCTGTAGATGTTCATGGCCTTGAGGACGGCGACCAGCGGCAGCGACTGATGGCTAATGAGCCAGCCGCTTGCTCGATTTCTCCAGCTATCAAATTCTGCGCGTACCTGTCCATCAATTTGAAGGGTAGGAGAAGGGGTTCCCGATGGCATTTCAAGATAAGCGCGTTCTACTTCGTAGTCCCAGTCTGCTGAGTTCATCGTTTCTTTCAGCCATTGTCCCGATTGCTGGCTATTGCTTTCAAAGTTCATGTTGAAGCCGTTGGACACAATTAAATTGCCTGTGACCCGGCTAATGCCCATTTGCTCCAGGGTGTTGCCGAGTGCGATCGCCTCTTCCCACACAAACAGCGGATCGCCGCCCCCTTCAACAATCAAGTCCCCCATCAACACGCCATTTTTAATGGTGCCTTGCCAGCCAACTAAGGTTTTAAACCGGTGTTCTGCGCCCCAGGTTGCCAAAGCTGCTAGCGTCGTCGCCACCTTGGTAATTGATGCTGCCGATCGCCGAATCTCGCCCTGATACTGCGCCACCGGAAACTGCCCAGCCGCTACCCAAACACCCTGATCGCCAGCCTGATACCCCGCCGCCGATAGCCCAGACACATAGCCTGCCACAATCGCCTCAGCCGCCGGATCGCTGGTAACCGTCTCTCTTACCCAAGCTGATTCCCACTGAGGCCGAATATCAATCTCGCCCAGTTTTAGCCCTTCAATAGATTCCCAGGATCCCAACCCAAAAAACTCGCATCCACTCACGAGTAGTCCGACTGATATCCCTAACCCTAATAACTTTTGCACTAGATCTTTGTTCCTCGCCCCGATTCTAAGACCTGATTTTTACGACCAGTATTTGCTGCTTCGCTTAGCCGGTTCCCGCCAAAGATACACTATATCTACTGCACTTATTCAATTGCTCAACCATGGCCAGACCCGATCAAAATCAAGTTCTCAGGCGCTTGCCAATTGTTGTGGGTGCACTGGGTGGGACGCTGCTTTTTGTAAATCGTGTGATGACGTCAGAACTGAGCAGCTCGCAGTCACGGGCAGATGCTTTAGGCGTGATTTTGAGTGCGGTGCTGATTTTAATTGGGCTATTGTGGCAGCGTATTCAGCCAAAGCCCCCTGAAACGGTTGTCTTAGAAGGTGAAGAAGGCTTTGATCTGGCTGACGATTTGCCGGATGCTGTGCGAACGGAGCTGGCCTGGTCTTCTCATTTGCTGCTGACGAATACCGTCACCCGTAGTGTGATGGTTTACTACGATGGCCGCGTGTTGCTGAGGCGTGGTGTGCTTGGCCCTGCCGATACCGTCTCGCCGGGTGTGATTGTTCAGCGCGTTTTAGATAAGCAGAAGCCGGTTTATTTGGTTAATCTCAACATTTATCCAGGACGCGTTGAGTTTGACTATTTGCCGCAGAATACGCAGGGTGTTATCTGTCAGCCTTTGGGCGATCGCGGCGTTTTAATCTTAGGAGCCAACGCACCGCGCAGCTATACACAGCAAGACGAAGCTTGGATTTTAGGCATTGCCAATAAAGTCGGCGACAGTCTTGATCGCTTGCTAAGCAGTAGTGCTAAGACTGTTTGATTGAAGGGCTACCTAATTGAAAGACTATTCAGCCGCCTCTGTTTCAGCAGATTCATCAAGGATTCTAACGGCAATTGTAGAGACCTTGAAGTTGTAGTTGTCGCCTTCAATCTCAATCGGCGTTCCAATTTTGACCGGCACACCCAAAATAGGGCCGCCCTCTTTTGACAATTCTGCTTTTCCTTCGAGCGTAATCAGCATATCGGCGGTGTATCCCAACTCGGGACGCGGATCGGGAAATGACTTCACGCTTCCGTCTGGCTGAGGAACCGCTACGCTGCGAGGCAACGGAATGACCGATTTAATATTGACAGGCTCACCATAGGGCTGGTTGCGAACCACAATCCGAGTGGACTCTGTTTCACTGAGTTCAACGACAAAGTCTTCGGGGTTGAGTACCGTCAAGCCTCTGGCAATTAGATCTACCTCAAACGATTTTGCATTTGTGCCGACTTGAGCGACTGAACCAGTCGCACCGGGATAGAAAAATATGCCAAAAACAACCATCACAATCGCGAGGGCCGCGCCGACATCTAGCAGGCTCAGTTTGCCGAAGAGCCGCCCTTTAGAATCCAAAATTGCCATCGTTATATCCCAATCCCATTGCCATCTTGACCCCAGTATTTAACCACAGTATCAACTGGATAAGTGTCACAATTTGGCCCGCAGCCAGAGGCAGCTTTGCTAAGTTTGGTGTGTGATAATTGTATCTTTAATCACGTTGTTCTGCTGTCCTTTTACTGGCTAGCTACTCTTCAAACTATGTTTAACCTCTTGACCTTTAAGCGCAAAGCCTATCGTCATCTTGTCTACGGGCTCGCTTCGATGACGGTGGTTTTAGGCATTGGCGTGACGACTGCTCAGCCGTCGCAGGCTAGCTTGATGGATATGCTTTTAAGAGGCGCTATTCACGGTGTTCGGGTCTATCAGCTCTCTAGCATGACGGATGCTCAGGAGGTGGACTTAGGGAGCGGCATCAATTCCCAACTGGTGAACGGCGGCCAGGTCAAGCTATATAAAAACGCGGCGCTTAATGCCTACGTCAACGATATTGGGCAAAAGCTGGCAGCGGTGAGCGATCGCCCCGACATTCCTTACACTTTCCAAATTGTAGAAGACGATGCCGTCAACGCCTTTGCCACCATGGGCGGCTACGTATATATCACGACTGGCCTGATGGCCGCCGCCGATAACGAAGCTGAGCTAGCGGGCGTAATCGGCCATGAAATTGGACATATTGCCGGTCGTCACTCGGTGCAACAAATGCGAAAGGCTGCGATTACGCAGGGGATTACGAGCGCTTTGGGCGTGAACCGCGATCGCCTTGTCAATATCGGGACTCAAATTGCCCTTCAGCTCCCTGCTAGCCGCAGCGACGAATACGAAGCAGATGTTCATGGCTTTGAATCTATGGGCCGTGCTGGCTACGATCAGTCAGGTATGGTTTCCTTTATGCAAAAGCTCGTTCGCGGTCGTTCTCAGCCTGAGTTTTTGAGCACTCACCCTGACGCTCGTAACCGAGTCGATGAGCTTCAAACACGACTAGACAATTCAGCGCTACCGCAGGCTACGTTTGGCCTCAGTGCAGCTAACTATGACGCTAAAGTCAGAGCCCTGCGGTAAACCTGCATTCCTCGAAACATGAGGCAGCTATCAACCTGAACCTTAGAGGCAACCTCTGGGGTTCTTTTTTGTAGCCACGAGTAAAGAAGTGGGCTGTCGCCACCTGTGAGAATGACGCGGCCTTTGGGGAAATGTTGCCACCAGTCGATGAGATAGTCGGTAATAGTTGCGATCGCTCCGTACGTCAAGCCGCTAGCGATCGCTTCACTTGTACTCGTCGCCCATCGCTCAGGCATCAATGCTAGATTCTTCTCATCAAAAGCTTTTCCGACAATGCTGGCCTCAGCCAAAGCCGGTGCCTTTTGCCCTAACGCGCGTCCTTGCAACCTCAGTCCGGGTAAAATTGCGCCGCCGTAAACGCTGCCTTTTTCAGCCTGTTCTATGCCTGCTGTGAAGGTAAGCGCCGTTCCTGCGTCAATGACGAGCACTGGCCATCCCACCGTATTGCCTGCGCCGAGTAAGTTGATAGCGCGGTCAATGCCGAGGGTGGGGTAAAGATTGGAAAGACAGATGTGCGATCGCGCCACTATTTGAACCGTTGACCTAGACCATGACCCCCAAAGATTGGTTTGTTCTGAGACTGCCGAAGCCATCCACACCGCTGAAGGTTCAATCGACAGCCTAGGCAACTGGTTGAGCTGGCCATCTAGTGTTAGCTCAGAAAGACTCCGCCAGGACTCAGCTATGAAACGACTCTCTATGAGCTGACTGGCAGTCTTCGCTGTGAGGTGAGGCGTATGCCAAACGCCTTCAAGCCTGCCTTTATTAAAGGCACCCCAATGCAAGCGGGTGTTCCCAATTACTAGCGCTAGCCAGCGTTCTGTTTGTAGCGGCATGTTCTGACAGTCGCCCAACCCGATGGTCATCACATTCCTTTAAAAAGAGTAAGAGCCGACCGAGGGGTCAGCCCTAAATAGGTTTATCAGCTTGCAAAAACAGCTAATATCCTCCTTCTTAAATTTACAACCAGAGCAAGTTTAATCAACTCAAACTTGTCACACAAACCCTTCAGTAGGTTTGCTACGAGAGGCTTATACAACGTTTACTCGGTCTTTGTGGTGTTATCTCTTTCGATTTGGTTACAGCCTACAAGAATAAGGCATTCAACCCAGGCTCGAAACAAGCACTAAGCAAAACTAATGAAGTCCGTTTGGGTCTGTCTGATTCCTTTTGTAAACTCTTTGGCTAGCGATAAGTCTTTCGTCTGACTGGTGTCAAAGAAAGGACGCTTTTCAAGAGAGCGTTCAAAAGACAACCAAACGCTTTGTATTCAGTCTATTCAGTTTAATGAAGCGCTACGGAAGTTATCACTAAATTCTTTTTTGTTAAAAAAGCGCTCAGGCTTTGTTCAGGCATGTTGACTTTGCGATGGCCTAATTAACGTCAGTTCGGGTTAAGCCGCAGGCGGCAACGCCCATTCTAGATGGAGTCCAGGTTTCTTAGGCTGATGACAGTAGGCAATTAAACCGCAAATGATGTTGACCCAGCAGTTGACTGGGCTGCG
>JBHYED010000026.1:0-60598 GCA_051860365.1 Phormidesmis sp.
CTACGATGCCTAGATGGTCGAGATTTTTGACTTCTAAGGTTTCTGCGATCGTACGAACCTCTACAGCGCTCTCAGCTCATCCTCCATCATTATTCTGATTGTGACAATTCAAAGGGCGGAATGTGGGATAAAGTCCTCGATTCGCCCAATCTTCTCGCCGTTCTTTCACCTGTTGACCGGTGTGAATCGACGCTTGATCCATCACAATCACGGTCGGCTGTTCAACGGTAGGAAAGAACGCCTCAATACAAGCGGCAACAACGTCACTGGTCACACTTTGTTCTGAGACATAGCTCTCTAGCGCTTGTTGGCGATGCATGAAACCTAAAATGTTCAAGCGCTTACTTCTTTGGCTGGGTATCGTCAGGGGCTCGTTTGGGCTTTGCCAAGCATAAGGAACCGGCGGTTCGAGAGTAAAGCCCGTTTCATCCAAGTAGTACAACGCAATGGTGCCCGCAGCGTCTAAGCGCTTGAGCACATCCAAAGCTGAGCGCTTGCGCTCATACTCAGCCTTCGGGGGATGCTTGGCGGGTATTCGCCGCACTCGCCGCCAGCTCATCTTGAACGCTTTAAGCACCCGTTTAAGGGTGTCTCGACTGATCTCAATATCCCACGTCTCTTTAATTCTTTGGAGCACAGGTTTCAGTTGCCGGGGCGAGGCTTCCACCCACTGCTTGACTTGCGCCTTTTGGGTATCGTCCAGCTTCGGCTTGCCACCCCGTCCCGGTCGATTGTAGAGACCAGCGCAGCCGCGCTGCTGCCAAGCGTTTAGCCAGTTATAGATCGTCTTCTGTTGAACTGGGAAAACCGTTAACAGTTGAGGAATATCCATCCCCTGGCTATAAAGCCATACACAGTGAGCACGTTGGCGAACCTGATGGTGGCGGCTTTGCCGGTACATGCGCTGCAAAAGACCTTGGGTTTCCCGGCTGATAGTTAGGGTGAGGGACATCGGATGATACTGGCTAGATTAACCGAGCTGAATAAGACCCTCTTATTGTAATTAATCGTGCTTGCCTACTTAGATATAGCTCGCCATCGTGCCTTCTCATAATGTTAGAGGGCTTGATGTCACGATGAAAGTGATTGTTTTGATGAACAAAGTCTATGACTTCGAGCATAGACTTCAGAATCTCTCTGACTTCTGGCTCAGGTAGCGTGCCTTTTTTTGTTAAAAGCTGTTCTAAGCTATCACCATCGATAAACTCTTGAACTAGATAAAAGGTACCCTCTGCTTGAAAAAAGGCATAGAGATTAGGAATATGAGGATGTTCATCGCCCAGGTCGAGGAGGGCTTCTGCTTCTCGATCAAAAAGTATTTTTGCCCTGTGCAGTTGAGTTGTACTGAAGTGCGGCGGCGGCTGCAAAATCTTGATTACGCACTGCGGCATTCTGGGCTTGTGGCGATCGCGCCCAATAAACGTCGTCCCAAAGCCGCCCCGGCCTAAGAAATGCTGGAGGCACATAGCGATCGTTTAAAATCAGCGGCGTGCCGCATGAGGTGCAGTACAGATGATTGACGTTACGCAGCTCTTCGTAGGTCATCGGAGAAGCGATCGTTACGCGGTTGCGGGCAAACAGAACGGGTGCAATACAGGGGCATGGCAGGGCATTTGTAGCAGCGCGCTCGTCAAAAGGCCGATAGCGGCAATATACCTTAGTTTAGTGTGATTTATGCTTTGAGTGGAAAGACGTTCTCGAAAGAGCTGTTATGCACCGATTGCCTACCCACCTCACCCTACGGGCACTCCTCCCAAGAGGAGATTCTTTCTAGGCTGTGTGTTTGAAGGAGAGTTAGCAGCCAACGACAGATAATTTCAGTATTAATTTTCTTAGCAGGTTCGGCCATTGTCTGGCTCTGCGCTTCGTCCTGCCTGCATACTACTCACAGCTTCTCTATCGACCTTCATAGTATGTGCCGCACTATTATCTCTTTAGCTACGGGTCTGTTGTTTCTGCTGGGTTGGGTGGTGGTTCCAGATGTTGCGATCGCAGCTACCACCAACAATACAGGATTCGATGTCAACGATATATCCATACTGTGGCCAGTGCCAACCCAGCGCTCTGAAGTCAACGAGCTAATTTCAGCAGACGATCTCACCGCCAATGGAGCATCCGAGATTTGGCCCAGTTTTGTATTCGACTCCGTTATTAAGACAGCCCAAACCGTTCAGCTAAACGATTCAACCGGCAGCATTCACGCGATTAGCTTTGGTGAGCCCCGCCTGCAAACCGCCTTTCGTCAGCCGCACACATGGAAAGTAGTGGGCGTTCGAATCGATCCATCTGCACCCGGCTCAAGCTCAAGACTCATCAGACAGTTTGGCTCAAGGCCTCAGATTCGCCTGATCATGCAGCCCGTGACCGTCGATAACTTCGGCAACGTAGAAGTGCACGACTACACCGCTCACCTAGTGTACGACTTTACCCAAGCTGGTGGCGGCAAGTCCAGACCCGACAAAGCCAAGTTCACAGAGATTGTCAACGATCTGAGAGACTTAAAGCTGAAGATGGCGTCCACAGGCATCTCTACAGACGGACTCAAGCTGGGAATTCATCCAGGATTTAACGATGGCACGTTCACTTTTGAAGACGAGCTAACCGCCTTTCTCAAAAAGCATCTCTCACTCGACCACTTGAGTGGCGTTGCCTTTATGGGTTTAGAGCCCCCAGAACCCTGGATCTTTTTTGCAATGACAAAAGTGAACGGCGCGTTTGTTCGCATTCCAGCCCCTACGCTAGGGCGCAACCAGGCTCAGATGCTCAGCTTTGTTGGCGGAGATGTTGTTTTTCCTGTCTCGATTCCCAACAACTCAGATGGCAAGCAAGGCGTCAACACAGCCGTCCTGTTTGATCCAGACGTGCAGCTCTCATCTCGGCACAATCCCAGCCAGCCCCGTCCGCTGTTACAAGACATTCCTGACATCATTGCAAATCCTCGGATTGCCCACTTCTTCAACACCGACTGCGTGAGCTGCCACAGCGAAAGCGCGAGACGACAGGATCTAAATATTTCAACTAAAGACGCTCGATTCCAGTATCAGCGCCCAGTCAGTATTTCAGGCACAAACACGGCTCTGCTTCCTAGCAATCAGTGGAACGTGAGAAACTTCGGCTGGTTTCCCGACTTTTTTGGAACCGGCGCAACCGTCGCCACCGTTACGATGCGCACCGCGAATGAAACCGCTGAGGCTGTTGAATTCATTAACCACGAGTATCTTCAGCATGAGTCCATCATTAACGTAGTTGCAAAAAACAATGGATTTGACGGCGCGCACCTTAGACGCTGACCTGAACAGCTTTCGGCACTAGGTGCGAGTAACTTCTGCGTGCTCAAAACGGGTGAATCGGTAGGGATTGGCAATATTGGGCTTGTTAAAAACGGATTCGCGAAAGTCGATATTGTGATTCCTAATTCGTCTTGTCCTAGCTTTAAAGGAGATACTTTTATCTTTTCAGCTCACTTTGATACAGGCTCTATTACCAAGGCGGTTGCAAAAGAGAACAACGAACTTCAGGGCGCACATCTCAGACGCTTTCCGATGCAGCTCTCGGCGCTAACGTCTCAGGAGTTTTGTCTGATGAATCCAAATCAGTCTGTAGGCACTAATGCGGTTGAAATGCTGGAAAATGGCTTTGCGAAAGTCAACGTTACGATTCCGTCTCCCGCTTGTCCTGGGTTTGAGGGAGAGGTTTTTGCCTTTAGCAAGCATTTTAACTTTGATTAAAAGCGATGACAGGAATTGGAGCAGCAGCAACCGCTTTTATAGAGAGGAGTGAATAGTGAAGTAGCAGCGCGTGCAGTAGCAGAAGCTGAGGTTTCTGTCCGCTGAGGTGTGAAGTACTTATCAAGTTTTGTGGCTTTGTTACTGACAAAAATGATTGGCCTGTGAATACTGGTAGCTAAGCGGTGTTGCGCTTTGCTTAACTAGTGTAGATAGGTTGCGGATGGATAGGGCGGATCAGGAAAGGGTTCAGAAGTTTTTAGGTAGCTGGTTGGGCTCGGGCGGGAATGAGCGGGCTAACTATCAGGGCTTTTTTCTGGATCTGTGTCGGGCGTTGGGTGTAGAAGGGCCACCGCCAAAGGGTAGCGTTCAGGACGATCCTTACTGCTTTGATAAAGATATTAGAACCTATAGCGGCAGTAAGACAGCTCCGACGACACGGTTTGTGGACTTTTATAAGGCGGGTCACTTTCTAATTGAGGCGAAGCAGGGCAGTACGGACTCTAGTAAGGGGCATGGGAAGCGTGGGACTAAGGCGTATCGGGACGCGATGCAGAAGGCGTTCAATCAGGCGAGGTCTTATACGGGGTCGCTGGTGGCGCGGCCTCCGTTTTTGATTACCTGCGATATTGGCTCTCACTTTGAGGTGTGGGAGGGCTTTAGCGGTGAGTATGGTAGCTATGGCGCTCGGCAGCGGGTGAATTTGAATGATTTGGCGCAGGCGGATGTGTTTGACCGCTTTGTAAAAATATTTACCGATCCGCAGGCGTTGAACCCAGAGAAGCAGCGGGCGCAGGTGACTCGGGAGGTGGCGGCGGAGTTAGCGAAGCTGTCGCGATGGTTAGAGGAACAGGGGCACGATGCGCAGAAGGCTTCTAGCTTTTTGATGCGCTGCATTTTTACGATGTTTGCAGAAGATGTGGGGCTGCTGAAAGAGGATGTGTTTATGAAGGCGTTGCGCGATCGCTGGATTCCGACACCTACCATATTTCAGTCAGAGATTGAAACGCTGTGGGAAACGATGAATACGGGGGGCACGTTTGGCTTTGACCGTATTTTGAGGTTTAACGGTAGCTTTTTTGAGGATGCGAGGGCGTTTGCGCTGCCAGAGGAACAGCTTGAGGTGCTGTATGCGGAGGCAGAGAAGGATTGAAACCAGATAGATATAGGTGTATGAAACGCATTAAGCCTCAATTAGCGACGTTTGCAAGGTTCTATAAACCTCTAACTTCACTTGTAGCCTTAACGACTGTCTGTACCGTAGGAGTGAGCGCGGTATCCTACCTCTGGCAAATTCCTGTAGCGCAAGTTGAACACATTCAGGATAGTTCGTCTGTGGATGACAAGCTAACACCTAAAGAGGAAGTCGAATTCATCAATGACTTCAGACGTAGCTTGGTTGGAAACATTGGCACAGTAGCTACTATTGCCGGTGGTATCGTGTTGTTTCTGAACTTCAAAATCGCGAGAAAGCGACTAGATATAGATATTCTTAAGATAGATTCTGATAAGAGACTGAATGAGTCTAGGTTGATATCAGAGCGCTTTTCCAAAGCAATTGAACAGCTAGGTAGTGAAAACATTCATATTCGGCTGGGTGGTATTTATTCTCTAGAGAAGATAGCAATAGATTCGCCAGACGATAGAAAAGCAGTTTTAGAAGTCCTATCGGCATTCATCAGGACAGAATCTCCTATGGAGTTTTTCCTTAACAACGAACAACGTTCAAAAGTATCTTCAGATGTTCGAGCTGCGCTAGATGTAATTGTTTCTCGTGACAAAGATCATGATCTTTGCTTAGATCTGTCTCATACTAATCTCAATTTTGTTCGTGCTATGGGTTCTTACCTCTGCGGTGCCAACTTACACTGGACTGATCTAAGCTTTGCCACTCTCGCAATGGCCAAATTGAGTTCATCCGATCTGACTCATGCTAACTTAAGCCACTGCGAACTAAGATATGCTGACTTGTATAAAGCCGACTTGAGCCATGCCACTTTGAGATTTACTCAGTTAACAGAGGAGCTAGCCCGAGTAAATTTCAGCCACAGCATTTTAGAAGGAATTAGTCTAAAAAACTGTAACTTAAGATCGTCTACCCTTGTCAAGGTAAACTTGACAGAGATTCCGCTAATCGGTGCGAACTTAACAAACGCTATCCTTGTAGAAGCTAACTTGCAGGGAGTAGATTTGAAAAATGTCAACCTAGATAAAGCTTGTATAGACAAAGCAAACTTAGTTGATGCTGATTTATCACAAGCCAAGAACATTACGGGAGAGCAGCTTAGCAAAGCTATCCTTTGCAGAACAAAGCTACCAAAAGGCATAGAGCTAGATCCAAACCGTGATTGCGACAAGATAGAAGGGCTAGAGTAGTAAACTTCCTCCTAGTTTTTCCGGTTACGTAAAGCCTGTGAAACTGTACTTCCTACCAGCAACAAACCTGCGAACTGAGTGATCGCCTCGACGCCCACCGCAAACAAGTCCAGGCAGCTCATCCCGAAATCACCATCACCGGCATGTACAACCTGCTCGAAAAACTCCGTGCATGCGAACCCTTCACCGACAAAGACCGCGACTACAACAACAAAGCCCTCGTCAGCACCCTAAAACAAATCCAAGACGACCTAGACCTCGCCGTCCTCGACGCCTACGGCTGGCCCCACAACATCACCGACGAACAAATTCTCGAAAACCTCGTTGCCCTCAACGCCGAACGCGCCGAGGAAGAACGCAACGGCCTCATCCGCTGGCTCCGTCCCGAGTACCAGGCACCCGACGAAATTCAACCCCAACAAGTCACCCTAGAAGTACTCCCCACCGAAGAACCCATCATCGAGCCCGTAGAACAACAAAAATGGCCAACCAAGCCCAAAGAACAGCTTGCCGCCATCCGCGACCTACTGCGCACCAGCAGCGGCGAATGGAGCCCCAAGCAAATCGCCGCCCAGTTCAAAGGCAACATCACCCAGAAAAAGCTCGAAGCCATTAACGAAAATCTCGAACGCCTCGAATGGTTCGGCCTCATCGTTTGTGAATCAAAGGGCGATATCTCTTATTGGCGCTACGCCGAAGCCGCACAAGCTGCATAGTCTGAAAACACCGTAGCTCATTATATCTCTGCTAGGACTTAGAGAAATGTGTCATGCTCTTTAGGTGGGTGTAACCCTGCTAGCAGCATAACCTTTCGCAGGTTAACGACACCTATTCTGTTCAACCGCAACGTCTCAACGGTTCCTCTCCCATTCGGTGTTATTCCAATAATTCTTAGGCTATCAGTACTCCAGACGAAACAACCATGCCATCGCTGCTGACGAGGATGAAACAGAGCTGTTTTGTTTTTGGTCAATGGGTCTATCACCTGAATCCTGTTGGATTTGCAACCATTACAGCCACTGCAAGCAAGCGCGGGGTTATCCATAGAGGTTGCACCGCCAGCGGAAATTGGGATGATATGCTCTACGTTAAAAGTATGAGATGCATAGTCTTTATGACACTTGCAATACTCACAACGATGTTGCGCACGCTGCTCAATTTCACGCTTCTGTCGAATCGTGATGTATTCTCTAGCCACGAATGGGCGGAGGATAAATGCCTAACTGTTGCATGAGATCTGGTAGAGAAACCTGGCGAACTTTAGATAAGGTAATTAGCGCTTGAAGACGTTCTGCATCAGCCATCTCAGTAATGTCTACGAGTTTTGTGAGTTCTTCATGCTCAGCTGGCGTGATGGTCTCATCGTGAACTCTATCTTGTAGTGCACTGTATCGTTTCTCAACCTCTTCTGGTAAACTCCGGTTGATGATTTCTAGCAGCTCAGTTTCTTGTCTTGAATGTGCTGTAGTCGTTTTTCGTCGGGCTAGTAACATGCTGACTTGAGCGGCAAATGTTTCAAGATCGGGCGTTTCAAGCTGAGCTACCCCAGCAATGAGCTGATCAATATTAACCTGCGGGCTGCCCTGAGCGAATGTCATGGCTTTTAATCCTGAATGTGGATTTCTGAGACATCTATACTACCAAATTAGAATAGCGCATAGTTAGAAATTGTTCGCTCACAGCCTGACATGGCGTGTGACAAATGGGCCAAACCAAGCAAAACGGAAGATAATGGAAGTGGGTCGTAACGTATTGGAGAGGGAGTCGGTATGGATGCAGCGGTGATTCGTCAGGGTGAGTTGGTGGGGCGGGGCGTGATGGCCTACGAGACGGCGGAAGAGGTGGGCGCGATCGCACATCTGCTGGTAGACGTAAGCCAAGCTAAAGTCGTCGGGCTAGTGTGTAAAACAAGCGGACTACTCGGGCGAAAGCAATCATTAGGCTGGGCGCAGCTCGTGAAAATTGGCCGCGATAGCCTAGTGGTGAAAACTGAGGCTGCGCCGGACTTGGTGGTGCCGAATGAGGCTCAGCTAGCGGCGGCCCAAAATATGACGGGGCTAGAAGTATGGACAGATGGCGGCGACCATATTGGGAGAATTGTTGATTTTTGCTTGGATCAGGCGACGGGTGAGGTGCAGCAGTATTTGTTTGCGCTGAATGATGACCCGAATATTTTGGTGACAGATGATGCTTCGGAGCCAGGGAATGCTCCACTAGATGAGCCGCTGGGCATGGAGGAAACGGAGGAAGTGCCCAGGGAGGAGGAAACTGTGGCGACGTCGGTGACCGCGTATGCGATCACGCCTCAAGCCGTCATCAGCGCAGGCCGCAAACGCATGATGATTTCTGAAGACGCGGCCCGACAGTCTCAGCCCTATTCTCAGCTTTTAAGCATCGCCGTATCGCCTGCTGAAAACACTTCAACCGGCTGGCGGCCCGAGCAGCTTTCTAGTAATATTCCAACAGATTTTAACGATCTGTTGAAAAAGGGTAAGTCATTTGCAGGCAAAGCGACTGAGCGGGTTAGACAGTTTACAGATGAACAGCTTGCGAATCAAAAAGTAGTGGAAGGAGACTCGCTGCCAGATATTACGGAGCAGCTTCAGGAAAAAGCAGAGCAGGCCAGGCGGCAAATGCAAGACCAGTTTGACAAGGCCAAGGGAAAGGCGAAAGATCAGATCGATGGGCGACTGAGTGACCGATGGAGTGAACAGATTGAGAATCGTTTAGGAAAGACGCCGTTTGGTCGATCCTTAGGTAAAAAGCTCGACCGATTTAAGCAGCCTCAGCCGACTGAAGATCCGATTGATGTTGAGGCCTTTGAAGTGTGGGAAGACGACTGAAATAAGGCAACTAAGGCTTCAAAGGCTTGAACTGCCTGCGATGCGTTGCGCGTATAAAAGTGAGTTAAACAGCAGGTAGCATAGAGCTGCTGTAGCTGTGGGCCGTGGGTCGGAAGAATTGCGATCGCTCGGCTGATGTCGAATAAGGCTTCTTCTTCATTTTGGAGCCTAAAGTGTAGCTGCGCTCTGTCTGCATAAACGTCTCCGTAGTCTGGAGAAAGAACAATTGCTGCGTTAAAGTCCAACAGTGCCTGCTTGAGTGCGCCAAGGGCTAGGCAGGCTTTGCCGCGATGGTGGTAGGCATGGGCGCTGGGCATCAGGGCAATCGCCTTCGTATAGTCAGAAACCGCATGAGAGAAACGGCCCGACTGGAAATGAGTGTAGGCGCGATCGCGATAAAAAGCGGCGCTCGGTTGAGCGGGCTCTGGTCTTTGTAAAGTCAGCGCAGCCGCTTTGTTGTGGTCGGCAGCCGCGCCGATGTTATCGCCCGTAAGCTGCCGCAAGTTTCCACGGTTGTTGTAGGCTTCTGCGAACTGGGCGTTGAGCTGAATCGCCTGGTCAAAGTCGGTAAGCGCAGTAGCAAAGTGATTGAGATAAAAGTGAGCAATGCCGCGATGGTTGTAAGCGGCTGCGCAGGAAGGAATGACTGCAATGGCCTGCGTCAGATCGTCTACAGCGATCGCATAGTGGTGGCTGCGAAGTTGAGCAAGGCCTCGCCATAAATAGCCCTGGGAAAAGGTGGGATGAACGCTGAGAGCTTGTGTAAAGTCGGCGATCGCACCCTCAAAATTCTCTCGATCTAGCCGCAGCAGCCCCCGACAGCCATAGCTTTGCGCCGAGCCGCCCGATCGATTAACCCCTTCGTCCAAATCAAGCGCGGCCTGCGAATACTGGCCTAAATGGCGATAGGCATTGCCACGATGAATGTAAAGCTCAGTAAGCTTTACGGCTGGAATCGCGACCGCTGTATGGTTGGCCGCGCTGAATTCGAGCACCCGGGTAAAATCAGCGATCGCCTTTTCATATAGCCCCACGCTCGACAGCACACAGCCTCGATGGTAAAAGCTTTTGAGCGCAAAAACAGGATCGTGAACCGGCAGACGGAGAACCTGATTGAACAGTGCGATCGCTTCCTTCATTTTTCGCTGACGGGCGCAGGCGATGCCCTTGTCGAGCATCACTTTTGCAATCCGAGCGGTCGGCACATCGTCCGTGGTTCGCGGCAGTTGCGGCGTCGAGAATTCAACTGGCAGATCAACTGGCAGGTCAACTGGCAAATCAGCCGTCATGAAAGCAGTCTCGCAAAAGGTGAAATATCTACAACCATTAGCGTACGCGATCGCTATAAATTCTCTCAACCGTGTCAATATCTGGTTGATGTTTGGCGAGTGTCTGTAACAGTGAAACAAATCGTGACAACCTGAGTGAAAAATAGTCTTAAAGGAAAGTAGAGCGGGATTATTTATGATGAGTTTCCTTTTGTGGTGCAAGTGATGGTTAGCCAAAGCAACGGCATTTTTGCAGACAGTGCGTTTACAAGACCCAGCAACGGCAGCACTTTAACCTGCTCGATTTTGATCGCAGGAGGCTCCACGGCGGCCTATTCGGCGGCTTTGGTGGCGCTGCAAATGAATGTGGACGTGTGCCTGGTGCAGCCGCACAAAATGGTGGGCGGACAGTTTACCGCTCAGGCGCTACCGGCTTCGGATGACGGCGACTTGCTCAAGCAAAGGGCGAGCTTTAGCACGGTAGATGGGGAGGCGTTTGCGCTGAGTAAAAACCAGCGGTGGTTTCGCGATCGCCAGCGGCAGCTACAGCCAGTGGCCGGTCGCATACAGCAAAATCCTGGGGCTGCGTGGGTGTGTCCTATCACCACGACACCTGTGGTCGCCGCCCAGGCCATGAACGAGCGCCTCAGTCCTTATCTAGACAGTGGAAAGCTCAGGCTAATTTGTAACAGCGACCCGACTGGAGTGCTAATGGCACCGCCAAACGCGAGCGAAACTGATCTCACTGATCTCGTAGAAGCCGATCTGATAGAGCGATCGCACTCCGAGCGGCCCAAGGTAACGGGCGTAAAGTTTCTTAGTCGAAATACGGGCATTGCATTCACCGTCAAAGCGAAGATCACAATCGAAGCCACAGACTTCGGAGACTTGCTAGAGTTAGCAAACCTGCCGTCTCGGGTCGGTCAAGAAGCGCGTAACGACACAGGCGAAGCGATTTTACCTGAGAAGGCAATTCCAGAATGTCAGCAGTCTTTTACGTTTAATGTATTGGTCGAGCGAACCGCACCCGGTCAAGGGCAAAAAATGGCGGCCCCTGAGGGCTACGGTCGCGATCCCTGGCTGAACCCTTACGACTTTACCGGCGACTTTTGGACGTACCGATCTAGTGGTTGGAATAAGCGCTATTTCTTTGAACCCTACGGCATTTTTCGCTATCGGCGGATCAAGCGAAACGCTGACTATGAAAAGACCGTGAGCGTTGGTGATGTCTCGGTAATTAATTGGGGCACCTCAGATCATCCTGAGCGGGGGCAGTGCTGTGGCAATGACTTTCGCCGGGGGGCTTTGATTGGGGCCAGTGCCGATGCGCGGGCGCTGCTGCTTGATCGGGCACGCGATCGCACCAAAGCCTACATTTACTATCTCCAAACCCACGGCGGCGCAGATCTCAAGCCCCGAGGCGACCTCACCTGGAGCCGCGACGGCATCGCCCTAGAGCCCTACATCCGCGAAGCCCGCCGAGGCATCGCCCTCACCACTATCCGCCACGAAGACGTCGCCGAACGCTTCTTTCCCGATCAGGCTCGTGCCCGCTGTTTTGACGACAGCTTAGGCATCGGCCAATACCACTACCTAGATCTACACGGCAACCTGCAAGATGGGCACGTCTCCCCCATGGGCAAAGACGCCGCCGCACTGCCTTTTTCACTGCCCGCCGGCTCACTCGTCCCCATGACCACCGACGGCCTAATTCTTTCAGCCAAAAGCCTAGGCACCACGCACATCACCAACGCCGCCTATAGAATGCACCCCATGGAGTGGGCAATTGGTGAGGCCAGCGGCTTCCTAGCGGTTTTCAGCGTGTGGGCCAACCTGAGTCCGCGCACCATTGTAGAAACCCTACCGCTGTTGCGTAAGCTTCAGGGCTTTGTGGCGCGCAACGGCATTCCCAT
Source organism: Phormidesmis sp. (assembly GCA_051860365.1). Taxonomy (GTDB): domain Bacteria; phylum Cyanobacteriota; class Cyanobacteriia; order Phormidesmidales; family Phormidesmidaceae; genus Phormidesmis. Next base: position 12,126 of record JBHYED010000026.1, read on the forward strand.
CTTTTGGTTTGACGATGTGGGCCATGATGATTCTGACTTTGAAGCGATTCAGGTGATGGCAGCGACGGGCATTATTCGCAGCGAAAACGCCAATAACCTGCACTTTCGGCCTTATGCAAATGTGTCTAGAGCGGTCGTTTCAACGGCGCTAGTAAGTCTGCTAGAACTTGAAAAAGTGAGTCCTGCCCAACCTAGCTTTAGTGACGTGCGGCCCGGCCAACATTGGGCCTACAGCAATATTGAAACGCTTAAGGCTCAAGGGATGATTGCAGGCGTCGGCGGAGGTCGGTTTGCTCCAGATGACATGATTACGCAAAAGCAACTGTCTTTTTTAGTGAAGGCTGCTTTGCCCGCCGCGCACGGGTCAGCGTTTGCAAACCTGACACAGAATAATCAAAAGCTGACGCGTAGAGAGCTGTCCAGGGCTTTTTATGCGCTGATGAAGCATCGGTTTGAGATTTAGGTTTGAGATTTAATAATGGCTTTGGGCAGTACCGGTGCGATTCGTGTAGTAGGCTGATAGCCAGTCGGTATAAATGCTTATGTGAAGCGTTAATTTTTGTTTATATTTATGAAACAATAGGCACACTGACACTTTTTTTGTAGGCACGTTGCTCAAAATGCTTCCAAAACTCCCTGCTGCTCTCAAGTCCTCACTACCGCTGTTGCTCATAGCATCGCCGCTACTACTCGGGGCGGCTAGACAGATGGATTCGGAATCTTATCAGTTTCCTTGCAACGTGCCTGCGGCGGAAGGATCGGTACCGGTCAGCGATGGCCAAGGCCAAAATAACTATTCTCAGGAGGCCGCTGGTGAGATCACCGCAGAAGATGCGGCTGCGTTTGCGAGCGTGGGCGGGCCGTCTCTTGGAGAACGATGGGCGATCACCCTCCGTTTACTCATTTCCAATCGCTACACACAAGAAGACAGCCCAGCCGCAGGCATCACCAACACGCCTGCCACAGCACCTACCGAAAACAACTGCCTAGCACAGCAGCAGGAGCCATCGAATGAAACGCTCCTTGCCCAGGCAGTGCCCACAAGCAGCAAGCCTCTTACTATCGCCCAAGAACCCGATCTTCTTCCTGTGCTCGGCGCACCGCCCGTAAATTCAATACCCGCAAACCCAATACCCGCACCCGTGCCCACAAGGCTACCAGCCCCAACGCCTGCCACCCCACTCCCAACCGTTCGCCCCTTGCCTCGCCCAGATCCAGCGCCTGCTAACCTACCTATTCTCACCGCGCCTATATCCCAGCCTACGCCAGCCAATGACAATATTCCTGCTGGCTTTCCAGGCGATCGCTCCTCATCGATTGACCCAACTAACATCACGCCCACGAGAGTATATCCGACCCTGTTTGATGGCGGCACGCTGCAAACGTTAGCAGCTCGGCCGGACGGAAACTATCGCTATGTCGCAGGGGATGTAGAAAGTCGGGCGTACACTGACGCAGAGATTCAGCAGAGCGGCCGCTCTGTTTTTGTACTGAGAAAAGAAGGTAACCGAGTCACTGGCAATTTATCCTCACGCTTGGGTCAGCCGGGTATTTGTATGACGGGCATTGTTAGCGGCGATATGATTTCAGGATCGGCCTATCCATACAGTAGTCTTGAGGCGGCGCGGCCAGCGGGTGGATCCATCCGTGATGAAAACTTTGAGGTGTATGGCAGCGGCGTTTTTCAAGTCATGCAACCAGAAAAGATAAAGATAGGTGAGCAAGAAAGTATTTACTATGCCAGCGCCGTTTTAAATCTATCGAGCTTTTCGACAATTAATGCGGGATCTAGCTTGCCGCCTAAAAGCTGTCGGGCTACACCAACTAGGGAAAGCGTCCAGAACTAAAAAGTCTACATCGAAGGTTGATGTTGTACTCCGTATGATCACGGTATAGTACCAATATGGGTGCTGATCAATACATCAGCGGGATAAGCCTCCTTATCTCTTACTTCAACCATGTTGAATCGTCTTTTTGCAGCCGCTGCGATCGCCTTTCCAGTGGCCACAGCGACCGCTTTCTCGGGTGCGTTGGCAGAGCCTCTCCCTCAAATAATCGCCCAGCCCATTCCTGTCCAAAGCGACCTGTCACAAACGGGAACACCTCAAATTGAGGTCTACACGGCCCGCCCTGGTACGACCCAATTTCGCAGGTCTGACCGATTTTATAGATCCGACGGTGCGCTATTTTCCACCTATTGCACCTACAGTCCGGGCTCTGGTGAACCCAATCCCCTCGGTCAGCGTGCCTTCATTACGGTCACTGAAGTGGCGGGTACCAGCATTTTTCGCTATGAGCAGTTTGCTGCGATCGCCAGCACGCCTCAAGCCTCGAACCCGCGCCAGTACGAAGGCAGCTACCCTTCAGTCGCTGACGTCGCCTCTACTCGCTCAGTCACCTTTTATGACACGCCGCTAGCGATCGCCCGCCAGCAGCTTGCCAATAGTCCGGCTCAATACGCCGAGCTTTTGGGCCGCACGCCTAACGACCCAATTGTGCGCCAGGGCTTTAGCTCCGTTGATCGGTTGCTGGCCTGTCAACAAGTCGGCAGTAGCAGCACTGCCAGTGTTTCTGAAATCACTTCCAGACGCTTTGGCACACCGATTGCCATTAACCGCGAAATTGAAACGCCCAGTAGAGCGATCCGCTTCATCCTAAGAACAGCAGCGCCTCAGCTTGACCTACCGCAGGGGAGAGCGCAGCCAAAAACAATTGCCGGGCTTCCCGATGGCAACTACCGATATGCCTCTTCTCTTGGCGAAAGTTTTGGCGGTGGCTTTATCAATGGAGAAGCGCTAGCAAGTGGCGATCGTCTCTTCACTTTTCGTAAATCTGGGAGCCTTGTTACGGGCAACTTCACCTATGTAGATAGCGGTGAAAATGCCTGTGTATCGGGCGTTTTGCAAGGCAATACGGTGGTTGGAGAAGCCTATACAAGTAGCTTTGGCATAAACGTATTAGGACGAACCTACCTCGGCCCCGGACTGTCGTTACAGCTTAGTGAAAGCAGCAGCGAGAATAACGCAGTGCTGAGCCTCAGCGGATTCTCTCGTATTAATGTAGGAGAGGTTACCCCTCCAACAAGCTGCCGGTAGAGCAGCTCAATTGGATAAGAAAGCTCCCGCTGTTTGTAAGATTAAATGGCTGCAAAGCTGAGGGCAACGCCGTTGAGACAGTAGCGTTTGCCTGTAGGCTCAGGGCCATCGTCAAATACATGACCGAGGTGACCACCGCAGCGGCTACAGTGCACTTCTGTTCTTTTCATAAACAATGAATTGTCAGCAGAGGTAGCCACGGCATTTTCTATTGGGGCATAAAAGCTGGGCCAGCCTGTACCGCTATCAAACTTAGTAGAAGAAGAAAACAGTGGCTGATTGCAGCCCGCACAGCTATAGGTTCCTGCGGTAGAAAGTTTGTCTAGTGGGCTGCTAAAAGGCACCTCTGTTCTATCCTGCCTGAGCACGCCGAATGCCTCAGGCGATAGAAGCGCGCGCCATTCTGCTTCTGTCTTGGTGACGGCAAATGTGCCTTCTGATGCAGCCTGTGCGGTAGCGCTTGAAGTAGGCTGCTTCGATGTAGAAGGGAGAAATCGAGATAGCGCGGCTACGCCAATGAAGGCTGCGCCTGTTTGTAGTAAATAGCGTTTTTTCATTGATTTTTGTCTTTGCCTGTATCGGAGGCTGCGTGAAACGGTTATGTTTTCAATTTTAAGCATCTCTCCTGAGATTGTCCTGAGCCTGCGGTAAGGAACCTATAAGCTGCCTGGGTTTTGTACGGAGGAAGAGGCGATCGCCAACGGTTGGACTAAAGCCCCAATGTAGGCGATCGCTCAAGTTTCCTAGCTTCGTACCTTAGACGTTAAGGCAGTTCCGTGGTGCCCATCAGATAGCGATCGCACTCCCGAGCAACCCCTCTGCCTTCATTAATCGCCCACACAATCAAGCTTTGCCCTCGACGACAATCTCCGGCTGCAAACACACCCGGCTTATTTGTTGTAAAGTCCTCATGCTCAGCCCTAATATTACTCCGCTCAGTTTTCTCCAGACCCAACGCATCTAATAAAGGCGCCTCAGGCCCCAAAAAGCCCATCGCTAATAAAACAATCTGAGCGGGAATTCTCTTTTCACTACCTGGCACATGGTTCGGCGTAAAGCGACCGTTCTCATCACGCACCCAGTCCACCTCTACCGTGTGCACAGCAGCCACATTGCCATTGCCATCATCTTCAAACTTAGTGGCCGTAGTCACATAGCCCCGAGGATCTTCGCCAAAGAGTGCCTTTGCCTCTTCTTGTCCGTAGTCTAAACGGTAAATTTTGGGCCACTCTGGCCAAGGGTTTGCAGGCGATCGCTCCTCTGGAGGCTTAGGCATAATCTCTAGCTGATTGATGCTGTTGCAGCCATGACGAACGGAGGTTGCCACACAGTCTGTGCCGGTATCGCCGCCGCCAATAATAACAACATCCTTACCCGCCGCTGAAATATAATCATCTCCAGGCGTACCGTCCAATACGGCTTTAGTATTTGCCGTTAAAAACTCCATGGCGAAGTTGATTCCTTTCAAGTCTCTGCCTTCAATTGGCAGGTCGCGTGGGCGCGTAGAACCCGTGCATAAAATAACAGAATCGTAGTCATTCAACAGCTTGCCAGCAGGCAAGTCTTTGCCGACTTCGGTGTCGCACACAAAGGTAATGCCTTCAGCTTCCAACACGTCAAGCCGACGACGAACAATATCGTTTTTGTCGAGCTTCATATTAGGAATGCCATAGGTGAGTAGGCCTCCAGGGCGATTCGCCCGCTCAAATACGGTAACCCAGTGACCTGCTTTGTTGAGTTGATCAGCAGCGGCAAGGCCAGCAGGGCCAGAGCCGACAACGGCAACTTTTTTCCCAGTTCGCTTAGCGGGTAGCTGAGGCGTAATCCAGCCTTCTTCCCATCCTTTTTCAATGATGGAATACTCAATGTTTTTGATAGTTACAGGCGGGCTAGTGATGCCAAGCACGCAGGAGCCTTCGCAGGGAGCAGGGCAAACGCGGCCTGTGAATTCAGGGAAATTGTTGGTTTTATGCAGGCGATCTAGGGCTTCGCGCCAGAGGCCTCTATATACGAGGTCATTCCATTCGGGAATGAGGTTGTTGACGGGGCAGCCGCTAGCCATGCCACTGATCATAGAGCCCGTGTGACAAAAGGGCGTGCCGCAGTCCATACAGCGAGCGCCTTGGGTTTGCAGCGCTTCGTCCGGCATGGGGAGGTGAAACTCATCCCAGTTTCGGATACGGTCTTTAGGCGAAGATTCAGTAGGCGCTTCGCGAAGATAGTCGATAAAGCCGGTTGGTTTTCCCATAGTTTTAGTGTGGAGGTATAAGGGTTAAATATCAGAAATAAGGGACACCCCCTCTCGAGAGGGGGCAGGGGATGGGTTCGGGGTATGTGAAGGATTTAGCCGCCGCTGACGCGGGCGATGTCTCTGGCGTTTTCTTCAAAGGCGGCTGACATGGCTTCGTCATTACTGAGGCCGTCTGCTAGCGCCTTTTGAATGTGTTGCAATACTCGCTTATAGTCGCGAGGCATCACTTTCACAAACTTGGGCAAGGTGGCATCCCAGCTATCAAGCACAGACTTAGCTTTGCGGCTACCAGTATAGTCAGCGTGCTGTTGAATAATCTCGCGTAGCTCCTGATTTTCGCCCGCAGTCTCAACGCGCTCTAGCCCAACCATTTCGGTGTTGCAGCGGCTAGCAAAGTCACCGGCTTCATCAAGTACGTAGGCAACGCCACCACTCATGCCCGCCGCAAAGTTGCGGCCTGTAATGCCCAAGATAACGGCTTTGCCACCAGTCATATATTCACAGCCGTGGTCGCCAATACCTTCAACAACTGCTTTAGCACCCGAGTTGCGAACACAGAAGCGCTCACCCGCTATCCCGTTAATATAGGCTTCACCGCCAGTTGCACCGTACAGCGCAACGTTACCGGCAATGATATTCTCTGCGGCGACTAGCGTAGAGGCTTTTGCCGGATAAAGCACAATCTTGCCGCCGCTGAGGCCTTTGCCTAGGTAGTCGTTGGTGTCACCTTCTAGCTCTAGGGTCATGCCCTTGGGAATAAAGGCTCCGAAGCTTTGACCAGCAGTACCTTCAAAGTGAAGTTGTACGGTGTCTTCAGGTAGGCCCGCCTCGTGGTTCTTTGTAATCTCATTGCCAACAATCGTACCGACCACGCGATTAATATTGCAAATAGGTAAGCTGGCTTGTACCTTTTCACCTTTCTCAATGGCTGGCTTGCAAATATCCAACAGCTTCGTGATGTCCATGGACTTGTCTAGACCGTGATCCTGCTTTTGGGTGCAGTAGCGACCAATTTCGGGGCCGACATCGGGCTTATGCAGGAGCGCGGAAAGGTCAATGCCTTTTGCTTTCCAGTGGTCAACGGCCGTTTTGGCCGCGAGAATGTCGGTGCGTCCAACCATTTCGTTGAGCGTGCGGAAGCCCAGTTCGGCCATGATCTCGCGGGTTTCTTGGGCAATAAACTTCATGAAGTTGACGGCGTGCTCAGGATCACCTTTGAACTGTTTGCGTAGCTCAGGATTTTGGGTAGCCACGCCGACAGGGCAGGTGTTGAGATGGCAAACGCGCATCATGATACAGCCGAGGCTGACAAGGGGGGCGGTGGAGAAGCCAAATTCTTCTGCACCGAGAAGAGCTGCGATCGCAACATCCCTCCCCGTCTTCATTTGCCCGTCCGTCTCAATCACAATCCGAGAACGCAGGTTATTGAGCACCAATGTCTGATGCGTCTCAGCTAAGCCCAACTCCCAGGGCAAGCCCGCGTGCTTAATCGAAGTCTGCGGCGATGCGCCCGTACCGCCGTCAAAGCCAGACACCAGCACAACATCCGCGTGCGCTTTGGCAACGCCAGCAGCAATCGTGCCGACACCCACTTCAGACACCAGCTTGACGCTCACTCTCGCTTCTCGGTTCGCGTTCTTCAGGTCATGAATCAGCTCAGCGAGGTCTTCAATAGAGTAGATGTCGTGGTGTGGCGGTGGCGAAATCAGACCCACACCCGGCGTAGAGTTTCTCACTTTGGCAATCCAGGGATACACCTTTTTGCCAGGAAGCTGTCCGCCTTCACCCGGCTTTGCACCCTGCGCCATTTTAATTTGAATCTCTTTGGCTTTAGAAAGGTACAGACTACTCACGCCAAATCGACCCGAGGCCACCTGTTTAATCGCGCTGTTTTTAGAGTCTCCTCTTTCGTTCGTCCAGGTGTAGCGAGCGGGGTCTTCACCGCCTTCGCCCGTGTTAGAGCGGCCACCGATGCGATTCATTGCGATCGCTAACGTCTCATGCGCTTCTTGCGAAATAGACCCGTAGCTCATCGCCCCGGTCTTAAACCGGCTCATAATTGCTTCAACCGACTCCACCTCTTCAATCGGCACTGGCTCTTGCGGCTGAAAGTCCAACAGATCGCGCAGGCGGAAAAAGTTCTTACCCTGCTGGTTCACCAGCTTTGCGTACTGCTGATACAGCTTATAGTCGCCGTCTCGCGTCGCTTTTTGCAATAGATGAATGCTCTGCGGGCTCAGCAAATGCGCTTCGCCGTCCTTGCGCCACTGGTATTCACCGCCGGCTTCTAAGGTGGCTGCATTTTTCGTTTCAGACGTAGGGCGATCGGGGAACGCGTGACGATGGCGAATCACCGCTTCTTCTGCAAGCACGTCCAAGCCTACGCCCTGAATGCGAGAAGCCGTCCAGGTGAAGTACTTGTTGATGACAGAATCGTTTAGGCCAATCGCCTCAAAAATCTGCGCGCCACGGTAGCTCTGAATGGTAGAAATACCGATCTTGGCCGCAATTTTAACAACCCCTTTCGTCGCTGCTTTGATGTAGTTTTTACAAGCTTCTGTGTACTCTACGCCGCGCAACAGATTTTCATCAATCATTTGCTGGAACGTTTCAAAAGCCATGTACGGGTTAATAGCCCCACAGCCGTAGCCTAATAGAACCGCAAAGTGATGAACTTCACGAGGCTCGCCAGATTCGAGAACGATGCCAATACGCGTGCGGGTGCCCGTGCGAATAAGGTGATGATGGAGCCCAGCCACCGCAAGCAATGCAGGAATCGGCGCTTTGTTCTGCTCGATATTGCGATCAGAGAGAATCAGAATCTCACGGCCTGCTTCAATCTCTTCATCTGCTTTCATACACAGCGCCTCAATGGCACCTGCAAGACCTGACTCACCCGCATCGGGATCAAACAAGATGGGCAATACTGCCGTCTTGAACTGATTGTTGTGCTTGATTTTTGCTAGCTCGTCGTTGGTGATAAACGGCGTTTTGAGCTGAAGGAGACGGCAGCTTTCGGACGTTGGCTCTAGCAGGTTGCGTTCTGCTCCAATTGTTGTTGTCGCAGAGGTAATAATCGCCTCACGAATGGAGTCAATCGGTGGATTGGTTACCTGAGCAAAAAGCTGCTGGAAGTAGTTGTACAACAGCTTGGGACGGTTAGAAAGTACGGGCAGCGGTGTGTCTGTCCCCATTGCGCCAATGGCTTCTACGCCGTTTTGGCCCATTGGTGCCAGCAGCATCCGCAGCTCTTCAAACGTGTAGCCAAACGCAATCTGCCGCTGAGTGACCGCATTTTTATCTACGTTTGAGGAAGCTTCTGGCTTGACCTCAGATAGCTGATCAAGCGTGACTAAGTTGTCATCCAGCCATTTCTGATAGGGCTTATCGGCTGTGATCTGTTGCTTAATCTCCTCGTCAGGGATAATGCGCCCTTCTTTGGTATCGACTAAAAACATTTTGCCGGGTTCTAGCCGACCTTTTTTCACCACATCTTCGGGGGGAATTGAAAGCACGCCCGCTTCAGAGGCCATCACGACCAGATCATCTTTAGTGACGTAGTAGCGGCCAGGGCGAAGGCCATTTCTATCAAGCACTGCACCTATTTGCGTGCCGTCGGTAAAGGCGATGGAGGCAGGGCCGTCCCAGGGTTCGAGCAGGCAGGAGTGGTACTCATAAAATGCCTTTTTCTCGGCATCCATAGTCTCATGGCCTGACCAAGGTTCGGGCACCATCATCATCAGAGAATGGGGCAACGACCGACCGCTGAGTGCGAGCAGCTCTAGTGTATTGTCAAAGATTGTGGAGTCGCTACCGCCGATGTTGATCAGCGGCTTGGCTTTTTCAAGATCTTCACCAAATAGCTCAGACTCGAACATCGACTGACGGGCCGTCATCCAGTTGATGTTGCCGCGCAGGGTGTTGATTTCGCCATTGTGGGCAATGTAGCGGTAGGGGTGCGATCGCTCCCAGCTTGGAAACGTATTGGTACTAAAGCGCGAATGCACCAACGACAAAGCGCTTTCCATATCCGGATCGTTCAAGTCCGGGTAATACTTAGCCACCTGCTCGGGCATCAACATGCCCTTATATACAATTGTGCGGCAAGAAATCGTCGCCACATACCAGTAGTCGCGAACGCCCTCGCCGCGAATATCACGGTGCGATAGCTTTCGGATCACATACAGCTTTCGTTCCAGGCCCAGTTCATCCAGGTCGCTCAGGCGGCCTTTGCCCACAAAGGCCTGCTGCATAAACGGCTCACTCGCCTGCGCCGTTGGCCCTAACGAAGAATTATCGGTAGGAACATCTCGCCAGCCGAGTACTTCTAAACCAGCGTCAGTCGTTGCTTTCTCGAACTTTTTACGGCCTTCAGCTCTCGCCGCTGCATCTGGGCTAGCGTAAATCATGGCCACGCCATACTGACCGGCGGCTGGCAGCGTAATCCCCTCTGCAGCGGCTACTTTCTGCATAAACTTGTGCGGTATTTGCATCAAAATACCCGCACCATCACCTGTATTTGGCTCAGCGCCCACCGCACCTCGGTGGTCTAAATTCAGCAGTACCGTTAGGCCTTGCTGCACAATTTTGTGTGAGGCTTTACCTTTCATTTGCACGACAAAGCCAACGCCGCAAGCATCGTGCTCGTTAGCAGGATCGTATAGGCCTTGCTTAAGCGGCTGTTTCTGAGGGACTGTCGGAGCAATGAGTTGGTTTATGGGGCTGTGTGTAGATTGAGCGGAAGGAGCCATCGCAAAAAAACCAGGAAAAGTGAAGGACTGTTCTCAAGGCAAAAGAGACAGAAAAAGGGGTGCTAAGGCGGATAAACATCCACGGCAAAATAATACTGCCGAAAGAGTTCCATTCTTAAACATTTACCTTTAGGACTTTTTATTGTCTCTTATCCATGCGGAAGAAGACACTTGCCTTAACAAAAACTGTAGATGCCGTAATAAACAGGTCGTATATATTACAAAACATCTCAGTAGTGCCTTTTTGACACTCTCTAGCTTTAAGGGCTACGCTCAATTTTTCTGGTAGGTAGGATACTTCTTAAGCTTATGTTTATAAAAAACTACACGGCTAAGAACTTCTGAATCACATCGCTGCTGAGCTGGCTGGCGTCACCGGAGGCGACGATTCCACCCTTTTGCATGGCGTAGTAGTAGTCGGCCTGCTGGGCGAAGTGTAGATGCTGCTCGACAAGGAGGACGGAGACGCCGCTGGTCTCGACGATTTGGCGGACGGCGTTTTCAATGTCGAGAATGATGGAGGGCTGAATGCCTTCGGTGGGTTCGTCGAGCACAAGAAGCTTGGGGCGACCCATGAGGGCGCGGGCGATCGCAAGCTGCTGCTGCTGGCCGCCACTCAAGTCGCCGCCCATCCGCGAAAGCATCTGCTTCAGCACAGGAAAGAGCTGCATAATGTCGTCTGGAATCGCGTCGCGACTGCCTTTTTCTCTTTTGGCTCTGGCCTCTAGACCGATCAGCAAGTTCTCTTTTACCGTCAGCCTAGGGATGACTTCGCGGCCTTGTGGCACGTAGCCGATGCCGAGGCGGGCGCGTTTGTTGGTGGGCAAGGGAAGCAGCGATCGCCCCTCATAATCAATCCGGCCACTGCGCGGCGCGAGCAGGCCCATAATGGTTTTGAGCAGGGTGGTTTTGCCGACGCCGTTACGGCCAATGAGACACACCATTTTGCCTGGGGGAATGGTCATGTCTACATCGCGCAAAATGTGGCTTTCGCCATAGTAAACGTTGAGCGCAGAGACTTTTAGGGTGGGTGCAGTTGCAGCCGTTGAAATGCTCGGAAGGGTTGAAGTTTGCATAATAAATAGCCGTTTATACTGCGTCGGGATCGCCTAAATAAACCTTTATGACGCGCGGATCGCTTTGAATTTCATCCATTGTCCCTTCGCACAAAACGCTGCCTTCATGCAGCACCGTCACCTGATTGTCACGGGCAATCTGTCGTACAAATTCCATATCGTGCTCAATCACAATTACGCCGTGACTTTCGGCTAGCGATATTAAGAGATCTCCAGTGCGCTCAGTTTCCTCATCGGTCAAACCAGCCACTGGCTCATCGACTAGTAATAGGTCGGGTGACTGCGCAACCAGCATGCCAATCTCTAACCACTGCTTTTCCCCGTGAGAAAGCAGCGCTGCGGGCACGTCAGCTTTTGCCGTCAGCCCGACTGTTTCTAGGAGTCCGCCCACCGTACGATATTCTGCTTTTGGCGTTGGCTTGAATAAGGTATTCCAGACTGTTTTGACGCGATTGCAGGAGAGTTCTAAGTTCTCGCGCGGCGTGAGGTTGAGGTATACGCGGGGGGTTTGAAATTTGCGGCCGATGCCGAGGCGGGCGATCGCATGTTCAGATTTAGACTTAAGATCCTTTCCCTTAAACAGCGCTCGTCCTTCCGTCGGCTGCACCTTCCCTGTAATTACATCCAAAAAGGTTGTTTTCCCAGCGCCGTTTGGGCCAATAATGACACGCAGCTCTTGCGATCGCACCGAAAAATTCAATCCGTTAATCGCCTTAAAGCCATCAAAGCTGACCGTCACATTCTCAATATTCAGCAAAGGCACTTTCGATTGAGTGTCTGCCGGACTCACTGAACTCACTGAACTCACTGAACTTACTGAACTCGCCATCGTTACCGCTCCTCTCTACTCAACATGTCAGCTTCTTGACGGAGCGTTTCATCTACCTCCAACCGAGGATAGGTCGCTGTCGGAATGGGCTTGCCAAAGAGCGATCTAAATTGATCTAAGGCTCGATATCTGGCCCAGCCGACAAGCCCATCTGGTAACACCGTCACCACAATCAAAAACAAAGCGCCTTGGAAAAATAGCCAAATCGTTGGGTAGCTTTCACTCAGCAGCGCCCGTCCCCAGTTCACGGCCAGCGCCCCAATAATTGCGCCAACCAGCGTACCGCGACCGCCCACTGCCACCCAAATCACCATCTCAATGGAGAAGGCGATGTCCATGTACTGCGGCGACACAATCCCCGACTGCACGGTGTACAGCGCCCCGGCAATACCGGCAATGCCGCCAGAAACCGCAAACACCAGCACCTTAAATGCAGTTGGATCATAGCCAGAGAAACGCACCCGGTTTTCATCATCTCGAATCGCAATCAGCATTCGGCCAAAGCGCCCGCTCGTAAGCCATCGGCACAGCCCGTAAGAAAGCGCCAGCATGATTACAGTCACGCAGTAAAAAACAAACTGCATATTGTCACCGCCCACCGACTGACCAAACAGCGTTGACGTACTTGTTTTGAGGCCGTTGGTGCCGTTGATAAGCTCTTGCTGGCCGTTAAAGAAGTTGAAAAAGACAACTAGCGCGGCCTGCGTGAGAATAGAAAAATAGACGCCGCGAATGCGATTGCGAAAGACTAAATAGCCTAGCGCTCCGGCAATGACGGTCGGAATCAGAACAATCGCGACCAGCGTGAAGGGGAATGAATAAAAGGGCTTCCAGAACCAGGGAAGCTCAGAAACGCCGTACAGGCTGAAGAAATCAGGAATAGAATCGCCGACGCCCTGTAGCTGCAAAAACATGGCAAAGGCATAGCCGCCAAGGGCAAAAAATATGCCGTGGCCTAGGCTCAATAAACCTGTGAATCCCCAAATGAGATCGATGCCTAAAGCCACGATGGCTAAGGAGAGAAAGCGGCTGAGGAGGCCCAGACGAAAATCGGAAAGAACAGCAGGAAGTACAAAAATGAGGAGGAGGGCGATCGCACAAACCGCGATTACCTCCAGTCGCTTTTGACCCTTCGCTGCTTTTGGCGGCGCTGAAACGCCCGCAGAATCTGTGACAACACCAGACATATCTAAACCTCCGCCGAGCGGCCTTTAGGCGGAAATAATCCCGCCGGGCGCACTTGTAAGAACACAATAATTAAGGCGAACACCATCACCTTGGCCATGCTGGTCGTCGCAAAAAAGTTGAAGAAATCGGTCACTGGCTGCAGGCTTTCGTAGGAACTCAGTATCAGCGGCAGCGTCCCAGAGCCTAGCAAATAGGTCAAAATGCCAATGCCTAATGCCGCAATCACGCTGCCTAGCAAGTTTCCAACCCCGCCTACCACCACCACCATAAAGGCGTCCACAATGTAGTTTCCGCCTAGGTTGGGCCCAACAGAACCCAGCAGCGTTACGGCAAATCCGGCAACACCCGCCAGTCCAGAGCCCAGCGCAAACGTCATCGCGTCAACCTGTGCTGTGGGAATACCTAAGCAAGCGCTCATATCTCGGTTTTGAGTGACTGAGCGAATTCGCAGGCCCCAGGCTGACTTTTGTAAGAACCAGTACACGCCCAACAAGCACAGCAGCGTCAGCGCAATAATAAACAATCTAGAGATTGGAAACTGTAGCGTATCGCTCACTGAAAAGCTGCCTTGCAACCACGTGGGCGCAGTTACGTCTACGTTGCGCGTGCTAAACCAGGGCTTTGCAAGCGTATCGTTGCTGTTGAGACCATTGCCGAATGTCCAGGCGATCGCGCCCGAGAGTAAAAACAAAACCGTCGCCGCCAAATTCTGCCTCGGCTCTGTCATCCGAGCGAACCGATCCAGCGCCCACTTTCCACCAAAGAACAATCCGCTAAACACAATTAGCCCAATCGTCATCGACCAGCTTACGCTCCGCACAAACTGCCTAAGGATTAAGCTCACGCCCCAGGTCGCCAGCAGCGTCTCCAGCGGGCTGCCGTATAAAAAGCGAATCACGCCTCGCTCTAGCGCTAGCCCCACCAGCGCCGCCACTAAAAAAGACAGCGGAATCGCCACCCAAATATACAGGCCCTGCCAGCCATCGCCGAGCCCTTTAAAGCCGCTCTGCACTACATAGGTCGTATAGGCACCCAGCATCATTAGCTCGCCGTGCGCCAAATTAATCACGCCCATTAGGCCGAACACAATCGCCAGGCCCAGCGCCACAATCAACAGTACTGTTCCAATGCTAATGCCATTAAACACAGTTGTAATTAGACCGTTCACATCCATTTCAACAGCTCCTGCCCTTCACTCATCAACATAGATCCCTACACCACCATGAAACGTAACAAACAATACGCTTTGACCACTAGTAAGCAACACTCGTACAAAATAGGGCCGAAAGTTTTAGAAACCTTCAGCCCTATCGTCACTGGCTTAACTGAACGCATACATCAGCGAAGTTTCAACAGCTATGCTTCTTCAGTCTCGTACTTGCCGCCCTTTTCAGGATCAGACCAGTCGCAGGCATAGCCTTTAGTGTCGGCTACGTACTGGTTCCAGGGCACAGGATCAAGCGGGCCATCTGTTGCAGAAACAATCTCAAACTGGCCATCGTCACGAACCTCACCAATCCGTACCGTCTTAGAAATATGGTGATTCGGCTGCATAGTCACCAAGCCTTCAGGTGCGTTAAACGTTTGGCCATAGGCTGCCTCACGCACGGCTGCAATATCAGTGGTGCCTGCTTGCTCAACCGCCTGCGCCCACAGGTACACCATAATATAAGCCGCTTCCATCGGGTCGTTGGTCACCCGCTCGTCACCGTACTTCGCCTTAAAGTCAGCCACCCACTTCTCGTTCTCAGGGCTCTCAACCGTCTGGAAATAGTTCCAAGCGGCATAGTGACCAACCAAGAACTCAGGCCCAATTTGCTTGACTTCTTCTTCTGCAATGCTCACAGACATCACAGGATAATTATCTGGATCCATGCCCGCGCTCTTCATCTGCTTAAACAAAGCAACGTTGCTGTCACCGTTCAAGCTGTTGAAGATGACGCCGCCATCTGGAAGCGCTTGCTTAATTTTATTGATAATTGGCGTCACTTCTGAGTTACCTAAAGGCAGGTAGTCCTCTCCTACAACGGTGCCGCCATTGGCCGCGAGCTGCTCTTTAATAATGTTGTTCGCCGTGCGAGGGAACACATAGTCAGAGCCAACAAGGAAGAACTCTTTCCCTTTGTTCTCCAGCAGCCAGTCTACAGCAGGCTCAATTTGTTGGTTAGGCGCTGCGCCTGTGTAAAAAATGTTTTTAGAACATTCTTGGCCCTCATACTGTACGGGGTACCACAGCATGTGGTCTTTTTCTTCAAATACAGGCAGCACAGCCTTGCGACTCGCTGATGTCCAGCAGCCAAACACAACTGCCACTTCGTCTTGGTCAATAAGCTTTTCAGCTTTTTCAGCAAATGTCGGCCAGTCAGAAGCACCGTCTTCTTTAACAGCAACAATCTGCTTGCCGAGCACGCCGCCTGCTGCGTTAATCTCTTCAATCGCCAGCTCTTCAGCATCAACGACGGTGGTTTCACTAATCGCCATCGTGCCACTCAAAGAGTGCAAAATGCCTACGGTAATAACGTCATCACTACCACCAGCAGGGGCTGCATCGCTGCTGGTATCGGTCGCGGCATCGTCTGCGCCACCACCGCAGGCGTTTAACAATACGCTGGCACCCGCTGCTGCGGAGGTATATGCCAAAAATTTACGTCTGCCAAGTTTTCCCATTAAATCGCTCTCAAACTCCCTAACTCACACATAAGACAGATGCACAGTTGTTCTTCACAAGGCATAAAAAAGATAGTTCCTTTCTATCTTTCAAAAAACTTCTTGGCACTAGAAAAAACGCCTCGAAAGCCTACATCGAAGATCTGCCAGCACTTCTACTGAACGTGAGGGTATCCTATGGCTCCAAGATTTCTAGAGTTGTATCGTGTGATACTAAATTTAAAACAGAAAGTATCGTTGAGCCATCGGCAACACATCAGCAGGTTCACAGGTTAGTAGCTTGCCATCAACTCTTACTTCAAACGTTTCAGGCGTCACTTCAATATTAGGGAGCAGGCCATTAAGCTTTAAATCTGTCTTTTTTAGCTCGCGCGTGTTGAACACCGGACGCAGGCGATTTGCATTTAAGCCCACCTGATCGGCAATACCTAAATCCATCGCGGCCTGGGAGACAAATGTGTAAGCGGTGCTCGCGATCGCCTTCCCGTAGCTGCCAAACATAGGCCGCATATGCACTGGCCCCGGCGTAGAAATACTCGCGTTCGCATCTCCCATCTGCGCCCAGGCAATAAAGCCACCTTTCACGACAACATCCGGCTTCACACCAAAAAACGCTGGATTCCATAGGCACAAGTCAGCCAGTTTGCCTTCTTCTACTGAGCCAACGCAGTGAGAAATGCCATGTGCGATCGCTGGATTAATCGTGTACTTCGCCACATACCGCTTCGCCCGAAAATTATCGTGCGTTTCATTATCATTGTTTGGGCTTGGCAACAGTCCTTTCTGCACTTTCATTTTATGTGCCGTCTGCCACGTCCGCATAATCACCTCGCCCACACGCCCCATCGCCTGCGAGTCAGAGGCCATGATGCTAAACGCGCCCATATCATGCAGCAAATCCTCGGCGGCAATCGTCTCTCTGCGAATCCGGGATTCGGCAAACTTCACATCTTCAGGAATGTTCTTATCTAGGTGATGGCATACCATCAGCATGTCCTTATGCTCGTCAAAAGTGTTGATGGTGTAGGGCCGTGTGGGATTGGTGGAAGCAGGCAGCACGTTGTTGTACTTGCATACGGTGAGAATATCGGGAGAGTGTCCGCCGCCAGCACCTTCAGTGTGAAAGGTGTGAATCACCCGATCTTTGAAGGCAGCAACTGTGGTTTCAACAAATCCAGCCTCGTTAAGAGAATCGGTATGAATCGCCACCTGCACATCGTATTCATCGGCAACAGAAAGGCAGTTATCAATCGCCGCTGCCGTCGTCCCCCAGTCTTCATGCAGCTTCAGGCTCATCGCCCCAGCGTTTATCTGTTCTACTAGCGCCTCTGGCTTACTAGAGTTGCCCTTGCCCATAAACCCGAGATTTATCGGGAAAGCTTCTGCGGCCTCTAGCATTCGGTGAATGTTCCACGCGCCAGGGGTGCAGGTGGTTGCGAGCGTGCCGGTAGCTGGGCCAGTGCCACCGCCGAGCATAGTGGTTACACCAGATGCGATCGCGACATCAATCTGCTGCGGGCAAATAAAGTGAATGTGCGAATCAATCGCTCCCGCCGTCAGAATCTTTCCTTCGCCCGCAATAATTTCCGTACTCGGCCCAATAATAATGTCAATATCATTTTGTGTATAAGGATTACCCGCCTTCCCGATCTTGGCGATATTGCCGTCCTTAATCCCCACATCGGCCTTCACCACGCCCCACCAGTCCAAAATCAGCGCGTTCGTAATCACAGTATCTACTGCGCCGTCTGCTCTCGAAATTGGCGACTGGCCCATGCCATCTCGAATCACTTTGCCGCCGCCAAACTTTACTTCGTCGCCGTAGTAGGTGCCGCCGTATGTGGTCAGGTCTTGTTCTACTTCTAGGAATAATTCGGTGTCGGCTAGGCGGATGCGATCGCCCACCGTCGGCCCAAACGTATCAGCATAGTCACGGCGGCTAATGTAATTACTCATAGTTGTAGTTAAAAAGGATTGAAAAGAGCCTATCAAAAATCAATATTGCCATCTACTGGCGCTATCAACTGGACTGTACCAGCAAATCAATCAAACGCGAGACTTACTCTATTCAATTCAGCACAAGCTCGCCCGCACACGTTCCTCATCTGCTAAAAGGCATTTACGGAACCAGTCAGCGGATATTTTGTCTTATGGCAGAGAGTCCATCAGCCGTCTAAACTCAGGAGTCCGCTGAGTTAGGTGGAAAGCCTTCATCTAAAATTTGAGCCCACTTGTACGGACAGTTAGGTGGAAATATTTTGAGTGATGGATCTGTTTCAATCGCGGCATGTCTACGAGCGGTTTTATAAACTTTCTCTATTCCCACAGTATTAATCGTTCGTACAAGGCTCGGCGTTTCTTCCAAGTAGTCTTGAACGTTCACGCGTTCTCTTTGAATGGTTTGAATCCAGCTACGCGATCGCTTCTCAGGCTGATATTCCCACTTCAATAAATGATGCAGAATTAGCCTGATAGAACTTAGCAGGCGATCGCGTTCCCTTTTTCCCAAATCGCCTATCTCATCAATCAAATTCTCTAAATCAAGCTCATCAAACTTCCCTTCACAAAGCAGCTCAACCATCCGCTCTGACCACAGAGCAATATCGCGCTCATATAAATCAGCTAAGTTAGGCATAGATAGTTTTGCCGTCATGGTGTTCGCCTCCTTTTGTTGCTTCATGATATCGTATATATGCTTTCTTACTCATTATCTTGCATTGCGCTGATTACGATGTCTCTACATAGGCACAATATTTTTGTCTTTATATACTCTACAAGAATCTCACATGTCAATTCCTAACGTAACAGCAGAGGAAAGAGAAGCCTTAGTGAAGGTTGCTCATCAGAGTATAGCTTTCTCCTGTTGGGGTATGGCTGAACTACTATCGTTTTTCAGTCTGCCGGAAAAGAATCAAGTAGATGTTCTTCCCGTATTTAAAGAAGAAAGAAAGTATAACTTTCCAGAAGGAGATTTTACTACCGCAAACAGCCTAGCTGTTTTATTCTATGCCTACGATGCCTGCCTAAATAGTATTTGCATTAGTCTTCTTTGTTTGTCTGACAACGGGTTTGAAGAAATGGAGTTTATCTCTAAACTTACGTTATTTGGTTTTAATGCTTATGGAAGCTGAACAATCTTGGTGGGAATTAGAAAAGGATGCTGGAAAGAGTGTTTGTTCAATTAATCAGATGCCCAAAATTCGTGAGCTTTCCAGATTTTTCGTAGATATTTTAGATGTTAGAAAGAGCATTAATAAGAAAGTGATGAGAGAAATAGTGGACGACTGGCACCACCCATAACTTACATAGCAAACCTACCAGCATTACTAGAGCCCTGCGTGACAAAACTCGACGGTACTTATAATTAAGGAGCTGCCAAGTTTTGTCATCCAAAATTCTACCAATACATTTGAGCAATTAGGCTGTGACAGCTTCCTTCTCAATTTTTTCTTCTTCCTCTTTCGGAAGTACCCGACCCTCATCTTCAAACCCTTTAATCTCATTGAAGTTGAGATAGCGGTACACCTCACTTTCAAACGGCTCAATTTTACTAGCGACAACTTCTAGGTACTGATTCACATCAGGAATTTTACCCAGTAGCGCACAGGCGGCAGCAAGTTCGGCAGAACCTAAATACACCTGAGCGCCTTTACCCATTCTGTTGTTGAAGTTTCGGGTGGAGGTGGAGAAGACGGTGGCATTGTCTTCCACTCGGGCCTGGTTGCCCATGCAAAGAGAACAACCCGGCATTTCGGTGCGAGCGCCTGAAGCGGCGAAGGTGCCGTAGTAGCCTTCTTCACGAAGCTGCTTTTCATCCATGCGGGTCGGTGGGCAAATCCACAGACGTCCTTTCACGGTGCCTTCGTTCTCAAGCACCTTGGCAGCAGCGCGATAGTGACCAATGTTGGTCATGCAGGAGCCAATAAAGACTTCATCGATTTTGGCGCCCACTACGTCGGAGAGCGTTTTCACGTTGTCAGGGTCGTTGGGAGCTGCGACGATAGGCTCTTTGAGCTGGTTGAGGTCAATTTCGATGACTTCGGCGTACTCAGCGTCGGCGTCGGCGCTCAGGAGAGAGGGGTTCTCTAGCCACTTTTCCATTTCAGCGATGCGGCGGGCAAGCGTGCGCTCGTCGTGATAGCCACGGGCGATCATGTTTTTCATGAGAGCAACGTTGGAGCGCAAATACTCCGCCGTAGTCTCTTCACTAAGTTTGATAGTACAGCCACCGCAGGAACGCTCAGCGGAAGCATCCGTGAGTTCAAAGGCCTGTTCTAGCTTAAGGTCGGGCAAACCTTCTATTTCTAAAATGCGACCTGAGAAAACGTTCTTTTTGTTCTCTTTTTCTACCGTGAGAAGACCTCGCTTAATGGCTTCTAGTGGAATGACGTTCACAACATCTCGGAGGGTGATTCCAGGCTGAAGTTCTCCTTTAAAGCGAACAAGAACAGATTCAGGCATGTCCAGCGGCATGGCTCCGATGGCGGCAGCAAAGGCGACTAGACCAGAGCCTGCGGGGAAGGAGATGCCGAGGGGAAAGCGAGTGTGGGAGTCGCCGCCGGTGCCTACGGTGTCGGGCAGCAGCATTCTGTTGAGCCAGGAGTGGATGATGCCGTCGCCGGGTTCTAGGGCAACGCCGCCACGGGAGGCGAAGAAGTCAGGCAGCGTGGAGTGGGTTTGTACGTCTACGGGTTTGGGGTAGGCGGCGGTGTGGCAGAAGGTTTGGAGGACGAGACCCGCGCTGAAGCCGAGGCAGGCCAGCTCTTTCATTTCATCGCGGGTCATGGGGCCAGTGGTGTCCTGGGAGCCGACGGTGGTCATGAGGGGTTCGCAGGAGGTGCCGGGGCGCACACCGGTTAGGCCGCAGGCTTTGCCGACCATTTTTTGGGCGAGGGTGAAGCCTTTACCGGTGTCTGTAGGGGCGCTGGGGCGAACGAATAGATCGGAGGGTGGAAGGTCGAGGGCGATGCGGGTTTTGTCGGTGAGGGCACGGCCAATGATGAGAGGGATGCGTCCGCCTGCACGTACTTCATCGAGGATGGTTTCGGGGGTGAGGCTGAAGGTGGAAAGTACCTTGCCGGATTCACTCGCTTCGCCCGCCGTGATCTCTCCTTTGTAGGGGTGGATGGTGATCACGTCGCCTGTTTTGAACTGGCTCACATCGCATTCAATCGGGAGTGCGCCGGAGTCTTCGGCGGTATTGAAGAAGATGGGAGCAATTTTGTTGCCGAGGATGAAACCGCCAGTGCGCTTGTTGGGGACGAAGGGGATATCTGCGCCGATGTGCCAAATCACGGAGTTCATGGCGGATTTGCGGGAGGAGCCGGTGCCGACAACATCACCCACGTAGGCGACGGGGTGGCCTTTCTTTTTGAATTCAGCCAGGGTTTCTAGCGGCTTGTCCATGGTGGACTCTAGCATCACCTGAGCGTGGAGCGGAATGTCTGGGCGGGTGGTGGCGTGTGGGGCCGGGGAAAGGTCGTCGGTGTTGGTTTCGCCGGGGACGTTGAAGACGGTGACGGTGATGGCGTCGGGGACTTCGGGTTTGTTAGTAAACCATTCGGCGTTGGCCCAGGCGTCTACGACCTGCTTGGCGTAGCTGTTGGTTTCAGACAGTTCGATGACTTCGTTGAAGGCGTCGTAGATGAGGAGGGTTTTTTTGAGGGCGTCTGCGGCGAGCTGGGCGATTTCGGGGCGATCGTCTTTGAGCAGGGCGATCAACGAGGCGACGTTGTAGCCGCCCATCATGGTGCCGAGGAGTTCAACGGCCTTCTTTGGAGAGAGGAGGGGGCTGGTGGTTTCGCCTTGGGCGATCGCAGTCAAAAAAGAAGCCTTTACATAGCTAGCAGGATCAACACCAGGGGGAATGCGATCGCACAGCAATTCCATCAGATAGTTTTCTTCTCCAGCCGGTGGATTCTTGAGCAAATCGCAAAGGGCAGCCGTCTGCTCAGCATCCAAGGGCAGCGGCGGCACATTCAAAGCGGCGCGGTCTTGAACGTGTTTGCGGTATGACTCAAGCATTGAAGACTCTCTCTTTAATGACACGGGCTGTGATAGGTACCTAGTCTACCGAATTTAAGGAACCTGCCGGTATCGCAGCCCACAAAAATCGATTCGCCTAGCTGAGGCTAGCGCCTTCAGCCGCTGTGGAGGAACTGACAATACGCACGTCACGCTGTGGAAACGGAATGTTGATACCCTCTGCATCCAGGCGCTTTTTAATCGCTTCTTGCAGGTCGCAGCGGACGGCCCAATAGTCCGCGTTTTCAACCCAAGGGCGCACGGCAAAGTCTAGGCTGTTATCGGCCATTTCTAACAGCGCGATCGCAGGCTCTGGCGCTGCCAAAATGCGCTCATCAGCCGTCAGCAAACCCATCAGAATTTGCTTTACCTGGTCAATGTCAGCGGCATAGTCTACGCTGGCCACCAAATCTATCCGCCGCTGGCCGAGCGTAGAGTAGTTCACCAGGCTATTTTCAGTGAGCTGGCTGTTCGGCACAATCACCGTGCGGTTGTCTCCGGTTGTGAGAGACGTGGTAAATAGCTGAATTTCGGTGACGCTGCCAGTGTGAGCGCCCACTTCAATGACATCGCCCACGCGAAAGGGATGAAAAATAATAATGAGAATGCCCGCTGCAAAATTGGTCAGTGAGCCCTGTAGCGCCAGGCCAACCGCTAGGCCTGCTGCACCCAGCGCGGCCACCAGAGAAGCGGTTTGTACACCGAGCTGACTGAGTGCGGCGATGACGACAATCGCCATTATGCCGTAGAACGTGATGTTACCCGCAAAGACCGTCAGCGTCGGATCTAGCTGGGCTCGGGTCATAGTTTTTTTGACCAGGCGCTGAATGAGCTGAGCAAAAAAACGACCGCCAAAGAAAATGAGGAGCGCGATCGCTACTCGCATTAAAAAAGTCGCGGCAAAGGGCCAGCCCAAGTAAAATAAATCTGAAATTGAATACGGCATTGTTATTTCTCTGCTCTAGTAGCAGCTTGCATAAAGCCTGTAGAAAGTAGCACGCCATCGTGATTTTGATGAGCGGGTGATCTACCTGTTATTGCGGTAACTTTTTTGGGATTTATGAACGCAACCCTAGCGGTATTGATTTTTTTTGATACGTCAGGGCAAGGCCTTACTCAAGGCATCTGACGTCCCGTTAAACCGCCAAAGCCTATGGCCGCACCGTCTCTCCAGAAAATGCGCATGTATCTTCACCTTGTCCCCGTATTCGGGATTTTGCCGTCGCTTTGGACACTTTATGGAGAAAATTACGGAGAAGAGCGCGCAGTAACTGAAGACATAGCAGAGAAACAGGTAAAAGCAGCGAGTCGGCTGTCGGTACTGATTGGACTGAGCTGTATCAGCGCGATCGCCCTCTTCGGTGCCGGAGCCACCACCCAGGCCTCCCAACTAGCCAGCATCCGATTCCTACTCGCTAGCAGCTTCGTTGGCTCAGGCTACTTCCTGCTCAGCATCAGCCTCATGTTCCGCGTCGCCAAAGGCCAGTCTATTCGCTTACCAGGCGTCAGCCAGCTCAGCCGCCGCTTGCCCTAGCTAGCCCCCCTTTCATCCAAAAGCTGCCACACTCTTTACAAACAATGCCTCTAACATCTGATACAACAATTATGGAAATTGACGAAAGGGTCGTCTACATAATATTTTCAGCCTTTATACCGATAAAGTGACCGCACTTAAAGCCTCAATTTAAGTATCAATTTACCTAGCCTCACTCACTCAAAAAATACGCCCACATAACCTGAGATTATTTGTGTCGTTTGTTAATCGTGCTCCCCAAAAACGCCCACCTTCTAGGCCTTCTAGTCAGTACAAGCCCAAAGCGCGAATGCCCAAATGGGCTGGCGTCAGCGTTTTGCTAGCAGGTGTCGCCAGCCTTTCTGCCTTAGGCGGCGCTTTCTTGGCCCTTTCGCTCGGCACAAAACCTCTCCAGCAAAGCAACCTTTCCGCCGCAGAGGCCGCCGTCTTCACGCAGGATGAACCAATTGCAACGGCCAACAGCCTTCAGCTACCGCGCCTCACTCGCCCTGTCAACGTCATGCTGTTGGGCGTAAAGGTGCTCAGCTCAGATATTCAGGACTACGACGCCATTGATAGAGAAGGCTATGACGCCACCGTCAACTCCTTTGAGGGCCTTTCCGACACGATGCTGATGATGCGCTTTGACCCTCATGACGAACGCATTGCGGTGATGTCGGTGCCTCGTGATACGCGCACAAACGTCAACGGCCAAGTGACCAAAATTAATGAAGCCAATCGCGATGGTGGGCCTGCCATGAGTGCGATCGCTGTCAGTGAATTAATGGGCGGGGTGGGGGTCGATCGCTACATTCGGATTAACGTGCAGGGCGTTGAAAAGCTGATTGATGCAATTGGCGGTGTGAAGGTGAACGTGCCGAAAGACATGAAGTATCAGGACGATAGCCAGCACCTGTACATTAATTTGAAGGCGGGCAAACAGCGGCTAGATGGAGACAAAGCGCTACAGTTTTTACGCTTTCGCTATGACGATAATGGCGATATTGGCCGAGTGCAGCGGCAGCAGATGTTTATGAGCGCGCTGGTAGAGCAGGCGCTAAATCCGGCGACGATTGCTCGGTTGCCGAAAATTCTGTCGGTGATTCAAGAAAATGTGGACACGAATCTTTCGGTAGAAGAGCTGGTGGCGCTGGTGGGCTATGGCGCTCAGTCTAACCGCTCTGATGTGCAAATGCTGATGCTGCCTGGAAGCTTTAGCAGCTATGAAAACTACGATCTCAGCTATTGGATTCCCAACTATGCCGAAATCGACGCGCTTTCTGAGCAGTATTTTGGCCTAGGCAGTGCTCGCAAAGTATCTGAACAAACCGATCCGTCTAATGTACGGGTGGCCATTCAAGACAGCACTTACGACGACGTGGCCGTTCAGTCTTTGATTAACAACCTTTATGACACGGGCTACTACAACGTGTTTATAGATCGCAGCTTAGATAGAGAAATGGATGAGACGCGGATTGTTGCGCAGCGGGGCGATGTTGAGAGTGCCTCGTCTATTCAGCAGTTTTTGGGCGTTGGTGAGGTGCGAGTTGAGAGTACGGGCAGCCTGGAGTCAGATATTACGATTCAGCTTGGCCAAGATTGGTTAGAAGCGCATGGCGAGGCGCTTTAAGCTGAAGCTGTACATCTCAAGGTTTTTTTAGATGGCGCAAGTGATGGCACAGTCGGCTAGGACTTATCAGCTAAGAGTCACGCTGATTGACAGTGAGCCGGAGGTGTGGCGGCGGGTGCAGGTGCCTGCTCAAATTTCCTTAGCTGAGCTACATGCGGTGGTGCAGCAGGTCATGGGCTGGGAAAGCCAGCATGAGTATCGGTTTCGGATGGGTATGGCAGATGAGCTACCCTGCAGATTAGACGATGGACTGAGCGAGGCCATTTCGGCGCTAAACGGCCAGCCGCTTTACTATACATACGACTTTAAAAACGGCTGGCTGCATCGAATTGAAGTGGAAGAGGCGGCTGAAATTGCTGAAAATTTACCCGTTTGTCTCGCGGGCGCAGCGGCCTGCCCACCTGAAGATACGGGCGGCGTTTGGGGCTTTGATGAGCTGATGGCCAGGCTAGAAAATACGGACGATCCAGCGTATTTAGAGCTGCTAGATAAGTACGGTGATTTTGATCCAGATGCCTTTGATTTGGCAGCGGTCAATGCTCGATTGAGCTAGCGTTTGGCGATTCGGTTTGGTAGAGCAGGCCAACGATGCCAAGGCCAGAGAGAATGGCGATCGCACCCCAGGCAATCATCAGCCCCACGACCTCACTGACAAACAAATTGCTGGCCAAACGCAGGCCACCACCGATTGTCCAACCGATCGCGATCGCCACCGACCAAATCCCTGCACTCAGCGGAATCCATCGCCACGCTCGAACCACCTGACGGCGCAAAATCCACCACTGCCCGCTACCCAACACAACGCCCACATAGCCCCCATAAAACAGCCCAAACAAGGCTCTAACCAGCAAATTAGACGTATCTGGAGCCATCCAGCCAATCGCCCCAATGTGCAGCAGCGCTAGTGCACCCCAGCTCAGCGCACTGACCAAAACCCAGCCATAAGCGCCGCGTACGTGAGACTTCAGCATGAGCCACTGCGCGACCCCGACTAAGCAACCGCCAATCAGGCCATCTATCAAAGAAATATCGTTGCGATAGCCTACCTCGACAAAGAGCAAGCTGGCTATAAATGCAAGCCAGGTGAGGATGACCCAGCCTAGCCACAGCACCGCACCGTCCATCAGCAAAATGGGGTTCAGCCCGCGATTTTTGCAAAAGGTCACCAGCCGCTGCGTCATCAGCTCAACCATTGGCTCAGATGAATTAGAAACAGCCACGTTAGTTTTCCTCTACCGCTTGATCCATGAGCGCTTGAAAGTTTTGCCTGCGCCGTTGGGGCGCTTCAGGCGTAAAGTAGCTCCACAGCGTATCCCAGTAAAAGAATGAAACGCCTGAAAATTGGCGATCGCGACTGCCCTCTACCTGCTGCCGAATTTGCTCAAACGAAATCGGACGCCGCCATGTCCCCGTCAAAATACCGATACTGACCGGAATGCGATCGCGCGCCTCCGCTAAAGGTCGCTTATCCAGCTCCTGTTCAAACTGCGCGTAGTCATCCCGGTAAATTTGTACCACCAGCTCATCGATCCAACCTTCGCGCGTCCACGTTTGCCAGTCCTGCAAATGAAACCGATAGGCGAACTTAGCCGGATTCGGCGACAGCGAAATAATGCAGGTCGAGCAATTGGCCTTTACAGTTGCGTGCAAAATATTAACAAACCTGCTCAGTTTTCCTGCCCGCCAGCGAATCCAGTCCTGATCAGCCGGATTGCTGGGCGGCGCTTGCCCCTGGTGCTCAGCCCGATACAGCGCCACCGTATAGTCGTCATAGCCAAACTCAACCGGTAGACTAAAGTGATCGTCTAGCTGAATGCCGTCTACGCCATACTCGCTCACCACCTCTTCAATCAGGCCCAGCAACAACCCCTGCACGCTAGGATGCAGCGGATTGAGCCAGCCTAAATAAGTCGGCGCACCGCTGGTCAGTAGCCGAGAGAAAAGGCCTTTGTCTTTTGACGGCACCTCGCCCTCAAACGTGCCTTCTTTAAGCCGCTGAGATCCATTTTTTCGCGACGTTAGCCAGTCAGGATGCTGCTGAGCCAGCTTCGAGTTCATCGGCACCATAAAGCCGTATTCAAACCAGGGCAGCACCCGCAGGTCTTTACGATGGCCGACGCGCACCATCTCCTCTAGCGGATCTTCTCTGGGGTGCGTGAGCGCGATGAAGGGCTCAATGGTTTGGCCCGTGATGGCCTTTAGCGCTTTGCTACGGTAGAACGTTTGGCCCCGGTTCCACACTACCGGATACACGGTGTTGAAGTGCATCTCAGCGAGCTGATTTAGCGCTTTGGGAATGCCCCAGGGTGCGAATAAAACGCTGCTGGCGACGTTAGTGATCCAAACGCCGCGAATTTCTTTGGGCTGGGAGAAGGGCTGAGCGGTCGAGGAAAGGGCTGTGGCGACCGTGGCGGAGGCTGATGTTTGGGGAGAGGTGCGATCGCTAAAGTGAGCGCCGTAAATGAATAGGACAAGCGCGATCGCCAGCGCACCTATCGACAAGGCGACAAGGTGCGCGGCTTGTCGAATCAAGAGAAAAACTCTAGCAGCATGCGTATCGCCAAACAAACGAAGGCAACGCAGCTTGATCCAATTGAGAAAGGTAAGCAGCAATATCAGCGCTGACGTGTCAGGTAATAAGGAAAAGGAAAGGCACTCTTAACAGTACTGATGATACGGCTGAAGCCAGCTTTTTTTGATGTTAGTCTGAATATTTTACTGGGATATCAAATTTGGCATGCTAACGCTGAATCTGAACGTTGGAACCCACCTCTTAGGTAGCGCTCAAAGCCAATTAATGGGATGACATGAATCAGAAGACAATAGAAAAAACAGAGAAGCAAAGGGATTCTGTTCGACAGCGCGCAGATGCAATTAAAGCGTACAGATGTCAGAACCTAATCGCTGTGATTGAAGACCCACGCGACATCAAGAACATCGGCACCATCATTAGGAATGTAAACGCATTAGGCGTAGAAAAAGCCTATATCGTAGATCCCAAGAAAGCTTTACCAGATGACTGGCAAGAAATGCGGGAGAAAAAATCGCTTTCTAAGACGTCTGTATCTGCCATTAAATGGAGCTTTGTTAAAAGATTTGATAGCACCAAAGCGTGCATTGAGCATCTAGAACAAAACCGTTTTGCGTCTATTGTCACGTCTCCACACAGAAAAGGCGCTAAAAACGTCGTTTTAGATGAAGCTGACTACACGACCTATACCAAGCTAGCTGTATGGTTTGGGAATGAATCTAGAGGCATCAGCGATCTTGCCGTAGAGCATAGCGATATGTGCGTGAGCATTCCAATGTTTGGCATGATTGAGAGCCTCAACTTAGGAACCACATCTGGAATTGTGTTGTACGAAGTGACGAAGCAGCGCCGTGAATATCAACGTAAATATCGGTTGAGAAACAAGCGAGGCTTGAAGATTGAGGCCCCATTAAAAGGCATCAAATGAGGTCGTTTTATGCTTCGAGGACTGATCAGTCCCGTAAGTGACGTCTCAGCCCCCAAAGCGTAATGCAAAGCGTAATGTTTTGAACTTATCTTGCTTTAGCGGATTCGTTAGTTGAGAACGTCGAAGCGATCAAGCATCATTACCTTGTTCCAGGCTGCCACAAAGTCTTTGACCATACGCTCATGGCCGTCATCAGCACCATAGACTTCAACCACCTGACGAAGCTCTGAATTTGAGCCGAAGATGAGATCGCAGCGGGTGGCGGTGTACTTGGTTTCACCTGTGTTGCGATCGCAAATATCAAACACCATCTCGCGATTATCCACCGGCTTCCACTCATAGTCCATACTCACCAGCACGCGGAAAAAGTCATTGGTCAACACGCCAGGCCGATCGGTAAAGACACCGTGCTTAGAATGGTCATAATTTTGGTCAAGCGCGCGAAGTCCGCCGACCAGCACCGTCCACTCAGGCGCGGTGAGCGTGAGGAGCTGCGCCCGGTCAAGGAAGATCCGCTCCGCCTTTACCTTGTAGCCCACGGCCTCATTGTGATAGTTTCTGAACCCATCCGAAACCGGCTTCAGCCACTCAAAGCTCTCAACATCCGTCTGTTCCTGAGTCGAATCCATCCGCCCTGGTGTGAACGGCACGCTGACATCAACGCCCGCATCTTTTGCAGATTTCTCGACGCCAGCGCAGCCGCCAAGCACAACAAGATCTGCCATCGAAATTTTCTTGTTGCCAGACTGAGCGCTATTGAAGGCTGATTGAATGCCCTCCAAGGTCGATAGCACTTCAGCTAGCTCCGGTGAGCGATTCACCTTCCAGTCTTTTTGAGGACTTAGGCGAACGCGTGCACCGTTTGCGCCGCCGCGCTTGTCAGAGTTGCGATAGGTCGATGCCGATGACCAGGCCGCTGACACGAGCGCCGAAACCGAAAGCCCACTGGCCAAAAGCTGACCTTTCAAAGCACTGATATCGGCTTCATCCACAACCTCGTGATCGAGCGTTGGGATGGGGTCTTGCCAGATCAACTCTTCTGCTGCAACTTCTGGGCCGAGATAGCGAGTTTTGGGGCCCATATCTCGATGAACTAGCTTGTACCAGGCTCGGGAAAACGTATCGCTGAAGTAATCGAAATCATTTAAGAAGCGATCGCAGATCGCCTTGTAGTCCGAATCAACCTTCAGCGCAATGTCCGAAGTCATCATCATCAACGCATGTTCAACCCCTGGCTTGTGCGCATCCGGCGTCTTCGGCGCATCAGGATTGCTCGGCGTCCATTGAACCGCACCAGAGGGGCTTTCTGTCTTTTCCCACTCGTACTTAAATAGATTTTCTAAGTATTTGTTGTCCCATTGTGTTGGGTCTGGCGTCCACGATCCTTCGATGCCATTTGTCATCGTATACTCGGCGTTGCCAGTCCCTTCGGGGTTCTGCCATCCCAGGCCCATCGCCTGCATGGGTGCGCCTTCTGGTGCAGGGCCAATTTTGTCTGATGACACCATACCGTGACTTTTTCCAAAGGCATGACCGCCTGCAATGAGCGCAACGGTTTCCTCGTCACCCATCGCCATTCGTGCAAACGTTTCGCGAATGTCTCTCGCTGAGGCCTGTGGGTCGCCTTCGCCGTTTGGCCCTTCTGGGTTGACGTAAATGAGCGCCTGGTGCGAAGCCGCTAGTGGGTTTTCAAGGTCATAGTATTCCTCGTCTGGCTTGCCAACCCATCGGATGTCACGGGTGACCATGTTATCAGGATGGCCAGGATGTTCCTGATTTTCTACCTCGTCCATCGGCTTGCCATCCCAAAACTCAGCGCCCCAGTAAGTAGAACGATCTGGCTCCCACGCATCCACGCGGCCACCGCCAAAGCCGAAGGTTTTTAAACCCATGATCTCAAGCGAGCAGTTGCCAGTTAGTACCATCAGGTCAGCCCAACTCAAAGCTGCACCGTACTTCTGCTTGATGGGCCAGAGCAGCCGTCGTGATTTGTCAGTGTTGCCGTTGTCCCACCATGAGTTGATGGGGGCAAAGCGCTGCATACCTTGAGCCGCGCCACCGCGACCGTCAGCAATTCGGTAGGTGCCCGCAGCGTGCCACGCCATGCGAACCATTTGAGGGCCGTAGTTGCCATAGTCGGCTGGCCACCAGTCTTTTGAGTCTGTCAGCAGCGCTTTAATGTCATTTTTTAACTGTTCAAAGTTAATTTTCTCGAAAGCTGCTTTGCTATCAAAATCTCGCAGTGGGTTGGCTTGGGGCGAGTTTTGGTGGAGCAGCTCGACCTGAAGCCGGTTTGGCCACCAGTCATCTGTTTGCGGTTTGGATCCAAGCGCGCCGCCGATGCGGGTACCCCGAAAGGGGCACTGTGCAGGCTCGGTGGAAGGGGTATTGTTCATTAATTCCAAAGCTAGAGTCCTTGTAAATAGTAAATGTATTGTCGCTTGCCAGGGCACTTCATTAAGGTATATCTATGGTCTTCCGTGGTGTAGCGTTTCGCTCAGCGCGATGCCCGATAGATAGGCTTGATCGATAGGTTGCAAGGTGGATGACTGTTGATTGGGGGGAACACACCAGTCGCCGCCGCAGGCCAGTGCTTCGCTAGCGTTCAAAACGGAAGCAGGGTAAGGGTTTTCGATGTAGGCGTAGCGCCAGCGGTGAATTTGAAACCATTCGGGCTGAGCGATCCAGTCGGCAAATTTACGGGCGTTGGCGCGAAGTAATACGGAGGCAGCGGGCTGTAAATCGCCTGAGTCTATGTACTGTTTGGCAAAGTTGACTTTGCTATGAATGACAATGACAGGCGGGCCTGGAGCGCTTCGCTTGCTGCTGTCTAAGGCAATCCAGTCGGTAGAGGTGCCGACTAAATCAGTCACGGCCCATCCTTTTGGATCGAGTTCGCCCATCTGGCTGCTGTAGCGACTGTGGTAGCCCGCCATTGCTGTAAGACAAGGAAGGTAAGTGACTGCCTTAAGATGGTCAATGGTTTCTGAGTGGTCTTCGGGGGTGTCTGAGTTTTGGAGAAGCTCGGCAGCTTGGGGGGCCGGGATAGCGATCGCACACTTCTTAGCCTTCACGACCTGCCCTTCCTCGCACTCAATTTGCCAGCCGCCGTCCTGATAGCGCAGGCTCACCGCTCGGTGGTTCGTGAGCAGATTTTCGCCTGGGGTGAAATTCTTGGTGAGATATTTGGCGATCGCACTCATTCCCATTTCAGCTACATAGCGCGGCCCGCTTGTCTCCACAGGCGTCGTCACCCCCACCTGCTGAATTTCATAAAAGCTAGCACTCCAAGGCTTCAGCACCTTTGCTGCTGCCAGCTCATTCGTCAACGCCTGAAGCCCCTCACTCTGCGGCTCCCAGTACCGCAGGCCATGGTCTATTCGTAAATCATTCTTCGAGTGACCGCTCACTCGCCGCGTCGCCATCCGTCCGCCTAGCCCCCTAGACTTATCGAGCAAGCACACCCGCAGACCTGCGGCCTGCAACTGTCGCCCGCAGGTTACTCCGCTCAGGCCCGTGCCAATGATGGCTACATCCCACATAAATTGCCCTGCCTACTCGTATACTAATGACTTATATATAAGAGTAAGCGGCTAGAGGCATCTTATCTGCCTGTACGCTTACCTACCGACACACATGCCTGCGGACACGCAAGGGATACCGAACAGTGGATGAATTAAGGAGTGGATTAGAGCTGGCCACAGATGATGAGCTGCAAATGATGACGCAGCTTCTGTTTCAGCCTAAGTTCAACCCCTTAGACTATCTCTGCACGCCTCAGCCGGTAGACGTAAGCAAATACAATCGCAGCCGTCAAATTGATTTGCTCGACCAGCGGTTTCGCTACTTAGCTGCCGATGGCCTCGCCGTGCTGCAAAAGCGGACGCAGCAGGTGAGCTATCGCCAAACGCTGCTGCGCGTGTGCCGCCATCTTCACATTCGCCAGTACGAAGAGCTTAACGTGTCTGAGCTGGAGTCTGAAGTGTTTTTGGTGCTGCTAGAGAAAACCTGGCATCGGCTACCAAAAGCGGAGAAACGGAGCGTGGAAAAGCAGGTTCGTCAGGCGATCATCTCCACCCAAGAATTCGATCAGCTCCCTCACGTCCTCAAAGAGAATCCGCTTTCTCTATTGGCCAAAGGTGGCAGCGCGATCGCCCTTAGCGCCGTCATTCGCCCCTGGCTGCTCAATCAAATCGCCCGACAGTTTGCGCTCCATCTGGCTCAATATCAGGTGGCCAAACAGGCCCTGGTTAAAGGTGGGCTTTCAATCGCCGCTCGGGTACAGTCCCGCACTGCCGCGAACCTGGCGACGCAAGGCATGGCAAAGGCTTCGGTCAGATATGGAACAACGCGCGGTCTGCTGTCTTGCCTTGGCCCCGCGCTGTGGACATGGTTTCTTGCAGATTTAGGCTGGCGGGCGATCGCGACTAACTACGCTCGGGTAATTCCAGTCGTCTTT
Source organism: Phormidesmis sp. (assembly GCA_051860365.1). Classification (GTDB taxonomy): domain Bacteria; phylum Cyanobacteriota; class Cyanobacteriia; order Phormidesmidales; family Phormidesmidaceae; genus Phormidesmis. The sequence goes on from JBHYED010000026.1 coordinate 45,067, forward strand.
ACCCTGGCGCAAATCCGTCTTACGCACGAGCAGACATGGCAGGCCGTTTAGATAAAATCTGGGTTTATCTGTCTGAGTTCATCTATCTGGGTTCATCTACTCTAAAAAAGGGTTCATCTACTCTAAAAAAGAGGAGGCGCATGAAAAAATATGACTAAAAATGTAGCAGGCGAGCCTTTTCAAAAAAGAACGCAGACCACAAAACCTAGTTACTATGACCTGCTAGCACTAAGACCTAACGCATCTGTGCAAGATATCCGCCGGGCTTATCGCGATTTGAGCAAGCTGTACCATCCCGATACGACTGAACTGGAAAGCGCGATCGCCATCCCCAAATTCCAAGCTCTCAACGAAGCCTACGCCACCCTCAGCAGCCCCGAAAAGCGCCTCACCTACGACTACAAAACCGGCTTCTCACGCATCTCCGTCATCCAGCCACTGATGGAAGATGTCAGCACAGCTAAAGCCCCCGAAGGGAAAAAATACAGCACCAACGCCTACATCGATCCCACCGATCGCCCGCTCTCTGCCGGAGAGTTCTTTGCGCTATTCATCCTAGGCATCACCTTTATTGCGTGCCTTATATTGGTGGTCACCCTCAGCCTCACGAACAAAGAGTCAATCACCACCAATCTAGATCTATTCTCACCCTCATCAGAAACCGCCGCAGACACCGCCTTCCCATTGGCCGCGCCCACCATCACCGATGAGCGCATTGAGCCACTGCCAAAATTCCCGCCAGAATTTCCACAGGAGCCCTGGCTATTGCCCGAACCACTGTCTTCGCCAATCACCGCGCCCACTATTCTCTCTGAATAATTTTCCTTACAGCCCCTTATCCCTCAGCCTGTTAGCTGAGCGTAGTCGAAGCCATGCCATCTGCAACTGAGCCGCTCTACAGCTATCCCCTCCCAGCCATTGAAGCTTGGCTACGCGATCAGGGATGTGAAAGGGACACCGAAAACATCAGTAAGTGGACAATGGCTCGTGAAAACTGGTCAGCCGACTTACTTCTAGACACCGACTCCATCGTCGTCAACTACACCAGCAGCAACGGCGATCAGATTCAGCGCGTTTTCAAGTACTCTCTTAGCCGTAAAGATCTAGAGCAAGTTATTTTTACTGGGCCATAAACGTTAGGTTCCGCACTTTCCATCGCCACAAGGGTAGGCAGAATCATAGGTCTCACCTCGCTTTCCAAAGAGCCGATAGCGGTTATCCCGAACAAACTCATAGGTCTTATCGCCCGCAGGCTTTATCCCTGGCATAGCGCGATAGGCTTGCACAAAGGCAGCCCCCATCGGCAGCAAGTGGCCAATTTCTTCAGCCGCATCACTGCCCTGCCAGCGGCGTTCTGTAGGGTTGCCCTCAGCGTCCAAATCAATCAGCAGCATTCCTAGCTCGCAGTCAGCGGAGGTGACCTCAAAACGCGCTAGCGTTAGTTCATCCTGCATTGGCACGTAGCGAAACTGCTGACCTTTATCCATTTTTTCTAGTAGCTGCACTAGCGTGACGCATAAATTGCAGTTTCCGTCATAAATCACAGCGTACATACGGTATCTTCTTTAGCTATTCAAATCATTAGTAAAGTGCGTGTAAAGCGGTCATACCTTAACCTGCCCTTTACTTATAAGCGGTAGGTTTCATGCAGAATGCGACTGTGTACATATACGTAAAAACTACACAAACGGCCCTCAAAACGGCCCCTAAAACGGTATTTAAGGAGTGATAGGTTCCATGAAATTTACGGCTTGCCCAGCTCGTCTGGCGTATTCTGTTTCTATTCTAGCGCTGGCTGCTAGCCTCACGGCCTGTGGTGGCAGTGATGCGTCCGGCGGCGATGCAGCATCTGCTGGCGCAGGCGTCTCTGGCGATATTCAAATTGATGGTTCTAGCACCAGCTATCCTATCTCTGAAGCCATGGCTGAGGAATTCATGGCCGCAAACCCCGACTCTCGCGTCACGGTCGGTATTTCTGGCTCTGGTGGCGGCTTTAAAAAGTTCTGTGCAGGCGAAACGGACATTTCTAACGCGTCGCGCCAAATTAAAGACGAAGAAATTGCGCTGTGTGACGCGGCTGGCATTGAGTTTGTAGAAGTGCCTATCGCTTACGACGGCATCACACTGGTGGTTAACAACGAAAACGACTTTGCTCAGTGTGTCACCGTTGAGCAAATCAACACTATGTGGGCGCCCGAGTCAGAAAACACCATTAATAACTGGAATCAGGTCGATCCGGACTTTCCAGATCAGCCGCTTGAGCTGTTTGGCCCTGGCCCTGCCTCGGGTACGTTTGACTACTTTACTGACGAAGTAAATGGTGAAGAAGGCGCTAGCCGTGGTGACTACACCGCCAGCGAAGACGACAACGTGATCGTAAACGGTGTGGAAGGCTCTAGCGGTAGCTTGGGCTATTTTGGCTACGCCTACTACGAAGAGAATCAGGGCGCGCTTAAGTCGCTGGAAGTTGAGAATGAAGACGGTGAGTGCGTTGCCCCTTCTACTGAAACGATTGCAGATGGCTCTTACAACCCGATGTCTCGCCCTTTGTTCTTCTATGTAAAGAAGGAGGCGTATGACACCAAGCCTCAGGTGAAGGCGTTTGTTGACTTTCATCTTACTGAAGAGAATGGTGAACTGGTTGAAGAGGTTGGCTACATTGCGCTGCCTGACGCTGATCTTGCTGAGTCTAGGGCCCGCGTTGAAGAAGCTAAGCTAGGCAGAGATCCCGTCTAGGCTTTGCGACAGAAATGGCTGCTTTGATGAGCAAATGTTCCTTTATATCTGCGGATCTTTTCGGTCTATATTGGGGGCGCGGTGATGCCGTAGCCCTCTCACTGCAATTGATTCTATTCATATTCCGAGGCTTTCAAAGAATGACTGCTGATGCTCCTCTTGATATTGCGACTGGAAATTGGAAGCCGAAGCGCGATCGCGCAAAGCTGATTCAAGCCGTCGTTAAATTTATCTGCGGTGCGTTTGCCGCGATTTCTATTTTTACGACAGTTGGGATTGTGGCGACGCTAATTTTTGAGGCGATCGCCTTCCTCCAAGAAATTCCCTTATCTCAATTTTTAACCGACACCAAATGGACGCCACTGTTTGCCAGCAAGCAGTTTGGTATCTTTGTGCTGGTTAGCGCTACCGTCATGATCTCGGTGATCTCCCTTTTGGTAGCAGCGCCCCTGGGCCTGCTCGCCGCCATCTGCCTGAGCGAATACGCCTCACCCAAAACGCGCAAAATTCTCAAGCCCATCCTCGAAATTCTGGCAGGCGTCCCCACCGTTGTGTATGGCTACTTCGCCCTGCTGACGGTCACCCCTTTTTTACAGCGCTTTTTACCTAACTTACAAGGCTTCAACGCGCTGAGTGCCGGACTAGTCCTGGGTGTAATGGTCACACCGATGGTGGCTTCTTTAAGTGAAGATGCGCTTTATTCGGTGCCTCGTAGCCTTAAAGACGGTGCTTATGCCTTAGGGGCCACTAAGCGCGAAACGGTGACGTCAGTTATTTTACCCGCTGCACTTTCTGGCATTGTCTCTTCGCTGATTTTAGCCGTATCTCGCGCCATTGGTGAAACCATGATTGTGACGCTAGCAGCCGGTGCTAACCCAAGACTAGGATTTGATCCCTTTGTCCCGGTGATGACCATGACTTCTTTCATTGTGCAGGTCACTTCAGGCGATGCGTCTCACGGTACGACTGAGTACAAAACCATTTTTGCAGTGGGCATGACGCTATTTCTAATCACGCTAGTGCTAAACGTCTTTAGCTTCTGGTTCGTTCGCCGCTTCCGCGAAAAGTACGACTAAGCCTTTTTTTGTTTAGCCATCTTGTTCAAACAGCACAATTGATATAAACGCAGACCGTAGGTTTTGTAATGGATTCAAAAATCTCTTCTCGGCCAACTGAAAATCCGGCTCCCGTCCACAGCCAATTTAAGGCAAATGTCTCAGGTCGCTACCTGACCGACCGCATTTTTGCTGCCGCTGCTTGGGCCGCAACCGGTATTGCCGTTGCCATTTTAGCCTGGCTGCTCCTTACCATTTTGATAGATGGTATCGGCACGCTCAATCTCGACTTTCTTCAAAGCTTGCCTTCGGGCAGAGCAAAAAGAGCGGGCGTTTTCCCAGCGCTGATCGGCACCATATGGCTAATGGCCGCTGTTGCTGCCATCTCTTTTCCGGTGGGCGTGGGTGCAGGCATTTTTCTCGAAGAATTTTCTGAAGACAACTGGTTCATGCGCATTGTTGAAATCAACATCGGCAATCTAGCAGGCGTTCCCTCTATTATTTATGGACTGCTCGGCCTCGCCGTTTTTGTCCGCATTTTTGAACCCATTACCGGCGGACGCAGCGTACTCTCCGGAGCCCTAACACTCTCTCTGTTAATTTTGCCGGTGATTATCGTAGCAACGCGTGAGGCGCTGCGAGCGGTACCCAGCAGTATGCGGCTAGCGGGTTATGCCCTAGGTGCCAATCGCTGGCAGGTGGTTTGGAGCCATGTTCTGCCAGCGGCAATGCCTGGAATTCTCACGGGCGTTATTTTGGCGCTTTCTCGGGCAATTGGAGAAACTGCGCCGCTGATTGCAGTCGGTGCTGCTGTATTTATCTCCTTTACGCCGCCACTTTCACCGGCTGGCTTGCAGTCGCAGTTCACCGCGATGCCCATCCAAATTTATAATTGGGTCGCCCGTCCGCAGGAGGAGTTTCACCACATTGCGGCCTCGGGCATCATTGTGCTGATGACGATGCTGTTGATGATGAATGCGATCGCCATATACCTGCGCAATAAGTTCCAAAAGCAGCAGTAAGATACAAGATAGCTCGCTTACATACGCACTCCCGCTTTTATTCACCCACTTCATAAGTCCATTTTTAGGTTCCATCCCATGCCAATCCCTATCCCTTCTTCAACGATTACAGACGTGACCTCTAAAGTGGCACTCAAGGCTGAAAAAGTCTCGGTGTACTACGGCAGTAATCTCGCGGTTAAAGACGTTTATCTCGATATTCCTCAGAATGAAGTGGTGGCCTTTATTGGCCCGTCTGGCTGTGGTAAAAGTACAATTTTGCGCTGCTTTAACCGCATGAACGATCTGATTCCGAGCGCTCGTGTTGAAGGAAGAATTACTTTTGATGGCGAAGACATTCAGGGGAAAAGGGTCGATCCTGTCGAGCTGCGTCGCCGCGTTGGCATGGTGTTTCAAAAGCCAAATCCGTTTCCTAAGTCAATTTACGACAACATTACCTTTGGCGCAAAAATCAACGGCTACCAGGGGAATATGGATGAGCTGGTGGAGAAGTCGTTAAAAGGGGCGGCCCTGTGGGATGAAGTAAAAGACAAGCTAAGAGAGAGCGGACTGGGCCTTTCAGGTGGTCAGCAGCAAAGGCTTTGCATCGCGCGCGCGATCGCGATTGAACCTGAAGTGATTTTAATGGACGAGCCGTGCTCTGCACTCGATCCCATTTCTACGATTAAGGTAGAAGATCTGATGAACGAGCTAAAGCAGCGCTATACGATTGTAATTGTGACGCACAACATGCAGCAGGCGTCTCGAGTAAGCGATCGCACCGCATTCTTCAACGCCGTTGCCACAGAGCAAGGCGGCAAAATGGGCTACCTTGTTGAGTACGACAAAACTCAAAATATCTTCAGCAATCCCAAAGAAGAATACACGCGCGACTACGTTTCTGGTCGCTTCGGTTAAAGAATCACAGCCCGAACTTGAGCGAATCAGCAACACTTTTGCTATGCAGGATCAAACATTTGCATAGCTTTTTTGTATATAAATGGAATGCCAATACATCAGGGTATTGCAGCTTATACTATCCCAACAGGAAATGAGTTTGAGATGCGGCCATAGCGTGGCCCGAGGAATTTTAGATGGGAGAAGGAGAGGCGATCGCGCTTCCGACACGTACCCATTCAGCCGCTCTCTATTCGTCTGAATATAATCTAGCTGTGCCGTCAAAAAGCTAGGACTCCAAACAGAGATAATCTTCAGATCTTCAGCTTGTAAGAGTGTTTTAGCAAGCTTCTCTTTAAGGGCTTCGGGAGACTTTGCGACTGAAGCGACAACCCAAAATGGCTTTAGCAACCAGCGTAGCCAAGGATCAAGATAATCAGCGTCATCTGCTATTCCTTCAGCGCCCTCACCGAAGCAGGGTGAAGCATTACGAACCAACTGATTGCAAGGCGATCGCGCATGACTAGAAATAATAGGTTTGCTGCGCCAATACCCAAGTCAGTAAGCCAATAATTGCAAGGCTCAAGCCTAAAGCAAAAAGCCAGATACGTAGACCGCTACGGCCAGTTGATTTTGTTTTGTTGTTTGTGCCTTCAAGATGCTGCTTTATCACGCTAGGCACCAAATACGGCTGAACGTGAAGGCACCACGTTTGCTCTGGCAATATCAGTACGGTTGGGCCGCTGCCGCACTGCCCTAGGCAACCCGAACCTGTCACCGAAATATCTTCAGGTACCTGCGCTGCCAACGCCTCTAACACCTTTGGCGAGCCTTGCTTTCTACAAACTGTATTTTGGCAAACCAGTACGGTTCGATCCATGATGTGACTAAGCGAACAATCACTATAATTATAAATCTTTTATCGGGAGCGCTATCTATCTGCCAACATTTCTAAAAACTGCTTCAGCGTCGCAGAATTATGCTCTTTGCGCCATACAGCCACTATTTGCCGCGTCAAATTCAGCCCAGAGATCTCTCGATACACGACGCCTTTGCGCTGAAGGTTCAAAACATTGCTCGGCAAAATTGCCAGCCCAACGCCAGCCGCCACCAGGCCTAAAATCGACAGCATCCAGGTTGCCGTTGTACTTTCTATAATCTGCGGCTCAAACCCAGCCGCTGAGCACTCGTCCATGAATGCTTGGTAAAACGGAAATGCCTGCACGTTTGGCAAAATTAGCGGCTCTGCGGCAAGCGCCGTGAGTGCGACAGTTTTCTTCGCCGTCAGTGAATGACCTTCTGGTAAAACAACCACCAGCGATTCTTCAGTAACGACCTGCCAGCGCAGGCCACGGTTTTCTAACTGCGATGGCGATATTACCTCAAAGCCAATATCTAATTGCCGAGCCTCCAAGGCTTGAATCTGTTGTTCAGCAGTTAGCTCTTTGAGAGCCACTGTCACCTGCGAATGAGACATCCGAAATTTCCGTAGCAAATCGGAGAATATTCCGTTGGCCGCCGAACTCGCGAGCCCGACGGTGAGGTGTCCAATGTCGCCTTTTTCTGCACGTCCGGCCTGCGCGATCGCCTTCTCTAGCTGTGCGATCGCCTTCTGTGACTCTTCCCAAAACACCCTGCCCGCCGCCGTCAAATGCACCGGACGCCTGCGCCGATCAAACAGCGTCACGTTCAGTCGCCTTTCAAGAGACTTTATTCGCTGACTGAGCGGTGGCTGATCAATTTGCAGTCGCTCAGCCGCCTGGCTAAAGCTGTTGTTGCACTCAACCACTGTCAAAAAATAACAGATCTGACGAATCTCTATGTTGTCTTCGAGCAGTGTTTTCATAATCTACAGCCTTACTACTATATCTGAGTCAATATCTTGAGTTAATCAAATAACCATTGCCGCTATTTTAGCCGCCCTGTAGATTGTATTCACACAGATGAGAGAAAAGCAAATGTCTGATACAAACTCTTTGACAACGAACCAGTGGCAGTTTTGGATTGACCGTGGCGGTACCTTTACCGATATTGTTGCGCAGCGCCCCGATGGCACGACCTGCGTGCATAAGCTGCTATCCGAGAATCCTGAGCGCTACGAGGATGCGCCGATTCAAGGGATTCGTGAGCTGCTAGAAGTGGCAAAGGGCGAGCCGATTCCGGCTGAAAAGATTTCGGTGGTGAAGATGGGAACGACGGTGGCAACGAATGCTTTGTTGGAACGGAAAGGCGATCGCACGCTGTTTGTCACGACTAAAGGCTTCCGAGATGGCCTGCGCATTGGCTATCAAAACCGACCTGACATTTTTGCCAGAGAGATTGTTTTACCTGAGATGCTTTATGAAAAAGTGATTGAGGTGGATGAGCGGATAACCTCAGAAGGTGAGGTACTTAGGGCGATTACGCCTGAGGTTGAAGAACAGGTACTTAAGAATTTAAAAGCGGCTTATGATGAAGGGATTCGAGCCTGTGCGATCGCCTTCGTCCACGGCTACCGTTATTCAAATCACGAACAACAAATCGCAGTACTCGCTCGAAAAGCCGGCTTTGCTCAAATCTCTATTTCTCACCAAGTTAGCCCGCTCATCAAATGGGTGAGTCGTGGCGACACAACCGTTGTTGATGCCTATCTCTCCCCGCTGCTTCGCCGATATGTAAACCGCATAGAAAAGTCGCTATCTGCGGATGGCAGTGCTCAGCCGCAAATCTTGTTTATGCAGTCCAACGGCGGCCTTACGCCTGCTCAGTTTTTTCAAGGAAAAGATAGCATTCTCTCTGGGCCAGCAGGCGGCATTGTGGGCGCGGTACAAACTAGCCGCATTGCAGGTTACGACAAAATTATCACTTTCGATATGGGCGGTACCTCTACAGATGTTGCACATTTCAATGGAGAGAACGACGGAAGCTATGAGCGTGCATTCGAAACAGAAGTGGCTGGCGTGCGGATGCGCGCGCCGATGATGTCGATTCATACGGTGGCAGCGGGCGGAGGCTCGGTGCTGGAGTTTGATGGCGATCGCTACAAAGTTGGCCCCGCGTCAGCAGGCGCACATCCTGGCCCAACCTGCTATCGCAATAACGGCCCGCTCGCCGTAACAGACTGTAACGTAATGGTCGGTAAAATTCAGCCACAGTTTTTCCCTCAAGTCTTTGGGACTAAAGGCGATCAGCCATTAGATCGCAAAAGTGTGCGGGCTCAATTTTCTAAGCTCGCTGAGCAAATACAAGATTCTACAGGCATTAAGAATTCTCCAGAGCAAGTGGCTGAGGGATTTTTAGCGATCGCAATCAATAATATGACCAACGCCATCAAAAAAATATCTGTTCAGCGCGGATACGATGTCGGCGACTACACCCTTTGTTGCTTCGGCGCCGCGGGCGGACAGCATGCCTGTCGTTTAGCCGAAAACTTAGGTATGAAAACAATCCTCATCCATCCTTATGCAGGCGTGCTCTCCGCATATGGCATGGGTTTAGCCGACAGACGGGTGCTCAAAGAAAAATCAATAGAAGCGTCGCTTGAAACAGATTTAACCCAGCCTTTAAAGGCTTTAACTGAAGCTGCAACCGCCGACCTTGAAAAGCAAGGAAAGTGCGATATCGATACGATTGAAGTGTTGAAGCAAGCGCACCTGCGCTATGAAGGAACAGATTCTATCTTAGCTGTAGAATTTGCGTCAGCAGAAACGATGCGTCAGCAGTTTGAGCAGCGATACCAGCAGCAGTATGGCATTACGCTGGCTGATAAAGGCTTGGTCGTCGCGACAATTACCGCAGAAGTGATTGGGAAAACAAAGGCGATCGCAGCCAAAGCGGTAGTCAGTGACGCTATGCTCCCTGAAATGGCACCACCGGAGTGCGATCGCGTCTCACTCTTTTCGGCCAATGCGTGGCACGATACCCCCGTATATCAGCGGCAGGATTTACATCCAGGGCAAAAGCTGGTCGGCCCAGCCATTGTTTTAGAGGCCACAGGCACCAATATTATTGAGCCAGGGTGGCAAATGAGCGTCACTGGCAGGGGCGATCTTGTGCTGAATCAGCTAGCTGAAAAAATGACTGATATTCAGCAACAGAGTGATGAGAGTGCAGATCCTGATCCTGTACGGCTAGAGATTTTTAATAACTTGTTTCAGGCGATCGCCGAACAAATGGGTTTCACCCTTCAAAACACCAGCTCATCGGTCAACATCAAAGAGCGATTGGACTTCTCCTGCGCTATCTTCGACGGCAGTGGTCAGCTCGTCGCCAACGCGCCACACATTCCGGTTCACCTAGGCTCCATGGGCGAAAGTGTCCAGGCACTTATCACCGACCAATCCAAGCCTTTTCAACCGGGCGATGTATTTATCTCCAACAATCCTTATAACGGTGGCACGCACCTCCCAGATATCACAGCCATTACACCTGTATTCTCTAATAGTGATCAGCCTTTGTTCTTTGTCGCTTCACGCGGCCACCATGCCGACATTGGTGGGATTACGCCAGGTTCTATGCCGCCGAATAGTACGATTTTAGAGCAGGAAGGGGTTTTATTAGATAATTTTCTGCTAGTTAAGAAGGGCGTTTTGGATGAAAGAGGGTTGCGCGATCGCCTCACAACTGCCACCTACCCAGCCCGCAATCCAGACCAAAATCTGGCCGACCTTCAGGCCCAAATTGCTGCCAACAACAAAGGTGCTCAAGAACTCCAACGCATGGTCACACAATACGGCCTGCAAACCGTACAGGCCTACATGCAGCACGTACAAAACAACGCCGAGCAAGCCGTCCGCAAAGTCATCAGCCAGCTTTGTACCCAACACACCCAGCCCACGCACTGCACCGTCCCCATGGACTGCGGCGCACAAATTAATGTCTCCATCACACTTAACCCCACTAACAACAGCGCCATCATTGATTTTCTAGGCACCTCTCCTCAACAGTCCAACAACTTCAACGCTCCACTTGCCGTCTGCAAAGCCGCCGTCCTCTACGTCTTCCGCACCCTGGTAGACGCCCCCATTCCTCTCAATGCCGGATGCCTCAAACCATTAGACATCCGGGTTCCCACTGGCTCCATGCTTAACCCCGCCTATCCCGCCGCCGTTGTCGCTGGCAACGTCGAAACCTCCCAGGCTGTTACCGATGCCCTATATGGTGCACTCGGCGTACTCGCTGCCTCTCAAGGCACCATGAACAACTTCACCTTTGGTAACGGCCAGTACCAATACTACGAAACCATCTGCGGCGGTTCCGGTGCCGGTGCAAACTTCGACGGGACAGACGCTGTACAAACGCACATGACGAACTCCCGGCTCACCGATCCAGAAGTGCTAGAGCTACGTTTTCCTGTGCTGTTAAAAGAATTTTCTATTCGAGAAAAGAGTGGTGGAAGTGGCTATCATAGCGGCGGCAATGGCGTTATTCGGCATATTCTCTTTCGAGAGGCAATGACGGCTAATTTGCTATCAGGAAGACGCACCACTGAACCCTTTGGGCTAGCGGGTGGAACCGCTGGAACGTCTGGACAAGCGACCGTTAAAGCGGCTGATGGCGTTGCGAGAAAGCTAGCAGCGACCGCGACTGTTGAGGTGTCAGCAGGTGATGAGATAGTGATTGAAACGCCTGGAGGAGGGGGATACAGCAGCGCCTGTTAAGCAGGAATAAGCGAGATTGCTACGTAGATTTTTTGGCAACCCACTGCGTATGCTCTCTAGAGAAGGCATTCTCGCTATTTCTAACAAACATAGACAAGTCTTCTTCTGTTCTAACGAGATCAGCTTCGTCTTTAATAATGCTAATTTCGTGAGCAGCGAGTGAATAAGATGAATTGAGTTCGTTATACTTTTTTGACTCTAGCCAAGCCAATGCAGCGCTCGCAGCGGTTGCAACAACCTCAATAGGAAGCTTGAGCGTAGGGTCTGCAACGCGGGCCACCAGCATCGCAATCGCAATAATGTGAAGGATCACTGAAACCCAAAACCAAAACCTTGCTCGCTTCCGATTAAATTCAGATTTGGCAGAATACCAGCTAGCCTGGTCATCAATTCTTTGCCTCTTATATATATTCAGTCTATCCAATACTGGCAAAGCTCGAATTGATCGCATTGTGTCTGATATTGAGCGCTGAATGCCGGCATTGGCCGGCAGGCTCTTAGATAAAGCTGTATTCTGCTTGAGAATGTTCTTAAGATCGTTAACAAAGAGCTGTAAGGCCGTTTCTAAGTCAGGACTATCGAACGGCTCTGCTCTCATAGACCACCGCCAAGAGATTGTTTTAACCGACTCAGCCACGGCTCTACCGTTGTACCAAATATCGTCTGGGCGGTTTAGTCTCAATGCAATGAGTATTAGCAGCGTAATAACAAATAGCGTCACCGCGATCGCCGCGCCAACTATCGTATCTGGCCATAGAAATGAGCAAAAAGCAGCAGCCAGCAGCAAAATTGAGTATGTTCGCAGTCCTAAAAAGTATAAAGACTGTCCTTTTAGTGAGGCCTGATCAGATGACTGATAGAGACCGGGCAGCGCATTTCTGTTCAGCTTAAGACTATTCATAAATAGGATTTTAAGGCTGTGATTTTAGAAAGGTTTCTACTTCAATAGCAGTAGGCATAGAGGACTGTGCGCCGGGCTGAGTAACCGCGAGTGCAGCGACAGCGCTAGCGTAATTGATTATGGGCCTGATGAAGTCTTGATCCGATAATCTTGTAGCCATATCAGCACGAGAAAGGCCCATGCGGCATAAGCTGGCCGCTAAACCACCGTTGAAAGCATCGCCTGCGGCCACTGTATCAGTAACGATGACTGGGAAAGCGGGGACGCTAAAGCTTCCTTTCTCGTTGGCGCAAACGCAGCCTAGCTCGCCCATTTTGATGATAACGACTTCTATTCCTTTGCCTTGAAGGGTTTCGGCGGCTGCGATCGCCCCGTCCACATCCACCACATCCATCTCCGTCAGCAGCGCAGCCTCCGTCTGATTTGGCGTCAAAATCGAAATATGCTTACAAAAATCAGGCGTCAACACATCGCCACTCGCGGGTACAGGTGCAGGGTCTACAATCACAACCAGTCCGGCTTTAGCCGCTAGTGCTGCCGCTTTTTGTACAGTAGCCAGCGGAATTTCAAACTGAAGTAAAAGGACTTTTGCCTGCTCAAAGTAGGGCGTCAGCCGGTCTAAATCGGATTCGCTAACGTCACCATTCGCGCCTGAGACGACGATGATTTGATTGTTGTCTAGCGCAAGGGCAATGAGCGCGGTGCCAGAAGGTGCCGTTTTGCTGATGCTGAGCGCGGTGGTGTCGATGTCTTCGGATTGAAGGCGATCGCGCAACCCTTTACCAAACCCATCATCCCCCACTCGGCCCACCATCGCTGTTTCCACGCCCAGCCGAGCGACCGCCACCGTCTGATTCGCCCCTTTACCACCCGGCACTGTCGCAAACTCCGACCCCATCAGCGTTTCACCCGGCTTCGGCAACCGCTCTACCCGAGCCACCAAATCCATATTCACGCTGCCCAACACCACCACATCCACCACGAATCAAGTCCCCTCATCCGATGGCCTACTCAAATCCAACGGTGGCCTATCCGAACTCCAGCCCCACCAAACCGAGTCGCACTCACACTGATAAAACTCCTGCCACTTCCGCTTTCGCCCCTCAAACACGGGCGCACGACGGTTGAACCAAACGGCCTTTGCTTCCCGACTCCCCTCACCACAGCTCGGACAGCCAAACGGTCGGGCGTGCACGGCATTTCTTGTCCAAGCGGGCGGAAACTGTGCGAATGCGTCCATCAAGGCGATCGCTCCTAACGTGATAAGTGGGCGTAAGTGACAGTTGATTCTATTATGAAAGAAAACCTTACGGACGGTATTTTTCCTGTGAAAGCGATAACCCTGCTCGGCTCCACCGGCTCTATCGGCACCCAAACGCTCGATATTGTATCGTCTCACCCCGATCAGTTTCGGCTAGTCGGAATCGCCGCTGGCAGCAACGTGACGCTGCTAGCCGAGCAGGTCATGCAGTTTAAGCCTGAAATCGTCGCCATTTGCGATAAAAGCAAGGTCGCTGAGCTAAAGGAAGCCATTTCATCTTTAGATCCACAGCCGGTCATTCTCGCTGGCGAAGAAGGCGTTGTTGAAGTGGCGCGCTACGGGGATGCTGAAGCCGTCGTCACCGGTATCGTCGGCTGCGCGGGGCTATTACCGACGCTGGCCGCTATTGAAGCGGGGAAAGATATTGCCCTAGCCAATAAAGAAACCCTGATTGCTGGGGGCCCGGTCGTCCTGCCGCTTGCTGAAAAGCACAACGTCAAGCTACTGCCTGCCGACTCTGAGCACTCTGCCATTTTCCAATGTCTGCAAGGCGTTCCCGATAAAGGCTTACGCAGAATTTTGCTGACCGCCTCCGGTGGCGCTTTTCGCGACTGGCCCGTAGAAGATTTGCCCAAGGTCACGATGGCTGATGCGATTAAGCATCCGAACTGGTCGATGGGTCGCAAAATTACGGTGGACTCAGCCACGCTGATGAATAAAGGCCTGGAAGTGATTGAAGCGCACTATCTCTTTGGCATGGACTACGACAACATTGATATTGTCATTCATCCACAAAGCATTATTCACTCGCTGATTGAACTGCAAGATACGTCCATGCTCGCGCAGCTAGGCTGGCCCGATATGCGCCTGCCTTTGCTATACGCGCTCTCCTGGCCTGAGCGCATCTATACGGACTGGGAACCGCTCGATCTGGTCAAGTCCGGTGATCTTACCTTCCGTGATCCTGACCATGACAAATACCCCTGCATGGATCTAGCCTACGCAGCAGGCCGCGCGGGCGGCACCATGACGGCTGTGCTAAACGCAGCGAATGAGCAGGCAGTAGCGCTGTTTTTGGAGGAAAAGATTCACTATTTGGATATTCCAAAGGTGATTGAGAAGGTGTGCGATCGCCATCAAAAAGACCTCAACACAGACCCAACCTTAGAAGACATCCTGGCCGTAGATCAGTGGGCCCGCACTGCCATCATCGAACTCAGCACGGCGGTAGGTACGACGGTGGCCTAATCAGGAACTGGCTGATTGAGGCATGAAGTCACTCATTCGCACCCACTAAACTCAAGCTAGGTGCATGAACATGAAGGAGCCGAAGGAAGCAACATGGAGATAGTTTTAACCCTGGGAGCATTGGCGATCGCAGCCCTCGTATTTTTCTGGCTTATCGGCGTCGTCAAAACCACCCTCAAAACAGCCTTCCTCGTCATGTTCTTCCTAATCGGCCTCTGGCTTGCCTTCGGCATCGGCCCTACAGACGTATGGGAAACAATTCGTAGCTGGCTCCCTGACTTCTTTTTCAGTGGAAACACATAGGTATTCTATGCTATTTGCTTTACGCCATTCGCTCTATGTCATCTGCCTTAAGTCGTAAGCATCTCTACAGATAGTCCACTGTTTTCCCTCTCTTCACTGAATCTTTGCACTCAATATACAAAGCTTTAATGCCTGTTCTGACGGGTTTTTACGGAGCCTTATGAGCTTGTAAATGCAGTATAAAAACAAACGTGAGCGTCTTTAGAACTAGCTCACATTTGTGCATTTCAGCACATCACAAACCTTCTTAAATAACTACTAGACACACCATGAACAAGCTAGGAATCAACCTGGGCTTAGCCGCCGCATCTACACTGTCGCTTCTCACCTTTGCACCGACCGCAGAAGCCGCAGGCCTCAATCTGGGTAGCAACTTAAGCCGAAATGAAAAGGCAACCGGCCAGTGGTATCGATAAGCACGCCACACAAAAGGCCCTGCAGCAAAGCCCAGAGCCGTATATCGTAGCCCTAACAAATTCAAAGAACGGGTA
>JBHYED010000027.1:0-55987 GCA_051860365.1 Phormidesmis sp.
GGCAGAAGTCATCGACGTGGCAAAAGAGTTCTTCTAAGCTAGACATAGCGGAGGACAGGGCTGATTGATTTTGGTAATCTCAGCGTACCTGTCCTTCTTTTTTATCGCTATCCTTATCCCGAACTGATGTTAACTAGAATTTCTCTGCCTAAAGCCAATCTTCAAAGCTGCAATTTAGCAGGCACCAACTTAGAAGGCGCCAACCTGCGCGGGGCTAACTTAGCCAGTGCTAACTTAGGCACTGTCCTTTGGGACGCAAAGCTATGCCAAACGGTTCTACCTGATGGTCAAATTTCAGAGGAGAGTTTTCCCCCTAGCGGCTAGTATAAATAGGACGTGACCAAAAGCTATGCACATTAAATCTGTTATTTTTATCTGCTTCAGTGCCTTCACGCTAGGAGGCTTTTTGATAGCAGCACCCGCTCAGTCTATTTCTATGCCAGAGCGTTCTATGCCAGAACAGACGGCACTAGAACAGACGGTACTAGAAAACATGCGTGCTGTAGAGGTAGATGAAATACCAACTAAGATTACATCCCCTATTGAGCCCTCCCGAATAAACCCCTATGCGGTCATAGAAGCCGCTAGGCACGCTGCTGAAAAAGATCGCTCTATTCGTATGCCTTTACGAGATATTCAACAGCTTAAGAGACAGTTAAACATGGCGGTAGGAGAGGCTCAGTCGCGACTGTCTGAGATTAAGGAGGTAGGGCTCTCTCCTCTGAAGAAGGGGCGCGATCGCCTCAATAAAATACAGCAAAACATCAAAAATAAAGCTAGTGATGTGTTGGAGCATATCGGCAGCCGCGCCACTCATACGGCTCAGCAGCTACGAGCATCAGACTAACCATTCTCTATCGCTGTAGAGATAACCGCTAAAGGGCGCATACCTTACGATTAATTGTGCCCCTTTGCCACTAGTGAAACACATCAGTAGTGACCTCAAAATGGATTATTCTTTGTCAGACAGCCTATTTGGTAGTTGGAGCGCTCTGGCTCATACCTTGATCGCAGGTACGCTCACCTACATTGGGCTAATTGTATGGCTACGGATATCAGGAAAGCGTACGTTGTCCAAATGGAACAGCTTCGATTTTGTGGTTACGATTGCCTTTGGCTCTATGCTGGCAAGTGCGTTCCTAAATAAAAGTACTTCTTTTGTTCAGTCGATGGTAGCAATTGGCCTACTGGTTACGTTTCAATATGCCATTACCTGGCTTTCGGTGCGCTCTAACGCCATTCAAAAGCTAGTCAAGGCAGAGCCTAGCCTTTTGGTGTTTAAAGGCAAGCTGCTAGAAGATATTATGACCGACAAGAGAGTAGCTAAAGGTGAGATTCTAGCAGCCATTCGAGTTAACGGCACCGCTAGCATAGAAGATATTGACGCCGTTGTTTTGGAAACAGATGGTACGTTTAGCGTCGTTCAAAAATTGGATGTGGAAAGTGCTTCTGCCTTTAAAGATGTGAATGGCTTTAGAGATAGCGCGATCGCCTACGCCAGCGGCCAGTCAAGATAGATCTGTTAAAACAGACCTCTGTTAAAATGTAGAGAGAAACCTCCTTCCAATGATTGAGCTGCCGTGC
This sequence comes from Phormidesmis sp., assembly GCA_051860365.1. Lineage (GTDB taxonomy): Bacteria > Cyanobacteriota > Cyanobacteriia > Phormidesmidales > Phormidesmidaceae > Phormidesmis. The sequence goes on from JBHYED010000027.1 coordinate 1,585, forward strand.
TTGGAAGACTCTCTTTCGATGGATAGTCGCTGAAAGAGAGTCTTCTTATACTGAGCGAGGCAGATGAATCCGCAAGGAGACTTTAAACTAATGAATAATTTATCAAAAAGCCTAATAAAGGGTTTCAAGCGAGTGCTTGCAATCGGGCTAGTGAGCCTCAGCCTGTGGAGCATTACCGCTCCCGCCTATGCTGCTAGTACTAACGACTACTACGAAAACGAGCGTGGTTCTATTCAAGGAACAGAGCGCTACGATAAGATTCAGTCCGAAAAAGGCGGCATGAACAACTTTGATGCGGTCGATCCTAGACGAAATACAGCAAAATCAGACGCGAAAGCGCAGGAGCTGGTGGATGTTGCTAAACGCGAAAATGCGATGAATAACGACCCGCTAGAGCCCGCTAGAGAAGCCGTTGATGATTTAAAGGACAAGGTGACTGGAACCGTTTCCAATTTGGTAGGTGACGCCAAAGAAACCGCAAAAGATGTTTCTAGCGATGTCAAGGCAACTGGCCGTAAAGTCTCTAGAGACATGCGCGATGCTAGCGGCAATTTGGTAGATGGTGCTAGCGAGCAAACCAAGAATGGCAGAGTTCCCAATCAGATGAACAGGTAAACCGCTGGTTAAACTACGACAGTATTTCATGAGGTCGTAAATTAGAAAGCCGCTAATTAATAATTGGCGGCTTTTGAAGGGCTTTTGAAGGGCCTACGCGAACACTTATGGCTCGTTAGGTTGAAAAAGCTCGATACTATTAGGTACGCCGTTCTCTCCATTGTCTGGGACTGGTTGCGGCAGTGGCTTAGGCCTGCGAGATTCTTCGATTTGGCGCAGCGTTTCTTGCCAGTTGCCAATTCTGACCTGGGCAGAGTCATAGGCTTCGGCCTGTGAGGGAATGCGGCCTGCTAGCGCGATCGCGCTACTCAAGTTACGGTTCGCTGCTGTCTCAGCTTGACGCAACAAGTCCCAGCTCCAATTATTAATCTGACTGTCCGCCCGCGTGCGACTATCGCTTTGTCCCGGCACCCTTTGCGCAATTTCAATCGCATCGGCCAGCGAGTCACCATCGCCACGCGAGGCTACGTTGACCGCTTCGTTGAGGCGCGATCGCCCATCTTCTTGAGCCCGCCACCCGGCAATTTCATCTTGAGCCATGCCGTAGAGCGATCGCCCCTCTCCAATTCGATTGGCAATTGCGATCGCCCCTGGCAAATCACCTGATCGCGCCTGCTGCCGCGCCTGATTAAGCAATGGCTGGTCTTCCACCCTTTGAATCCGCTCTGTCCAGTTCGCCACCCGCTCGCCCGCTTCTTTCCCCAGCGCCCGCCCAGATCCTACTTTTCGCGCTTCCTGAATGGCTGCCCGCAAACTATCTGGCGAACCTGTCTGCGCTAGCCGATCGGCCCGCTCCAATATCGGTCTGTCCTGTACCGTTTCTACGCGTGACTGCCACTGACCAATCTGCTTAGAGGCCTCGGTCCACTGCGGTGAATCGCGAGAAACCTGATTAGCCACCCCAATCGCCGCCGTCAAATCAGACGTACTGCCTCGGCTTGCGCGCTCCTGCGCTTGGGTTAGCAGCGCCACGTTTTGTAATTCGCCTTGCCATTGGGCGATCAGCCGCTGCCCCTTGGCGTAGCTAGGTCGATTTTTCCCTAGCGATTGCATCTGCTTAATCGCATTTTCTAAGCCGCCAATCGTACCGCTCCAGGCCTGCTGATACGCCGTCACAAAAATCTGAAAGTCTTCAATTTCTTTTTCGATTCCAGTATCGCGCGGAATCGCCGATAAAATGGCCTGCGCGTCAGACACCTGCCGGTCTGCCAGGAGTTTTTCACCTACCGCTAGCATCTGCTTAGCAATTTTTTTACGCTCACCTTGCGCTTCACTATAAAAGACGCTTTCTTTGCCAATCTCTTTTAGTTTTTTGAGCGCTTCAACAAAGCCTTTAATCGTGCCCTCTTTTGCTAGGCCCAACGCTTTAGACATTGTGCTGCTGTCTTCACGAGCGGTCATAATCAGCTTGGTCAGCTCATTGTATTTAACGGTAGACCAAAACTTGTTAGGGACGTCTAGCAAGGCAACCGAAAGCGTAAACGCCGATTGAAAGTTCTTTTCCTTTAGTTTGGTAACGGCTGTATTGAAACCGTCTTCGCCTTCTTTCCAAATTTTTTGCCAACGCGCAACACGTTCTTCCACAACATCTGCGGCGGCTGTTCTAGCTGGAATTTTTCTAGCAGATTCAATCGCTCGCTCTAAATCGCCCTCTTCAAAAAAACGTTCGGATAGATCGAGAACTTCGGTGGCCCAGTCCTCGATGCGGTTGTTGATGTCGTTACGCAGCGGGTGATCTTCAGGAAGCTGATCGACTAGGGCGATCGCGGCTAGCAAATTTTGCACATCCCCCTCAGCCGCGTAGGTTTCGGCACACTGAAGCCGCAGCGAAGCTGAAGCCGTCGGCCAAAAGACTGCCCGACAGTTAGGCAGGCTCGGAATCCGCAGCAGGCTGATCATTGCCGTCGTGCCTACCGTGCCTAAAGCGCCAAATATAATCAAAACAGCAATCGGCCAGCTTTTAAGCCATCGAATGCCGAAAAGGGAGGATTTTGCACCTGCTAAGGGAGGCTCAGGAGAAGTCTTAGGCAAAGCACTAGATGGATAGGGGCCACTTTGAGCTTTCCCAAGTACGCTTTTTTGTGTCGTAGTCAATGCAGGTTTTAAGGGCGTTCTCGGCGGCGTTTTGGCGCTATTTTGAATGCGATAGAAGTCAGGATCGTGAGCGGGCGTGATGCCGTTGTCAGCGTCGGATTTCAATGGCATGGCTTTCCTAACGATCGCGCCTCTTCAGGCCGTACAAGCAATCTGTGTCAAATCTGTGTCAACAGAGCGTTAGCTCAAAGAGTGAGCATTATGCAATTGTAACAATGGATAGATATTAACAGACGATTAAGGTCGTTATATTCAGCGGATTCTCAGCACCCGCACTGGTTCACCTACTGCAATCTTCGTTTCACCCTGCGGCACCACACCACACCCGTTAGTATTTGCTAAGTTCACTAAGTTTCCGGAGCTGTGGCTACCGGCTGCTCTGCCAAACTCATAGCCATTAGCACCTGCTGTTAGCTGCCCCCACAGGTAGGTTTCGCGCTTCCCCCCGGCGGCTAGCGGTGTAGTTGCTTTGGCCCACACGAACTCAGGTGACCAGGGGGCTTGCTGCCCAGATAGCTTGGCGATCGCACTTCCCACAAACCGCCAAAAGCTTACCATCGCCGAAGCCGGATTGCCCGGCAAGCCAAAGTATACTTTTTCTGCGTTCGAGGCTACCGTCAGCGGCTTTCCTGGCTTCACCGCCACTGATTGAATATGTAGCATCAGCCCTAGTTCTTCAAGCACCTCGTCTACGTAGTCGTAGTCACCTACCGATACGCCTCCTGATGAAAGCACCATGTCGGCCTGGTTGAGGGCAGAGGCGATCACATCTTTCACCGCCTCTCGATCATCTTTCACAATTCCCATGGGCACCGGCACCGCGCCCGCCTGCGCCACCAGCGCCGCCAGCGCATACTGATTAGAATCGACAATTTGGCCCGCTTGCAAGGACTGATCGGGCTGCACCAGCTCGCTTCCAGTCGAGATAATGGCCACTTTAGGCTGACGATACACCGCTATCTGAGTCTGCTGGGTCGCCGCGAGCAGGGCAGTTTTTGCGGGCGCAATCAACCGGCCGGCAGCCAATAGCTCATCACCGACTCGAGCAAAGCTACCCTGCTTGCGAACAAAGGCTGCGGGCTCAGGCACAGCTAAAATTTGGACGCGATCGCCCTCGCGCGCAGTCTCTTCCTGCATCACAACCGTATCTGCGCCGGCAGGCATCATTGCTCCCGTCAAAATCCTAGCCGCCTGCTGCGCCCCTACTTTTTTCTGCGGCGGCTGGCCTGCCGGAATGTCTTCTACTACCTGCAACGTTACAGGCACCTGCCGGACGTCTTCAGCCCGCACGGCATAGCCATCCATCGCCGAATTGTCCCAATGCGGAAAGTCTAGCGAGCTGCGGATCGAGCTAGCCAATATCCGGCCCAAGCAAGCCGTCATATTGTGAGTCAAATCAATGGTTTCTGTCGCCTTAACGGGCGTCACCAAAGTCAAAATCAACTGCTCAGCTTCAGCCGCAGAGAACATAAAATAGAGGCAATAACAACAACGTTTGCTGTCACATCATAGTTTCTATCTCGCTATAGTTTTTAACTGATTCCTATATCAAGCCTTATGCAAATTGCCCCACCCCGAGCTGCAATCTCCTTAGCAGATACTTTAAAAGCACGTCGCCAACGGCTTGCTAAAATCATTGATTTTCCGGTCTTGCTATGGTCAGGCACGGCCAAATCTCGTAACTTCGCAGCCAATATTTATCCGTATCGAGCCAGCAGCCATTTTCTTTACTTTGCGGGCTTGCCGCTAGAAAATGCAGCCATTCGGATTGAAGGCGATCAGCTGACGCTCTTTATGGACGACACCACGCCTGAAGATGCGCTGTGGCATGGCCCTCAGCCTAGCCGTGACAGCATTGCCGAGCGGATCGGTGCTGCCGTGGCTTATCCTTTAAGCGAGCTAGCAAATTTAGCACTGGGTACGGCAACGCTGGGCGATAAAGACGAAACCGTTCAGTCTTTAGAACAGGCGCTGCTTAAACGTGGCATTGTGACGCCGCGCCATCCGCCTCGGGGCAATCCCGATTTGGCAAAGGCGATTGTGCAGTTGCGAATGATTCAAGATGACGGGGCGATCGCCTCAATTCGCAGGGCGATCGCCGTTACCGTAGCAGCCCATAAAGCCGGTATGGCCATTACATCCCAGGCCAAAACCGAGGCTCATGTACGTGCCACCATGGAAGCCGTGATTATGGGTCAAGACATGGCCTGTGCTTACGGCAGCATCGTCACGATTGCGGGCGAGGTTTTGCACAATCATCACTATCATAATCCGATTGGCAAAGGTGACTTACTCTTGGCCGACGTGGGCGCAGAAACTGGCACCGGCTGGGCTTCGGACATCACGCGTACATGGCCTGTGAGCGGTACGTTTTCATCTACGCAGCGCGATATTTACGATGTTGTGCTCGCCGCTCACGACTTTTGTATCGAGAAAGCCCAACATGGCGTTGAGTATGAAAAAATTCACATGGTCGCCTGTCAGATCATCACGGCTGGTCTGGTAGACCTTGGCATTTTAAAGGGTGACCCCGAAGATCTGGTGGCTCAAGATGCTCACGCTCTGTTTTTTCCACACGGCGTCGGCCATTTGATGGGTTTGGATGTGCATGACATGGAAGACTTTGGCGATCTGTCCGGCTATGCAGAAGGGCGCAAGAGGAGCGATCGCTTTGGCCTGTCTTTTCTTCGGCTCAACCGCCCCTTAGAAGTGGGCATGGTAGTTACCATCGAGCCAGGGTTTTATCAGGTACCTGCCATTTTGAATGATCAGGAGAATCGCGATCGCTATGCCCACCTAATCGACTGGGAGCGCCTTTCTCAGTTTGCCGACGTACGCGGCATTCGCATAGAAGACGACATTCTGATCACTGACTTAGGCAACGAAGTCCTCAGCCGAAATTTACCGACAGAAGCCACTGAGATCGAAGCGTTGGTTCAAGGAAACCTGAACCAGCGACCTTAAACGAAGGTGAAGGAGCGCTTCGCTAGGCACCGTCACATCAGCAAACTTTCAGGGACATATCACAGCCCAACTGTTGGTTTTCTTACGGACGGCAAAAGCCCATCATCGAATAGCTTTCACAGCAGGTGGGCCTTACTCACACGCGGGCAACCTATTGTTCATCCATAGCCGCTTGAACAACTCACACTTTTGGCCGAAGCCATCGGTATTTAGCGCTTGATATTTCAGATATTTTTAAGCACTAAACGAGGATGATTGTGGCGCGATCGCAAAAAGATCCTCACCGTTCACAAAGTCTATTGTGCCATTTGCATCGTAGTCTCTAGTCTCATTGATCTGGCTACCGTTTGTATTGAACGTATAGGCGAATATGCTGTCAGCGATCGCATCTGCATTCCGATCATAGGCATAGGTAATCGTCAAATTACCCATCACATCGTAGGTGTAGTCTTCGCTCAGAACAGTGGGCTCAAGCGATGGCTCGGCTGGATTTGAGAAAGTAGGAATGCCCGTGTAGAGGTTAGTGGTTAGGTTACGAATATCACCTGTGAGCCGATCGACATTAGCTGAGGTTAGCTGGTTGCCAAACTCGTCATAAGTGTAAACTTCTCGGTAGTCAAAGCCTTCTCTGCCTGAAAAGTTTCGGCTAAAGCTCGTTTGGTTGCCGGCCTCATCGTAGGTATTGACTGTAATAGTGGGCGTTCCACTACCACGATTCGTGACTTGGCGCAGTAGGTTACCGGCCTCGTCGTAGGTAAATGTCTCCACTTCAACATCAATACCATCTGCCTGAGAATCACTGGTACGGCTCAATAGGTTATCAGCCAAATCGTAAGTTTCTGTGTAGATTTGGTTGGCCCTACCATCATCATCAAAATCAATAGAGCGGCTAACGCTACGGCCTGTTTCACTATAGTCGTACAGCACAGACTGATTAACGACACCATCTTCGTTGCTATCAATATATTCTGCGCTTAGCTGGCCCTGCTCATCGTACACAACATCAATGTTGCCTCTATAAACCAGGTTACCGAAGAAGCCATCATTGAACTCGGTGCCTATTCCCGTATCAATTTGGTAGGGAGAATAGCGAATGGTCTGCTCTACGGTGCCATCGTCACCTAAATCGAACGTTTCACTCACCAGCCGACCTTCAGCGTCATAGACGAAATTAGCCGTCTTTTCAAAGTCGAAGATACCGTCGCCTTCGTAGTCAGTGCGTTCGCTGGTCTGATTGCCAAAGGCATCAAAGGTACGCGTGAGTAAAGAATTACCGAAGCGATCGCTAGTCCGGTTGCCAGAATTGTCGTAGGTGTAGGTTGCGACTAGCTCAGGCGTTTCATCTTCGTTGTTTTCAAACACCTGTAGTAAATTGCCACTCCCATCGTAAGTATAGGTAGAGACAAAGGCAGAAATCTCTCCATCGCCGTCATTGTCAAAAGAGCTTCTAATTAAATTTCCAGCATCATCATAGGTCGCTGTTGTTCTAAATTCGGCCTGACCGTCTGCATCATTATCAGAAGCAAAGCTTGTTTGATCGTTGTTGCTATCATAGGTTTTTGTTTCAACAGAATCAGCCATCCCATCACCGTCTCTGTCGAATAGCGTGCGGGTTCGATTGCCATTAGCATCGTAGGTGTAGGTCGTAATACTATCGGGAATTCCATCAGCATTTTGGTCTAAAAAGGTTTGACGCAAAAGAATAGGCATGCCGATAGCAGCAGTCCCTTGCAAAGCAATCTCCACCGTAGCGGTATCTGTACCTCCAACACCGTTGCTGACGGTGTAGCTAAAGCTGTCTGTATCTGCTTCGCCATCTGCCAAGCCTGCAAATGCGCCGTTAGGATTGTAAACAAAATCGCCGCTGGGTCTGATGCTCAGCGTAGCGCCCGAAGCTAGCGTGATTTGACTACCGAACAGATCAACTGCTTCACCATTAACTGCGGTGAGTTGGAGCAGCGTATTGTCAGGGTTTTGATCGACTCCATTGCCGTTATCGTTGAAGAGATTGCCAATTGAGATAATGTCAGCAACTGCACTAATACTGTCGTCGGCAGCAATCGGAGCGGCTAGCGCGTTGGGATAGGTCGTAGTGGTAATGCGATCAAACGCCCCATCCCCATCAAAGTCAACAGACTCGCTCGTGCGGTTGCCTGCATCATCGTAGGTGTACACCCTTAAGTTGAGCAGGCGGTCATCACCGCTAGTGGTGACTTCACGTAACAGATTACCCGCACTGTCGTAGGTGTAAGTGTTGATTTGACCGACAAAGCCATCATAGCCAGATGTCTCACGAACAAGATTTCCTGCATCATCGTAGGTATAAAACGCTTCTGTTTGATTGCCGCTGCTGTTTAAAGAAATCTTGCTGAGGATATTGTCATTCTCATCGTATGTGTAGGCATACGTGATGCTGAAATCAATAACGCCATCGGCAGAGTTACTAATAGCAAGGCGAGTGAGGCTGCCTTTCTCATCGTATTCAGAAAAGCGAGCCATTAAAAGCTGGCCGGTTGATATCGAACGCCTAATCTCGCTGGTCTCATTACCGCTAGCATCGTACGTAAAGCTCGTAACCCTATCGAATAGATCGCCTTTGATTTCAACTAGGTTGTTGTCATCGTCGTAGCTATATTCCACGGTAGGTGTGGACACGCTGCTGCCAAAAGGCCCGAAGCGGTTAAGCTGATCGCCTCTAACATTGAATACATAGGGCAGAATTATATCGACATCTCCATCTCCATTGTTGTCAGCTAAGTAGGTGATAGTGAGATTGTCTATCTCATCGTAGGCATAAGTCGAATTGAGAATATAGTCGGCCTTACCGTCAAAGTTGTTATCTATGTACTTACTGATCTGATTGCCATTTTCATCTAAGATAAGCGTCGTCAACGCTTCTGGCGTACCATCCCCGTTGTTGTCCGAAAGAATTCTTTGAATGCGAGGCTGAGTTTCCATAGCAGGAGTCTTTTGTGTAGCTGAAGATACACAATTACGCTATCAAAACGGGCTTATGCTGAAATCTCAGAACAATATTGATTCAGTAAATCTTATCAAAATTAACCATTTAACCGCGCCCTAGGCAGTGCTCAGAACCCTGAAAACCCAGGGTTCAAGCAAAGCTAGTATATGAAATTTTCTTTATGCATCCTTTAATATCTATATAGCCTTTGCAGTTCAGATCTTGCGATCGCCTACGCGGCAGAGACAACAGCTTCTTCCTTTACAATGTCTCTTGTGGCAATCACCTCAGCAATCTGCGCCTCAATCTCATCTTTCACAATTTGGCGATACTCCAAAAAGTGCTCAATTTGAGCGCACACGGTTAAGTAGCTCGCAACGCCGCCCCGGTTGTGCTTAAACATTTCAAAGAGATACGTCCAAAACGTAGAACGGGTTTCTCTTTCGACGCCTTGCTTCCAGCATACAATCGCCAGCGCTTTCACTAAGTGCCAGTTAAACGGCTCTTTGGCAGATTTTGGCTTGGGCCCACGGCTGTTGTCGTTATGGCAAGGTGCTTCACCCAAAATGCGATAGTGCCGGTAGCAGCGATCCAAATACTTTTGCGGATCGTACAGGTTCCAGAAGGCATTGACGTACTCTTGCGCGACTTCTTCAACGGGCCGCGTCGGCACGAAGTTCATGAGCGTGGTCTGGTGGATGTTGGCCGTTTCTTTGCCAGCTAAAAGCCGGTTTTCTTTTTCTAAGCGGTGCCATAGTGCGGTATCTGGCAGTGCCTGGAGCATGCTGAATAACGCGGTGGGGACAGAGCATTTTTCGACGAACTGGACGATGCGATCGCCCGCCCCCTTTTTCTCCCCGTCAAAGCCAATAATGAAGCCCGCCATCACCCGAATCCCGGTGCTGGCAATCTTATGAATTGACTCACTGAGCGGATCGCGATTGTTCTGAAATTTTTGAGTCAGCGCCAAGCTTTCCTCATCCGGCGTTTCTACGCCCAAAAAGACCGCACCAAAATTGCAGTCGGTCATTAAGTCCATCATTTCCTGATCTTGAGCCAGGTCAACCGATGCTTCCGTTGAGAACGTAAACGGATAGCCCTTTTCTTTCATCCAGGGCGCAAGCTCTTTCAGCATCAGCTTTACGTTGCGCTTGTTGCCGATGAAGTTGTCATCGACCATGAAAATGCTGCGCCGCCATCCCAACTCATACAAACACTCTAGTTCTGCAATAATCTGCTGCGGCGTCTTGGTTCGAGGTTTGCGGCCATATAGTACAATAATGTCACAAAATTCACACTGAAACGGGCAGCCGCGTGAAAACTGAACCGCCATCTCCGAATAAGCGTCTAGCTTAAGCAAGTCAAAGCGCGGCACCGGGCTTGTGCTCACATCAGGTCGCTCTAGCGCCCGAAACGTCCCTTCCGTTTCTCCTTTTTCAATCGCTTCGACCAGCATTGGCAGCGTAATTTCGCCTTCATCCAACACCCGAAAATCAGCGCCTGCTTCAATCACTTGCTCAGGTAATGCCGTCGCATACGGCCCACCGACAGCGACTGGAATATTTCGGCGCTTTGCCTCACGAATTTGCACCAGCATGTCGGGCTTTTGCACAATCATGCCCGAAAAAATAACCAGCTCGGCCCAGTCCCAATCTGCTTCTGTTAGATCTTCAACGTTGCGATCAACCAGCTTCAGATCCCATTCATCCGGCAGAATGCCTGCAACGGTGACCAGTCCCAAAGGCGGCAAAATTGCTTTACGCCCAGCTAGCTCAATGGCTTTGTCAAATGACCAAAAGCTTTTAGGGAACAAAGGATAAATCAGCAAAGCTTTCATAAGGAATGCCTGGTCTATAAAGAGTGCTGGAACATGAGCCGAATATACGCTTGGCACACAAGTCTATCAAGCATTCGAAATAACGATATGCATGTATGTTCGATTCATGTCACCCTAACACGCGATAGATGGCGCGATCGCCCCTAACAGCACGAATTCAAGAAAATAACAGCGATTGAAATGATTATTTGTGATGAGTTCTTTAAATAATGATGCTTCCTGTATGACAGTTAAATAGCTAGCACTTACTTACTAATGCCTGTTGACTAACAACAACAACCGATTTTTAAAAAAAGAGGAATTTTTCTGAAACAATTCTCTGATGAGTAAATTTGTTTTTGACGGGACGCTTTTTACAGGTGAGCGTATTGAAGGCGAGATGCTCGTTGTTTAGTTCAGCTTACTCATTTGCCACGTGGTGAGCGTGCCGATTGGGCTCCACAAAAAGTAAGGAATCAGTAGCGCTGCGGCCCAGCCTGAAATTTGCAGCGTGCTCAGCGTCAGCAGCAAACACACTACAAATCCTGTACCGCCAATTAACGAGGCCAGCTTAAGATTGTGCGTCCAAAACAGGGCAGGCGTAAACGCAATCGTCACCAGCTCTAAAACAATATAGGCCGCCATCCATTTCCACGACTGGGTTTGCTCCCACACAATGTAGGCAGACCACGCGCCGCAGACAAACACAACCGTCCAAATGACGGGAATGAGCTTCTCAAAAGTGAGCCAGCTAGGTCTTTCTAGCCGCCGAAACCACTTGGCGTCTTTGGGCCTAATGATGTTTGAGAGCAGGGCGATCGCGAACGTGACGATCCCCACAACCATCCAAGATTTCAGCATAGTATCAGCCTGTCCAAGGCGTACGGAATGAAGGAAACAGCGTCAGCCCGCCGTCTACAAACAGCGTTTGGCCGGTGATGTAGGCAGCATCATCGCTGGCTAAGAAAGCCGCCACCGCTGCCATTTCTTCTGAAGTACCTGAACGACCCATCGGAATATGGCTTTCAATGTCAGCCTTGCGCTCTGGGTCGTCTTTCCAAGGGTTAATTGGGGTGAGGGTCGCGCCGGGTGCGAAGGAGTTAATGCGGATGTTGTCACGGGCGTATTCCAGCGCGAGGGTGCGGGTCATGGCCTGCAATCCCGCCTTGCTCATGGTGTAGCCGACGTACTGCGGGCGCGGGATCAGCTCGTGAACGCTGGAGTCGTTGACGATAATGCCGCCGCCGTTTTTAAGGAAGTGTGCGATCGCCTTGCGCGCACACAAAAACGCCCCGCGCATATTGATATCAATCATCTTGTCAAAATCATCTAACGGAATTTCATGAGACGCGCCCTGAATCTGCATCCCGGCATTGTTAACCAAGATATCAAGCCCGCCGAAGGTCGAAATCACCTTCTCAAACATGGCGCTAACGTCTTCTTCTTTAGAGACATTGGCCTGCACCGTCATATCCTTAAGCGTGCCTGCTTCAAATCCTGCGGCTTGGCTGACTTCGTGCATTTGAGTGAGCGTGACGATCGCCTCTTCCTCACCGCTATAGTAGTTCACCGCAACGTTGGCTCCCTCTTGCGCAAATCGGATCGCGATCGCCTGCCCGATGCCACTGCTCGCACCCGTTACTAATACATTTTTACCTTTCAACCCACGCATACGCTAATAAGACCAAAGAAAACAACAAAGAAGCTAAAAAAAGCTGGCCCTAAAGGTGGCCTAGTGAGACGGCTATAGAAGTATAGGAGCTTAGGCCCCCCTTTTTACCCCCCCCCTTTCGAATACCCTCACCAGAAACGTCCGCTTTAAGAAGGAGTGCGACCTCTATCTCCCTACAGAGGAATTGTAGCCGCGCTCCCTTTACATTGTTAACAAATGCAACACTCCCAGCTCTGGCTTTTGTTTTAAGCAAAAGCTCGACAAGGGAAGAGATGCACTCGGCGCTGATTTACCAGCACGAGAATTGTTAGGAGACTTTATATACTCAGATGGAAAATACAGATAGCTCAGCAAAGCAAACCGCAGTAGACAACAAAAGCGCCTATGCCGGTAATGTGATGCCCGAATCTGAAATCGGTGTCGATCAGCTAGGTGAGCGGGCTGGCATAGATATTCAGCCAGAAACGCCGCTAGCTGTAAAAGATAAGTTCGACAAGCGCGATCAAGACCGCTACGAACTAAATCCTGACTCAGCAGCCGACCATCCGACTCTCAACAAACCAGCATCTTAAACCGGCATTTTAACTGGGCGAAAGCTCGCATTTTATACGACCCAAATTATCACGAGGATTTTGACAATATGGCAATAGAAACAGCAGGAGAAGCCTTTGACAAGGCGAAAGAAGGTGCAGACACCGTTCTTGAAAAAGCAAAGTCTGCTGAACAAGACGCTCTGGACACTGTCAAAGACGTTCAGCAAAAAATTGGGAAAGCAACACCTGCTCCAACTGAGTTTAAAGAGCTTTCTACGCCTTCTGATGTTAAGGCGCGACTGGACTGGGGCGAGCCTGCTTTAACAATTATGGACGTGCGCGATCGCGACACCTTCAACAAAGAGCGCATCATGGGCGCAATTTTCATCCCTGAAGGTGACCCTGTTAGCGTTGCAAAGCAGACCTTAGAACCTGAGCGCAGCATCTATATCTATGGTGCAGACGACACCAGCTCAAAGACGGCTGCGGCTGAACTCAGCGCTGCTGGCTACGAAAAGGTTAGCGTTATCCAAGGTGGCTTAGCTGCATGGAAAGCCATTAACGGTGCAACAGAAGGGACAGGCCAAGCACCTGGCTTGTTAGATAAAGGCGAAGGCGCTAGCTTGACTAACCAAAATTCTACGCCTTAAGTCGGTATCAAGATCGAGCTTTCGATCAGCATGAAGCCACAAGCGCCCCTGACACAAATGCCAGGGGCGCTTGTAGTATGTCAGTTCGGTTATCGCGACTTTTACCCTGTCCACTATCCTTATAGATTGAGATTTGTAATTAGCACTCTCTGCTATCGAGTGCTAAGTTTTGGAATACAGGAATTGTAGTAAGTGGCATATGGCGAAATTAATACTATTTGATGAAAAATCGCGGCAGGCGCTTGAGCGTGGCGTCAATGCCTTGGCAGACGCGGTAAAAATTACCATGGGGCCAAAAGGCCGCAACGTCGTTCTAGAGAAAAAGTTTGGCGCACCTCAAATTGTCAACGACGGCATTACGATTGCCAAAGAAATTGAGCTAGAAGACCCCTACGAGAACACAGGCGCACGTCTGGTGCTTGAAGTAGCTTCTAAGACTAAAGATCTGGCAGGTGATGGCACAACGACTGCCACCGTACTTGCTCAGTCTTTAATCCGAGAGGGTCTTAAAAACGTAGCGGCTGGCGCTAACCCCGTAAGCTTACGTCGTGGCATTGAGAAGGCCACTGCACAACTCGTTAATGACATTGCCGCAGCGGCTAAGCCCGTGGCCGGTAATGATATTGCGCAAGTGGCCGCCGTTTCTTCTGGTAACGATGCTATGGTCGGCGACATGATCGCTCAGGCCATGGACAAAGTTACTAAAGACGGTGTGATTACCGTTGAAGAGTCTAAGTCTCTTGATACTGAGCTGGACGTCGTTGAAGGGATGCAGATTGACAGGGGCTATATGTCTCCCTACTTCGTCACCGATCAAGAACGCATGATTGTTGAGCTAGAAAACGCTCGCATTCTAATCGTTGATAAAAAAATCAGCTCTGTTCAAGACTTGGTGCCCGTGCTTGAACAGGTGACTCGCTCTGGCCAGCCTTTACTAATCATTGCTGAAGATGTTGAAGGCGAAGCGCTAGCAACGTTAGTTGTGAACAAAGCACGTGGCGTATTGAACGTAGCCTCGATTAAGTCTCCTGGGTTTGGTGAGCGCCGCAAGGCACTGCTAGCTGATATTGCTGTGCTGACGGGTGGCCAGGTTATCTCTGAAGAAGTTGGCCTTAACCTAGAGACTGCAACGATTGATATGCTTGGGGTGGCTTCTAAGGTCACTATCACTAAAGACAACACAACAATTGTGTCTGAAAGTGGTAACAAGCCTGATATCGATAAGCGCGTTGAGCAAATTCGCAAAGAGATCGAGCTTTCTGATACGGACTATGACAAAGAAAAGCTGGCTGAGCGATTGGCTAAGCTAGCTGGTGGCGTTGCCGTAATTAAAGTCGGTGCGGCGACTGAAACCGAGCTAAAAGATCGCAAGCTGCGAATTGAAGATGCCTTGAGCGCAACGAAAGCTGCAGTTGAAGAGGGCATTGTACCGGGTGGTGGTGCAACGCTACTACATCTCGCTCAAAAGCTAGATGCGCTCAAAGAGTCTCTTTCTGATGAAGAGAAAACGGGTGTAGACATCGTTCAGCGAGCGCTAGAAGCCCCACTACGTCAGATCGCTGATAATGCGGGTGCCGAAGGCTATGTGGTCGTTGAAAAAGTGAAGGCAATGGACTTTAACTTTGGCTTCAACGCGCTCACCAATGAGTACGAAGACCTCATGGCTAGCGGTATTGTTGACCCCGCTAAGGTTGTTCGCTCGGCGCTGCAAGATGCGGCTTCTGTAGCAGGTATGGTGCTAACCACTGAAGTGTTGGTGGTTGAAAAGCCTGAACCTGAATCGGCGATGCCTGATGGTGGCATGGGCGGCATGGGCGGCATGGGCGGCATGGGTGGCATGGGCGGCATGGGCGGAATGGGCATGATGTAGCCCATCACCTAAGCCTTTGCTTATTCATTTAAGCCTGTTGGCTAAATGGCTGAGCTGAGCTGAACAATAGAGACAATAGAGAAGGAGGTAGGCTTTCGAGCTATACCTCCTTTTTTATGGCAAAAGTTCTAGTCGTTTTTATGGCGATTTCACGCCCCAAAAACTCACCCACACAACTGCGTGCCACTTAGGCGCCTCATCGCGTTCAGCAATGCGTCCGGCCTGCTTATCAACCTTAGAAATGGCATCGGCACTACAGCAGTCTTCTAAAATGACCGTCGTTACCGAAAATAAAGACTGGCCGTAGGGGAGCACGTCGCCCACTCTGGGCATCATGGCGCTGCGTAGATACCAGTTGAGCTGGCTGACAGGCGCATGGGGTGACATCTGCCCTGCTTTTGCAGGAAAGTAGAGCACTTTGCAAAGATAGGGAAATCGCCGCTCTAGGGCTAGGGATCTTGTGGTGTTTCTCATGACTGTGTTTCTCATGACTTATTGTGCGAACTGATACCTAGCTGCGTAAATACTCTTAGGCTAGCTATACACAACTCATATGGTTTTACGCACAAACTTAATCGCTTCGTCAACATAGTGTGTGCTCTCTGCCTAAACTGTGAAGCTATATCCCTTTGATGTCCCCATGTTTATACTTTTGCAGGCAGTAGCTGACGCTTCTACCGTGCTCACCGATCCCGTCGTCCGTGACAATTTAATTTTTTCGGCGGTTGGTCTGGCGCTAGTCAGTGGCGTACGGGTTGGCATTACACATTTAATCGAGCAGCGAGTGAGCAATCCTCGGCTGCGTTATTCCTGGCGAAAATGGCTAGGCTATCTGAGCTATGGCTTTTACGGTTTTGCGCTGGTGGTGCTGTGGCTGCCTTCTTTTAAGGGGTTGCCAACATTTTTAGGTTTGTCGGCGGCGGGCTTAGCGGTGGTGCTGCGCAATCCGCTGATAAATATTGTGGGCTGGCTGTTTATTTTGTGGCGGCAGCCGTTTCGGATGGGCGATCGCATTCAGCTTACTGAGCATTCAGGCGATGTGATTGACATTGGCGTTTTTCAATTTACGCTGATGGAAATTGGCAATTGGGTCGATGCTGATCAAAGTACCGGGCGAATTATTCATGTGCCCAATGGGCATATTTTTCAGAATGCGATCGCCAACTCTTCTCAAGGTTTCAAATACATCTGGCACGAAATTCCGGTTCTAATCACCTTTGAAAGCGACTGGGAAGCCGCCAAAGCCATCCTATTTACGCAGCTCAACACCCATGCTGAACACCTCAGTGGCACCGCCGAAGACCATCTGCGCAGATCCGGCCATAAATATATGATTTTTTACTCAAAGCTAACGCCTACTGTATATACCACCGTCAGAGAAAGCGGTATTTTACTCACTATGCGCTACCTATGCGATCCCCGGCGACGGCGAGGTTCAGAACAAGTGCTGTGGGAGAACGTACTGCGAGAGCTCGCAAAAAATCCAAAGATTTCCCTGGCCTATCCCACTCAGCGATTCTTTACAACCGCCGTAGATGTCGATGCACCGGCCACCCCAAAAACGAGGTAAGTACGGACACCATAGCCATACAGCCTGAAAAGTTAGGTACGGCGAAGTGAAATAATAGAGCGGTGTGTTTGTGCGCTCAGCTTTTTAGGCGTACATGGAGTGAGATTTTTTTAGACCTATGATAGCTACCACTTTAAATCGAATACTACCTCGGTTTGTGATAACAGCGGCCATTATTTCAGGTGTGGCCTGCAATAACCGGTTAAAGGACTACACGCAGGTGACGATGCAGGCTAGCCCACTAGAAGAAGGTGCAGCTATTAGCCCAGAAGTTTTGGAGACCACAAAGACGATTGTAGAAACCCGGCTAACCGGCCTTGGCGTTGAGCAAGCAGAAGTAGAAACAGCGGTGCCCGATCAAATTATTGTAAGGCTGCCGGAACGCGTGAATGCTCGGGCGGCAGAGGCTATTATAACCAGCACAGGTAAGCTGTATTTTCGCAATCAAAAGCCTGATACAAAGCAAGAACTAGCTGAGAATATTGAAGAGTTACAGCGTCTGTTGATTGAACAAAACACGCTGACTCAGACGGATGAGCAGGCAGAAGCCGACGCGTTACAGACACCCATCAGTGAGGTCAGAAGTGCGATCGCCTCCCTTTTTGAGCCCGCCGATCTTACGGGTAAACTGCTCTACGATGCCGAAATTCAGCCTACCGATCCCGGTAGCGACATTTGGAATGTGCACATCCAGTTCGATGCGCAAGGGGCTGATTTGTTTGCCGCCCAAACGAAGGCAATGGCTGGTACAGACCTGAGTATTGGCCTATTTTTAGATGACGTGCTGCTCAGTACGCCGCGAGTTTCAGAAGACTATGAGAAGACCGGTATTACGGTAGGGTCGGCCGTGATATCAGGCAACTTCACCAAAGCAGCGGCTAAAGACTTGCAGGTGCAGTTGCAGAGCGGTGCGCTGCCAGTTGCACTCAAAACAATCGAGCTGTGTCGTTATCGTGCGAGGGAAGGTGCCTGTTGGAGTGGTATTGACGCGTCTGGTTTTTGATTTCTTTGGAAATCAGGTGGAAATAGTAGACACTGAGCCACCATCTACGCGCCAGTTAGCGCCAACGACATAGCTGGCTTGCTCTGAGCATAAGAACGCGATCACAGCGGCGACTTCTTCTACGCGGCCACGTCTGCCAACTTCAATGCCGGGGCGGTTTTCTGCTAAAAAGCTTTTAACGGCTTCGTCCATAGAAACGTCTCTTTCTTCTGCGCGCGATCGCATCATCGCATTGGTCATCGCCGTTTCGACAAACGCAGGCGACACCATATTTGTGAGCACGCCGTCTTTGGCATACGCCTTAGAGAGATTCTTCGTCAGATTCAGCGTGCCAGCCTTACAAGAGCAGTACGGCATGTCCTCAATGTAGGGCTGCACCGCATCTTCAGAACCCAGCAACACAATCCGACCCCAGCCAGCCGTTCTCATCGCTGGAATAAAGGCGCGGCAAACTCGAACCGTTCCCATCAAATTCACATTGATAGTATCCATCCAACCTTTGTCATCAATCTCCAAAAAGTCCCCAACCGCGCCGGTAATACCGGCTGAGTGCACCAAAATTTCAGCCGGGCCAAAGTGTTCTGTCACCTGATCGCGAGCCGCTTCGACCTGTTCTAAACTGGTAATATCTGCCTTCACTGGAAACGGATCGCCAAACGCCTTCAAATCATCAATTTCATCAAAAGAACGGTTAAGAATCGCGACCTTAGCGCCTTCCTTTAGCAAAATTTCAGCCGTTGCTTTGCCAATTCCAGAATCTCCCCCCGTGACCACAGCAACCTTGCCAGCCAAACCTAAATCCATAAAAACTGATTCTCCTCAAATGTGCACAATGCGCATATGTTGAATACGCTGTGTTTCAGTCTATAGCACCGCCCTAATAAACACTCATAAACCAAAGACTTATGCCCAAGTGGAAACTATCGACAGAATTTACGTTTGACGCTGCTCACTTTATTCGTGATTATGATGGCCCCTGTGGCAGAATGCACGGCCACACCTATCGCGTCAGGGTAGTGGCTACTGCCAGCAAACTTCAGGCCTCGGAGTATTGCCCTCATCCGGCAATGGTGGCTGATTTTAGAACGTTGCGCTGGGCGAAAAAGGATTCACTCAAAGGGGGGCTAGACCATTGTGTGCTCAACGAAGTGATGCCCGATGAGTATGAAACGACCGCCGAAATGATTGCGCAGTACATTCACGAAAAAACCACCAAAATGCTGCCAGAGCACATTCAGCTCAAGGTTTGCGTTTCAGAAACGCCAGATTCCTGGGCAGAGTACGAATCTTAGGAACGTATTTACGTTGCTGAGTACGCCTTTAAACATCTTTAAACAAACGGCGTTTTGCAAGCGGCGTTTTGCGATCAGAGATCCAGTCTAGGATAGAAAAAGTGTATCGATTAACGCCTCAATGACAATCTCTGTTTCTGTTAAAACACGGGCGCTGCCAATCGTCGAGACGTTTCACTCGGTTCAAGGTGAGGGCTTTTGGACGGGGGTAAACGCTTTTTTTATTCGGCTGGCGGGCTGTGATGTGGGCTGCCCTTGGTGCGACACCAAACACTCTTGGCCGGTGGGTTATCATCCTAAGCGGGAGGTGGCTCGGCTGGTGGAAGAAGCTGTTGCCCTGCGGCCTTTTATGGTGGTGATTACGGGCGGTGAGCCGCTGATGCACGATTTGGCTGAGCTGACAGCAGCGCTACAGGCGGCGGGACTTCGGGTGCATTTAGAAACATCGGGGTCTCATCCTTTGAGCGGTCAGTTTGACTGGATTTCGCTTTCTCCTAAGCGGTTTAAGCCTCCTCTTGAAGCGATGTATGACCGGGCCGATGAACTAAAGGTGGTGGTGGGCGATCGCGCGGACATTCTTTGGGCAGAGCAGTCTGCTCGAAAAACGAGGCCCCAAGCGATAAAGTTGCTGCAACCTCAGTGGGAGAGCGCCGACGGGGAGAAACTTGTGTTTGAATATGTGTTGTCTAATCCTGAGTGGCGAGTGGGGTTGCAAACCCATAAGTTCCTAGGGGTGAGATAGGAGGGGTGAGATAGGAGAGATATGGTTGACGAATTAAACAATCAAGATAATCGCAACAGCCTACAGACAACGGAGAGAAAGACAGATAGGCAGCCTGCCAAAGCGATTGTGTTACTTTCAGGCGGGTTGGATTCTGCAACCTGTGCAGCGCAGGCGATCGCAGACGGCTTTCAAGTAACGGCCCTTTCTTTTAACTACGGACAGCGCCACGAAAGAGAGCTAGCTGCGGCTAAAGATGTGGCCCGTCATTTTGGCATTACCCGACATCACGTGATCTCGGTGAACCTGGCCGAGTGGGGCGGATCTTCACTCACCGATGAAGACATGCCGCTACCGACTGACGGCACCAGCGCCGATGAGATTCCTTCAACCTACGTGCCTGGGCGGAATACGGTATTTATTGCGATCGCGCTTTCTCTTGCCGAAGCCGAAGCCGCCGCCGCCATATATCTGGGCATCAACGCCGTTGACTATTCCGGCTATCCTGACTGCCGCCCCGAGTATCTCGCCGCCTTTCAAACCCTGGCCGCCCTTTCCTCTAAAGCAGGTCTTGAAGGCCACGCCCCCGATTTGGTAGCCCCCTTAGTAATGGACTCCAAAGCAGACATTGTGACTCGCGCCCTGCGCCTAGGCGTGCCGATTGAGAAAACATGGTCTTGCTACGAAGGAGGCCTAAAGCCCTGCGGACGCTGCGACTCATGCAGAATTCGCGACGCTGCGTTGATTCGAGTGGGTAGAGAAGATTTGGCGACAGCGCTAGGTCGTGCCGTGATCTCATCTTAAGCCTATTTAAGATCTGCTTAAAACAAAAGCCGATGGCCGGATTCGAACCGGCGGCCTACTCATTACGAATGAGTTGCTCTACCCCTGAGCCACATCGGCAAGTCGTGACAGATTATAGCGCCTAGGGCCGTAATCTGTCACCATAAATGGAGAATACGTATTTAAGGCGGTTATGCCAAAAGGTAAGTCGAAAGGCCAGTCAAAAAACCAGTCAAAAAACCCATCATCACAGCAAAACGCAAAGGCGAAAAAGGCATGGAATACGCCCAATGCCAAGCCGCCTAACGGGATGAGTCAAGAGCGCTATGCTCGTTTGGTCGCAGAAGCAAAAACGCCCTTTAAAGGGCTACGTAAGTTTTTCTATGCCTCTTTCGCAGCCTCTGGTGCAATCGGTGGCTTTGTTTTCTTCACCAAGATTTTGGCAGGTCGTGATATTGAAAAATCGCTGCCTAACTTAGCTTTGCAGATTGGCGTTGTCGCGCTGATGGTCTTTTTGTTTCGTTTGGAAGATAGAAACAAGGAAGAAAGCTAGTGACCGCAGATTTTGCTGCGGTCAAAAATCCTGTTGTCCTCGTTCATGGCATTTGGAATACCGCCGATATTTTCTGCCCGCTGCGATCCTACTTAGAAAGATCGGGCTGGCAAACCCACGCGTTGAGTATGCGGCCTAACAACGGAGATGCCCCGCTAGAAGTGCTGGCTAAGCAAGTTTGTGACTTTATAGCCGCACACATAGATCCGCAACAGCCGTTCGACTTGGTGGGCTTTAGCATGGGTGGGCTGATCAGCCGATACTACGTGCAGAGGCTTGGCGGGTTAGAGCGTGTGCAGCGATTTGTAACGGTTTCTACGCCACATCAGGGGACTGTTTTGGGTACGCTTAGCCGCCGCTATGGCATTCGGCAGATGCGACCAGGTTCTCCGCTGATTAAATCGCTCAATCAAGACATCCATCAGCTCAGGGCGCTAAAGTTCTCTTCTTTGTGGACGCCGTTTGACTTGCTAATTTTGCCAGCGAAAAGCGCTGAGGTGAAGGGCATTGGGCGATCGCACAAGCTACAGATTCCCGCTCATAACCGAATGATTCGTGACCAAATAGGGCTAGAGGCGATCGCCCAATGCCTGTCTATTTAATATTTAAATAATGGCTATCGCGCATCGCCCACCTTAGAGTATTGCAGCTCACCGAACACAGCCGTTGGGTAAACGTAGTACTTGAACTCCAACAGATTGTGAAACGGATCTTCTAGAAAAAAGGTGCGATGTTCAATGCGATCGCCCTTAAACCGATGCTTAGGCTGCTGGTAAAACGTCAGTCCCTTTTCCAGGGCTCGATTTAGCGCGGCTTCCCACTCGCCTTCAGTCTCAAACGTCAGCCCAAAGTGCCGAGGATAAATCCCCCGCTGCGGCGCCATATCCACCTCCATAACATGCGCCACTAGCTGATGACCGTTCAAATTTAAAATGAGAGACCCGCGCCCCTGACGGCCAGCAGTACACCCCAGCCCCTCTACGTAAAACCGCTTAGTATCTTCAAGATTGGCCACCGGAAAAGATAGGTGAAAGATAGTGCTCATGACGCTTTGATAAATTTGAAAGAACAAGAACAGGGTTTTGTAATAAGCGCTACAGCCAAAACCGCTATTAGACAGGTACATGTGATGTAGGCAATTCTTCTCGGGCCGGTCTGCTCATCAGCGTCGGTTAGTCGAAAAGATAGATATATCTTAGGATATGTTTTTATCCCAAAAGCCTTGTAATCCATACTCTAGAGAAATGCTAGAGACGCTTTTATGTCAATTTACGTTGGAAACCTGTCCTTTGAGGCGACCCAAGAGGATATCAGTCAGGTCTTTGCAGAATACGGCAGTGTAAAGTCTGTTAAGCTCCCAACCGACCGAGAAACCGGCAGAGTTAGAGGCTTCGCCTTTGTTGAAATGGGAGCTGACACAGAAGAACAGGCCGCAATTGATGCTCTCGACGGTGCCGAATGGATGGGTCGTACGCTCAAGGTAAATCAGGCAAGACCTCGCACTTAATTTGGGCCTATTGGGTTTAAGCTTGTTTACTTTAGGCCTCTGTAAATACACTTACAGATTGGGTGAAGCTTAGTGAATTTACGCACTTAACGGACACTTTTATACAAAAAGAGGCGTCTACCATTAGGTATCGCAGTGCGATCGCACTCAAACACTCCCCGTCACTAACTTGAAGCTCACCTCGCAGCAAAAAGAGCAGCTTAACCGGCCCCGGCCTCTTCTATGTCTCATCGTTCTAGGCTTATTTGGTTTGCCCTGGCTAATGCTGTTCCGCAATGGCGTTTTGTCCCGTCAGCAGCAGCGGGCCGTGGCGATTCAGACGACTGCATTTTTTGATCAGGTAGACACTTACCCTAGAAATACATCGGCCCAAGTCTTTGATATGTTAGGCGCTCAGCTAGGCTTTGACCCTAACGATCCTCGCAATCTTAACTATGAGCTAGATGCCCAGGCCGCACGAGTCTACCGCACCATTGAAGATGATTTAACCCAGTTTATTCAAGCTCAAGCGGCCAAAACATCCGGGCCACTCTCGCCGATTCCGCCGAGTCTAGGCGCGTATCTTCAGTTCGCTCAGCCCAAGTTAGCGGCCATTCAAACCCATCTGTTAGAAAGCGAACCGCCCAACTGGGAAATGGATGTCGCTCAGATGTCAGAGCAAAACTATCCTTTTCCCAGCTTAGCTAATACGGCCAATGTCCAAAAGCTGCTGCTATTGCTAGCGATTGACAGCCAACAGCGCAAACAACCCGCTGAAAGCACAGCGGCACTAGAAGCTTCCTGGCAGCTAAACAGCGCGATTATGCGTCGGCCCGATTTGGTTTCTCAGGTGTCGGCCTCTGTTGTCTCTAGCTATCAAACAGGGCTTTTACGACACTTCAGCAAAGTGCCTGCTCAGTGGCAGGATCGGCTCGCGCAACAACCGGCCGTTCTATCAGGGCTTACGTTTGACGTTTGGCTTCAGTACATCACCTTACAAAAGCTTTTAGCTTCTACCAACCAAGATGCCAGCGACAGCTTAGAGCCACCACACACCCGTCGATTTATGGGCGCACTGTCGTATTGGTTTTCACCCGTTCACTACTTTATGCTGACCAATATCGACACGGCTAAAACGGCTCACAGCACTATCGATCAGCTACAGGCGCTAAGCGTATGTGCTACAACTCAAAGTGAGGCCCAACAGCAGCTAGCTCAGCAAAAAACGGCTCGATGGAATGAGGCGATCGCGCCAGTCCCCTCGGTATTAGCCAGACGCTGGAAAACGGCAGGCGATCGCGCCCTTGCTCAAGAACTTACCCAGCAAGTTTTACGGGCTAAGCAGCACTTTGAACACTCTGGGCAATGGCCTAATTACCTCTCGCCAAAAGCCTCCGAAGCCTGCCCAGGAGAATACTGGGTCTACAAATACACTGCCGACACCAGCACCGGCAACGCCATTACATTTGCCCTCAGCAATCAGTACTCCAGTGGCCAATATACTCACACAATCCCCTCACCTCCACCCGTCATTCCCCTTCAATACAGCGCAACACAATAAAGCTCTGAACACGTTGATGTGTTCAGAGCCTAAGTAAAAAGCGTGAGAGAACGGCGCTTACCTGTCACCTATCCGGCAGACTTAATAGCCTTTTCAGAAACGCTGTAGGTGCCACCACGGCCTCGGAACCAGTCACCGTCACGAGCACCCGCCGACAAAATGTTAGAAACGCGGTTACGTGCTTTTAAGAAGTGAGTTTTAGGCATATCTTCTTTAAAAACGGCGTTCATCACATCCGCAATCTTGAAAATATGGTTAGGCTGCGCCTGCAATACGCCCACAATGACATCAGGTAAAGGTGACTTGCTGTAGCTGTCTTGAACATACTTCTGCCAGTTAGCCGTTCTGCCACTGCGCTTGCCAGTGGTGGCTTTGGGCTCGACAGCTTTTGCTTTTGCAGGACGCCCACGCGTGGCCTTAACTTTAGTCGTTTTCTCTTTAGCGGCTTTTGCAACCTTAGCTTTTGCAGCGGCTTTTGCAGCGGCTTTGGTACTTTTTGCTTTTGCAGCCTTTTTAGAGGATGTCTTTGCTTTTGCGACCTTTGCTGGGGTACTTGTGACGGTTGCGATCGCCTCAGCCGCTGGCGCACTCTCAGACTCAAACAGTTCAATAACAGTTTGAATACCTTTTCTTTTTTCCTGAAGCTCACTTATCTGGGCTTCTAAAACGCTTACTTGATCAGATAGCTCTGAATTAACTTCTACAAGCTGTGATAGAACGGACGTAGACATACAGTGGGTCTCCTTATTTTGCTGGGTAGGAACAAAAAGCTCTTTGAGTAAAAAGAACTTATTTAGAAAGCCTTCGTAAAAAGCTAAGCAAAAAAGCAGTAAAACCTGTAAGCAATTGCTAAACTGCTTACAGCGACCTTTCACTGCCTATGCCTTCTCATTCAGGATTTTTTCCAGCAGTGAAGTCATAGACAATGTGTATCTACAAAAGATCTTGAAGCCTGCTAGTGTGAAACTCTATATCGACTCTATATTGAGTGTAAAATTTCACCCCAGCAAGACATCAAAAATCACTAGTGCAAAAATGACCTGGAATGTGCTTAGACAAAAATATCTCACTTGAGAATAACACTATTTAAACGTTTTGTTATTCATTGCTGAGTTTTTTCCCTATTTCAGTCAAACTTAGAGGAAATTACTGTCTAATCTTACACAATCTAGGATTACGTCAATTATCTGCCTTCGTTCCTGCCTCTTTGCTCGCCTGAACTTTTGGGCCTATCACTGGCAAGCTATACTTAATTACCAAGAAGAGAACGATCAAGATAAGTAAGCTTGATGCTGAAATAACCCGTATGGATTGAATGGGCCAGAGAAAAAGAAAGCTGAGCCCAACACTATTGGCCAGCAAAACTGGCACCCTATCAAAAGCGTCAAAGTTGACAATAGAAGGGACTTGGCTTGGCTCTAGCTGCACGCCAGCCAACAAATTAAACCAGAGCTGACTCATAATGACGATCGCACCGCCGAACGGCAGAGAGAATAGCGCGGTATAGAACCCTAACAGTTCTAGAACAACTGTACTGACAACAACACGATAAAATAGAGCTAACCGAGAGTCTTCTTCCAGTAGGCAGGCCAGTGAGCAGGGTTGAGCAGCGGAAATTTCCTGAATGTTTTTGAGATCAACTCCTGCCATCCGTGCGAGTTCAGGGCAAAACAGGGTGAGTGCGATCGCTAGCAGTCTTTGTTCAAGGGTGCTCGCTGGCCTAATCGCTTCAACAATGAGCATCAGACCGGCAGGTGCAAACAAAATAGGCACAAGACGGGATGAAATCGGCAAAGAGAATCGCATAAATTTAGGTGCTCTGCGGAAGGAACATAACGCAGTAGACTGCTGTTGGGATCGTACTAGCCCAGGCAAAACAGCGATTAAAAAACGACATGATTGCCCCATCCATTTAAATCATAAACCAATGCCCCCTTCTCGCTACATTCTGACTCTTTCCTGCCCAGATCGCGTAGGTGTCGTTGCGGCTGTCAGTTCGCTGATTGCAGCTAACGGCGGATGGATTAGCGAAGCGCAGCACCATTCAGATCGCGCCAGTCAAAGATTTTTTATGCGCCAGGAAATTCTAGCGGACTCCCTCCCGTTTGGCCTAGAAGACCTGCGACAGCGTTTTCGGCCGATTGCTGAGCAGTTTGACATGCGCTGGACAATTCGAGATTCTGCGCAAAAGAAACGGGTTGTCATTTTAGTGTCTAAGGGCGGTCACTGCCTCTATGATTTACTCTCTCGGTGGCGCAGCCAAGAATTAGAAATTGATATTGCCTGTGTGATTTCTAATCACGATGTGTTTCGGGGGCTAGTGGAGTGGCACGGCATTCCTTATCAACACATTCCGGTAACACCCGCGAATAAGGTGAGTGCCTATGAGAAAGTGATGGCTTGTTATGAGGCAGCTAACGGAGAAATTATGGTGTTGGCTCGGTATATGCAAATTTTATCGAAAACGGTGTGCGATCGCTATCCCGGACAAATCATCAACATCCACCACTCTTTCCTTCCTTCTTTTATGGGCGCTAGGCCCTACCATCAAGCTTACGAACGCGGCGTTAAGCTCATTGGCGCAACCTGTCACTACGTTACACAAGATCTCGACTGTGGGCCCATTATCGATCAAGACGTGCTGCGCATCGATCACTCTGACTCACCAGAAGACTTAGTGAGATTTGGCAAAGATATTGAGAAAACAGTTTTAGCGCGAGGACTGCGCTACCACATTGAAGATCGGGTGATGCTGCACGAGCAAAAGACAATTGTGTTCCGCTAAAGATAAGATTTTCGTAACAAGATGACAGCATATATGCAACAACGTGCACAGAAGACGCTACACTCACTGTTGTGCAGGAGGCTTCATTGCTAGCACAAGCGACTTACTCAAACATTTAAGTCATCTGCATCAAGACTGTCACCATCAACAACAGGGATTTTTTGTAATCGGAACCTTTAATATATGAGCGATCCAGTTCTTTCCCAACTTGTAACAGTTGAGAGCGATCTTTCTCAACAGGTCGAGAGCTTAGACGCTAAGCTTACTCAAATACGGGAGCAGCGAGACGGGCTGCGCACCGTGATTGGTATGTTTGGCTCAAATGGCAGTGCGGCACCTGCTATAAGCGTGGCACCTTCTGAAAAAGAGAGTGTAACCGCTGCACCGGCTGAAAGTGAACCGGCACCGCGTCGCTCGGTCGGTCGCCCATCCAGTAAAACAGCTAGTAAAACGGCGGCGAACAAGACGGCGGCGAACAAAACGGCGACTAAGCGTAAAACAAGCTCGCCAAAAGCAGCGACTGAGACTGAGACAAAGACAGCGCAGAAAAAGAAAAAAGACGGGAGAGCTGCAAGCTGGCAGAAGTACGTTCAGACTGACTATAAAGATGCGGCACTGCCAGAAGCGGTCAGCAGCGTTTTGCGCTCTGCTCCCTCTGATGTGTTCACGATTGCAGATGTGATGTCTTCTATTTTTCGTGAAAGTATGCCGCGCACATCTTATCTCAAGGCTCGCAATCGTATCTCTAATATTTTGTCGGCAGGGGCTCGTGATGGCACTTGGTACCGAGGCCGCAACGGTCGTTACTCTCAGTCGGAAAGCGTGATGAAAATAAAATAGGTAGCTTAAAGGTCAATCCTTTTCGCCCTGATTTTTCGTTTTGGCTTTTCGCCAGTGGAGCAATTCTTTCAGTAGAGTTGCTCTTTTTTGTTGTTACGACCACAAGGCCCATGACTTCACAAACTGTCTTAGAAACCCTTCTTCAAAATTCGTGGCTTATGGCTGCGGCGGTCAATACCGTTTTAATTGCGATCGCCTTCGCCCTACCCAAAAAGCTTTTAACCCCAGCAGGCTACGTCAACGCTTGGCTGCTGGGTGTGATTGTGTGGGGCGGACTAGGGTCACGAGCCTATGCAACAACGCTATTCTACTTTTTTGTGGGTTCGGCGGTGACCAAGGTAGGCAAAGCTAAAAAAGAAGCCTATGGGATTGCGGAAGCCAGAGGGGGCATTAGAGGCCCTGGCAACGTGTGGGGGTCGGCGCTAACCGGGGCAGTTTGTGCGCTGGGTGCGGCCTTTCTGCCCTTGATTTACACCGCAAGTGCCGCCGCAAATTCTGAAGTAAGTGCTGAGGTAAGTGCTGGGCTGAGCCTATGGCAGTCTTTGCTGGCACTGGGCTTCGTGGCATCGCTGAGCACCAAGCTCTCTGATACCACTGCCACTGAAATTGGCAAGGCTTACGGCCAGCGCACTTTTTTAATTACAACGCTGCAGCCCGTGCCCAGAGGAACAGAGGGTGCGGTGAGCTTAGAAGGCACCATAGCAGGTGTGGTTGGTTCGGTGGCTCTGGCGGCGATCGCTCATATTGTCGGCTTAATTTCGCCTGTGGGGATTGGCATTTGTGCGATCGCCGCTTTTGTCGCAACAACCATAGAAAGCCTAATTGGAGCCACAATAGAGGAAAAGTTTACCTGGTTAACGCACGATTTGGTCAACATTATTAATACAACAATAGGAGCCGTCACTGCGATTAGCCTAGGTTGGCTGCTGCGGTAGCCACGCATAAGTTCAAGGCCATTAGCCATTGTGTGAGTCCAACGGTTATAACTTGTGTACATATAATATGACTGAATATTTGCGCTAATCTTAAAAATCATGATGCTACTCGCGATTCTGTGGCCTAAGGCGCTGCAAAAACGCTTATGAATCAATGTTTTTAGGTTAAACGATTAATTTTTATCTATGGATATGACATATACCTTTAGATAGATAACCTTATGAGCTTTTCTTAAAAGACATATAAAATGTAACTATATTTTTCTTAAGTAAGTCGGTATAATCGTTACACAGAAAGGGGTTACGCTCTTTCTAAGCGTGCATTACACAAGCCCCCGAAGGTAATCACCCTTACAGCAGTAGTGCTGTGTCATAAAAATAAAAAATTAGATAAATAGAGCCCCAATCCTATGGTGATGATGACGACGGTTACTGAAGATATCTTTAATCAGGAAGTGCTTGCTTCTTCAGTCCCAGTATTTGTCCATTTTCAAGCGCCCTGGTGCGGTATTTGTCGATTGGTTTCACCCATTTTGAATAGCTACAAAGCGAAGTGGCCAACTCAAGTACGCATCCTTGAAATTAACGCTGATGAAAACTTTAAGCTCGCGAACCAGTACCAGCTCAAAACGCTGCCGACACTGCTGTACGTCGAAAGAGGCAAGGTCATTCAGCGTATAGAAGGCTTTGAGGGCCGAGAAATTTTTTGCGCTCATTTAGACAATCTTGCCTGCCGCTATCATCTAGAAAATACTTTTGAAAATGACGCGTTTGAAAGGCCCTCCTATGGGCCACATTCTGCCTGAGCACTGCTAACAAGAAATTATTAGCGAAAAATCGAGTATTGCGATCGCGACCTTTAGAACATAAGTTTTGGAGGTCGCGACTATTCCAAGCGCATATGTCAGCGCAAGTAGCCTTGCAGTAAAAAGTCCTCTCCCACCGGTTGAACACTCATTTTGCTGAGCGCTTTGGCTGCCGTCATCTTCTCTAGGCCCAGCGCTCCAACCGGTGAGGGCGCACTCGTACCGCCAATGATTTTAGGTGCAATAAAAGCCCACACTTTTTGCACTGCGCCGGCCGCGATCGCCTCAGCCGCAAGCGTCCCACCGCACTCCCAAAGCACGCTCATCAGCCCGCGTTCATACAGGTTATTCATCACCCCTTGAGGCGTTAGTGTCTCAAAGCTCACAACCTCAACGCCCTGCTGCTCAAGTGCTTGATTTACAGTGATATCGGCGCTGTGCTGAGTCATCACGAGCGTCGGTGCGACGGCTGTATTCCATAGGTGGGCAGACGTCGGTAGGTTGAGCTGGCGGCTCATGACAACGCGTAAGGGGTTGCGATCGCCTTCCCCATGACTGGTCAAATTAGGATTGTCCTGACGCACGGTATTGCCACCAACCATCACCGCATCGCACCTGCTGCGGAGCTGATGCACCTGCTGACGAGACTGAGGGCCACTGACCCAGGCACTATGGCCCGTATCCGTTGCAATTTTGCCGTCCAGCGTCATCGCGTACTTTAAAATGCCAAAAGGCTGGCGGTGGGTAATGCGGTGAATAAAGGCTTCGTTGAGCTGTCGGGCATGGTCGCCTTCTACACCCACACTCACCTCAATTCCTGCGGCCCGCAGCTTTTCAATCCCACCGCTCGCCTTAGGATTAGGATCTGGCATTCCAACTACCACCCGACGAATGCCTGCTGCGATCACCGCTGCACTACAGGGGGGCGTTTGCCCGGTGTGGTTACAGGGCTCTAAGTTGACATAAAGGGTTGCGCCTTGCGCCAAATCGCCTGCCGCCCGTAGCGCAAATATTTCTGCATGGGGTTCCCCGGCCTTAGGATGGTAGCCTTCGCCTACAATTTTGGTTCCTTGCGTGATCACAGAGCCCACCAGCGGATTGGGCGCGGTATGACCGGCTGCTTTGGCAGCGAGTTCGCAGCAGCGGCGCATCATGGCTGCGTCTTGTTTGGCAGTGTCTGAAGAAGAAAGCTGGCTCATATGATACGTGCGAATAGTCGTTTTTTTCTTTAGGCGAGTAGGATGAATCAATTCTCTCAAAAGACGGTCACATTGACCTATTACTAGCCTGTTCATGGCCTATTGCTTATGCCCCAGCTTTTCAAATACTTAGCGCTCGGAGTCGCGATCGCCCTGATGCTCATTGGGCTTAACTCTACGCCCGTTTTCGCACCTGTTTTGGCACAAGAGGCCAGCCCAAACGCGCCACTTCCCGCTGCCGAGCAAAAGCCCGCTGTCAGCCGCCTCATTCCCGATCAGTGGCTGCTGCCTTCGACAGGCATTGACGCCGCACCTATTTATTTAGATGGGAGAACGCTTTTTTGGGTCAGTGCGCCAACGGTTGCGAGGCAACAACCGGCAGAAGATAGAGCCCAGCAAATTCAACGGCGGCTAAACAGCATAACGCGAGATATTGACGAGCCCCCGAGCGTTAAGGTCACTGTCGATCAGCCTAGCAATCTGCCAGTGATTGAGGTGGACGATCAAATGCTGATGACGGCGACAAATTTGGATGCTCAGCTCAGTGGCTATGCGAGTCCTAATTTGCTAGCGCTGACGTTGGCTGAGAGCTTAAAAGAGGCGTTTGAGCGGCATTTTCAGGAGCGATTGCCCGCCTTTTTACAGCGGCAGGCAAAGGTTGCCATGGGTATTATTCTCAGCGCAATTTTACTTCAGCTAGCAGCGATGCGCTTAGCGCTGCGGCTAAAGCGTAGACAGGCTCGGCTCATGAATGCCAAAACCAGACTGGGTAGTGAGCGTAGTCCTCGTCCGATAGTGGCCTTGCCGGCAACGCTTGCTCTCAATAGCGTGTACGAACAGTTCAAGGCTCGGCTAGACAACCACCAAAAGCGTAGGCTCAACGAAATGGAACGGAGCCTGCTGCTGATTTTTCAGATTGCGCTGTGGGCGGGCAGTCTGCTGTGGATCCTACATCTGTTTCCTTACAGCCGCTGGCTGACGGTTCTGCTACTACACTGGCTAAAAATTCCGGCTCAAATTTTGCTGCTGGGCGGTGTGGCCTATGCGGCTGTGCGGTTGAGCAGCTTTATTATTGACAGAGTGGGACTTGCGTTGCAAGAGGGCGCGCACTGGGCTCCTGCGCAGTCGCAGCGGCTGAGCCTGCGGTTTTCTACGTTTTCTCAGGTGGCAAAAGGAGTGGCTGGGGCGCTGATTATGGCGATAACGATGCTGTCTTCTTTGGCGATCGCAGGCATTCAAATCGCTCCGCTTTTAGCTGGTGCAGGTATTGTCGGCATTGGCATTTCTCTGGCCGCTCAAAGTGTGATTAAAGACATCATCAACGGCTTTTTAATTTTATTTGAAGACCACTTTGGCATTGGCGATGTGGTCTCAATCGAAGGGCTGACCGGTACCGTAGAGCAGGTGAACTTAAGAATCACGCAGCTAAGAGACACCGAAGGGCGGCTGATTACAATTCCCAATAGCCAGATCACCATTGTGCAAAATCTGTCAATGGACTGGGCACAGGTGGATTTGTCGGTGACGGTGGCGCATCACAATGATTTGGATCAAGTGCTGAGTGTGCTGAAGGCGATCGCCACCGATTTGTCTAAAGAAACTGAATGGCAACCGTTGATTTTAGAGCCGCCTGAAATTTTGGGCGTAGAAGTTTTGGACTACAAAGGCATTACCGTGCGCATATTTTTAAAAACGCAGCCGCTCAAGCAGTGGCCCGTTGCAAGAGAGCTGAGGCAGCGAATTAAGACCACTTTTGATCAAAAAGGCATCGCCATTGGCATTCCTCAAGAACAAATTACGGTTCACAGAGAAAGTGAGCCTGCCGCACCGGAAAATGGCGCACTAGAAGATGCGAGAAGCCAGCTATTTCTTTGATATCCTGCTTCTTGTTTTTAAGTTAATCCTAGGCATCCGGTGATATTCCGTCCTCTGGAAACACCCATTTCGGCCCTTCGCTCTTCCTTTCCTGCTGCTTGCGACGAACGGCCTCAGCCGCCATCTCTAACATGGTGTCTAGCGACGTACTTTCAATAAAGTTCGATGCCTTTTCCTGTTCGTTTTTGTGGGGGCACTGGTCGCCAAGGACGCAGCCGTTAACGCAGTCTACAGCGCAGTTAATATCTGCCATGGTGTTGAAAAAATTAATGTCCTCAGTTAATAATTCTAAAGGATCTTGTGATGCGCCTTTCTCTACCGCTGGGCATTGACCGCTAACAATGAGCGGTCAAACACGAGTGCAATGCGGTGACTAGCTCGTCAATATGCCGATGTGTGTGCGTGGCCATTAGGCTCATGCGCAACCGGCTAATTGGCACGGTTGGCGGGCGCACGGCTGAGATAAAAATACCTTTGCTTTTGAGCTGCTGAGATAAATTCAATACGGTTGCAGCATCCTTTACTTGCAGGCACACAATCGCAGAATCTGTGGGCAGGCGCTTGAGGTGAGTTTGTTGCTGTTTTGGCAGGGTTGCGATCAGGTGATCGAGCTGCTGGGTGAGGTATTGAACGTTTTGGTAGAGCTGGGTAAGGCGACTGGGTTCTTGTTGAAGAATGGCGATCGCACCTAGTGCCGCTGCCGTATCAGCAGGTGAGAGCCCGGTCGTATATATCCAGCTCGGCGCTCTATTGCGTAAAAAATCAATTAGTTCAGCGCTACCGGCCACATAGCCGCCCAGGCTGGCAAAGGCCTTGCTAAGCGTGCCCATTTGCACCATCGTTCTATGTTTACAGCCGAAGTATTCAGCGCAGCCTGCTCCAGTTTTGCCCAGTACGCCTGCGCTGTGAGCTTCATCGATCATCACCATGGCCTCAAAGCGATCGCCCAAGTCCAAAATCTCAGGCAGGCTGCACGCGTCTCCATCCATGCCAAACACGCCATCGGTGAGAATGAGGCAGCGACGATAGGCCGCTCTGTGTTCTTCAAGCAGCGCGGTGAGTTCAGCAATATTGTTGTGCGGGTAGGTTAGTGTCGTTGCGCCGCTGAGGGTTGCGCCGTTTTTAAGGCTGGCGTGGTTGTATTCGTCTGAAAGAATGAGATCGCGATCGCCCACCAGGGCCGCAATAGTGCCGATATTGGCTAAATAGCCGCTGCTAAAAACAACCGCGTCTTCTGTTCCTTTTAGCTGCGCGATCGCCTGTTCTAATTCACGATGCAAAGGCCGCTGACCGCTTAGCAATCGAGAGCCCGTTGAACCCGTGCCATAGGCTTGGGTCGCCGCCAGTGATTTCTCAATTAGCCGTGAATCTCCAGCGAGCCCTAAATAGTCGTTGCTCGCAAAATTAATCATCTGCTGGCCCGCCATTGTCACCGTCGGCCCGCTCGACCCGCTGATTTCCTGCACCTGTCGGTACCAGTTAGCCTTGCGAATGGTGCGTAAGGACTTGTCAATCCAGCGGTAGGGATCTGGCATAGCGTAGAAATACTTTTACCGTATCATTAAGCCTTTTCGGATAAAGGCAGCATGACCCGGCTAAGGGTGCGGCCATCTTCCATTTGTGAGAGCGTAAATTCTCCGCCGAGCTGTTGCATTAGCGATTGGCAAACCCACAGATGGCTATTTTCAGGCTGTTGCAGGGTAGACGGTGAGAGCAAATCAGCAGGGCGACCTTGTTCTAGTTCTTCGAGTATCTGTGGTGCAACATCGCCTTCGTCCGTAATAGATACTTCTAGCCAATGCTGGTCAAGCGGACGGCACCAAATGTCGATGCGATCGCCTACCGGAGAGCGATCGCACGCCTCCGCAATTAGCTCATACAGCACAAACTCAATTTTGGAAATATCGCCCACAATCGTCAAATTACTCTCGCAGTGCACCTTCGTCCAAAGCTGTCGCTCTTGGATCAGCGCATTGGCCCGGATCATGGCCCGCTTTAGCAATCCAATCAGCGGCGTATCCTGGCTGTACGTTTTTAGCGCCCAGCGCTCGTGGGTAGTGACCTGGCTCAGCCGCTCAGCCAGCGCATCCATTTTCTGTAGCAGCATCTTTTGTCGTGCATCTGTAGCACTATTCGGCTGCAAATTAATTTGCTTTAGGCACGCTTGAAACACCTGATTGAGATCTTCAATTTGCTGTTGCTTATACCAGTTGAGCTGAGTGAGCTGCTGTTGATTATCGAGCATCATTCGCGTCAGCTTAAAGTGGCGGCGGCACCAGGCTAGCTGATTAACGACCACGGCTAGCAGGCTGGTTTGTTCATCCGACCACTGGCGACCAGCACTATCGGCCAGCACTATCACCGCATTGGGCTCATGTTCAGGTGCGGTTCGCAAAGCCATCACGAGTAGCTGCGCTCCCGCTGGCCCCGAAATCCACTGATACTCAGCCGGTAAATCTTCTAGCTTTAGCGTGAGCAGTCCTTCAGTAGAGACGGCCCAGTTCAACAAGGCATCTGTTTCGACTGAAATCTGACGGTCTGCATCTACATGAAATTTGTTGCTTTGGGCCAGCACGTGACTGGCCTGAGCAAATGCCTGCCCGTTTTCCCAGGTGACCATCGCCACGAGCGGCACGCGCAAAATTTGGGAGACATGTCGCGTGGCCGACTGGTCGAGCGCCTCTATTTTCGAGAGGCGCTGTAGGCTTCGCATTCCCCACTGCACGCTTTCATGAAGATGGGCCTGCTGATCGGTTTGGCTTTGTAGCTGCCACTGATGCAAAATCAGGCCAATTTGATTGCTGAGGGCCTGCACTAGCTCACGCTCGGCCTGACTCCAGCGGCGCTCTATTTTATCGGCCACAATCACGATGCCTTCAGGGGTATGTCCAGGCGATGTGTTACTCACGAGCAAAGATTTTGTGCCGATGGTTTGCAGGTGCGATCGCCAGGGCGCAAACTTCAAGTCATGCTCTACGCTTTCAATGCTGACGGGGGCGTGCGATCGCTTCAGCAATTTCTCATCCACCGCATCTAAAGGCATCCAGTGCTCCGACTTGCCTACCCCCACCCCCGTGCGGTAGCACAAGTCAAAGCCGCCGCGCTCAGGATCGGCGCTGAGCACCGTTAGCTGATCGGTGCCAATCCGGGCGGCTAGCTGTTCTACACAAAGGCCCAAAACATGCTGCCAGTCGCGATCGCTATGAATGCTGCGTGTAATTCCCGCACACAGCAAATGATCAGATTTCGCCTGACTCAGCGCAGCATCCACCTCAGACGTTGGCATCGCCAGCCCAATCATCTGCGTCACGCCCCGAACATACGCCTTTTCTGCATCGCTCCAAATGCGAGCACTTATCCCTTCAACACTCAAAAACCCTTGCAGCTCCTCCCGATAGATAATCGGAGCCACTATCAGCGACTGAATCTTCAAATGCTGCATCAGCCGGTTAGCCATGCTCGCCTTCAAAGATCCTTCCGCCTCACCCAGCGCCACCATTTCGTTAGCACAAAGTCTCTGATACAGGCTCTGCACTTCACTCACAGGCAAATGACTGCTGGTTTTACCCGCTAGCTTACCAACGCGACACCAAAAGTGCCGTCCCCGAGGCTCCAGCCAAAAAACGCTAACCGGTGCGCCTATAAACTTCTGGGTTTCATCTGCAATCACTGTAAGTCGCGCATCTAATCCCGAAAGCGTACTCAAAGAACCCAATAGAGATAACAGTGGCTTCGCAGGCTGTTTGGTCTGCTGCCTTTGTGTCTCCAGCGCGTTTTGATGAATCGCTTCAGCCAGCGCATTATTAATCGCCATCAGCGTAGAATTCTCGAGTACCCCTGGCATCACACCCCAGCGCCGCGAGCCCAAAATCATCAGGCCAAAACAAATTCCTTTACGCTGAATCGGTAGTATCACCGTGCCTTGCAGCTCAAACGTCTGAGCGATTCGTTCCCACGCGCCCGCCCTAGACTCTTCTCTAATATCAGCAATGACCTTAGCCTGCTGCTGCACAATCACCTGTTCTAATAAATCGCCCGGATGCAGCGATAAAGACGTTTGCGAAAACCGTCGCGGCCCGCTGGTAATGACGCCCCGAGTGGTGAGCTTGTGGTTAAACCGGTCGTACAGCCCTGTCCACAGCATCGTATAGCCAAACTCAGCTCGAATCGCTTCTAAAGCCTCTTGTATGGAGCTTTCAATAGTTTCAGCTTCCCAAATCGCTGGCAGTACCTGAGAAAGATCCTGCTTACTAAGGTCTTTTGCGACCCGCCGATCAGCAGTTTTGTCGCGTTTTTCAGAGCGTCTGTCGGGGCGTCTGTCGGGGCTATGAACAGTAGGCTTAACCATATTGAAACAGAGGCCTCAGGGGCTGAAAACGGATATTGAGTGAACGTAAAAACGTAGATGCTAAGGCGATCGCGCTAGGACAGATGACTCGTAAAATCACTGAGCCCCTAGAGAAATTTGTCGTCTCTTTACAACCGTATGATTCCCTTCATCTCTAGTTTGCCCAACGGTATTCTGGGCCAGTCAGTGTAATATCTGTCTACTTCACTCAGAGCAATCCAAAATAAGGACGCTCAGATGTTGATATATTGCTATCGGTGCCTGCGTAAAGGAACGGGGCTGCTCAATAACTTTCGGAGAACTTCTTTTGCAACAGCTCTACAGGTCTGGCCTACGCCCGCTTTTGTTCAACCTGCTCAAAGCCGACCCTGAGAACGTTCACCGTCAAACTATCGGCTTATTAGCATGGCTCGCCACTCATCCCACCGCAGGCCCAGTCTTCTATCAGCCCACCCGGCTTGCCGCCCAGTCAGCCCTCGCAGGACTCTACCGAGCACCCGATCCACGCCTCAACCAGTCCCTATGGAATCTCTCTTTTGAAAATCCTTTTGGCCTCGCTGCTGGATTCGACAAAGACGGCACCGCTGCCCGCGCTTGGCCTCTACTAGGCTTTGGCTTTGCAGAACTTGGTACCGTGACCTATCACCCGCAGCCCGGTAATCCCACCCCGAGAATGTTTCGCCTGCCCAATGACAGGGCGGCGCTCAATCGTATGGGCTTTAATAATCAGGGCGCGACAGCACTGTCTGAGCGGTTAAAAATGCTGTGGCCAGAAGGACACTACCCGCTGCCGATTGGCATTAATTTGGGGAAGTCGAAGATTACGCCTTTAGCTGAAGCGGCTGAAGACTATCGTAAGAGCTTTGAGCTGTTGCGAGGGCAAGGTAGCTATTTTGTAGTCAATGTATCTTCGCCGAATACACCAGGGTTGCGATCGCTCCAAGCCAAAGAACAGCTCTTTCCCATTCTCGACACACTCCAAACCGCCAACATAGACAACAGACCGCTGCTGGTCAAAATCTCTCCTGATTTAGCCACCGAAGACATTTACGAAATTGTAGAACTCGCCCAAGCCTGTAAGCTAGCAGGCATTATTGCCACCAATACAACCATCAACCGCGACGCCCTTACGACTCGAACCATTGCGGCGACTGGCAAATCCGTTACTGAAGAATCTGGCGGCATCAGCGGCGCACCCGTCACCCAACGCTCTACAGAAGTCATCCGCCTGATCTACAAACACACCCAGGGCAGTCTCCCGATTATTGGTGTTGGTGGCATTTTTAACGCCGACGATGCCTGGGCAAAAATTACCGCAGGGGCTTCTCTCCTACAAACTTATACAGGTTGGGTATATGAAGGGCCAACCATGGTGAAATCAGTGCTGAGTGGCCTGTCAGCTCGCTTGGAGCGGCACAATTTAGAACATATCTCTGAAGCCGTAGGCAACACATCTTTAGCCTAAAGATTTTTGAGAAAATCTATGACGATCTAGGCTTTTCGACAAGTTTATAAGTTTATGGCAATGCTGATCAGGTGATGTAG
This sequence comes from Phormidesmis sp., assembly GCA_051860365.1. GTDB lineage: Bacteria > Cyanobacteriota > Cyanobacteriia > Phormidesmidales > Phormidesmidaceae > Phormidesmis. The sequence goes on from JBHYED010000027.1 coordinate 40,063, forward strand.
GTGTTGAGCCACTGCACCATTTCCCAAAGAACATGGCCGACGGCTTCGCGAGAACGATAGCCGTGTTCTTCGTAAGGAAGACTGACGTAGCGTACCGTGCCGCCTAAGCCTTTCATGGCTTCGTAGAGGCGATCGCTCTGAATCGGAAATGTCCCCGAGTTATTATCTTCAGCGCCATGAATCAGCAGCAGCGGATGGTTGATTTTGTCAGCGCAGGTAAAAGGAGACATTTTCATGTAGGTGTCTGTGGCGTCCCAAAAGTTGCGTTGTTCGCCCTGAAATCCGAAGGGGGTAAGGCTGCGGTTATATGCACCGCTGCGAGCGATGCCGGCTGCGAATAGATCGGTGTGGGCAAGCAAGTTGGCGGTCGTGAATGCGCCGTAGGAGTGGCCACCGATGGCGAGGCGATCGCGCACACTCACTCCACGATTTACCAGATACGACACCGCTGCTTCCGCACTGGCAACAAGCTGTTCTAAATAAGTGTCGTTCGGTTCAGTATCGCCTTCTCCAATAATGGGCATGGTTGGCCCAGAGAGTAAGGCGTAGCCCTGGGTGAGCAAAAACATCACGGATGAACCGCTAGGACGACCAAAGGTATTTTCTGCGCGCGTGACCTGGCTTGCCGTATCGCGACTCTTATGTTCTTCTGGGTACACCCACAACAATGTAGGCAACGGGCCATCTTTTTCTAAGTCGTGACCGGGCGGTAAATACAGCGTGCCAGAGAGTTCTAAACCATCGGCACGCTCGTAGCGCACAATCTCTTTGTGAATATCTTCGTACCACGGCAGCGGATCGCTAAAGGAAGTGAGGGCCGTTTCTGTTTCTGTGAGCCGGTCATATAGCCAGTAATTACTCGGCGCTGTTTTACTTTCTCTGGCAATAATCAGCTCTTTAGCCGCCGAATCCAAAAGCCTTCTGACTCTAGAAAAGCCTTCTTCACCCGCCTGCCACAGCCTTTCTTTTTTGCCCGTCTCTAGGTTGAACTTGTCTAAAAATGGATAAATACCTGCGCCAGAAGCGCCTCTACCGTTGAGATAAATATCGTCATTTTCTGAAAGCTGTAGAACGTGCCATGCGTACTTTCCGCGTACCGTCATCGGTTCACCGGGGTGACTGTAGGCATCTTGAAAGTTGCGTTCTTCTACCAGCTTGGGCGTGGTTTGTGGGTCATCGGGCGCAATTCTCCAGGTGCGCACCTGGCGCGTGTTGTAAAAGGCTTCGTAGGCGATCGCAATCCGCTCATTTCCCCACTCAAAGCTATTAAACCGCAGCTCGGTTTTCCACAGCAGCTCAGCCTCGCCGGCAAAAGGAGCCGCCAGCACATACACGCTGTCACGAAACTCACTTTCTTGATCCGCATCGCCATCATCTAATGCCTCTACCCAGTAAAGCGTTGCAGGCTTATCTGCCCGCCAGCCAGAGGCTCTGCGGCCTTCCCTTACCGAGTCAAAATTAATAGAGATCTCTTCGGCTAAAGGTAAGTCAGCTAAGGCAAATACGGTTTCTCCCTGCAAGTTAATAACATCGGTGCGCTTAGGAAAGCGAGAGAGCGGCACCTGATAGGAAAAAGGCCGATGGGTGGTGATCACCTTTAGCCATTGGCCATCGGGAGAAGGGGCCATACCTGTAAACAAATCCACGCTGGTAATTGGCGTTTGCTTGCCTTCTAACGTGATTTGCACGAGCTGCGAGCTGAAGTAATACTCCAACAGCGCTTCATCATGAGGACTTGCTAATAAATTGGTGTAGGTGCGAGCAGGTGCCGTGCGGCCTAAGTTTTCTTCAATAATGGGACCGATTACAATCTCGGGCTTGCTGGGCGGCGGGCCACCATCCGTACGGACTTTGCACACCAGCGTATTATCTGGGAGCCAGTGCACCGGGCTGCCGCAAGTGGCATGAATGATAGGGCCGGTAATGGGCTTGGCTTGGGCGGTTTGTATATTGAGCACCCACAGGCTAATGCCGCTTTTTTCGCCTGATAGCTGAGTATGTGTAAACGCAAGATATTTGCCGCAGTCTGACCAGCTTAAGTCGCGAAGTCGCGCGTCTTCAGGTAGATCTACTGGTCTTGCTTCTTTCTCTTCGCGGCGGCGAACCGAGAGGGCGCAGTAGTATCCGGCTTTGGCTGGCCCCCAGGTTTTAGGGTTGATTTGCAGGCCTGCGATCGCCACGGTCGGTTCTGCTAGTTCTTCTATCGGTGGCAGCTCCATCTGTTCAAATTCAACAATCCACTGGGCATCTGGCGAAAACCCTATGTCTGGGAGCTGCGGCGCATTGAGCATCGAAGCAATCGGCTCAGGGGGAGTTTGCCAGGTGTCCTGAGCGGGGAATGTCATAACAAAGTGGGTGGTAGGAGAAAAAGAAAAAAGATCAGAAACAAACAAAAAGGGACAGGTCGTTTGACCCGCCCCCTATTGTGTGGTTATTCGGTGAATTCGTCCATGGACGGGCAGGTGCAGATGAGATTGCGATCGCCAAAGGCCTGATCAATCCGATTGACAGAAGGCCAGAATTTGCGATCGCGCGTCCACTGCGTCGGAAATACAGCGTCCTCTCGCGAATACTTGCGATCCCACTCGCTCACCAGATCAGCGGCTGTATGGGGCGCGTGGTGCAAAGGACTATCCTCTGCGGCGATGGTTTTGGTTTCAATCGCTCGCACCTCATCGCGAATGGCGATCATGGCATCACAAAAGCGATCAAGTTCTGCGACCGCCTCACTTTCTGTCGGCTCCACCATAATCGTGCCAGCCACCGGCCAAGACATCGTAGGTGGATGAAATCCATAGTCAATCATCCGCTTAGCAATATCATCCACGTTCACATGCGCCGTCTTTTTGAACCCGCGCAAATCAACAATGCACTCGTGCGCAACCAAACCACTCGCACCTTTGTACAAAATGTTGTAGTGCCCTTCAAGCCGCTTAGCAATATAGTTCGCGCTCAAAATCGCCAGCTCACTCGCCTTCTTCAGCCCCTTCGCACCCATCATCTGAATGTACATCCAAGAGATAGGCAAAATGCTCGCGCTGCCCCACGGCGCAGCCGAAACCGCCCCAATCGCCTGCTCACCACCCATTTTCACGAGCGTGTGACCGGGTAAAAATGGCACCAGATGAGCCGCGACCCCAATCGGGCCAACCCCAGGGCCACCGCCGCCATGCGGAATACAGAACGTCTTGTGCAAATTCAGATGGCAAACATCCGCGCCAATATCGCCAGGACTACACAGGCCCACCTGCGCATTCATGTTCGCCCCATCCATATACACCTGGCCGCCATGGCTATGAACAATCTCACAAACCGCTTTAATGCTCTCTTCAAACACGCCGTGCGTCGAAGGATATGTCACCATCAGTGCAGCAAGATTGTCCTGATGCTTTTCAGCTTTTGCTTCTAAGTCAGCAACGTCAATGTTGCCATCGTCATCACATTTCACAGCAACCACTTTCATCCCAGCCATCACGGCGCTGGCCGGATTGGTGCCGTGCGCAGATTGAGGAATCAAACAAATGTTACGCTGTTTATCGCCACGGGACGCATGGTATTGGTGAATCACCAACAGGCCCGTATATTCACCTTGAGAGCCCGCATTAGGCTGAAGGGAGACACCCGCAAATCCTGTTATCTCTGAGAGCCAGTCCTCTAATTGCGTGAACAGCATTTGATAGCCCTTTGTTTGTGAGAGGGGCGCAAACGGATGGATTTGGCCAAACTCGGGCCAGGTAATCGGCACCATTTCAGCGGTTGCATTCAGCTTCATGGTGCAAGAGCCCAGCGGAATCATCGCATCTGCCAAAGAGAGATCTTTCTTTTGTAAGCTATACAAATAGCGCAACAGTTCTGTTTCACTGTGGTACTGGTTGAAGACAGGATGCGTGAGATAGTCGGACTGACGGCTGACGGCTTTTGATAGCGGCTCGGGTTTAAGCGATTCGATACTAGGCGCTTTTTGGTCGCCTGCAAAGATTTCTAGCAGCTCAGCAATCTGTTCAACGCCCGTTGTCTCGTCTATTGAAACGCCTAACGTCTTCTCACCAGATCTAACCGTATCAATTCGTAGATTGATCTGCCGTTCGGTGGCTCTAGCAATGATATCGGCGGTTTTATCACCGGTTGTCACCGTGAGCGTATCAAATACAGGCGCATCGTTTAGCGGGTAGCCAAGCTTACGCAGGCCGTCGGCGAGCGCGGCTGTGAGCTGCTGTACCCGATTAGCAATATCCTTGAGCCCTTGGGGGCCGTGGTACACCGCATAGGCGCTGGCAATAATGGCCAGTAGCACTTGCGCGGTACAAATGTTGCTGGTGGCAGAGTCGCGGCGGATATGCTGCTCGCGGGTCTGCAAAGCTAGGCGTAGAGCGGGCGCACCTTTGCTGTCTTTAGAAAGCCCGACCAGGCGACCGGGCAGCTTGCGGGCGTATTCTTGCTTGGTGGCAAAGTAGGCGGCGTGAGGGCCACCGTAGCCAAGGGGCACGCCAAACCTTTGGGTGTTGCCAACGGCGATGTCTGCGCCAAATTCGCCGGGTGCTTTTAGTAGCGTGAGGCTTAACAGGTCGGCGGCAACGGTAACGATGGTTCCCGCTTCGTGGGCCTTTTTAATGAAGGCTGTGTAGTCGAAAATGGTGCCGTCGGTGGCGGGGTACTGGAGGAGTGCGCCGAAGTAAGGGCCATTTTCGACAAACTCAGCGTCTTGATGGTCGCCGATGACGACTTCTATGTTTAGCGGGTGCGATCGCGTCTTTATCACATCAATCGTCTGTGGATGGCACGCCGCAGACACCCAAAACTTCTTCGCCTTTGTCGCATCCTTGTTTTTGCACAAGCCAAAGCTCATGCTCATCGCTTCAGCCGCTGCGGTGCCTTCATCGAGCAGCGAAGCGTTGGCAATCTCCAGCCCCGTTAAATCGCTCACCATGGTCTGATAGTTCAGCAAGGCCTCTAGCCGACCTTGAGAAATCTCGGGCTGATAGGGCGTGTACTGCGTGTACCAGCCAGGGTTTTCTAAAATGTTGCGCTGAATCACGGGCGGCGTCACGCAGCTAGAATAGCCCAGGCCGATGTAGCTGCGATATACCTGGTTCTGCGAGGCAATACCGGCAATTTTTTTAAGCGCTTCCGTTTCACTTAAGGCTGCGTCTACGGCTAAGGGCTGCTTCAGGCGAATGCCTGCGGGCACGGCTTCTGCAATCAGATTTTCTACGGTGTCAAAGCCGAGCACCGACAGCATTTTTTGAACATCGCTATCGTTTGGGCCAAGATGCCGAGACTCAAAGCGGTCGGATACTAAGTGCTCTGTCCAGAGCGATCGCGTCTCGATAGCAGCGGCACTCGCGGTACTATCAGCCGTGGCTGATGACGTAAAAACAGCCTCAGAAGCCGGAGCGGTTTGATCGTATGACATAGCAGGAGGGGTTGAAAGTGCACACAGCGCCTAAAGCAGGCACCGATGAAGTTCTTTGTAAGCGTGTAAAGAACTCTTAGTATTGTGTAACAAAACGCTCCAATAGTGATGGCGCAATGGCTACAGGTTTGAATGGTTCTTCGAGAGCGTATTTTTCTGCGATCGCCTAAAAATAATTAACAGCATCTATAAAATACACTCTAGCCTCCATACATCAGCACTTTCAGTCGCCTATGAGGCTGCTTTGCGATCGCCTAGTCAAAACGAAACAGGTACGTATTGAAAAAATAAGCCGCTCAGCATCGACAGCATTGATAGGTTGTTACAAAATAGGCGATCGCGTCATCACTAGCCCGGACCTATCGCTTTTTACACGCCAAGCAAAATGGGCTAAAGACGACCCAACGAAGCGTCCTTAGCCCATGCTGTGGAAAAAACACTTTTCCTAGCTCACGTCGCCTTCTACCTGCTCCTCATACTCAACGGCTGACATCGCCTCATCCAGTTCAGAAAGATCGTCTGCTTTTACTTTAATCAGCCACGCCTCACCATACGGATCGTTGGCAATATCCTCAGGCGACTCTAGCAGCGAGTCATTTCGCTCCAGCACAGCGCCGTTAATCGGCGACTTCAAATCCTCAACCGCCTTCACAGACTCAATCGTGCCAAAGTTCTCACCTTTCTCTACCGCGTCACCAATGTCGGGTAGCTCCAAAAACACCACGTCGCCCATCTGATCGACTGCAAACGCAGTAATACCCACGGTCACAATCTTTTCTTCTTCATCAACGCGGGCGTACTCATGCGTGTCAAAGTACTGCAAATCTTCGGGATAATCGAATGCCATAGTGCTTCCTCAGTTCATCAAAATTATTTCACAGTCTTGCAGTAATGAGCGCTGCAAATCAATCGAGCAAAATAGTGAAATTTCGCTCAATCCTACAGCTTTACAGCCCGCTTCATAACGTTGAATACTCAGCCTGCTTTCTGCCCAGCCTTGTAGAAAGGTCTTTTGACAACCGTTGCAGGAAACGTTTTATTCCGAATCGATACGTCTACCGTCTGTCCGACTTTTGCCAAAGCAGGCGGCACATAGCCCAGCGCTACCGGATAGCCCAACGTGGGCGAAAGCGTTCCACTTGTCACAATGCCTACCGGCTTGCCATTATCGAGCAAAGGATAGTCGTGTCGAGCAATATTACGACCCTCTAGCGTCAAGCCCACTAGGCGACGCGCGAGGCCATCGGCCTTTTGCTGCTCTAGCACCGAGCGACCGATGAAGTTTTCGGCTTTGTCAAAGTGCACCAGCCAGCCCAAACCCGCTTCTAGGGGCGTAATGGTATCGTTCACATCCTGGCCATAAAGTGCCATTGCCGCTTCTAGTCGGAGCGTATCGCGTGCACCTAAGCCACAGGGCACGACGCTGAGATCCATCAGCTTTTTCCAAATTTTGGCGGCAGCCTCTACGGGCACCATCACTTCAAACCCGTCTTCTCCGGTGTAACCCGTCCGCGCAAAAAAGGCAGGATGTCCCAGCAGTTGGCCCGTGAGATGGTTGTAGCGAGGCAGCGAACTAATATCTTCATCACCGGCGAGCTGCTGCAGTTTTTCAGTGGCTTTTGGCCCTTGGACGGCAATTAGCGCCTGCTCTCGTGAGATGTCTTGAAAGGCGATCGCCTCGCTTAAGTGTCCTTGCAACCAGGCTTTGTCTTTGTCGGTTGTGCCCGCGTTCACAATCAGCGTAATCCGCTCCTGCCCGTCCTTTTTACCCTGGTGATACACAATCAAGTCGTCGATGATGCCGCCCTGTTCGTTGAGCAGCACGGTGTATTGAGCTTTGCCATCGACTAGCTTAGAAAGGTCGGAGGGCACTAACTGCTGAAGCTGCGCAATCACGTCTGGCCCGGTGAGAACAAATTTGCCCATATGTGAAATATCGAATGCGCCTGCTGAGGTGCGAACGGCCTCATGCTCCTGACGAATGCCGCCGAACTGTACGGGCATTTCCCAGCCGGAAAAGCCGGTCATTCTAGCCTTTTGCTTGAGGCAGAGTGCATGTAGCGGCGTGCGGAGCAAAGGGGTCATAGCGATCGCAGTGAAGAAAGACTTAATGTGTTGTTTGGCTAAAGACTGCCAATCCTATCTTCTCATAGTGCAAACATGCTCAGTAATTATAAGGACAGTAGGTATTATTTCTGAATTGCTGTGAATAAAGATAAAATTTTGACTTCTCGATTAGCCGGTAGCTGGCTCGACACATTTCAAAGTGTGACGGGTTCGCGCCCGCACAAGGCGAGCTTTGTCGTATTTGATATTGGTCAAAGCGGCTGCGTGATGCTGTCTAAGTGGTTTTGCGCTCACTCGAGCATCACGTTTCAAGAAGACATTTTGAGTCGGGCCGTCCGGTTTCCTCGGATGAGTGTGTATCAGCACGTGCGGCAGGCTAGGCGTGAGGTTTATGGCTTTAATATGACCGTAGAGCAGCTTATGCAGGTGCAGCGAATGGCCGATCCAAATCAGTTTTTGCAGGATTTGCGGCGGGGCGGGTGCCGGGTAATTGCGCTAAATAGAAGAGATGCCTTAAGACATGCGATCGCCACGCTGAAAACCTACAGCGTCAACTGTCGCTTCGATGCTATTGAACAAAACGTTCGCTCTAACAAAGTCACGGTAGACGTGAGTGAGCTGATCGCTTGCCTAAAATACTTGGATAACCAACGTGTTGAAGCCAGCGCTGTTTTGCACGATGTTCCGCACTTGAGCCTGACGTACGAAAACGATTTAATCGATATCAACAATCACACCGCAACCGCCGAACGCCTGTCCACTTTTCTAGAAATTCCAGATATCAAACCGGTCGGCAGTGCCCTTAAGCTTGTGCATCAGCAGCTCGCAGATATCGTGACTAACTACGACGAAATGATTGCAGGGGTTGAAAACTCTGACTATGCTTATTTGCTGACCGAAAACCGACATTTATTAACAGTTTAGAAAGCCAAAGACTACAGAGTTAGAGATTGCCTTCAATCAAAAAGCCCCGTAGAAACTGGCTTCTACGGGGCTTTCGACTAGGTTTAGAAAATATTAAATTAAAGTTGCCAGATCAAGCATGGGTGGTAGCAGCACGGCATCGACCACATGAATGATGCCGTTTTTAGCCACGATATCAGGCTGAACAACGGTCGCAGAACCGTTCACCATCACGCCCGCAGGATCGACGGAGATTTCAAGATCCGCTCCTTCTACCGTGCTCACTACACCAGGCTCAATCTCGCTAGCGGCGATCGCACCGTTCACAACGTGATAAGCCAAAATCTGAGTGAGCGCTGCTTTGTTCTCGGGCTTCACCAGCTTTTCTACAGTCCCTTCAGGCAGCGCTGCAAAGGCTTCATCCGTTGGGGCAAACACCGTGTAAGGGCCTGCTTCGTTCAGCTTGCTTTCCAAACCAGCCGCCTGCACAGCCGCCACAAGCGTGTCAAACGAACCATCTGCCGAAGCCACATCTACGATAGACTCGCTAGATCCCATCGGCTCGCCAATGCCTACAGTCGCGTCGTCTTCAACAGACCCAGGGGCTTCGGATGTGATATCGGCGTCGGTTTCTGCGGTGGTATCGGTGCTACAGGCAACGGCAACCGGCAGAATCATCAGCGCGGCGGCAACGCCAGCTAGCTTGTTAAGAGATGCAGTGGGGGCAAAAAAACGCATATTGTTTTGAAGTAAGAGCTATTTAAATCGCAAAAGCAACCTTTGATACTGAATACTATGGCTGTGAGAAAAACCCAGCAGAACCAGTTATTCAAGCAGATTGATTGGTTACGATTTGAATTAAAGAACTCGAAAGTTAACGGTTTTCATATGCTTTAGTTACATCTTTGTAATGTGGCGTAGCCGCACTTTTTGAAGTGGCTTTGCAGAAACGGTAATGCCGTAGCGGTATGTCACATTAATGACAGCTCAAAGTGAACAACAGAAGGACGGCTAGAGAATGCACGTTTTATTCGTAGAAGACGAGCCAAAAATTGCCAGCTTTGTGAAAATAGGGCTGAAGGAACACGGCTTTGTTGTGGACTATTGTGACCACGGCGATGTGGCCTACGAAAAAGCCATTGAAAACGAATACGACGTTATTTTGCTCGACATTATGATGCCGGGAAAAGACGGTCTATTTATTCTTAAGCATCTGCGACAGTCGGGCCGCAATACACCGGTGATTCTCCTGACGGCTCGCAACGAACTAGATGACCGGCTGCAGGGCTTGAACTTGGGTGCAGATGACTATATTGCTAAGCCTTTTTTTGTGGAAGAGCTGGTGGCCAGAATTCAGGCGGTTGTGCGTCGCAGCGTAGGAGAACGACAGAATTTGGTGACCGCTGGCCCGTTTAAGCTAGATCGCATTACGCGAACGGTGACTTGCGATTTGGATAACAAGCCGCAGGCGGTGGAGCTGACGACTCGGGAGTTTAATTTGCTGGAGTATTTGATGCGATCGCCCGGCAGAGTATTCACCCGCACCCAAATGCTAGAACACGTATGGGGCTACGACTTCAACCCCAGCACCAACGTGGTAGACGTCTGCATTCAACGCCTGCGCAAAAAAATAGACAAAGGCCAGGGCCGCTGGATTGAAAGCGTACGCGGCGTCGGCTACCGCTTCCGTCAGTCAGAGTCAGCCAAAACTACATGACACTGCGGTTACTCAACATGCTCATTCCACAAGTCGCTAGACTGCCGGATACTTGACCAGTCACCATTGCCCAAAATCAGATGATCGAGCAGCGGAATCCCTAAATAGTGAGCGCCCTTGAGTAGCTGACGCGTTAGCGTAATGTCCTCTGCACTGGCGTCTAAGCTGCCTGAAGGATGGTTGTGCGCCACAATCACTCGGGTTGCGCCCCGCTTAATCACTTCGCGAAAAATATCTCTAGGATGAGCCAAGGTTTCAGTCGCGGTGCCGATAGTGATGACCTTGGAGCCGATAATGCGATGCTTTACGTCCAATAGCAAAACGGCAAAGCGCTCCTGAGACTGCCACATGAGTTCATGACCGAGTGCAGCAGCAGCAACGCCCGGATCGTCTACCACGGTGAGCTGCGGCGGCTGACTTTGCAATACGCGCTTGCCTAGCTCCATAGCAGCCAAAATAGTGGCGGCTTTCGCAGGGCCAATACCCGATACTTTGATCAGTTCTTCGGCGCTGACTTCTCTGAGCATAGAGAGGCCGTCTTTACCGGCTTCGTCGTTGCTGAGGTGCTGTAGTAAAAATTGCCCTAGCCCGACTGCGGAGAGGCCGCCTTTTCCTTGCCCCGTGCTGAGCAAAATAGCGAGGAGTTCGGCGGCGGATAGATGCTTGGCTCCGTAGGTTAGCAGGCGCTCGCGGGGTCTTTCAGCGATCGCCATATCAGCAACCCGTAAGCTATACGTCATAAGTGGCAACCTGCATCGGCAACAATAACTGCCTTCAGTGAGCCCGAAATAACGAGCAAAGCAGCGATTGCAAGCGGGAGGAAAACACGTAAGCTGTACGAGAGAAGCCCTGTTAGAGAAGCCTTTTTGCGATGACTGCTACTGAAAATAACGATCTGGCGGGGGCATTGGCGATCGCACATCCCCCAACCAAGCTCAAAGCCGTTCGCCGCCAGCTTATTCAACTGAGCCTAGTGCACAAGCCCACCGAGCTATCACCCGAGCAAACAGACTCTGTGCGATCAGCGCTGCTATGGCTCAATGAAATGAGTGAGTACCAAACGCTAGGGATTTGCGCAAGCACGCTATCTGAGGCAGAAACAGCACTTAAAGGCTATATTGCGGCGCTGAGCCAGCCCATTAACGTCGATATTCCACCGCAGGAAGGCGCAGTGTTCTTAAAGTTCAATACGCTGAAGAATGCCTGGTACTTAGACGGCTATAGCGGCGAGTCGCGGGGCGTGCTGGTGACCTACCACACTTCTGAGCCTGAGCAAGATGATGTAAATGGAACGTATGGCCCGTTTCCACTGGATTTGTTTGAGGGCTAAGTTTGCAATGCAGCTAAGACATCGCGAAAGCTAGAGAGCCCGGCTTCTAGGTTTTCGACGATTTGTTCGGCTAGCACATCGGGCTCTGGCAGGTTTTCTAAGTCGGCAAGGCTTTTGTCTTTGAGCCAAAAGATGTCGAGGCTAGTTTTGTCTCGAGCCATGATTTCGCTGTAGCTGTATTTGCGCCATCGGCCTTCTGTGCCAGGTTCTGAGTGGCCTTCTGGATGCCTTTCTGAGCGGTGAGTTTCGGTGCGATTACCTCTATTCCCCGGCTTATAGCAGTCCACAAAATCCTGCAAATGAGCACGCGTCAAAGGCTTTTTCTTCAGCGTGTGATGAACGTTAGTGCGGTAGTCATAGAACCACACGTCTTTTGTCCACGGGTCTTTGCTGGCGGGATGATTATCAAAAAAGAGGACGTTTGCTTTGACGCCGTTGGCGTAGAAAATGCCGGTCGGCAGGCGTAGGATTGTGTGCAAGTTGGTGGTTTGCAACAGCTTTTGGCGGACGGTTTCGCCTGCGCCGCCTTCAAATAGAACATTGTCGGGGAGGACGACAGCGGCCTGACCGGTGGACTTTAGCAGCGTGCGGATGTGCTGAATGAAGTTGAGCTGTTTGTTGGAAGTGGTGGTGAAAAAGTCTTGACGGTTGTAAGTGAAGTCTTCTTTTTCTTCTTCTCCATCGGCGTTGGTGATGGTGGTGGTGCTTTTTTTGCCGAAGGGTGGATTTGCTAGTACGTAGTCGTAGCGATCGCCCCCGTCTGCAATCAGCGCATCGTTACCCGATACAGGCACCGCCCCATCAATATCGCCAATGTTGTGCAAAAACATATTCATCAGGCACAGGCGGCGGGTGCTGGGCACAATTTCGTTGCCTGCAAAGGTGTCGAACTTTAGAAATTTCTTTTGGGCTTTGTTGAGCTTGTAGTGGTCGGGGTTGTTGAGAAAGTCGTAGGCGGCGAGAAAAAAGCCACCGGTTCCGCAGGCTGGATCGGCGATGGTTTTGTTGGGCTGGGGCTGAATGCAGTCCACCATGGTGCTGATGAGGGCGCGGGGCGTGAAGTATTGACCGGCTCCCGATTTGGTGTCTTCTGCGTTTTTTTGCAGCAGCCCTTCATAGATGTCGCCTTTGACATCAGCGCCGAGCACCGTCCATTTTTCGCCATCGATCATGTGAACGATTTTGTAGAGCATGGCGGGGTTTTGGATTTCGTTGCGAGACTTGAGGAAAATTTGGCCCAGCATTCCGGGGGCTTTTGCGAGTTCGCGGAGGAGTTCGGTGTAGTGGGCTTCGAGTTCTGCGCCGCTTTTGCTGATGAGCGTGGCCCAGGTGTATTTTTCGGGGATGCCGAGCGTTTTGTTGTGGGGTGGCTGGCTGTACTCATCGGCCATTTTTAGAAAGATGAGGTAGGTGAGCTGTTCGAGATAAACGCCGTAGCCTACGCCGTCGTCGCGGAGGGCGTTGCAGAAGCTCCAAACTTTGGAAACGATGGCATTGGAGGCGTTGGTCATAGTGAGAGGGGAAAGGGATTGTGGCGTGTAATGATTAGGCTGGAACAGGGGAAGGCAATGAGTTCTATACAGCGTTGGTGCTGTTTTCTTCAGCTACTGATACTCTCGAATTACAAAAATCTGCTGACTGGATTTGGGCTGATTTTGCTTCTGTACTCGAATTAAGCGATCGCGTAGCTGTGCCTGCTTTTGTAAGTAGCCGTGAAGCGTGGCTATTTGACCTGTATAGTCGCGGTCGTCTTTGCAGATAATGATACCGCTATGAGGCTTTTTGCTGCGATGCAGATGAATAAAGTCTTCGCGATTGAGAGTAATGATGACCCGGCTGTTCTGAGTGGCATAGGCCAGAACGGCTTCGTCAGGGATACCTTGATTGGCCTGACCCGCTTCATAGGAGGTAAGCACGTTATGACCTAGCTCACGCAGAATTGTCACCATATCAATCGGAAAATTTTCATTGGAGTAGAAAGCAACCATTTCTATTAATTTTCTGAGTCTTTCAGCAGTTGATCAATTTCTTGCGAGTGTTGGCTGTAGTAAGTCCAGGCGGCCTCTAGGTCAGCTTGGGTAAGGTCAGGATAGTTGCGTAAAAGTTCTATTGTGTCTGCACCCTGCTGACGAAACGAAACCAGTGTCCATACTGGAATACGGGTATTTCGGATGCGGGCTTGTCCACCGCAGATACCGGCTGTTTTATGGATGCTATTTAGCTTGAGCTTGGTCAATAGCAGGGCGCTTTCTTCTGGGCTAAGCGATTCAATAACTTGTACGAGGGAGTCTACTAATCGGGCATTCATTGTTTGCTCTTTTTCCTCCATTCTTAAGCTAAATTAATGGTTGATTCTAGCTGAATAGTATTCGTTTTTGACCGCTAAAACCTGATAAGAACATTTTAGCGGTTCCTACGAGGTTGTTTTTGTCTTTCGTGGTTGGTGAGTCTTTTTACTGGCCTTCTCTTTTTTCTCTCGTTCTGCTTTTTCGGCTTGGATGCGGGCTAGGAGTTGGCTGGCGGGCTCATCGGTGGGATCTTGGGGGACGAGTTGGCCGGAGAAGGCTTGCTTAAGGATAGATTGACGGAGCATTTCTGCACGTCGAATGTTGTAGTCTATCTGCTGTTCATTTTGGACAATCACCGTTATCTTCTCGTCTAGCATCTTTACTATTTGAATCGCTTCATCTACTCCCATAAGAGGAACGGGAATTTCTGTAATATCAGGAATTGAAATTCTTTTGTGTCCAGCAGTAGATTTTGCCTTTTTCTCTATATTCCTTCTAACAGTTGGCTCAATAAAATATAGCTCGTAAAGTTCAGCCCACCTCGTATCTACTAGCTTCATACAATACAGACGATCTGGATAGATCAGATTCTCAGGATGTTTAGAGTTGACTAGAGCGCAGTTGCCAACAAACTCTACTGTTCCGTTGAGCCGAGAAAATAGAAGATCTTGAGACTTTACGAAATCAGAAGGGCTTTTTAGTTGCTCAGCTTTTAGATAGCGAATATCGGTATAGTCAATTCGTCCTGACCTAACACTACTAGAGCGCAAAATAGGATATTGGGTTTCGTAATCTACTGGTGGAGCCGTAGTACCACCACGAACCGAAATCAGAAGTTCTTCAAAACGAAGCCATTGCCACCCTTTTGGTATTTTTGAAAGCTTTGATATGTTTTCTTTTGTAAGATGAGAAACAATCTTAACTTTCCTTGGTTTGCTCGGTTTCTTACCTTCCTTTCCGCCAAACTCCCATTTTTCAATCGCGATCGCCCACGCCTCCAACTGCTGCTGATAGCGATCCTCCCGAGCCTGCTTAATTTGCTCAAGCAACTGCTGCGCGGGCACCACCTTATCAGGATTATCGGCCCGCCACTGCGCCGTAAGCTTACCTTCAAAAGCGTGTTTGAGCAGCGCCTGACGATAGACCTGTAGTTGGGCCTTTGCCGCTTTGAGGCTTTCTACACCCTTGTCAATCTCAGAGAAAAGTTCTTCGATTTTGGCGACGATGCGGTGTTGTTCTTCTAGCGGGGGAATAGCAATCTCAAGATTGATTAAAAAATCCTTAGTAATCGCCTTAAAGGTTGTTCCTGTCCCTTTCCCTGCGATACTTTTCTCTAAACTTCTAAAAAGAAAAAGCACAAATTTTGGATCAACTGAATTTTGAGGTCTAATTGCAGAAATCCCTCTGCCTATACATGCTCGATGAGGACAAAGATTTGTCGGGCCGACTGGGGCTCTGACAGACAGTAGCGTGTCTCCTTTTAACGCTATTTTGTTTGGAGCAGAGCAATATTTTCGGGGCGTAGGATAAATATCCCCAAATTCGGTCTTACCTTGATAAAAAGGCAACCCTAAGCTATCGGCATTATAAGTATTAGACGGTGGGGATTGCCCCATTTCCAAGTGACAAAAGTTCGGTAGTCTAGTCTTTTCCCATCCATCAGGGATTTCTCTGTCCTGTTTCACTAATCTACCGACACTCCGCTCAACTTATCGATTGAATCATTTATGCGATTGCTCAAAAAACCACACATCTCACCAAGCCCACTCAAAACCAATCCACAAGCTCTAGCCCTTCAACCCGAGAAAACTCACCTGTGTTGTGAGTTACTAACGTCGCACCTAACGAAATTGCCGTCCCAGCAATCAATATATCAATTGGCCCAATGGGTCTACCCTGCTGCTCCAGTCTTGCGCGTACCAAAGCGGCGACAGTCGCTGCGCTTTCATCAAAAGCAGCAAGGTTCAAAATTTCCATCGCTTCGTCAAGCTGTTGAACCCTTTTTTTAGGGAATCCAGTTTTAGCCAAGTTCACTTGCAACTCATAAAGCACGACAGTCGGCACGAAGATATTTTCAGGACGAACTACCCGAAAATTATCAACGACCTGTTTTCTCTTCTTTAGTAAGTAGATGATTGTATTGGTATCTAAAACGAACATTTACCAGCTCTCTCTCGGCACATCCTCACCCTGATTCGCTCTAATTT
>JBHYED010000028.1:0-53934 GCA_051860365.1 Phormidesmis sp.
ACGATGCCTAGATGGTCGAGATTTTTGACTTCTAAGGTTTCTGCGATCGTACGAACCTCTACAGCGCTCTCAGCTCATCCTCCATCATTATTCTGATTGTGACAATTCAAAGGGCGGAATGTGGGATTCAGCATCAATTCCCGTTTATCTCACCTCTGCTCAGCTACTCAAACTCCGCATACTGCGGCGGACTATCGCCTATCCGCTCCGTCACCTTCGGATATTTTCCCTTTGGGGCCTTATCGCGCACCTCTATTACATTAATCTGATGCCACCAGTCATCTCCAAAGTCAAATCGATAGCCGAGAATTTGATCTTTCGACAGGCCTGAAGATGCCAGAGATGCTTTTGCTGCATCCTGCCACTTCATTTCATCAAAACCATCGTTCGGTAAGTTGAGACCATACAGCTTTGCCTTTGGATCGTTGGGGCGATCGCCATCTACTTGAAACTCATAAAGGTGCTCTTCTTCTCGATCAAACGCTTTGAAAATAGCGTCATGCAGATCAGCTAAAGTATGACTTCCTTTCAGCTCAATCGTGCGACAAATGACCGGATTTTTATCAATGAAGTCATCGGTAACTGGCCCACCCAGCAAATTCACCTCCAAAACGTAAAGTGCCTTGGGCGAACCCGCCGTTACGGCTGCCTCAGCTTCTTGAACATCGTCAGTCATCGCCTCAGCCTCGGGCTCGCCATCTGCTCCAGGAATGTAAGGAATCAGCCCTTTGGCCAGCGCCGCCGCCTGAAGCTCTCGGGGCGCTGAGCGAATATCCATAATGAAGCCGTCCACCTCAAGCAGCCAAACTAAAGGATTTCGGCTGATGTTGCTCGCAAGCCCCCAGTCAGGATCAAACTGGCTCATTTTTAAGGTGTCACGCACCTGCTTAGACTTGGCCTGTCCTGTGCTGGAACTGACGCCAAACGCCTTGTACAGTTCTCCCGCGCTGATGTGAGGATCTTGCGACGGGTCGAAGAGAAAGTTGACCATGCCAAGGGCGTGAGTGATGCCACAGGCCCAGGTGCGATCGCGTCCCTTACTTAGCGGAGAAGGCCGCTTCCGACACAGTGCAGCGATCGCATATCGAATAACTGAGCATATTCATTATTCAAATACTCCTTACAGAAGTTGTCGCTAATCGCAGCAACACGCTCAAACTTCTCCTGCATTGCCTTAGGAACATTTTCCGGCTTTTTTGCTGCTAGCATCTGATACTCTTTTTAGAAACTATCAAGTGTCAAAATTTTAGCAGTGCTTTTCTCTCAAGAACGATAGATGCATAGCCACTGTCCTAAATGAATTTCAGTTTGCTAGCAGCATAAGCACACATTTTTACCAGTACCAAGCCCTCTTTTACATGGGCAATATTAGAGCTGCCGTAGGTACGCGACTGATAACGAATCGGCACCTCAACTAAGTGCAGATTTAGCTTGGCTGCGCCAAACAACAGATCAAAGTCTCCAAACGGATCGAAGTCCCCAAAGTAGCTGCGGCCTGCGGTGATGCGCTCATAGTCGCTGCGCCACAGAACTTTGGTACCGCATAGGGTGTCTTTTAGCGGCTGTTCTAATAAAAAAGAGAATAGAAGCGCGAAGGTTTTGTTAGCGAAGGTATTTAGCCAGGGCATGGCCTGTTTGCTACGCGGATACAACAGACGAGAGCCGTTGATAAATTCGCCTCGGTTGGTGGCGATCGCTTCAAAAAAATGCGGCAAATCTTCCGGTGGCACCGTCAAATCTGCATCCAAAATCATCAAAATATCTCCAGTCGCCTTGGCAAAGCCCAGCCTCACCGCATCGGCCTTTCCTTTCCCCGTTTGTTGAAAGGCTTTGAGCGTAAAGTCCCCTCGATAGTCACGCGTTGTTTTGTTGATGACCTCCCAGGTGTTGTCTGTAGAATGGCCTTCAACAAAAATAACTTCGGTGTGGCTGCCGAGCTGAGGGAGACGGGCGATTGCATCATCAATATTCCCCGCTTCATTTCGTGCTGGAATAATCACGCTTACACTCGGCTGTCTTTGATCCTGAAGACTCCGAAAATTAGGCCGCGCCACCACATAGTTCGTCAGACCCAAATGCTTAATCCCTGGCAACGGTGCTACATATCGATTAACCCAATAAGAGATGCCTGGAACGTACCTTGGCACTAGCAGCCTGCGACCACGCTTGAGCGGTGTGTAGCCCGTAATTGAAAGTAAATTGGCCACATCGTCCATCGATAGCCAATTTTGGGGTGGCTGTGGTTGGCGTTGACCCATTTTTTCACCCAGCTTGAGCACCGGCTCCCACAGGTAATTATGAAAGCTGATAATGAGCCGGGTTTTGGGTGTGCAGAAGGGTTTGATCCGACTCAAGACGGTTTGGATATCGCTGAAGTAGCTAGCAGCGTTGGCACAGATGATGTAGTCAAACGTGTGAGGTTCGTCAAGGGGGCCTTCGACAGGGCCAGATTCTGAAGCCTTTGGGCTGAGGTAGTCGATGCTCTCGGGCGTGAGGCTTTCGGCATCGGCGCAGTAAAAGCGGAGGTGGGGATAGTTTTTTCGGGCGATGTTAACGACAGAGGGCGAGATATCGACGCCAACGCCGACGCTGGGATGGGTGGCATTGAGCAAGTCGCCAATGCCGCAGCCGATTTCTAACACGCGGCTACCGACGGGGATAAGGAACTGGTGCAGGCGAGCCAGGTCGCGGTAGTAGTAGCGGTTGAGGGCGTGCCAGTATTCAAGATTGGGGGCGACGTGGTTGAAGTGATGCGCGATCGCCTGCTGGTGCGTTCCGTAGGGATGGGTGAGGGTTTGTTGAGTGGTTTTTGGCACGGGGGCGTATTAGGAGAGGAACGGTCTGAGACGAAGGGCAATCATTGTGGCACAAGAAATCGAATGAGCTGGAACTGCTTAATGTTCTCCATCCGCCCAACCGGCTCGTAAGGTCGCTCGGCGCTGAGCGCATTGTGATCTGCATTGGACGCTAGCCAAGCATAGCTACCCGGTTCTATATCCCCAAAATCAGGATTGTGCTCCCCTAATATCGGCGTGTAAAAGCTTAAAAGGATCATTGTTTTATGCGCCTCTGCATCTGCCCATTCTGGCCCGATGATAAAATTTACTGGCTCCTTTGCCAAGACGCTGGCGATAGGATTGCGCTTCAGATCGGCCTTTAGCCCTGGCGAGTAGTTGCCATACAAACCAGTGACACCCACAGCGCCTAGTGCTAACCAAGTCGGCAATAGCCAGGTTGCAATCCATCTGCTGGGAGCGTTTGCAGTAAGCGGTAAGCAGGCCCAACCTAGCCCTAAAAGGATGGCGATCGCAGCGTAAGGTCTTAGCGCAGATAGCACAAAGTAATCTGGTGCAAAAAGCACGGTGAGTCCTAATGCTGCCAGAATGAAGCCCAGCAGGCCAAATGCTCGGCTGAGCCAGCAACGGGGCCATTGGATCGGCTGAGTGGCGATGCGGTGGAGAGCGATCGCGCTAAATAACGCCAAAGAAGGATAGAGCTGTAGCGCGTAATACGGCGTTCGCGTCGAAAACGACGTCAGCATTCCAAATAAAATAAATGGATAGATCAGCAGCCATCGGTAGGGATTAGGTTGCTGCCCGTCTTGCCAGCAAAACCATACGCCAAACAGTGAAAACAGCGGCCAGGGAAACCCATTCGCCGGAATATTCCACAGGTAGTAAAGTCGGCCTGCATCCGCGTGAAAGGGCTTTTCTCCTAGCTCGACAACCTTGCCAAACAGTGACGCCATGACCACATCGCCGTATTGAGCAATGCTGAGCTGCAGCCACAGCCCAACCAGTCCTACACCGATTAATAAGCCTATGTATAAGCCCAGATTAGTGAGGTGACGATGGCGGCGATGTTGAAAAATGAGGTAGGGCGCGATCGCCGCAGCCGGTAGCAAAATCATGAAGCTTTTTGTCAAAAAACCCAGCCCAAGCACCAATCCACTGATGACGCCCCAAGCAATTCGCCTGGAAGGCTGTGCTTCTGCTTTTAGCAAACTCCAAATGCCCAGCAGCTCCAAGCAAACGATCAGCATGTCCTGTGTCGCTAAGTGGCCGTACTGAAACCACAGATGAAACAGCATCAGTAGCGCTCCTGATAGCAGCCCTAGAACTCGCTTTCCCGTAATAATTTTGCTGATGTCGTAGGTGAGCAGCGTAGCAATAATGCAGGCGATCGCACTCGGCATCCGCGCCGCCCAGTCATATATGCCAAACACCTTATAGCTCACTACAATCAGCCAGTTCAGCATGATTCCATGCGTATAGACCGGACTATCCCACCACAGCCTAGCGACCCACCGCCCCGACTCAGCCATAAACCGAGCCCCAGCGGCGAAGTTACCCTCATCGTGTGCCATTAAGCTAACGCGCAAAAAAGTCGTAGCCAGCAACAGCCCTGACCAGCTCACCAGCAACAGCACATCGTTACGCGTTGCCTTACTTATGATCATGATTTGCGGCCACTATTTATTACTTATCGGCTCCCGCCCCACCGGCCCTCGGCCAGACACTTTCGGCTTGCGAAATCCACTGCGCCGCAGAATCCGTTTTTGCCGCTGCCTGGCAAATGCCTGCAAGTCCACGTTGCGATCAGTTTCATCTACAATCTCACCGGTCAATACCTCCAGCGTGTCCTCTAAGGTCACCACGCCAGAAACACCGCCGTATTCGTCCACCACCACCATCAGGTGCTCACGCAGTGACTGAAACGTTTTAATCAGCTTATCGGTGCGCTCGGTATCGGGCACATAGTGCACGCGGCGCATAATGCTCTTAATTTGGACATCGCCATGCCCCTGCACTAGCGCTGTCAACAGCTCTGCTTTTAGCGCTACGCCCACTACATGATCTAAGTCCTCCCCAATCACCAAAATCCGCGTGTGCTGGGAGGTAATAATCTCATCTTGAATGTCCTTTAGAATGGCTTCTCCTGAAATGAACGTAATTGCCACCCGAGGCGTCATAATATCAGCCGCTTTCAAGTCGTTCAGCCGAAAAACCCGGTCGATCATTTCAACTTCGTCGTCTTCAATCAGGCCTTCTTGATAGCCCAAAATGGTCAGCAGCTTAATTTCTGACTCGTCTGTGATCGGCTTGCGACTACCTTTCGTGAGGGGTGCGGTGATGTGTTCTAGTAACCAAATTAAAGGGGTGCAAATAAAGGTTGCGCCTCTGATCGGAATGGCGACCATCAGGCCGATGGTTTCGGCGTAGCGTTCTCCCAGCGTTTTTGGTAAAATCTCGGCAAATAAGATGATGCCAAAGGTGAGAAGCCCTGAGAAAATGCCGAGAGCTGTGTTGTTATCAAATTCGGCGGCGGCAATGCGACCCACAACAATGCTACCGACAATGTTGAAAATGTTGTTGAGAACCACAATGGTCGCAATCGGGCGGCTAACGTGTTGCCGGATTGCGAGCAGGGCGGTGGCGGCTGGGCTGGGCTGGGTTTGGGTGAGCTGCCGAGCCTTGAGCAGGGGAATAGAGAGGAGTGCTGTTTCGATGCCGGAGCATAGCGCTGAGCCGACGATGACAATGAGAACAGCGATCGCGAGTTGAGTCATGAGAGGCGGCGGCCAGCAAAACGGCCAGAAGGCGGAAAGCGTGAGCGATTTTGCTTAACGCTGATATGATGCTTGCTAATTGTACTGGTTGTATTGACTGGTCGCGCTCGATTCTTCTCAGGTTTGCTTTAATCTTCCTATGAATGACACCCCACCTGAAACCATTTTAGATGTTCAAGATCTGACGGTTGAGTTTGTGACTGATGAGGGCGGCAGCTCAGAGGAGGGAAGGCGCAGCGTTCGGGCGGTAGATAGGGTGTCTTTTACGCTTCAGCGCGGTCAAACGCTTGGCATTGTGGGCGAATCGGGCTCGGGTAAGTCGGTCACATCTTTAGCGGTAATGGGGCTGGTGCCGAGCCCGCCAGGAGAGGTGACGGACGGCAAAATTTTATTTGCAGAACCAGATGCGACAGAGCCAGTTGACTTGAGGAAGGTGCCTAAACGCAAGATGCGACGCTACCGAGGCGGTCAGATTGCAATGATTTTTCAAGAGCCGATGAGTTCGCTAAACCCGGTATATACCTGCGGGTTTCAGCTCATTGAGGCGATTCGCCAGCATCAAAGAATATCTAAACGAGCGGCGCGGGATTTGGCGCTGACTCAGCTTCAGGAGGTGAAGCTTTTACCCAGTGACACTGAGCTGTATGAGCAGTTGAGTCAGGAGCTAGGCACTGACAGCCTTAGCGTGATTAACCGGGAGGCCAAACGGCGTAAGCGATCGCTACTAGATCGCTACCCTCACCAGCTTTCGGGCGGTCAGCTTCAGCGGCTGATGATTGCCATGGCGATTTCTGCGAATCCTTCGCTGCTGATCGCCGATGAGCCGACGACGGCGCTCGATGTGACGGTGCAATCTACGATCTTAGATCTGCTGCGGGAGCTGCGCGATCGCCGGGGCATGTCGATGATTTTCATTACGCATGACTTGGGCATCATTGCCGAAATTGCTGACCAGGTGGCGGTCATGTACCAGGGCGCGGTGGTTGAAACCGGCTCTGTTTTGCAAATATTTGAGTCGCCGAATCACCCGTACACGCAAGGGCTATTGGCCTGTCGTCCGCAGCCAGACCAGCGGCTGCGGCACCTTTCTACCGTGTCTGACTATATGGAGGAAGTGCCTGACGAGGACGGCAATATTGTGATTAGGGCTAGGCCAAAGGATGACGATGGCCCTGGCCTACCGCCCGTGCGCGAAATTAGTCCGCGTGAAATGCAGATTCGCTTAGAAGCATTGGAAGACAAGGGGCCGCTGCTGACCGTGAAGAATTTGAAAGTGGGCTTTCCGGTGAAGGGGGTATTTGGCGGCGTAGATCGCTATGTGATGGCGGTGAACGACGTGTCGTTTGAAGTATACAAGGGTGAAACCTTTGGTCTGGTGGGTGAGTCCGGCTGCGGTAAGACGACGCTGGGGCGATCGCTCCTACAGCTGATCAAGCCCATAGGCGGACGCGTGTGGTTTGAAGGCCAAGATCTGACCCGGCTGGGCGGCAGGCAGTTGCGCAAGCGCCGTCGGGAGATGCAGATCATTTTTCAAGATCCGTATAGTTCGCTGAATCCTCGAATGAGTATTGGCGCTGCGATCGCAGAACCGCTTAAAATTCACGGCACCCTGCGTGGACGCCGTAATCTCAAAGAGCGGATTGAATACTTACTAGAGCGTGTGGGCTTAGATCCTCACGCGATTAACCGCTACCCTCACGAGTTTTCCGGCGGTCAGCGGCAGCGGGTTTGTATTGCTAGGGCGCTGGCGCTCAACCCTAAGTTTATTATTTGCGATGAATCCGTTTCAGCCTTGGATGTTTCTGTACAGGCGCAGGTACTCAACTTGCTCAAAGAGCTGCAGGCAGAGTTTAAGCTCACCTATATTTTTATCTCTCATGACCTGGGCGTCGTGAAGTTTATGAGCGATCGCATTATGGTGATGAACGAAGGCAGAATTGAAGAAATTGGCCCCTCTGAAGAGATCTATCGTCGCCCTCGTCGAGAATATACGCAAAAGCTAATTGCCGCTATTCCTGAAGGTACGGTCAGCCGCATCCAAACCTTGCAGACAAAACGCGAGATAGCTCAAATTAGAGCGGTTGTATAGCGTAAATATGCTTAAGCTAAGGCGGTAAAAGAGAGCGTATGAAGTGAAACGTTTGTTAAAAGGTGGCGCAAGCTTCCGGTCTGTGAACTGGTACGAAACGCCAGTGCTCGTAACAGCCGCTAAATGTTGCTATAGCGATATTGTTCAGGTGCTGATCGATGCCGGTGCGAATGTAAGCAGTAGGTGCGATCGCCTACCGCTACATATCGCCTCAGGTCATTCAGCGCAAAATGTCGGCACTGGTAGAAACCACTCAGTTTAAACACGACATGGCCTTTCTATCCGGCTTAAATGCGACCAGCTAGCTCCATAAAATAACGATAGTGATTGGCTGAGATTAGGACTTTCTTTCAGAATGGGAACGCTATGGCAACGCTCTCTCGCAAAAAAAATACAAAACGCGAGAGAGCTTATGTATTAGGCTCAGCGGCCAACACTATCCTTTCTAATGGCATCTTTTTTATCCATGGAAAATCTCATTAATCAGCCAGCGGACACGCTCTCGCCTATTTTTTGCCGTTTCGACTCTCTTGACAATAAGCCTCAGATATCTTTCACCTCCGACGCGCTGCACAATTCCACAGCGTCCGTTCTGAGGCAGACTACTTCAACCCAGTCTGCTACTGCCAGTCCGGTTGCTTTAGTTTCCGTCATGCAGCCTATATCTCCGACATCTACTGAACCTATTTCTCACCTGTCCCTATGGCATGAGCCCTCTGCTAAAACGCAAGATTACTCCACAGCACTAGAACTAGTACCTAGTACGACTGCGCTGAGAGAAGCCATTTGCAGCAACGATCTTCCTACGGTAGAAACGTTGCTCGAAGCTAAGGTGAGTCTTAAGCCTGAACACTGGTACGACACGCCTCTGTTGGTGCTCGCTGCCAAACATGGCTACAACGATATTGTGCAGGCGCTGCTTAATGCTGGCGATGACCCCAATAAGGGATATCTGCGCCTACCGCTGCACGTTGCCGCTGAACATGGCCACTTGGAAACCGTTCAGCGGCTACTAAACTCAGGTGCTCAGATTCGGGCCAAAGAAGAAGAGGGCCAAACGGCGCTAATGCGAGCAGCGGCTGGAGGACACTTGGCAATCGTGCAGGTGCTAATAGATAAAGGGGCGAACATAGATGCCATTTGCCAGGGTGAAACGGCACTGATGCTGGCGTCTCAAAATGGACATCGTCAGGTATATGAGTTTTTATACCCATATGTGCGAGCAAGAGGCATGCTGGTTGAAGAACAAGCCCGTCAGCAGCAAGCTATTTTTTCGGCAGAAGCCGCTCACTTTGACAGCGAACTGACTGATTTATTTGGCAGCGACAAATTAGTGTAAGAACGTATCTCTAACTTATTTGGATACGGCAAGCACACAAAGCGTCTTCATTACATTGCGTCAAACATGGATTTTCTTTCCGCCCAACTGGCAGATCTCTTTGTAGCGATTCGGCGTTTCGACATCAAGAAGGTCAGAAAGCTAGTGTTCATGGATGTCTTTTCTAGTCAAAGAAACGATGAAAATATGTCGTCTAGCAACATTGCGGCTGCATCTGCCAGTTCTAAAACTAGCGCTATGTCGTTTAGCGTGCAAGCAGCCCAATCTCAGCTACTGGAACTCTTTTTTACATCTTACGAATTTGTTGCGCCTCCCCTTTCCTGTGTGGATATAGGCACAGCGGTTCGTGCGGTCTCATTTCCTACCACGTTCTCTCCGATAGCCGTATCGGATGCACCAAACTACTTCTCTTTACTATGCGAACCGCCGCCTCTTTGTCTGGTTGGCTGTCCAACGCAGCCCGCTACAGAATGTCAGCTTCCTTCTCACAAGTCAGACAGCAGTACAGATGCGTTGAAAGAAGCCGTTTGTTGCAACGATATTCGTACAGTAGAGGCACTGCTCAACGCTAAAGTAAGCTTTAAACCTAAAAACTGGTACGATCCATCGCTGTTAGTGCTTGCTGCCGAGCATGGTTACAATGATATTGTGCAGGCGCTTTTGAATGCTGGCGACGATCCGAATCAGGGCTATACCCGCTTGCCGCTGCATATTGCTGCAGAAAATGGCCACCTAGAAACCGTACAGCGGCTATTAAACTCAGGTGCTCAGCTTCATGCTGAAGAAGAGGGCGGGCAGACGGCCCTGATGCGAGCAGCGGCTAGCGGCCACTTGCTAATTGTGCAGGTATTGATAGACAAAGGATCCAACATAAATGCTGTTTGCCGAGGTGAATCGGCGCTAATGCTCGCATCTAAGCACGGGCATCGTAAGGTATACGAGTTTCTGTACCCGTATGTGCGGGCGCGAGGCATGCTGGTTAGAGAACAAGCCCTGCAACAGCAAGCTATTTTGAAGACTGAGGCCGCTCATTTTCAAAATGAGCTGGGCACACTATTTGGCCGCAATTAACATGCGAATTATCAGGGTTCTTTTTGCACTAAATAACGACGTTAGCGTGCCTTTTTGTGAGCAGGCCAGTTCTAGCGCCTCCTTTTTTCACCGTTAATGCTCATTAATCTTGCTGCTGCCAAATCCGCAGATTTAGTTAATCCAGATTTTCACTACGAGCCGGTACCACTGAACATCCTGAATAATGGTCACACTGTTGAGGTGCCCTATGCGCTAGGTAGCTTTATCTTGCTGAACGGCCAAAGACGTAATCTGCTTCAGCTTCACTTTCACAGTCCTAGCGAGCATTCTGTAGAGGGTAAATTTTGGGATGCCGAAATGCACTTGGTTCACCAAGGCAAATCGGGTGAGCTGGCAGTCGTAGCTGTTCTGCTTATCGATATCGTGGTTCTTTAACGACACCACCTTGTTCAGAATTGGTTACATGGTTAGTCATGACAGAGCCTGTCGGCTTGAATGCCTCAGAGGTTGGCAGTTACAGAAAACTGTTGAATCACAACAATCGACCGCTGCAAAGGTTGAACGGTCGATTGGTACAAGTAGATGTGTCGTCTTAGACGATGAGCTTTGAAAAATACGGTTATTCTTCTTCTGGTGAGGGTTCATTGGCTGTTTCTGCTGTGTCTTTTTCAGTATCAACTGGCAGGAGTTCTTTAAAGCGAATAATCTCTTGGCGTGGGTCAGCAAAGCTAACCTGTATATTTATCCGCTCGCCTAGTGCCACAGAACGTTCAAAACGCATCGCAAACTCTAGTCCTAAATCCTCAAAAATAATCAGGCCTAGACCTTCGTGTTCCCTCAGCCAGCGAACAACAACAGCTTCCCAACTCTGTCCGCGATCTTTTTCGGTGCGTCGTCTAAGATACTCGGTGGCCCAGTAACGCTTTGTTTGCCGCTCTACCTGCACGGCTTCGTAGGCCGCGTTCGAGACGCTCATGATCATCTCAGACAGATCTGTATCTGGAAACGGTAGGGGTTCGCCCCTCAGATGCGCTTTAATTTGAAAATGACCCATCAAGTCGGTGTAGCGGCGGATGGGTGAGGTAACCTGGCAGTAGCGGTCTAGGCCCAAGGTCGCGTGGCGAACAGGGTGGATGCCCATTTCGCTGCGGGTCATGCAGCGGCGAATGGCTGAGTCGCGTACCCAGCCGCCTTCGATCTGCATGAGTTCTTCTTCGGGAGGAAGTTCGGGCTGTGGCTGGCCTCGGTAGGGTAAGGGCAAATCATTTGCTTCGCCATAGCGAGCGGCTGTTTCTCCGGTGAGAATCATCATTTCGGCCACCATCTCACGGGAGGTCGAAGACTCGATCATATCGATGGCGATGGCGTTATCGCGCACTTTTATTGAAGATTCGGGGAGCTGGATGGTGATGGCACCTTGAGATTTTCGCCAGGAAAGACGGGTTTGAGCGGCTTGGGCGATCGCCATCAGTTCCCCTTCTGCTTCAATCCCCAGTTCAATCATTTCATCGGCATCTTCATACGTTAGCCGGTACGTTGGTTTCACTAAGCTGGGCTGAATGCTAAATTCCTCAACGCCGCCCTCTGCATCTAAAATCACGCCAAAGCTCAGCGCATAGCAGATTTCCCCCTGCACTAAGCTCATCGGCCCAGCCGCTAGCTCAAACGGAAACATCGGGATTGTGCCAGTAGGCAAGTACACCGTGGTGCAGCGCTTACGAGCTTCACTATCGAGTGTGTCACCCGGTGATATCCATCGGGTGGGATCGGCAATATGAATCCATAGCTTTTGTTTGCCATCGGCCAGCGTTTCGCAGCTCAGTCCATCGTCAATTTCACGCGTGCTTTCATCGTCAACGGTGTAGACCTTCAGATGCGTCAGATCTAGCCTGCTGGCTTTGTCAATATCAGGTGGATTGGCAAGTATTTTCTCAACGGCGTCGCTGATTTCGTCAGGAAACTGCGTTGGGATTTGGCGGCGGCGGAGGGCCAGGTTTTCATGTTCATCCCATTCACCCAAGTCAACGAGCGTTCGGAAGGCGATATCGGGAAACTTGTCTCGACCGATGGCGGACAGAATGTCTTGGGCAGCGGCCTTTTGGCTGGATTCGTCACCGAGTAGGGCAAAGCGTTCTAAAATTTCGATGCGGGGGCGATCGCTCTTTTCAAAGGCCACCTCTTCCTCAGCCAAAATCCCCCTTGCCCGTGCCAAAAAGCCTTCCCACTCCGCTTCTCGCTCCGCCTCACGCTGAATTTTGAGCTGAAGTTCTTCTACCTGAGAAGCCGGACGTGGCTCGTAGCGATCGCCCTTTTGCTTAAAGTAAAGCTTGTCATCACTGAGCTGA
Source organism: Phormidesmis sp. (assembly GCA_051860365.1). Classification (GTDB taxonomy): domain Bacteria; phylum Cyanobacteriota; class Cyanobacteriia; order Phormidesmidales; family Phormidesmidaceae; genus Phormidesmis. The sequence continues at coordinate 12,375 of JBHYED010000028.1, forward strand.
CGATGCGCCGCATAGCACAGCGGCGGACTTTGATCTGAAAATAATAGCTGAGCCAATGAAGCTGGGGTTGCAGACTCCTCTAATTCGGTTAGCAGCTCCCAGGCAATCTCTAAGTTGTCAGGATCAATATGATCGTCTGCTTGGCCGACAAAGCCTTCAATGCTTTTGAAAGACTCAAGCGGCTCGCCCGGAATTTCGTAGATTACCTGGCGCGGGTGAATGGTGTGAGACTGACCGCGCTGGTCTATGAGTATCCAGTTTTTTTTGCCTTCGGGGCGATCGCAGATCGCCAAATGAGGAGACCCTTTCAGCTTAAACTCAACCAGCCTACCCTTTTCCACCGAAGCCCCACCTACCTATAAAACCGCTGTCAAAAATCGCCAATAAAAAAGCTATCGACGCTAGCAAAAAACTACCCCTTCAAAGTAGCAGTCTTCTGCCGAACGCCGATAGCTAATATTTAAGTTCAATTACCTTAGAATCTAGAGATTTCTAGCCATCTTCATTTACATAAGGCAGTAGCGCTACGATGCGAGCACGCTTAATCGCCTTAGTTAAATCACGCTGCTGCTTGGACGTCAGGCCAGTGATGCGACGAGGCAAAATTTTACCTCGCTCAGTCACGAACTTGCGGAGCAAGTCCACGTCTTTATAGTCAATTTTTTCGTCTGGCTGAATGGGCGAGACTCTACGACGGAAGTAAGCCATAATTCTGATTTTTGAGTATTTCTTTGATGGATTGAAACGGGTAGTACTTGAGTGATAGGGAGTGTATTAGCAAGGCAAAGCAGGTTCCGCTGAATCTACTAAGTTACTAACAGACAAGCTGGCTTGACGCCGCCTATGGCCTTTTCCTATCCCACCTGTCTTATCTGAGCTAGCCCTTATTTAATTTCTTTGTGGTTTGTGTGCTTGTTGCAGTGCGTGCAGAACTTACTAAGTTCTAAGCGAGCCGTCGTGTTGCGACGATTCTTTTGAGTGGTGTAGCGACTGACGCCGTTAGAGCGCTTATCGGGGTTGCTACGGCACTCGGTGCACTCAAGCGTAATTACAAGACGAACGCCTTTAGCCATGATCTTTCGTTATTTTAGTCAACGCAGTCTTTGATTATGCCATAAGAAGGCTGGAATAAAGTCTTCTTATCCTGCTAGCTTTTGCTCTACGCCAAAACCCACTAGGGCCAAATCGCTCAGCGGCTGACCTTCTGCCGGTTTCATGTAGTTAAAGATGCGGCGGATGCGCATTTTCGGGTTGACGAGGGTAATGGAATCTACCGACACAATTTGGGTGTAGTGCGTGGTCATCAATAGTTCGCGGGTGCGGCTGTTGAAGCGAAAGTGAGAAATGATGGGCCGATCTTCTTCGTAGGCTCTGTCTCGTAAATAATCGCCTTCTAATAAGTAGTCGTGCTCAGCAGGCTGATCGCTAGGGACAAAGGCCAGGTTTACAGATTGATCGACGACTTCGCCTTTTTCTGAAACGGTGTGGAAGACGAGGTGAAAGCCGGGGCAGTTTACTAACCTTTCGCTATGGGTGGTGTAGCTATTGTCGGCAAGGACTTTGCCTTTTTGGGCTTCGGTGAGCGGAGAGACGCCGAAGTTGGTGTGCGATCGCTCTACAGAAGACCGGCTCAAATAATGATAAGTTCGCTCAGAATCCCAGCTCCCGACGCAGGACTCAAAAAACTGATGAAAAATAGAAAGGGTGGACATGGTTGTAATCGTCAAATTGTTATAAAAATAGCTTACAGAGCCTTGCGCTTTTCTTGAACTAGCCAGTCGGCCTTTGAAAAATCGGTATCAATCTGGGCGCTAGCGTTGAGCTTGTCTAAGGCCATCAGCGCTGCGTATTGCAAATCCCAAATCGGTACGGATAAGGCGGTTTTAAGTTCGGGGATGGCTTGTGAGCTGCCGAGTTCTCCGAGTGCGATCGCTGCTGCCACCCGAGACTTTTGAAACTGAGGCGCTTTATTATTCAACGCGCCTACCAGCAAATCATACGCCTTGCTCACCTGTAGCCAGCCAAACAGCCGCATCATATGATAGTGCGCCCCATAGTCGTTATAGCCCTCTTCCTCATAGCTCTCTATCATCGCCGCTGGCGCCTCATCAGAGTAATGATCAATCAGCGCCTTACTGGCCAAATAGCACCGCCCAAAATCCGTTCCATACAGCTCCTGTACCAGCGCTTTCGCATCCGGCACCTGATCGTATGAATGCACCAGCGCTACATCATTCGGATGATCTCGAACCACCTTTTCTAACACAGGCTGAACTTGCTCGAACGTCAGCTTTTTATCTTCAATTCCCGCCTCAGCCAGCAGCCGAATTCCCCGCAGCCGAAACACGCTTGATACTGGGCACCTAGCAATATGAGGAATTGCCCGAAAGTATCTAGCATCAATCAAATCCTGAATGCCGCCGCGTCGCGCGTTCACATTCGTACTCTGCAAAAACTTCATCACCTGAGGAATGGCTTGTTCATCCCCCTTTAGCCGATACATCGCAGAGAGCGCGGCACTGGCAATCGGCGCTTGCTCGCTCGTTATAAACCGTTCAATCCTCTTCGCTGCGGGCTCATATCCCAAACTTGCTAGCGTATGAATAATCGTTCGATAGCTTTGCTCAGGCCGATCAAGCTGCGCCGCTAACTTCTCTAGCGTTGCTGTGCTATCTGTCCCTATTTCTCCGATTGCCCAAGCTGAATTCTCAACTAAGTAAGTGTCCTCATCTTCAAGACACCCCTCAATTACGGGTAAAGCGGCCTTTACTTTCAGCCGTCCTAGGCTTTCTACCGCCTTCCGCCGCACAATCCGATTGTCTAAGTCAGCATCGGCATTATTCACCGCTCTTATCAACGCGGCGATCGCAGCTTCCGTATCAAAATTCACCAGATGCGAGGCTGCAATATAGCGCCCTGAAGCTTCATCCGAATCATCCGCAGGTGCGTCTAGTATTTCAATAGCCTGCTGCTCGGTAAGATTAAACAGACGCGAAAAGCGGTTGTCCATGGGCTGCACTCAAAAGGTCGACATCAAAAAAATAATGGCTTTCTCTTATATAGGATCGCACTAGGACGGACAGAAAATCAAAAAATGCTGTTTGTATTGTGTCTGTAAACACTAAGAACCGAACGCAATCTGAGAGAATACAGCTAAAGAACAGATCATAAAAACCCCTATAAAAGCTGCTTACCCACGTTGTAACATGATCAGCCAACCTACCCTGCTTTCCGAATCAGAAGCCGACGCTCTAATTATAAAAACCCAAAAACAGCTTCGAGCAGGTGCTTTTGATCCGACTGATGAGTCGCTAATTGTGCAGCTTGTGGAGGGCTTTAACGATAAGCGTGGTATGAAGCGACTAGCGTTCGCTGAAATTTTGGGAGAAGTTGGCAAGCCTGCAACGCCTGCGCTGATTGATGGTTTGGCTAATCATGAAAATGAAACGGTGCGCCGGGCCTGTGCAAAAACAATGACGTTGATTGCCGATTCGGCCACAATTCCAACGCTCGTACATTCGCTGTTGCATGACGAAGATACCGTCGTTCGCGGTTCGGTAGTCGGCGCTTTGGCGGTAATGGGTGAGGCCGCAGCGCCCGTGCTGATAAAGATTATTGGCTCGCCTGAGTATCCTGATAGCTCTAAGGGGCTCGCGACTTGGGGTTTATCTTTTGTGGGCGCGGCAGGGGCGACGCATTTGTATGAGGCGGTGAATGCTGAACAAGCAGAGGTGCGGGGTGCTGCGGTAGGTGCACTCACCAGCGTTGCGCAGGAAGAAGCGGATCCTAAGGCGCTGAATTTGATTTTGAAGGCGCTCGCAGATTCGGCTGCTATGGTGAGATCTGAGGCGGCGGCGGCGTTAGGAAAGTTGAGCAATTCGTCAGTGGTGCCTCGCTTGTGTGCGGTGCTAAAAGATAGTGATGCAGATGTGAGAAAGACGGTGGCGATGGCACTGATGAAGATTGGGGGTGGTGAGGCGATCGCGCCACTTCAAACCGCCCTTTCTCAAGAAACGGATGACACACTGCTACCTGTATTCAAACTCGCTATTTCACAGCTAGAGAAAAGGCAAGAAGAAACAAACGATAGCTGGAATTAATTTCTGCTACTGCCCTTAGCGTCTCCTAGTGACATCATCTGCTCTAGTCGAGGCAACGCACTTTGAGCCGTTTCTCTCACGTAGCTATCTACCAATTCGTCGTTGATGAGTTCGCGGAGGACTTTAATGGCACGAGGGTCACCGATGGAGCCGAGGGTGTTGGTGATTGTGAGTGCGATCGCAACATTATCCGTCGTCTTCAAAGCCTCCAAAAGCGTCTCTACTGCAGGCATTCCAATTTCGCCCAAAGACATCACAGAGGCAATCTGCACCACCGGATACGGATCTTCCATCGCCTGACGCAACGCTTCAATGCCCGCTGCTGGAAACGTTTTATCAGGATGATTCACCGCAATTTGAGCCATCGCCTTTGTGCAGCTTGCTCTCACCGTATCGTTTGGGCTGTTGAGCATTTGTTCTATCACTGCTGGAATTGAATCCATCCCGATTGCACCTAGCGCTTTCACAGAGGCCCGACGATATACCGTATCTTCTTCGCCTAACGCTTCCATCAATCGAGGAATGGTGCTCTCATCACGATTATCAATAATCTCTCGCATGGCCCTTTGGCGCATTTGAGGATTGGGGTGCCTGAGCTGTTCAAATATGGCGTCACTAATCATGGTGTTGTAGAAGATATTAATACAGCAAAAAAGCTCCTAGCAAAGCCCTCGTGAACAAGGTATCAGCTAGGAGCCTTTAATTTTTCTACGTCTGGCCTAAATACTTAGACCAGTTACTCACCTATGAGAGGGAGTTGATTACGTAGTCGAGCAAGGAGCGGAACTCAGTGAGTGCCTGAGGAGACATGTCACGAGGAGCACAAGCGCGATCGCGAGTGTGCTGCATAGCCGTTACGTAAGGTGCGGTAGGCAAGTTGAGTGAACGGTACACTTCACGTGCGCCCGCAATGCCCCACTCGTCCAATGGGCCTGTGCCGCCAACAACCAAGCTGTAGTTAATCAGGCGTAGGTAGTGCTTGATGTCGCGCAGGCACTTGTCTTGCTTACCCTGGTTTCCACCAGCTTCGCCATCATTCTTGAGGTAAGGGTACTTCTTGAATGCAGCGTCGTAAGCTTCTTGAGCGACCTTATCAATACCAGCGTTTAGCTTTTCAGCCGCTTCCAAACGAGCAGCCGCACGCTGCAAACCGCCTTGAACAGCCTGAAGATCAGCAGAGCCAGGGAAACGACCTGCGGCATCAGCCGAAGCGATTGCAGAAGTTACAACAGATTTCATGATTAAATTTCTCCAAATGATGTTTGATCGGTCAACTTAAAAAGTCGGTGTTAGTCTTAATCGTTCAGTTCTAAAAACTCAGTGAAGAGTGATTAGGAAAGTGCGGAGACAACACGATCAAAGTAACCAGCAGCTTCGGAAGCGAGTGCAGAACAGTCGCCCTCAGGTGCTTCGTTCTTGTTGTAACGTTGGCCGCCAGCTTCAGGGCTGTTAGTACCCTTAAGGTGAGCGATGGAAGCCGCTTTCATGATGTTGACTGCGCGCGCAGAGGAGCCAGTTGGGACGCCCAAAGCAGCGTAAGTTTCTTTAAGACCGTTCAAGCAACGATCGTCAAGTACGGATGCATCGCCAGCGAGCAAAGCGTAAGTGACATAGCGTAAAACGATTTCGCCGTCGCGGAGGCAAGCAGCCATGCGACGTGTTGGGTAGCAGTTGCCGCCAGCTTGAATCAAGCCAGTGTTCTCACAAATCATGCCGGAAACTGCGTCAGAAACGATGCAGCTAGCGTTGGAAGCGATCGCGTTTACAGCGTCCAAGCGCTTGTTTCCTTCAGAAACAAAGCTCTTAAGAGCGTCTAATTCGCCACCACCGATAGTAGCGGTCTTGGTATCGGCCGTGACAACGGCTCTAGAGAAAGCGTCAAGCATCAAAGCTCTCCTTCTAAATACAGCAACTGGCGTTTTGTGCCAGTGAATACAGAATAAAAGATGACGCTCGCAGCCGTCCGCTTTATTAAAAACAAAGCAACAATCCGTTACAAAGATCTAACCAAAGACTGATCACGCCTGCTAGAAAAGGGATGTGGCTACATCACAAGGGGCGTTAACGGGTTCACTATTCGCATTACTTCTTAGTATTTCTTCAAAGAGAGCGTTTTTTCAAACAGGTAGCGAGCTATTGTCATTAAGATCAAAAGTGAGATCAAAAAAAGGCCCGACTATCGCAATGGATAAAGTCGAGCCTTGAAAATCTAGTTTGGTTTGTAGGAATAGCTGTCGTTGGTTCTATATAAGATATGAACAAGATATGAACCGCAGCGAAAGGGGGCGGTTACGCGTTCTTTAGTAGATGCTTGACCAAATTGTCTTTCACCATCATTTGCCGCATGACCTCGACGACGTATTCTTGGGCTTGTTCCAAGCTCAGACCAGTGACCTGATCTTGCACAATTTTAAGTTTGAATTGCTGCTCCAGACTGAGGCTTCCGGGCATCGTATCTTTGCCTGATTTACTCATAATGGTGTCTTTCCTCTAAAAGGTTGGGAGAGTCTTGCAAGGTTAAAACAAGACGTTTTTAATCAGAATCTTTGAACTAAATCGGTTGATGGATTTAGACTCAAAAGCTCGAAGCTTCACCTCATTTGAAAACCTGAAGCACTGCTAAAAACTTTAGGACAGCAACCAAGTTCAAATCAGTGAGTTTCAACTTGAACGCATACTAACGGCGATTTGTAAACAGAATCAGTAACAGGTGTTACCTAATTTAATTTTAACCGGCTGTTAAATATAGCGGTATGCGTTGGAACTCTTTGTATGAAGCCGTTTGACGGTTTTTTGAGCGCGCGTAAGCGTTCCCAAAAATACTCAAAGTTCAGTGGATTTACGAGGTAAATTTAGCTGGTCAATGAGTGATGTGTGTATTTTAGCGATCGCCTCCTGAAGCCGATATCAACCAGAGGTGTTGAAAGCAGTACGTCAGGCATCTAACTAAAGGAATGCCTTTTCCGCCATCTTTGTTAAATTCTATAAAGCCCCTGATCGGGGTGATGCTAACGGTTTGGCGCTGTTTTGAGCCAAGCCCCCGCGCTATAGTATTGAGAGAAATCAGTCCTTTCGGCATCGAAGGCACCCAAGTTAAAAGAGCACAAGGGCAAAACAGGAGAAAAGGCGGCGCTATGAACGTAATGGAGTTTTTTCAGCAGAGCGGTGGACAGTGGCAGTCGCAGCGCACCACGCATCATCTTCCTTTCCGTCGCGCTGAGCTAGGCGGCTCGAATATATCGGTAGAAGCGTTGCCTGCTGACAATGAAAAAGTTGTGGCGATCTGCGAGATGCACGAGGTCGATCCGACGACAGCCGTCGGCGGTGCATACGTGCAGTGGAACGGTGAAATGGCCTGGGACAAGGAAGGCGAGAATCACAAAGGCGAGACGGTATTCGCACTGGTGCCGGACGAGGATAATCCGCAGCTCGGAAATTTACTACGCGAGCGTGGCTATGCGGAAATTGTGCCGGTGATTGGGCGCTATGAAATGGATTCAGAAGATGGGCTGGTGCTTACGACCGACTATGAAACGATGAGTTCAGTAGAGCGCTTTTGGTTTCCGAATCCTGATTTACGCATTCGTACGAGTGTGGTGAAGCGATTTGGTGGCTTGAGCACAGCGTCTTTTTGTGCGGAGTCACGGTCGGACACGGTGCCGGGTCAAGAGAAGGATGACAAGGCGGCGCGTGAAGCGTTTGAAGTTGGCTCTAAATATTCTTCGTTTGGCTGGTGACTTTGACTCCGATCAGCCTGCGATGTGGGTACGTTACACTTCGATTTCGTTGTCGAAGCGAGTCAGTTTATCAAACTCAAACGGCCCAGCGACTGAGCCCCACATCAGCTTGTCGGTTTCAGGATCGCGGCCTCGGTCGTAGCTGGTCATGTGGTCGGCGGTGACAATGAACTCGTTATCTAGGTATGTGTTCATGCCTTTGCGGAGAACCATGCACTTTTTACCGGGTTCTACCTTGCCGCGAAAGCTATTGCCCTCTTGCCGCACGATGATGTCACAGCCATTCATGGGCTCAAGATCTTTTGGGGTGAGGGTCAGGAGTTTGGTTCTATCTCGCGCTGCGCCATAGAATTTTTCCTCATCCTTCACTTTATAGTTTTCGAGCAGTACATCTTCCTCCCTTTGAATAAAGTGCAGCACTCGTACGCGATAGGGACTCTGTAGCTGGAAGTTGTACGCTTGCTCCAGATATAGACTGATTCCTGGCTGAAAGCCTTGAGGTAAAGGCCTCATGCAAACTTGGATATGAGCAAAAAAGGGTGGGTTTTCGATGGCCTGAGGCTGATTGCTAAAGTCAGCGGCCATCCATTGAGTCAGCTTTGTCATATCCGTCTTTTGAGTCATGGAAAGTCTGCTTGAGGGAAAGGGATTAAAGAGTGGCAAGATCGCACTTTAGTGAGTAAGAGTGCTATTTAGTAGGAGCGCTGCCGCCACTTGTTGAGGCTAAATTCGGCAATGGTAGAAAGCGACCGGGCACTTATTAGCTCACCTTGTAGCTTATCAATTTGCTTGGCCTGCTGGCTGACTTTGTTCTGAAGATCTGAGCCGCTGTATTGCGCAGGATTCGTGGCGTAAGGATCAGCTTCTACCGCAGAAAGTCGCTGGCCCTTGCGTAAGATAGCTGCGCCCATGGTGGAGAGCGATCGCATCCCGTCAATCTGCTTTTGTAGCTGATTAATTAGGGTGGCTTGCGATCGCGCCTTTACCGCCAAGTCCGAATTATCCATCCCAGCAAATGGCGAAGCGTCCTCATCCTCGCCTTCAGAGCGAATGGCTGGCGGTGCCGCAAAAATATTTTGTAGCCAGTCGCCCGTCGTTAGCGGAACGCCGCTACCGTGCCTGCTGGTGGCCCCAGAGGGTGATATCACCGGACTCGCCTGATCTGAAAACAGCATTCGAGGTAGTCGGGCCGGGTTGTTAGCCGTGACGTTTTTATCGCTGCTAGAGGCACCCCTGAGCAGTGGGAAAATATGAGTGAACCCAACCAGCTTAGTGCCTGTTCCCGTTTTGTAACCCCTGTAAAAAGGTACGGTGTCGGAGCCAAAAGCCTGCTCATATTCTCCACTATCTAGATACGCATCAATCTCAGCTTCGTAGCCACCGTTGTCTAAAATTCTGCTGTGCGCGGCAATTTCTTCTAGGCTCTCAGGCGCGCGGCCTAGCAAATGCTTAAAGTTCAGCTCAATGAAACGATTGCGGGAACCGTTTTCAAAAAAACGAGTGCGATATAAATCTGATTTAGCGATCGCCCGCACAAACTCCACCACGCTCAGCTTACCTTTACGAAACCGAGACTCCGGTACCTGCTGTCGCTCGCTTTCCATCACATAGGCATTTCCCAAAACCTGTTTATACACCGCGCGAACCACCGCATCTAGCTCATCGGTCGAATGGGTTTGCCAGTGGCGAACCGGTGTCGTTTCATTAAAAGCAGCAATCCCCAACGTTCGATCAGGATTGACTACAGGATTTTTAAAAGTGCTTGTCATTGGAAAAACCTTAGGTTTCAACATATCCATCTTAGGAAGGTTGATCCCCAATGAATCTTAGGAATTGTGAAGCCTATTCTCGCTCATCGAACCGCGTCCGAAAACTGCCGTACTTAATCCAGTATTGGTTTAGCTCATGATGCGGCGTATGCAAGCTCGCTTTGGCCCGATACAGCACTACGCGGCGATGGTTGCCAATCCAAATTTTCTTCAGCGGCTCCACTGTAATGAGCGTGCCACCCAAGCACTCCACGCAGTCTTGAAACTTATCAACCGTCGAAAACTCAACCGTTTCAAAAATAAAAAAGTTACCAGAGCAAATGAGGTGACGGCTGCGAATCCACGCCTGCATTTTCTTTTTTGCGGGAGGTGGCAACATCTCTACAGCAGCCGGTCTAGGGGCAGTTCATTCGCAAAGCTTTCCCGTTTCTCAAATCGCAGCGCCCCTTCGGTCGAACCCCAAACGTGCTCACCGGTTTCCACGTCCATACCCTGATCCAAGCTAACCCAGGTTTTATCCGTTAGCTCTACGCGGCTCACCAAATAGGTCTTTTTTCCTTTGCGCGGAATCAAACAGCCGTTACCTGGCTCTACGCCCCCAACAAAATGTTCTATGCCATCAATGGCTTCACGTTGAAACACCATTGAGCAGCCAGTGCGGCGAATGGCAACGTCGGCTGGAATGGTTTTGAGAATGTCTGAATTATGGCCCGAACCGGCGTACGGCACGCCGTCTTTGAAACCGTAGTTTTCGATATATACGTGATCGCCACCATCAATGACACGGTGCAAGCCTTGCCGGTAGGGGCTCCACAAGTCGTAGTCATATGCTTGCTCGGAGTAAAAGCCAATGCCGCCCGGAAAGCCTAGTGCCTCAAAAAAATCAAAGGGGAGCGGCCTGAAAAATATGCGGATATGGGCAAAGTCGGTGGGGTGGGCGTAGGACTGCTGGTAGTTGCTGAAGTCGCCAGACATCCAGTCGATGAGGGTGAGAAAGTCTGGGCTGACGGGTTGGGCAGTGGCAGAAGAAACGGCGGTGGGCGCAGTCATGCTGGTAGGTGAAAAGGACTAGTGAAAAGGGCTATGGGAAAATTGTAGAGAAGGATTGGGGTTCTAAGGAAGGCTTTATGAGAGGCCCATGCGAACTTCTGACGAGAAAGAAGCGGTGGTGACACCTTTTCCGTCGCTGGTTTTAATCAGCGACGCTCGAAATCGGAGGTTATCGGTGGCAAACCAGATTTTTTCTTCGGCGGCAGCGCGGTCGTAGCCGGTTTTTAACACAAAGGTGCCGTCTTCATAAATGACGTATTCACCTGCGGCGGGGATCGTTTCAGCGTAGCCTTTGTCGCGCAGCAGCTTGCCACTGTTAGAGCTACCTGCATCAGGCACTGGCACTAGGATGGTTTGGCCTTTCATTACTTCGTCTTCGTCCCAGTCGGTTTCGCCTTCCCAACTCATTTTAAAGGGAGAGGCGATCGCCCCGGCATCAAACCCCTGACTCTCACACAGCGCAATTACCGCTGCATTGGTTTTTTCTAAAGGCTCAATTTCAATCATTGAGCGAATTTCTTCAAAGTGGGCAAAAGCTAAGTGGTGGGCGCTACGTTGCGATCGCCATTTCCCCAAAGAGCGCGCTACAAAAGTATCAATATCCATGTTGTTTCTTAAGCTATCACCATCATCACTTTACGAAACAATCGTGCTTTACAGAACATAGCTAAAAGAATTGCAATTCAAAGCCTAAGCGGGTCAAAGCGATCGCTTGCTCAACTGCAAACATAGCTCTGACCCAGCTTTTGACTTAATCAACCTTACTTACGCTTGTGCTTAGAAGCCTTTTTTGCTTCACTTGCATTCTCTTTTTGCTGAGATGACTCGGGTGCATTTGAAGTGTCTGGTGCAGCCAAATTCTCGGCTGTGACAGGCGCTTCTCCCATGAGCTGCACGGACTTTACTGTTCCCCCTCTGCGGTGAATCGACTGCATCATCTGAGACATTTGGCTATAGGGCACTCGCACCTGGTAGCTACCGGTTTTTAGCACAGACTGCTGCCGCACGCCCGTTACTTCAATCGTCACCGTGCGACTTTGATAATCACTAATTCCAGGACTGCTAAGAACGTTCATACCTAATAATCTTTCCTAAAAAGTAAATTCAAAAGCAACTAAACTAAACCGGTTCAATGCCGGTAATTTTGCCACCAGACCTTTGAATGCTGCGAATTTTGCTTTGTAGCTGAGCGTAGCCGACCTCATAGGTGGCATTGCTGCGAGGGGTGCGGCGACCGCCGGTGTTAGCACCCGTGACGACAATGCGGAAGCGACCGTCAACGCCTGTTTTCCCGATGCCGCCTTTTTTAGGCGACTTGATTTTGGTGCCTCGGTTAGCAGCAATATCGCTGGTTAGCAAGGATTTTCTGCCAGGGTTGTTAGAAGCGTTTCCACCTGCGATCGCCAACGTCCGGTTAAAACTCACGTTCTTGAGCCCTGCTTCAGTCACCTGCCCGCGCAAGTAGGGTGCGGTATTTTCTCCAAAGCTTCTCCAGTACTCGTCGCTATCAATGTACGAATCAACTTCGCCATCGTAGCCACGCTCTAGACAAATAGTTGTGTGCGCTGCAATTTCGCTTTGATCTTCAGGGGCACGACCCAAAATATTTTGAAAGTTATTTTCAATAAAGCTGTAGGCCGAAGAAGACTCAAAGAAAAGCGCGCGATACAGGTCAGACTTTGCCACAGCTCGCACAAAGCCTCTCACGCTGATATCACCATTGCGTAACAGAGACTCAGCACTGTCTAATCGCTGAGATTCCATCACATGATGATTGCCTAACACGTGCTTATATACCGCACTAATCACCAACTTTAAGTCGTCTTCTGAGGCATTTGGCCGTAGCTCAACAGGCTCAGGGCTGGTCACCCAAATTGACATAAGGCTCTACTCCATTACTAGCAATTGTTAGAGGGAGGTTCCTTTGTTTTTAGGTAATTCCTCTATGTCTAGATAACCGGAGAGTGAACCGGCAAATGAGAAACTGTTTACTTTCTCAAACTAACTTAACAGCGTAAAAAGAGCTGAAAGTCCCTACTCGCAAAAGCTTAGAAGAAATGACTCGTTGTTGAGAAATCCTCTATAACCCTAGCAACTGACCTTCAGCTCTTTTGTTTTTGAGGCCACTTATGGCTGCTGTCAATGTAGTTCTCAAAACTAATCGATAGCAGCCACGATTGAGCTTGCCGATCTACTTAATTTCAGTGATGCTGACAATTTTGGCCCCGCTACGCTGAATCCGCTGAATCTGAGGCGTCATCTTTCGAGCAGAGACAATGTACTCGTTAGTGCTGACGCGGCGAGGGGCGTCAAACTTAGCACCCGTTGTCCGAATCTTGAATCGCTTTTCAGTGGTAGAGCCTGCAGTTGGCCTCGCATCAGTGATTTTGTTGGCGCTGTTAGTGGCCACTTCGTATACAAGCTGAGAAGATTTTACAGCGCTGCTGACTTGAGCAGGGCCACGATTCACCGCAAAATTACGGTTGTAAACCACCTGCTTGCGACCCGCTTCACTCTTCGCGCGTGCGTAAGGAACAACGTTTTCGCCAAAAGCGTTCTGATACTCTTCGCTGTCTACATACGAATCAATATCAGCATCGTAGCCTTTTTCAGAACAGCGGCGCATATGCGCCGAAGCCTCTGCTTGTGACTCAGGCGCACGCCCTAGAATGTGCTGAAAATTAAGCTCAGTGGAGCGGTAGGGGCCACAGCTTTCAAAGTAGCGGTCTCTGTAAAAGTCGGACTTGGCAACGGCACGCACAAACTCACGTACGGACATAGAGCCGTCATTTAGCTGAGACTCAGCGGTGACCAGCCGCTCACTTTCCATGACGTGAGGGTTGCCAAGCACCTGTTTGTACACAGCGCGAATGATGGACGAGATGTCCTCTTTTGAACTGGTGGGCCAAAGTTCGTATATATAATCTGACATGGGATTCTCCTAAAAGTGAAATGCTCAACAACTTTAATGCGTCCGTTGAAGACCGCTGTTAGCAAAAAAAAGCTTTATTAAACAGAATTGTCAAGAACGGACAGTAAAACAACACAGCAAAGGCGAGCGATTATAAGACCTTTTTATTGTCTCTAATCGCCCGCCTTATAATTTTCAACGCTTAGTCAACCGCAGTGATACTGGCAATTTTGCCACCGGCTTTGTGAATGCGCTGATACTCTTGAGAGAGCTTTTCGTAGGGCACTAGGTACACTTGGTTGGCACGACGGAAGCGAGAAGATGCCTTGCGTACCGTGTTGGCGCGAATAGAGGTGACCTCGATGCGGTATACCTTGCCGCGATCGCCAATGCTGGCACCCACACGAACAGGTGCAGAAGTTGGTGGCTCGCTGAATGCCCAACCTTCGGAGCCGCCGGATGGGGCCTTAATCGCGGTAGGAATTGCGTTAATCACCAGGCTGTTGAGGCGAGGCTGCTTGCCTGACGTGCTGCCCTTGAGCGAGCTGCTAGAGGCGCCGCGTACGAGTTCAAACAGGTGAGTGAACTCAACCATGCTCTTAGACGCTTCGCTCTTGTAGCCGCGAATGTAAGGAACAATGTTTTCACCAAAGGTGTTTTGATACTCGTCACTATCTAAATAAGTATCAATGTCTGCTTCAAAGCCTTCAGCATCGAGGACGTTGCTGTGAAACTTCATTTCGTCGTAGTTGTTAGGCGCGCGGCCTAGCAAGTGACGGAAGTTTAGCTCTGTGTAGCGATAGCGGGGGCAGCTTTCAAAGAAACGAGTTTGGTAAAGAGCGGACTTAGCAACGGCGCGAACAAATTCGCGGACGCTGTATTCGCCGAGCTTAAACTGAGATTCAGCGACTTCAAGCCGCTCGCTCTCCATGACGTAGGCATTGCCCAATACCTGACGGTAGACGGCGTTGATAATATCTTCGCGGTCATCAGGTGAAAGACCGGGAACCCATTCAACGGGGGGCGTTTCTTCAAAAAGACTGACGCCCAATCGCGATGCTGGTCCGAAAGCCATGGATGCTATCTCCTAAGTTGACAACAACAATAAATCTTTGCAAGCGTTGGTAAATATTGCTTGCGCGTTCTCATTTTGTCTGGAAAGGGGGTCGTTTTCTGTCAAGTTTTGTTAACCTGCCCGGCGTAAACTTTAGTCTTAAGCAAAAGCTGAATCTGCCTGTAACAAAGGCCCTGAGGGCAAAAATCAGGTTGATGGCTGGGTGCAGATTGCGCGAATTATGTCCGTGAGTAACCACCCATATGTGTTACCTAAGTTTACACAAATTTATGATTGCGTTCCCAGCAGACCTATTTGGTTGCGCCCTTTTGCTTGAGTAAGGCGATCGCCTCTGCGGCCCTAAAAGATTTTTTCGCTTCATCTAACGCCGTTCGTCCGTACCGATTCACGCGGGCAACGTCCGCGCCATTGTCTAAAAGCAAGCTCATCACGTCTAGCTCGCCTCTCGCTGAGGCCATCATCAAAGGTGTCCAGCCGCCTATATTTGACGTATTTACGTCGCTGCCAGCTTGAATGAGTGCGTTCACCGTGTAGGCATGGCCGTTATCAACCGCTAAATACAGCGCCGTATCTCCAATTCGGTTGGTCGCGCTAATATCAGCCCCTCTTTTTACAAGCTGCTCAACAATGTCCGTTTCGCCGTTACGGGCCGTCATCATCAGCACCGTTTCACGGTAAGTATTTTGCCCTGTGATGTCAGCGCCTTTTTCTAACAGCGTTAGCAACATGCCCCTGCGATCAGATTCTGCGGCGTACATGAGGGCCGTGTAACCGGCGTCGTTGCGGAGGTTGATATTTGCGCCATGAGCCAGCAAAAGATTAACAATGTCAGGATGATTTTCCATTGCCGCCCACATGAGGCCCGTACTGCTTTGCCAGCGCAGGTTAGGATCGGTGCCGCCGGCTAGCAGCGTTTCTACTGTAGGGCGATCGCCTTTAATGCAGGCTCGAATCAAGGTCTCAGCAGCGTCCATAAACAATCACTTCAAAAAGCTAGCCATGCGGTCTATGAGATGATCAAAGTAAGGGGATAGCGCCGTCTGAGTTTTGTCGTCAAACCGACTCAAACTAGCGTCTTTGATGCCTTCTAACCCTTTTACCATGGCCGGAAGCGGCACCTGAAGCTCTGTGTATAGCTGCTCCATGGCTATCAGACCATCAGGGCTGGTGAACTGCGAATTTTCGCCCGCGATGCCATAGGTAATGCAGCGTAAAAAGTGCCAGAAGTCTCGCCAACAGGCATCTGCTCTAGCCGCAGGATATAGGCCACCACCGGGTTCTAAAATGCCGGGGAAAGCCTGTAAAACGCCGGCGCGAGCTTCGTCCACAATGTCAGGAGCCTGCGCTTTTAGCTGCTTGACGACTTCTATTGTGTTTGAATCTGATGAGATAGCGGAGAGAGCTGTGTCCGTGAGATATTGCTTTTCGGTATCGGCAGACTGAAGCCGGACGATCGCGTCTTCGCCGACATCCCAGCCCTCAAAGCTCATAATCTGCGCTTTGGGAATCAGTTCGTTTGCGCGTTTACTCAGTCCGTTCATTGCTCCACTCATTGCTTAGGTTCCTAGCGAGATAACGCTGTTTTTTTGAAGTTGACGGATAGCTAGCTCAGCGGCCTTTTGTACGGAAATATCCGCATCTTGGGTGAGTGGTGCGATCGCGTTTATAGCTTCTGCATTCCCTAGTTTCGCTAAAGCCAACACTACCGACTTTCGCACGCCGCTATCTGTATCTTCAAGGCCATTTATTAAGGGCTGATAAGCCGCCTGGTAATTTAGCCTAGCGATATTTGCGGCCGCTTCTATGCGAACTTCTGAAGATGAGTCAGTTAGCGCCTGGGCAATCGTTGTCAGTGCTTTTTGATTAGGCTCTTTGGACTGCTGAGCAAGCTGGGCGAGTGCGCCGATAGCGGCTGTTCTGACGGTTGGGAAGGGATCGCTAGTAAGTGTGTAGAGGCGATCGCTCACTTCATGACTCATGGAGGCGATCGCCCAGGCCGCATGTCCTTTGCAGGCCTCATCAGCGGTTTCAGACGCTAGCACAGTTCGCAAAGCCTCAAACGCAGGCTCACCGATTTTGGCCAGCGCGGCAGCCGCCGAACTTTTGACTCCAATATTTGAGTCATTGACGAGTCCGGCAACCAGTCCTGGTACAGACAGCGGGTCGTCGATATTCGTTAGCGCATTGCAGCAGGCTCTGCGAACCACTGAGTCAGGATGGTTTGCAATCCCATCTAACAGAAAAGGCGTTGCGGGTTCGCCGATTTGGACGAAAGATTCGATGAGCTTGATACGCGATCGCACTCTCGTATCGGCCAAGCTCTCCACCATTCGCCGCAGCAAATCAGGCTCGGGCGTATCAAAGGCCAGCAGCTCTATCTGCTCATCTACGTATTCAATTAACCGATCAACCTGAGACGCTATAACGGTCGTCTTGCTGCTAGCCACCGTTACGCTACGCCTCTTCAGCCGGTTCTTTGGCCGGTTCTTGACCACGTAGCTTTGCCAAAGAAGCCTCTATTTTTACAATCTCAGGGTGATCTTTTAACTGCGCCATCGTCATAGACTTGGGCAGCTTAGCTTTTTTAGCCGTCGTCATAAAATCTTCAACGAGTCTGTCGCGATACTGCTCTAGCGCCGTTATTACCTCTGCGATGTCTTGAGAAGACGGTGCTTCAGAAGACGCAGACTCATTTACTTGGGCGGACTCTACCATTGTTCAGATGCCCTCTCGGGCCAAAACGCTCTAAAACAAGAGTAGATCAAAACTGCTTAATGCAGCTCAACGGATAGCGCCGCCATGACTCTTTCTGAAATTAAAACACTGCTGGCTAGCGAAGATCCTCAGCTTCGGCTGAAAGGTTTAGTGGCTCTTAAGGATCACGATGCCGAAGATGCCGCGCCGATTTTGATTAGCCAGCGCAAGGATTCAGCGTTTTTGGTGCGTTCGTTTGTCGCAATGGGGCTAGGCCGTAAGCAGACGGAGAACTGCTATGCGGCGCTGTTAGAAATGCTCAAAACGGAACCTGATAATAACGTTCAAGCTGAAATTGCCAACTCCTTGGGACTGTATGGCGCTGTTGCGGTTGAGCGCCTGGTCACACTCTTTTATGAAAATGAAAACTGGCTCGTGCGCCGCAGCATTCTCGCCATCATGCCGGAGCTAGAAACCCCTGAACAGCTTTTAAAGCTTGCCTTAGAGGCGCTCAAGGACAAGGACGAAACGATTAAGCAGGCGGGCTTATCAACGCTGGCGCTGCTAGCAGATACCCCGCAGTCAGCGTCAGCTTTACAGGCGCTGCTGCCGTTTGTGGAGTCTCCAAGCTGGCGATCGCGCCTCGCCCTAGCCCATGCTCTTAAGCCTTTCTCATCGCAGCCAGCCAAAGACGCTCTCTCTAAGCTCAGACAAGACGACCATCACAAAGTCGTTGCCGCCGCGCTAGAAGGTTTGCTGCCAACATAACGATCTGCCAGAAGTATCTATTGTCTACATGCAAAGCTCTTTCGCATAGATGATTGTCGCTTGCGATGAAATGATTTACATTACGTATGTAAATAAATATTTCATTTATAGATCATGCTGACTCGTTTATGGGGTTAGCTACCTTGAGGAGCGATCACTATGACACTACCCATCATTTCTAAGCTTGCGAATACAACGCCTACCGTGCTTAAGCCAAATGAAACCGAGGCCCAGGCGATCGCATTCTTTCGGCAGTCAGTCGGTAGCTGGCAGTCACGCCGCCGCTACTACACGCTTGCTAGCGGCGACACGCAAGAAGTCGTCAGTGACATCAGCGTTTCCTTTTTAGAAATCGGCTGCGATCAGCTCGTTGAGCTAGGCAACCGTCATGAGCTGACCTTTCCGATGATTTGTGGCGCTAAAGTCACCTGGGAAAGCAACTATATTTCACCGGCCAAAAAACCTTCTACTGGCGAAACAGTTTTTGGTATTCGCGGCGATGTAATGTACCGCGACAGAGGTTTTGCAACGCCTAAGCCAGTGATGGCTCAGTATAGACTGACGGACGATCATACTATGGTTTTACGCACCGAGTACAACGGCTCCTCCTTTGAAGAAGAGCTTAAGCTCATTGGCGAAAATTACCGCACGCGCCAAACCATCATTTCCCGAGCTGGTGAGGAAATCATGATTGGTCAATATCTAGAAACTCGCGTTTAGGCTTCTAAGCTCTGACGCGTTGTTTTTCGCGTAAAGACGTTCCACTCCTCTAGTTCGGCTGACGGATGACGGAGCAAATGCGATCGCCCCTCATCAGTGAGCCCAACCGCACCCGAAAAATCAGCGCCTGCAATACTGCCCACTGCTGAAAAATCCACATCTGTTAAATTCGTGGCTCGCAGGTCGGCTCTCTGAAGCTCTGCACCACCCAGATTCGCGCTTTGTAAGTTAGCCCCTGTCAAAACCGCCTTCTGCAAGTTCGCACCACTCATCGCTGCACCTGCTAAGTTCGCATTCTGTAAATTCGCGCCGCTCAGATAGGTGCCAAACATCATCGCGTCGCTTAAGTCAGCGCCCTTTAAGTGGGCGGTATTAAGATAGGCACCATTTAAAGCGGCATTTGGCCCCACTGCGCCACTGCTTTTGTATTTAAAGCCCTCCGGCCACTGAGTTTTCTTGTCGTAAAGTGCAAGCTTCAACGCGACGTCAGTTAGCGTGGCTGTGGAGAGATCGCAGCCTTGTATATCGGCTCGAAAAAGGTAAGCGCCGGTCAGATCAGCGTTTGTAAAATTCACCTGGCTCAGGCTAGCGCCTCTCAAGTCTGCTTTTTGCAGATTGGCGTTGGATAGGTTGGCATTGGATAAATTAGCGCCTATCAAGCCTGTGCCTTGAAGGTTCGCACCTGACAAATTCGCGCCTGATAGATCGGCTCGATAGAGATCTTTTCTGGCTAAGTCGGCACCAGCGTGATCAGTATTTGCAAGATTCGCGTGAGGGGCGATGGCAGAGCCATTCCTTTGGAATATCGCCATAGTTGACACCAGATCTAATTAAAATGTTTGCTCAAGATTAAGCCTTATCATATCCACATGCGTTTAGCCCATTTCTTAAGATGCTTTTGAATCCTCCGATGTCAATGATGGCCTTCTTTCGCAAAAGCGAAGGCACCTGGTTTACTCAGCGAACGGTGCATCATTTTGACGTGGTGGCCGATGAGTCGGGAGAATCGCATTTGATTGTGGGCCTTGTGCCCCAAAGCGACAGCCGCGTGATTGATATTTGTAAGTCACAAAATATTGATCCGAGCCTAGCAGCGGGTGGGGCTTCTTTTGCATGGCAGGCGAATTTGTCGGAAAGTACGCCACCGAGTTCGGCAGCGGTGCTGGTAGATGTACCGGATGATGAGAGTGGAAGATCAGGGAAGCTGGTGCGCGATCGCGGCTATGTCGAAATGATTCCTGTGGTCAGCCGCTACTGGTTTGGCCAAGACGGCGTACTCACCATAGACACTGACTACGAAACTAACCAGGGGCAAGAACGCTGCTGGTTTTTGACCGATGACTTTCGCGTGAGAGTCAGCACAGCCCGCATGATGGGCGGCGTTAACCTGATGACCTACTGCTCAGAGAAGCGATTTATTACGCCTGAAGAGGTCTCGGCAATGGCAACAAAGCATCAGCCCGTATCGGCTATCTAAATATTTAATGAAAGTTTTATAGGTGCGCATCGGCCCTTACGCATCAGTGCTTTTCCTTGTTAAGGAATGTATCTTTGTTTTTAATAATTAGGACGACGGCAGACCCCATCTCGTATTGTGATGAAGCGAGCTGTCTTTAACAACTCTGCCCTTAAATTAAAAAACGGCTGGAAAATGTATCGCCCTTTCCTAGAGCATTTAGAAAACGCCCTTAAACAAAGATTTGAGCTGACCGAGCGCCCGATTCCCGAAGGCTTAGAGTGCAATATCAGCGAGCGAGGCCGTCATCCTGCCACCATTCAAAGCTGGTGCTATCAGTGCAAAGAACTACGCAAGGCCCGCTACACCTATATTGATGCAGGCCAAAGCGCCCAAATCTTTAACAGCGTTATTTATCCTAGTCATGCCTACGAGCTACCCTTACTCGGCATTGACTTTCTGTCGTTTGGCGCGGTTAAAAATCTAATTGTGATGGATTTTCAGCCGCTCTTTCAGGATAAAGCCTATAAAGAAAAGTATATTACGCCGCTGAAAGCCCTTCACGATAAGTATCCCGACCTCTCGCAGAACTTAGAAATGAAGTTCTACGATGCCAATCAGTATTTTTCTAAATACCTGTTGTTTGCTAAGACCGATCCTGAAACGGTAAAAACCCGAGCGCTTGAGGCCTTCAAGGACTATCTCCATCTGTACTGGGAAATGATGGACGCAGCCACGCCTGACTACAGCCGCGAGTCTGTTGAGCGCGTTGCCAAAGCTCAGCGAGACTATGACCAGTACAGTGCCGAGCGCGATCCGGCTTCAGGCTTGTTTAGCAGCTATTTTGGTCATGAGTGGTCTGAGCGTTTTCTTCACGGTTTTTTGTTTGAAGATGCGGTGCCTTTGGCGGTGAGTGCAAGTAAGTAGTAAGCAGGCAAATTGATGAGCATTCAGACACCGATTGAAACGCCCGAAGAAATGCCTGAAAAGACGCCCAAAAAGACATCTAAAAAAACAATATATGAGCCTTTTTTAGCGAAGGCGATCGCCTTATTAGAAAGCGAATTAAACATTAGCCCTTACCCTATTCCCGCAGGCTTTGAGCAAAAGAGCGCGGTTACCGGCAAGGGCAAGCGGCAGGCCACCGTTACCACGACTAGCTACGGATCTAAAGCCCCCAAGCTTCGACAAATTCGGGCGGCTCACGTTCAGGGCGGTGAAGCGCTCCAGGTCTTAAACTTTGTCATTTTCCCAGAGCTAAACTACGACGTGCCTTTCTTTGGCGCGGATCTAGTAACGCTACCCGGCGGGCATCTAATCGCGCTAGATATGCAGCCGCTGTTCCAAACCGACGACTACAAAGCCAAATACTCAGCGCCGATTATGGATATGTTCCACAGCTACCAAAAACATTTGCCCTGGGGCGGCGACTTTCCTAAAGAAGCTCAGGCTTTCTTCTCGCCCGCATTTTTGTGGACGCGCCCATCGGATACCGCTGATGTCGAAACGCACGTATTTGAAGCCTTTCAGGACTACTTGAAGGCGTACATCAAGTTTGTGAAAGACGCTGAACCCGTTATTGATGCAGAGCGACTAGAAGCCATTAAAAATTCTCACTTGAGCTATGCCCGCTATCGGGCTGAAAAAGACCCTGCTAGAGGGATGCTTACTCGCTTCTATGGCCCTGAGTGGACAGAGGAGTACATCCACGGATTCCTGTTTGATTTAGAGAGAGAGCCGCGTGTTGCATAGGCTGTGTAGCCGGATCGGTAGCGGCCGCGAAACTAATAAATATAACTGTTGCTAACAAAGTCGTTTTGTAACGCCCCGCCTACTCACACAGGCATTCTTGCTGGTTTTATCTGGCTAGACAACTAACACATAGACGGGCAAAACGCTTGTCCTATCTATGATTGCCGCTCCTAGCCATAATATGAAGTTTTTTATACTTTCATTAGATACGCAGCGTATAAGCTTTACTCTTTTAAAGTGGGAACGGTTGGCATCCGAGCCGCTTGTTCCAGTGATCAAATATTAGGAGAATTCGGATCTATGTTTGATGCGTTTGCTAAAGTTGTATCCCAAGCTGATGCTCGGGGCGAGTACATTACTGGCTCCACTCTAGACGCTCTAGATCAAATGGTTGCCGACGGCAACAAAAGAATGGACGCCGTTAACGGTATCACTAGCAATGCTTCTGCAATTGTTGCTAATGCTGCTCGTTCTTTGTTTGCTGACCAGCCTCAGCTCATCCAGCCCGGCGGTAACGCTTACACTTCCCGTCGTATGGCTGCTTGCCTTCGCGACATGGAAATCATTCTACGCTATGTCACCTACGCAGCATTCTCTGGCGATGCTTCCGTACTTGACGACCGCTGCTTGAACGGTCTTCGCGAGACTTACGTTGCTTTGGGCACACCTGGTGCGTCTGTTGCTGCTGGCGTTGAAAAAATGAAAGCTGCTGCGATCGCAATCGTAAAAGATAACAGCAATGTAACTAACGGAGATTGCAGCAGCCTAGTTTCTGAAATCAGCGGTTACTTTGATCGTGCCGCCGCTGCCGTTGCTTAAGCCTCTTTGAATTCGATACGTTTTTACGCTTTTGCTGTGATTTACAGCTCAGGCTTATAGCGTTAGAGTTCACCCCTTGGCTAGCAATAGCCGGTTCTACTTTCAAAGATTTTTTACCTTAATTGGGAGATCCTTACCGATGAAAACTCCTCTAACCGAAGCAGTTTCTGCTGCTGATTCTCAAGGTCGCTTTCTAAGCTCGACTGAAATGCAAGTTGCATTTGGTCGCTTTAACCAAGCAAAAGCCAGCCTAGAAGCAGCTCGCAAGCTAACTGCAAACGCTGATAGCCTCGCAAGCGGTGCGGCACAAGCTGTTTACAGCAAGTTCCCTTACACCACTCAAATGCAAGGCCCTCAGTACGCTGCTGACCAGCGCGGCAAAGACAAGTGCGTTCGTGACATCGGCTACTACCTCCGCATGGTCACTTACTGTCTCATCGTTGGCGGCACTGGCCCCATGGATGACTACTTGGTTTCTGGCCTAGCCGAAATCAACAAGACTTTTGATCTTGCCCCTAGCTGGTATATAGAAGCGCTTAAGCACATCAAGGCTAACCACGGTTTGAGTGGCGACCCTGCAACTGAAGCGAATACCTATATCAACTACGCAATCAACGTTCTTAGCTAACGACTCAAATTGACGTTTTGGCCTTTGATCCTTTAGCTTTTAGTTAAGCGCTTTTAGTTAAACAGTCAGGTGGTTTGAACCTCAATTTACCCGCCCAGAGAGATACACGATTACTGGAAGCGTCTAGTGGTTGTTTGTTTCTCTGGGTTTGTTATTGGCGGGTAATTTTTATGACTGACTTAAATGTGTTGAATGATAAAGGTGCGCCTCAGCTAACAGCGGAAAAAGCGATCGCGAACCTTCAGCAAACAGAGGATACGGGCGATCGCTACTATGCAGCCTGGTGGCTAGGACGATTTCAGATAAAAAAGCCTGAGGCGATCGCAGCCCTGCTAGAAGCCCTCACAGATGAAAATGATCGCGATACAGACGGTGGATTTCCGCTCCGAAGAAATGCGGCTAGAGCGCTTGGTAAGCTAGAAGATAAGAGCGTTATTCCGGCGCTGATTGCGTGCTTAGATTGCGCCGACTACTATGTGCGTGAAGCCGCTGCTCAGTCTCTAGAGTCTTTGGGTGCAAAAGAAAGCGTAGACAATTTGTTAAAGCTGCTGGAAGGAGGAGTTGAAGCGGCTGTTGAAGTGGCGGGCAAACCTCATCTAGTGCAGCCTTACAACGCAGTATTAGAGGCGTTAGGAAGCTTAGACAACGGCTCTAACGTATCTGTGGTTGAGCCTTTTTTAGCGCATGAAGTGCCGCAGGTTAAAAATGCGGCGGCTCGGGCCATGTATCAGCTTACGGGTGAGCATCAGTACGCAGACAGGCTAGTAGACACGTTGCGGTGTGATGATTTGCAATTGCGGCGTTCAATTCTGTTGGACTTAGGAGAGATTGGATACTTGCCAGCGGCTGAGGCGATCGCCCATACGCTGGCTGAAAATAGTATTAAGCTAATTGCGCTTAAGGGACTGCTAGAGAAACAGATTCAACAGTCAGAAAAGCTGGTATCCGCTCAGGCCTGCAGGGTAATGTCTCTAATGGATTCTCTCCTATAAATAAAGATGATTTGTTGTTCTGTTGTAACCTATGGTTGATTCTGTTCTTGAAAATAGGCTTCAGGCCGTAGAGCTTGCTGACTCGGCACAGTCCATGATTGATTCGGTAGAGGCACTCGCTGAGCTGAAGGCTGAGGGTGCAATCGATTCACTCATTCGCGTGCTGGGATATAACAACCCAGGTGCAGCGGTTGCGGCTGTAGATGGACTGATAAAGATTGGAGAGCCTGCTGCTTCGGCGGTGTTAGAACAGATAGATGGCTACAACTACGGCGCACGAGCCTGGGCGCTGCGTGTACTCGCAGGTATTGGCGATCCGAGAGGGTTGAATTTGATTTTGGAAACGGCAGCAGAAGACTTTTCGCTGAGCGTTCGACGGGCGGCGGCGAGTGGCTTAGGGGCTATTCAGTGGGAAAAGTTATCTGTTGATGAGCGACGTGATGGACAGGTTAAGGTGGCCGATACCTTGCTGAAGGTGGTGCGCGATGATCCGGAGTGGGTGGTGCGCTACGGTAGCGTGGTTGGGCTGCAGGGCGTGGCGGCTGCGGCTGTTTCTGACGGCCTGACTGATGTAGTGAAACAAGTGGGTGAGGGGTTGGGCGATCGCGCCACTCAAGATACTATTCCAGCCGTACGAGCACGGGCTCAGTGGGCTTTGGAGCAGCTCAATGAGTCGTAAAATGCAAGGGCTGCGATACGCAATTATTGGCACCGGTGCAATCGGTGGCTACTACGGCGCAAGGCTTCAGCAGGCTGGCTGTGACGTGCATTTTTTGCTGCGAAGCGATTATGAGTACGTTCGAGAGCACGGTTTGATTATTGCATCTGTAGATGGCGACTTTGCGCTACCAAACGTAAATGCGTACAGCGATCCGGCTGATATGCCGCCAGCAGATGTTGTCATTGTGGCTTTGAAAACCACTCAAAACCGTCGACTGTCTGAGCTACTCCCGAAAATAAATCCCGGTGTGGCAGTACTCCTTTTTCAAAACGGAATAGGCGTAGAGTCAGAAGTCTCACAAATTTTAGGAGAATCAGCATCCACTGTTTTAGGAGGGCTTTGCTTCATCTGTGCCAACAAAGTTGCGCCCGGTCGTGTTCGCCATTTGGCATATGGCCGGGTGCTCATCGGTGCTCACGATAGCCAAGGTCAGCTTTGTGCACCCACACCTTTAATCAAAAATATCGTGGCCGATCTGACCCGTGCAAATATTGAAGCTGAGGCAACTGAAGATTTGCCGCTGGCTCGGTGGAGAAAGCTGGTGTGGAATGTGCCCTACAACGGGCTATCGGTGGTTTTGAATGCGACGACGGATGAAATGATGGCTGACGATGGGGTGCGATCGCTCATCACCACCCTTATGCAAGAGGTCATCACTATCGCCAATGCCTGGGGCGAGTACGCCTCACCTAGCACAGACCGTAGCATTCCTAAGGGTTGGGCTGAGCAAATGCTGGCACAAACTGAATCAATGCAGCCTTATCGCACCAGCATGAAAATTGACTACGACGAAAAGCGACCTTTAGAAATAGACGCTATCTTAGGCAATCCCTTACGCATTGCTCAGAAGCTTAACTTACCGGTGCCGAGTATGACGATGCTCTATCAGCAGCTTTGCTTTTTGAGTGTGGCAAATGCGGGCTCACTATAAAAGCATTATTTTCCTAGTACTCTTGAGCTTCTCATTATCTATAGGTTTTGGTTCTGTTGAATAGTGTGCCTCAAAATATGTCTCAAAACTTCTCTCTCAAAAAGTCTATAGGCTTATAAGACGTGTCATGACGGATTGATCTCAGGAGCAAGAGAGTTAATTAAAGTAGCCTGCTGGCGGCATGTTCCGAGTGTCCTTTACAGACCCTTTGCTATGCATCATTCAACAAATACCAAGAAGCACAGGACAACCCAGATGAGCTGCTGAGCTGTAACATTGAATTAATCCACTCAGCTCGGAAGTTAGAATTTCATGCCAAGCATCAACTGGCCTCCTTTCTCCAAGGTCAAAACTTGTAACTAAGTCCTTGGGAATAATGTTTGCCATTAATTGGGCTAGTTGTTGCGAGGTTTTCTGTGAAACGATGTATAGGTCAGTTTCTTGATTCCAGCGCAGCTCCCCCGAGATAGCAACCCTTGCTAATTTTTCTGCATTAAGCTCACCAGCAGATTTAAAGGCAGAGGTTAACAATGTTTCGTGTATATCGTGAGTTTTCTCAATGTAACAACCAGGGAGTTCCTCCGCGCTCAATAATATCCTCTTTAGCTTGCTAACAGCAGCAGGAGATTGACCTTCAGTAATTTCTTCAATTTCTTCTTCGTCTATTTCTTTGAACCACCAATACATGCCTGAGCCATACCCCCACATTGACTTAAAAGCAGAAGTTAGAGCCTGATCGCTAGCAAATTCCGATAGCATCGAATCTGGCGCGACTTCGTAATATGTCGAAACGCCCATGCTTTTACCTGCTGCCTAACTATGTAATAAAGAGCAAGCATAGCTGATTATTAGGCTGTCTTCCAAAAGTTGTCTGCTATGCTCATTCCCTATACTTCTGTATCAGAAACGACCGTTTGCAAGGCAAGCAGAAAAGATATAAGGCAGCTAAAAAGTTCTATGCGTTTCGCTTGTCTCAGAACTTGTCTCTTCATCTATATAGCGTAAATAGACGGTATGGACGGGCTGTGAGACGGAAGTGTGAAAATTGGCTACGCGCGGGTTTCTGCCTTTGAGCAAGACTTAGATTTTCAGCTCAATGCGTTAAAGAAAAACGGCTGCGATCGCATACAAACTCTCGGCTGACACACAGGCTAAACTGCATTCAATAATAGTTAAATATACGACGGCGCTAATAACGCCTGCGGCTGAGGACTAATCGGCAGTCTGTGCCTGAGCCGGAGACGAATTGAGCTTTTAGGATTTTGCATCAGAAAGTGCGGTACGAGCCATAGAGGCGATCGCCTGATCCGTCGCCTTCGGTAGCTGATAATACCGGCCACCTGCAACCTTCGCTAGCTCCTTCCCAAAGCCCGTAGAAACAAACTTACGCTCGGTATCAATGATCAATAGCTGATAGCCCGTCGTCCGAATGCTGCCCGCAATCTCCAGCAGCTCTGCCTTAATATCAGGCTTCTCTTCCATCTCTTCCGGGTCATCGCCTAAAGAACGCGCCAGCGGAACATTCCCCCGCCCGTCTGTAATTGCTACAATCACAACGCTGCCAACGTCGCCCGACTTTTGAGCATTCGTCCCCACGCGAACGGCCTGCATTAAGCCATGTGCCAAGGGCGAGCCGCCGCCGCAGGCCATCGTTTCTAGTCGTCGTTTAGCCGCTGTGATAGAACGAGTTGGCGGTAGGAGAACTTCAGCCTGTTCGCCCCTGAAGGGAATAAGAGCAACCTGATCGCGGTTTTGGTAGGCGTCGGTAAGGAGACTAAGGATGGCACCTTTCGCATTCTGCATTCGGTTAAGAGCCATCGAACCAGAAGCATCTACCACGAAAATGATCAGAGACCCGGCTTTGCGAGCCAGACGCTTAGCGCGAATGTCGCCTTGTTCGACAATGACTTTTCGATTCGGAAATCTTTCACGGCGGGCCTTTTGGTACGGAGCGGCGGCGCGAAGCGTAGCATCTACAGCAATGCGGCGGGCCTGACCGGTTGGAATGAAGGGCTTAATATATCGCCCCCTTTCATCGGAGAAAATAACGCTATTTTTACCTGAAGTGCCTTGTTTAGTGGTGCTTTCTGCAAAGCTGAGAAGAGATTTGTCGAGCACAACCCCTTCAGCATCAAAAACAAATTCTTCAGGAATAGTGGGCGGTGTTTCAGGCTGTTCTTCTGGCTCTTCGTTTTCGTCCTCGCTATCAGAATCGTCTTCGGTATTGTCGTCGGAGTCGTCTTCCTGCTGATCTTGCGGTGGCGGCGGCGGTGGTGGCTGCTGCTCGTCTTCAGTCGGGGGGACGGCGCTAGATCGAGGGACAATGACGAGTTCTACGGCGCTGCGGAGGTCTTCAGCAGTGACAGTCGTGCGGCCATCTAAGGCGGCGCAGGCTTTGGCAACGCGGACGGCAAATAGTTCGGCGCGGTGGCCCATAACGCCGCCGCGAATGGCTTCAGTGACGAGATAGTTGACCTGATCGGTGGTGATTACAACGTCTGTGAGCCACTCACGGGCGAGAATAATTTGGGTTTTGAGTGAGTCGATGTCGTCTTCGTATTCAGCGAGAAAAGCAGTGGGGTTGTTGGTGAAACTGTTGACCTGCTCTACGGCGGCAACGCGATCTTCTAGAGAGAGGCCAGTATCGGCAGAGAGCGCGATCGCAATTCGATCCAGCAAATGCTCTCGTAAAATCCCTTCCTCCGGGTTGTAAGTCGCGACCATTAGCGGCTTGCAGGGATGTTGAAAGCTAATGCCTTCGCGCTCAATTTGATTGCGGCCTTCGGTGAGCGTAGACAGCAACAGATTGCTGATTTGATCGTCTAAAAGATTAACTTCGTCAATGTAGAGCACGCCTCGGTGCGCTTCGGCGAGCAGCCCAGGCTGAAAAACGCTTTCGCCTGTACTGATAGATTTGGCCACGTCTACCGAACCTAGCAAGCGATCTTCTGTGACGCCTAGCGGAATTTGAATAAAGGGCGCTTTGATAATTTGTGTGGGCAGATCTTCAACAGGCGTATCGGCCGCAAATCGGGCTGCAGTTTCGTCATCCCATTCGCTAGGTTTGTTGGGGTCGCAGTTGCTGGAGCCTTCGACAATTTCAATCGGTGGCAATAGCTGGTAAAGGGCGCGGGCCAAAACTGATTTTGCGGTGCCTTTGCGTCCGGCAATTACCACGCCGCCTAGTTCAGGATCTACGGCTGATAGCAGCAGCGCAAACTTAATAGAGTCCTGACCGACTACGGCCATGAGCGGAAAAGTTTCGGGGGTATTGGCGGTGAGGAGCGTTGGCATTGTGAGCGCGTTGAAATCTTGCGGGGCTTTTAATTTACAGGCTTTTAATTTACAGGCTTTTAATACTATAGGGGCATAGCACTGCTACGCCCCTATTTAGGTGACTTGCTATTGACTAACCCTAAGTGTGGCGAGTAAAAGCAAATATTAGGGTCTTTGGCGACCGCTGGTGCTGCCTGGAATAATGGGCACTTCAACCGCTTCCCGGAAGCCTTCTACGCTATCGTCAAACTGAATGGGCAGTACGCCGATCACGTTTTCGTGCGGGCGAGGGATGATGACCCAGGTTTCTAGCACGCCACCGGGTGCGTTTTGAGCGGCTTCTACGCCTGCTTCCATTGCGGCTTTAACTTCAGAAACATCGCCGCGAATGTTGATGCAAAATCGAGCGCTGCCTGCTCGAATATAGGTAACTAGCGTCACTCGTCCAGCTTTCACCATGGCGTCTGCGGCGGCCAATACAGGGGGAAACCCTTTTGTTTCGAGTGAACCAACTGCCTGTCCCATCTATGCTCTCCTAAACGTGAATGGAGGCCATGCGTATGGCTCATGAACTCCATCATTGATTGTACGGGAGAGGGGGACGCTCTTGGATAGGTATAGATTAAGTTACCCGTTGCCGCGTTACTCCACGAAGGGTAAAGATTCTTCGGTGTAGTCTAGCTCTAAGGTGTGGAGAACGTTGGGGGTTGGATTTGGAATGAGTGTGTGGGCGTAGGCTCCGTCGCCATGGCAGGCGTTGGCGGCTTTGAGTCCGGCTTCTAGAGCGGCTTTTGCTTCGGCGTTTGGCCCACGGACAACAACGTACTGGTGGCCACTGTCTGCGGGCGCGATTTTGATTAGGGTGACGCGGCCTGCTTTGACCATGGCGTCGGCTGCCGCAAGTGAGGCGGGAAATCCGTGAGTTTCGATCGTAACAACGGCAATCGGCATATTTTTGTTCTCAATAGCCTCATGATTGTACCGCGCTAGGACGCTAGAGTTGGCGTTTATACCTTGATGCCGCTGGGCTGAGTGCGGGTGGCGATGATGCGATCGCACCCCGAGTCAGGATAGGCCCAAGCATAGTAGCTTTCCTTCGGATTCCCCCAGCACAGCAGCAAATACAGCTCGCTGCGGGTCGCTTCTACGTCTGCCCATTCAGCATTCTCAATCAGCGTTTCTACACGTGCTAGGTCAATCGGCTCTGGTGAATTGCCGCCTCTCCAGAGGTTGAGCCCTACAATTGATTTTCGCCAAAAGTCAATCACCACACCTTTTGCGGCGCTGAGTCTGAGCTTGTCTTCAGCAGTGGCCGTAAGCTGCCGATGAACTTCAGGAAAGCGGACAGATTGACCGGCAAAGGTGCACTCGCGCCAGACGATGCCGGAGACGCCTTCGGTAATTTGGTACTGATGAATTTGGTCGCGAAAGTCTTGGAAGGCGTAGATTTGGCTGAGCTTTTGGGGGCCGATGGCTTTGATAATGACGGGGTTATCGAGACGGCGATCGCTATCGGGCAGGAGGCGATCGCCTCTGACAGCCGCCTTCATTTCTGCGGCAAGAATATCTAATAGCTGCGCGGTGGTATAAGCCATAACTCACCAAGGGGGATCACATCACATAGCCTTGCCGTGATTGTATACCACTGCTTTGAAAAACCGCCGCATTAGCCGCATCAAAAGACCATTAATGCGGCTGTGAGCAGGGCATAAAATCCGTCTGCATCTACGCTTTCTATCATCTGGATAGAAGAATCTCTGGCTTTGCCATACCAGTCCACAACCGTGCGACCTATGGTGTGCTCGCCAGTCGTTTCTACTTCGACACTGACGCTGCGAGTGGTAAACAGCCCTGGCTTAAGCAAGTAGGCAATCACGCAAGGATCGTGCAGTGGCACGCCGGGTAAGCCGTAACGCTCAAGATCGCTTTGTCCGTAAAAAGAGAGCATTCCAGCGGCGGCGTCACTCACGCGGTTGCCAGTAGCACGAATGGCATTCAGTCTCTCTGGCGTTGTCAGCACTTGGTGGGTGGCATCTAGCCCAATCAGTACCGTAGGAATGCCTGCAGATAGAACAACTTGCGCGGCGTGTGGATCAACATACATATTGAACTCGGCAGACGGTGTGATGTTGCCCTGGCCCATACTGCCGCCCATGATCACTAGCTGTTCTATGTTTGCAGCAATTTGCGGCGACTTAATCAGGGCGACAGCGATATTGGTCAGCGGGCCTAAGGCTGCGATGGTAATGGGTTCTGAGGCGTTTAGTAGCTGTTCGATAATGAAGTCAACGCTGTGCTGTGTCTGAAGTGCCGTCGTGGGTTCAGGAAAGTCTGCGCCTTGCAAGCCGGTTGTTCCGTGGACATTCTCGGCGGTGGCGAGGGGGCGGAGTAGAGGACGCGGGCAGCCTGCGAATACGGGAATGTTTGGGCGGTTGGCGATCGCACAAATTTTAAGCGCGTTAGCAGCGGTCAGCGAAAGTGGAACATTGCCAGCGACGGTGGTAATACCGAGTATGGGCAGGTTGGCGCTGAAGGCAAGGAGGAGCGCGATCGCATCATCTACACCCGGATCGCAGTCGATAATTAGCGAGCTTATCATAGGGCCTGCGCTCAATTCAGCGCTCAAACGGGGGCGATTGTACGATAGCTTAATAGCCAGCTATGTTTTGGCACTGGTGATGACTCAACCTTCTGTGAATAAAGTAAGCCTCTGCTTTTTGTCTAGTCTTTTGTTATTGACGGGCTGCTCAGGTAGCAAGCTCGGCGACACGCTAGGGAAAAGCCTGGAGCCTGATCCTCAGCTCGCAGAAGACGGCAGTGCGATAGTCAAATCAACTGATGAGCCTGCGATTGAAATTAAAGAAGTAGAGAGTCAAACGCCTAAGCCGGCTGAGAAACCTGATGCTGGGCCGAAGGTAGTGGCAGGCGAATATACCGACTTGGGTAAGGCTCCTGAAGAGATTCAACCGTATTTAATAGATTTGATTGATCTGGGTCTGCTTGAGGTGCGATCGCCTACCCCTCCACCGGCTAGCAGTACCGACGAGACTGACGATGGCACTGACGAGACTGGCGATGGCACTGACGAGACCAAAGAGAAAGCCAAACCACCTACACCACCAGGCTCAGGCGAATTTCGACCCAATCAGGCGACCACCCGCAGAGAATACGCCCGCTGGCTGTTAGCTACAAACAATCGTTTTTACACCGATCAGCGCATCCGCAAAGTTCGCCCCGGTGTGAATAGCTCAGCACCTGTATTCAAAGACGTCCCAGTTAGCGATTCAGACTTTGCCGCCATTCAGGGCTTAGCCGAAGCCGGTATCATTCCTAGCCCGCTGACCGGCAGCAGCACCACCATTACCTTCCGACCCGATGCACCGCTGACCCGCGAGGACTTGCTGCTATGGAAAGTGCCGCTAGACACGCGCCAGCCCTTACCACAATCAACCCCGACTGCGGTAGAAGAAGCCTGGGGCTTTCAAGATGCCAGCAAAATTGATCCACGGGCGCTGCAAGCCGTGCTAGCCGACTATCAAAACGGCGACTCTGCCAATATTCGGCGGGCCTTTAGCTACACAACGCTATTCCAACCCAAAAAAGCAGCCACCCGAGCAGAAACGGCGGCAGTGCTCTGGCGATTTGGCAACTCAACGGAAGGCATCACAGCAGAAGAGATTCGCGGCGCTGGCGATGCTGAACCGGCACAAGGCGGCTGATAATGGCTGATAGCTGGGATGAAGAGCGCTTTTTTGAGGTGATTTCTGAGCTGGTGATGCTGCATTCGCCGAGCGGAGTGGAAGGTGAAGTCAATGCCTACTTGCTTCAGCAGTTTGAGGCGATGGGCGTGGATCACTGGCAGGATGCGGCGGACAATATTGTGGTGAAAATCGCAGGTGCAGAAGGCAGTAGCCTGGCTATCACTGCCCACAAAGATGAAATTGGCGGCATTGTCAAAAGAGTGGAAGCCGAAGGCCGTTTGTCTGTTCGACCTTTAGGCGGTGCGTATCCTTGGGTTTATGGCGAAGGCATTGTTGATCTTATCGGCGACAACGCTACTATCAGCGGCGTTCTTAGCTTTGGTTCGCGCCACGTCTCTCACGAGTCGCCGCAGAAGGTGCAACAAGAAGGCAAGGCGGTGGCGTGGAAAGATGCTTGGGTTGAAACGAAGCTATCGGCTGAGGCGTTAGAAGTCGCAGGCATTCGACCGGGAACGCGAATGGTCGTGGGCAAGCACCGCAAGCGCCCTTTTCGGATGGGCGAGCATATTGCTAGCTATACGCTGGATAACAAAGCATCCTTAGCAATTTTAATGGCGCTGGCTGAGCAGGTGAAAAATCCACCCGTTGATGTGTATTTAGTCGCTTCTGCAAAAGAAGAAGTGGGCGCAATTGGGGCGCTGTATTTTACGCAAAGGCAGCGACTTGATCAGGTAATTGCCTTAGAAATATGTCCGCTCTCTGAAGAATATCCGCTGGTAGATGGGCCGTCGCCCGCACTGTTTTCTCAAGACAGCTATGGTCTGTACGATGAAGGGCTCAACCGAGAGATCTTAGCAGCGGCCAGGCAAATTGAGACTCCTTTACAGGTAGCAGCCATCAGTGGCTTTGGCAGCGACGCCTCAATTGCAATGAAGTTTGGGCATGTGGCAAGAGGCGCGTGCTTAGCATTCCCAACCCAGAATACGCACGGCTATGAGATTGCGCATTTGAGTGCGGTTCGTAATTGCTATGAGGTACTAAAGGCAACCATCCGGGCGGCGCATTAGCGACACAATTGTTGCAGATTTAATTCCGCCCCATCCCACCAGCCTTCCGAATCGAACATTGCCGCAGCGCCTGGTCTAACGCCCCGCGATTGATCGCTCTTACTTTCATCAGCACTACCACAATGATGCTGGTGAGCAATTCGTGTCCTAGCCGGTTAAGTCCTTGCAACCGCTTAACTTCCAAGATTATGGCACCACTAGTTCGTACTGTTGCGCTGTGCCTAATGGTGTGGTTACTCTCGCTGAGATCCGACGATCTTCTGATATGGGTACGACGACGTCAAAGCGCCCTTCGCGGTTCAATTGTTTTTGCTGATCGGCGATTTCTAACAGGTTGACGGTATCAGTAGATCCGACAATACGCGCTAGGTCGCTGTTAGGAATGGCGCTGAGCTGTTCGATAAATAGGGTGGGATCATTCCGCAGCGGTTCGGGAGGGGTCGGCGGCTCTCCCGGAATGATAGTGGACTGAAAATTAGCGCCGACCGTCACGGTTTCGCCTTGAGCACTGGTTGATACGCTGCCTTCAATGGTAGCGACGCCAGTTTGGCCATTGTTTTGTACGGTAATGCCAAAGTCGGTGCCGCGCACGCCGCTGACACCTGCCGGGGTATAGAGTTCTAGCTGAGTGTCAGGATTTGTGAGGGGTCTTACTCTGAGCCGCACCTGCCCTTTGTTCACGTTCAGGTGGGTAATATGCCCACCATTGCGAGTGATGCTGAGCGATCGCACCTGAATCTGGCTTTTTTCGGCTAGCATTACAAACCCGGTTTGCTGATCGACCTCTAGCCGAGCTGAGGAATCTGCGCCTGTGGTAAGGACATCGCCTACGCTCGTGAGGCGATCGCCTATTTGAGCCTGCCTGATCGTGCCCTCATAGGGCGTAAAGGCCACGTTGCCACTGCGCTGATCAACGACGAGCCAGCGGCGACCTTGTAGCGTGAGAGGCTGACCGGTTGCGGTGGGAATTGCTAGCGTCAATCCCCATACAAGGCTGAAGGCAATGGCAGGGCCACCCCTCAGGAGTATCGTCCCTAACAGCGACTGACGTACACCCATCACAAAAATTTCACTCGATTAGGTTCACCGAACGTTAACGAACGTAGTTAACGCGCACCCGATAGCCTTCCCTTTGCAGAATGCGCTGAATGGTCTCGGCGTCTTGTCGATTATCGAAGCTGCCGACTTGAATATAAGGCCCGATTCTGGAGCGCGTCGCAAAGGCATCTAAAATGCAGGCGCGAATTTCTGCAAGTGCCGTGTCGTTTTGACCGCTGAGGACAACTCGATACCGTTGGTTAGGCTGCGAGCCGATGATAATTGTATCGCCGTTGGCTTGGGTGTTGAACCGCTGTGGTTCAGAAAAAAAATTGCAGGCTTGACTGGGTTGGGCCGCAGCTAGCCAGAGAATAACACTGAGACAATACCAGGCTCCTGGATACGAACTGACCTGCTTTTGTACTGAAGCCACTACTTTTCCTCGGCCATGCTGACCACAGGCCGCTCGGTAGTGATTGGAATGATGAGGCGGGCGCGAGTGAGATGGTGCTGCGTCATACTCGCTTCTAACATCAGTGCGGGTGAGACTGTCACCTGTGCTGGCTGAGTGCGATCTAAGTCTGAGGTTGATTTTAGGGAGTGCGAAGGATCGTTCTTAGCGGTGTTAAGGTTTTGCGCAGATGCCTGTGGGGCCGGTTGAACGGTGCTTGGCGCTGGTGTAGACGTTCCTAAATTTAGAACGATTAGGAGCGCAGTAAGGCCGATGCCTAGCTGCTGCAAAGTCCCTCTAGCAAAGCGTTTGAGAGCTAGTAGGGCTGGGGAAAATCGAGTAGCGGTGTCAGGTGTAAAAGAAGTCATGGCCGGTATGGGCGATCGCACCGCTCAAAAATAGAAAACTGCATGACCGCTTGCTAAGACAAATAACGTTTCTTTACGTTATCAGAAAGCTTGGGACTAATACCGAATACGCGGATCGACATAGGCGTTCAGCACATCAATGGCAATACTCACCACCACCACAATCGAGGCAAAAAACACCATGAGTCCCTGCACCATTTCATAGTCGCGCTGAGTAATCGCCTCGTATAGCCGGTTGCCCAGTCCAGGCCAAGAGAACGTCACCTCCGTCAGCACTGCGCCGCCCAGCATGGCCGCAAACGTCAGCCCCAAAATCGTAATCACCGGAATCATGGCATTTTTAAGCGCATGTGCCGTGATAATCCGAAACTCCGAAATCCCCCGAGCCCGAGCAGCTTCTACATAGTCAGCCTTGAGCGTTTGCCGCAGGTTCACCCGCACAATCCGCTCGAACACGCCGCTAATCAAGATGCCTAGCGTCAGACTCGGCAGCGTGAGGTAGTGCAGCGTCGTCAAAAGCTGGCCAGGATTGGCGTGCAGCACGCTGTCTAGCAAATACAGACCGGTGGGGCCATCTGGAGGAATTTGACTGAGTGGGAACCGGGTGCCAATCGGAAACCACTGTAGCTGCACCGCAAAAATGAGCTGCAAAATCATGCCGAACCAGTACATCGGCAGCGCGTAGGTGACAATGCCAAAGAGCCTACCGCCCGCATCGACAACTGTATTGGGACGTGAGGCCGCAATCGAACCCACCGTCAGCCCCACAGCCGCCGCAATCAGCATTCCACACAGCGTTAGCTCTACCGTAGCCGGAAAGTAGTCGCCAATGACCTGCACAATCGTTTGGCCCTGGCTAAAGCCCGAGGTGCCCAAGTCGAGGTGAATCAGCTTGTTGAGATAGCGAAAGTACTGGACGTATAGCGGCTGGTCGAGCCCCATCTGCGCGCGCATGGCGGCTTTAATGGCCTCGGGAGCGCGCGCACCGAGCTTTACGTCTACCACGTCACCGGGGGCAGCTCGCATGAGCAAAAATACGACGGTAGTAGCTAGCCAGATCATCAGCGGGGCTAGTAAGAGTCGAGAGGTGATGTAGACCCGCAGGGCACTGGCGCGAGACATGGAAGGTTCTCCTTATTTTTCGATTTGCCAGAAGAGAAACTGCTGGTTGGGTTGAATCGCGACGTCGCTGACATCAGCCGTGGTGAATACGTAGTCTTTGGTTTGCCACAGTGGCACATAAGGAACATCTTCGACCATCAGCTTTTGAAGCTGGGCAAAAATGGCGTCTCGTTTGGCCGGATCGGTTTCACTGTTTTGATCGGTTACGAGCTGGTTAGCGGCTTCGCTGTAGTAAAAAGAGCCGCCTATTTGACTTTCGCCCGATTCACATAGCGTTTCTGGCGAGCCTTCGGCGCAGGTGAGAAAGGGCTGTACAAAGCTTTCAGGATCAAAATAGTCGGCGTACCAGTCGGACAGCACGCTGGTATAGAGCCCTTGCTCTACGTTTTGCCACAGGGTCGCCACTTCGGCGGTATCTACTTTAATGTTCACAAGCCCCGGTAGCGCTTGCTCAATGGCCTGTTTCATCGTGTTAGCGGCGACGGCTCTAGGCGTAGAAGAGGACGGGTACCAAATCTCTAGCTCTAGCGGATTGGCTTCAGTGATGTTGGCCGCCTCGAGATATTCTTTGGCTTGGTCGTAGTTGCCGTCGCCGTAGGCGTCTTCAAAGACAGGTTCGTAAACTTCGAAGGCTTTGGGAATGAGGCTGTAGAGGGGCTCGGCTTGGCCTTTGAAAGCGCGATCGCTAATCAACTGACGGTCAACCATAGAGGCGATCGCCTTGCGCACATTCACATCGTTATACGGCTCAATTTTCTGGTTAATCGCCAGATAGTTAATCACGGTAGAACCCGCTTCAATCACAGTCCAGTTCTGGGTAGCGGCATCTTCTTCTAGCTGAGAAATTTGGTCAGGATCTAAAGACTGGTAAGCAACATCTAGGCCACCAGACGTAAAAGCGTTGTATAGGTTGACGGCGCTGGTAAACACCTGAATATCGATGCCGTCGTTTGCCGGTTTTTCGCCCCAGTAGTCTTCGTTTACATCCAAGCGGATGACGCTGCTGGTGTAAGAATTCAGTTTGTAGGGGCCAGAGCCAATGAATACGTTGGGCTTGAAGCTGTCGAGCCCAATGGTGTACTGCTCGGGTGAAACGGGCGTAATGCCTGAGAACGTAAGGATGGCAGGAAAGGCAGCGACGGGTTCAGTCAGCTTAATTTCTAGCTCGTAAGTGTTTGTAGCGCTAACGGATTCGACTTTGCTGGAAAGTAGGTTGGAAGGGCGACCCTGATTTTCCATAAAGCGCTGAATGGAGAAGGCCATGACTTCGGCGCTAAAAGGAGTGCCGTCGTGCAGGGTGACGTCGTCACGCAGTGGAATAGTGTAGGTGAGGCCATCTTCCGAGATGCTAGGCAGTTCGGTGGCGAGCTGTGGGGTGAGATCGGTGGTGCCGGGGGCGTAGGTGTAGAGGCGATCGCCCAGGTTGTAAAGCAGTATCCCCGGAAACGTTTCGTAGGCGTCGGCCGGATCTAGCGTATCGGCGCTGAGCGTGGTGCCAATCGAGACGCGATCGCCCGTACCCACCGTTTCATCCACCGCTGTGCCATTGCCACCGGCATCACCACCGGGCCGGCAGCTCACAGCCAGCACGATGCAAAGGCAAAATACGCCGAGATACTGGCCTAGCTTCAGCAGCCGTCTTCTATTTTGTCTTCTAAATATTAGGGACACGATCATACAGATGCCTAGCGAACCTACAACGCCACATTATGCGGGATGGCAAGTAGATTAGCAGGAAATGTGGTGACACTCTGGTGAAATCAAAAGCGAACCGCGACTAGCCAACCACCTCTGAACCACCGACTTTGCCTAACCCTAACCATCGTTCCTGTACCTGTGCCGTCACTAAATGGCACAGCAGCCCAATCGGCCCAGCAAATAAGCATAAAGCCAGCGAGTGCCGGGTGAAAATTCCTTTTTCCTGGCCCTGCCAATAGATCCAGCGACCGACAAACAAGTCCATCACCACAAAGTGAATCCAGCCCGCTGCCATTACGCGTTCGTCTGCGAAGAGAGCGGCGATCGCACTCAACGTCGGATTGGCAAAAGACGCCATCGACTCTGGATCGACGCTATTGATAAAGCAAAAAATGTAGGCCAATGCCAGCGGCACAAATGGCAGCGTCGAAGCCATCACCCGCCGGGTCACCGACCAGCCCGGCACAATCACCATCAGCAGCCAAAACGGCAGCACAAAAAGATTTGCACCGTTATACAGATATTCAATAATCATGTTAATCCTCTACACTGACAATCAAAGACGTTAAGACAAAACGCACACCTCATGATGATATTGCCAGGTTCGCCCGTTCGCATTACTAACGTTGATGACACCTACTTCAACTTTGAAGGCCAGGTGCAGCGCATTACTGACGGCAAAGTCGCCGTGCTTTTTGAAGGCGGAAACTGGGATAAGCTCATCACCTTCAAAGCGACTGACCTGGAAGTGGTGCAGCCCAAGCGAGGCAAAAAGTAAGCAATGTGCAAAAAGGTTTAGCTAGATGCAGACATATGACGCGATCATCATTGGCAACGGGCTTGCTGGAGCGGCACTAAGCTACGAGCTGGTAAAAGTGGGTCAGTCTGTTTTGCTGCTAGACGATAGCAGCCCAGATAGTGGAACGCGCTATAGCTATGGCGGCATTGGCTACTGGGCTGGGACAAGCGCGCTCACCCATACGCTTTTTACTGAAGGGATGGTGCGTCATCGTGAGCTGCCTGATGAATTAGGGGCCGATACCCAACTGCAAGAATTAGATCTGTTGTTAACGGTGAAGAAGGGTGCGGATGTAGCCGCCCTCATTCAAGACTATAAAATCTTTGAAACGCCGCCAAAGTTTGTCTCTGCAAAAGAAGCGAATGACATAGAGCCGCAGTTAAATGCAGACGCAATAGAGGGCGCTTTTACAACAAAACATGGACACGTCGATCCAATGTCTGTTGTATCGGCTTATAACGCCGCTTTTAGGCGGCTGGGCGGTCATCACAGTATTGCGGCGGCAACCGGATTGGTGCGGATTGGGAACAAGGTGACGGGCGTGACGACAGAGGCTCAGGCCTACCCGGCTAAAACGGTTGTGGTGGCGGCGGGCGCTTATAGCCGTAAGCTGGTGCAAGCGGTTGGGCTGCGAGTACCTTTGTTTTTTACCCATGCTGAGATTGTGGAAACGCCGCCTTTGGATGTGGTGGTGCGATCGCTCATTATGCCTGCTGTGAGCGATCGCCTTACTCAAGAATCTAAATCAGCCGGTGATGACCAGTGGCAACAGCCTGATACGCAAATAATGCCGCCGGTGCTCGAAGCTGGTGTGATTCAGTTTGCTAATAAAACCGCTCGAATTGGGCAGATTAGCCGGTTCCATACGGCCTACACGCCACCGGCTGATCCAAGTACGAGCGCGCTGGCGATGAGAGATGCGATCGCCCAACAAGTCCCCGCTCTTAAAAATGTTCCTGGCACCTGGCGGCACTGCCTCGTCACCTTCACGCAAGACGGCCTTCCACTCCTAGGAGAAGTGCCTAACGTCAGCGGCCTTCACCTCTTCAGTGGCTTCACTGGCCCATTCGCCCTCGTACCTCCCGTTGCCCAGCGCTATGCCCAACACCTTACTAGCAAAGCTGATTCACTCGTCGAACAAATGCTGGTTGGTCGGTTTTCTGCTTTACAATAAAAAGTAGGCACATCACATTGGACTAAAAGCTATGACCTCTCAAGTCATTATGCCAACTCCTATTGATCGAGCTGTTGTCTTGGCTACGTTCTGATATTGTTGTCGAAGCTAGAGATGGCGTTAATTTAAACAGTCATGCTCATTCTAGACACTAGCGTTCTGTCGGAACTGATGAAATCTCAGTGTTCACAGCCTGTTTATCTTTTTCATTTTTAGCGCAGAAGGTAGGTTCATTTTCTCTTCAATAGGATAGTTCTCTTCCTCAATCATTCTTTCGATATTCTCTACGCGCGCTTTTGAAGGTGGGTGGCTTGCAAGGATAGATAATCCGGCTGGCAAATCTTTTTTGATGAGGCGGTTAAAGAAGTCGGTGGCTCCGGCGGCGTGTCCGTAGGTTTTTGTAAGGAGGACGAGGCCGATTTCGTCGGCTTGTTTTTCTTGAGTTTGGGAGAACTGGGCACTGGTGATGGCTGAAGCACTGTTAGTCGCGATCGCACCCACCGCCCCCGCATCTCCTAACGCAGCCGCCAACACCAGCCGAACCATCACCTGCCGCGTTAGCCCGCGCAGATGATCGCGATTGGCAAAGTGGCCTAGCTCGTGGCCGAGAATCATCATTAACGTCAGTTCGGGTTAAGCCGCAGGCGGCAACGCCCATTCTAGATGGAGTCCAGGTTTCTTAGGCTGATGACAGTAGGCAATTAAACCGCAAATGATGTTGACCCAGCAGTTGACTGGGCTGC
>JBHYED010000029.1:0-492 GCA_051860365.1 Phormidesmis sp.
CAAAAGGATGAGCATACTTCTGATGATACGATTCGCTATCTCAGTGAGGTTCAGCTTCAGTCCCTATATCGGGCAGTCGAGCTGGATAGTCGGATGAAGGCAATTATCAGTTTGTTGCATCGCAGCGGCGCTCGCATCTCGGAAGTGTTGCAGTTAGACCTTGATGATATCGACTTTGAAGAACAACGTTTTCAGGTGTTGGGAAAGGGAAATAAACAACGGTGGTGCTTTTTCTCGCAAGATACAGCTACCGCGCTTGCTGAATACATTCGTGACGGGCGGCATCCGCGTAGCGCTGCTCTCTTTACTGCACATCAGCCGATCTCTTTAGAGACGTCTCGCATTAGCTACCGTCGCATTCATCAGTGTTGGGAGACGTTGACTGCGCCCTGCCCTAATCTCAAAGGCGCTAGGCTACACGATCTGCGGCATACCTTCGCCACTGAGCGCGTTGGCTTGATGGGCATTGAAGAGCTAAGGGCTTTGATGGGG
>JBHYED010000029.1:502-52938 GCA_051860365.1 Phormidesmis sp.
AGACGACGTTGCGCTATCAGAAGGTAACGTCTAGAAGAGCTGAATCCGTGGCTAAACAAGCTTTAGAAACGCTGCTATAGCAGTATCTAAAAAGCTGCCTTATTTATTCCTTTGTCTCTGCTACAGAGTCTTAAGTATTCTCTGTAGCAGTAAACCGTGGCTTCAGCGACTCAATTGGCTGTACTACTCAGAATTTTAAAGTTGAAACCCAATCGCACCAATGCTTTCAGGCCGATGTGATAGGAAATTACACGTATCTCGGCCAGGGGTCATTACCCCGCAAGGGGATAGAAACAATGCTCGACTTTTCCTAAAAGATCGTAAGATAAGCACGATGCTTTTAGGAAAATGAGTAGACCGATGGCGCAATCGCGCAAAAAAGATACCGCACTCAATCGCTCCGCCTGCTCATTCTGGCCCAAAACTACAGAGCTAGTCAGTCTAGAATTTGTGCTAGTCCCCTTCGACAACAGCACTCTCTACGCGCAGTACACCATCGGTCTCCACGCCTGGTTCCTCCAACAAATCCAAACCTTTGACCCTGAGCTATCTGCCTACCTTCACGATAGCGAATCCGAAAAGTCCTTTAGCCTATCAGGCCTTAACAGTCAGTTTGTCAGCCACGGCCAGTCCCTTCAGCTAATCAAGGACAAGCCCTACCGATGGCGCGTCAATGGCCTTTCTAAAAGAGTCGCTCAGGGGTTGGAAACCTGGCTAAGGCAGCTACCGCATGAAATGGAGCTAGACAACGCCCCTTTATTTATTGAGTCTGTTCACCTGGCTCA
Organism: Phormidesmis sp.; assembly: GCA_051860365.1. Lineage (GTDB taxonomy): Bacteria > Cyanobacteriota > Cyanobacteriia > Phormidesmidales > Phormidesmidaceae > Phormidesmis. Next base: position 1,288 of record JBHYED010000029.1, read on the forward strand.
GCCAGCCACTACTTACAGCAAACTACACCAGGTAGGAGAAGCCAGCAGCGGTAGCGTCAGCCTTAGCTTTGCCAGCCCAACTAGCTTTCGCCGCAAAGGCCACCATTTACCCCTGCCGTGGCCGACTAACGTATTTCATAGCTATCTGCGCCGCTGGAACCACTTCGCCAGCAAAAAGATTGATCAAGGCGACTTTTTGACCTGGATAGATAGCCACGTCATCATTCAACAACATCAGATGGCTTCGTCGAAGGTGGCGGCTGGTAAGCAAGGGTCGGTGACTGGCTTTACCGGGGCGGTGACCTATGCGCTGGATCGCAAATCTGCTGATGAGCCAACTTACCAGGCAATGTTCTATACGCTTGCTCAGCTTGCGCCCTACTGTGGAACAGGCCACAAAACAACATTTGGATTGGGCGAAACTCAGCTTGGCTGGCAGCGCGATCGCCCAGAGCAAACGGCTTCGTCTAAACAACAGGCGCTAACCCAGCGCATTGAGGCGCTAACGGCGCTGTTTTTATCACAGAAAAAGCGGCAGGGCGGCGATCGCGCGCAGCGAACGGCTGAAAAGTGGGCCACGATATTAGCGCGGCGAGAGAAAGGAGATTCGTTAGGGGCGATCGCACAAGATATGAACCTGGCATACGAAACGGCAAAAACCTACTCAAAGCTGGCAAGGCGATCGCTCAAAGCTGGCAAGGCGATCGCTCAAAGCAGACGATTCTAACGATTGATGCAGCCTTTCTAAATACTCGCACGCTACAGCTTCCAAAGCGCTGTCCCCCCGCTGTTTTAGAATCGCCAGCGCGTTTTGAAGTGCAGACAAAGCTTCTTCATAACGGCCCTGCTTTGTTAAGGTTTCTCCCAGGTTTGAAAGCACTAAGCCTTCGCCGCGCTTATCGCTAATCTGACGGGCGATCGCTAACGCCTGCCGGTACTGCTCAACCGCTGTTTCAAACCGACCTAGCTCACTGTGTGCGTTAGCCAAATTGACCAGGGCCGCTGCCTCCGGGCGCTGTTGTCTCGTTTCTCGCGCAATGCACAAATCTTGCTCGTGATAGGTAATCGCGGTGGCATAGTCTCCCATATCTTCATACACGTTGCCGATATTGCTCAGCGCCTGCCCTTCTTTAGCGCGATCGCCCAGTTGCCGAACAATGACAAGCTGCTGATTCAACGCCTCTAGGGCTTGGATGTTGTTACCTAGTCCGTGAGCAACAACGCCCAAGTTTCCCAGGACAAGTCCTTCTCCGAGTCGGTCACCAATGCTTTGAGCTATCTCAAGCTGTTGTTGATAGTGAGCGATGGCTTGCTCGTAACGGGCAGTAGCATTGTAAACGTTGCCGATATTGCCGAGCGCGTGGAGAACACCCTGCTTGTGTTCAATCGTTTGCGCGATCGCTAAATGCTGCTGGTGATAGGCCAGCGCCTGCTTATAGTCACCCGTGCTAAAACAAACGTTGCCTAGCCCACCGAGCGCACTGCCTTTACCGCGTAGGTCGCCCAGGTCTTTGGCAATGTCGTACTGTTGCTGAAAATATTGTGTGGCTTCCAGGTAGTTGCCCAGGCTATAGTCAGCACTGCCTAAGCCGCCGAGCGCATTGCTTTGGCCCTGACGGTTGCCGATTTGTTGTGCGATCGCATGATGCTGCTGGTGATAGTCCTTAGCTTTGTTGTAATCGCCGAGCGCGTGGCAGCAGCTCCCTAAGTTGCCAAGGGCAGCGCCTTCTAGCTCTAAGTCTTTGGTTTCACGGGCGATCGCCCAGTGCTGGCGGTGATAGTCTTTGGCCTTTTCATAGTCTCCTTTGGCCTCATGGATGTTGCCCAGGCTACCGAGGGCGATGCCTTCGCCGTAGCGGGCACCGGCTGTTTTCGCAATCTCTAGCCATTGGGTTTGATGGGCGATCGCTTCATCGTATTCACCGAGTACGTAATACACATCGCCCAAAGCGCTCAGCAACATCCCGACATCAACAGCCTCACCGATCCCACGAAAGAGGGCTAAGCTGCGTTCGTAGCAGGCTTTTGCTTGACTATAGCTACCTTGAGCGTAATAGCTTTCGCCCAAAAATTGAATGACTCTTGCATTCCAGCTTTCATTGCCTCTGTGGTTGACGTTATCGACTAGGGCTTTGTAGAGGTCGGTACGTTCTTGAAAGTAGCCCCAAAATCTGAGCTGATAGTGAAGCGGCTCATTTGTCGGTGTGTTGAGCCGAATAGAAATAAGACTAAAGGCTCTCTCCCATTCTTCTATCTCACAAAGGTGATAAAACGCTTCGATGTAGCCTTTTACCTGGTCTAAGTTTGTTGCTTCGGATTTGAATCGATGCTTGGTGAGCCAGTTGACGATGGCGCGGCAGCGGGTGCGCTTGGCGATAGGCTGTACGTGGCGGATGCGTTTAGGGTCGAAACCTAGCTGCTTTAAGATGGGCGCTGACGGCGGCAGGGGTGAGGGTGTGCTAGAGGAAGATATCATGGTGAAACAGCGTCTGATAAAGCGGCTTGAGCCACGTCACAAAGGGATACTAGGTTTGGATTGCCAGTGGCGACTGGTTTTGCTTGGGCTTGGTGATATCGCGCAGGGTACTTTCCCCTTGCAACAGGGTTTTTCTTAAAGTGCTTCGTGCTGAGGACTACGTGTAGGGTGGGTTAGTCTTCAAACAGAATGCCTTCAAATAGTTGTTCAATCGGGAAAGTAAGCTCAATGCTTTCTAGTGAGAGGGTATCTCCTGCGGCATAGTTGATAATTTCCCAGCGATCGCCCTCAGTTCGGTGGTATAGGTCAACTTCCATTTTGTCGGTGCTAATTAATACGTAGTCGCTCAGGCTGCTGGAGCGGCGATATAGCTTAAACTTATCGCCTCGGTCGTAGGCTTCGGTGCTAGGAGATAATACTTCTGCAACCAGGCAGGGGTAACGGATAAACTGAACGGCTGAGCGATCGCGCTCGTCACAAGTCACACTGACATCAGGGTAAACGTAGTTTCGAGTTTTCTCAATTTCTACTTTGACGTCAGAACTCAGCAGGCGACACCCTTTACCGCGTAGATGAACGCCGAGTACAGTAGCAAAGTTCATTGCTATCTGACCATGGTTAACGGTGCCGCCACTCATTGCATACACTTCGCCACTAATGTATTCGTGGCGAACCGCTTGCTGGTCTTCCCACATTAGGTATTCTGCGGGTGTGAGTTTTGGCGGGTAGTCAAATGCAGCAACCATTGCGATTTTACCTTATGAGAAGTAGCTCAGGTATACATTGTACCTGTGAGGAATGGGTGAGACCATAAAGAGAGATGCTGTGAAGTGGTTGAAGGTTTCGATTGCTTGGAAGGTATTGCTCTGTACTCTATCTTCACGCTTTTTCCGTCCCCTTTCGGGGTAATGGAATTTGAACACCGTTACGCATCCATCTTGGGTGAAGCGGCAAAACGGTTTCCGTCCCCTTTCGGGGTAATGGAATTTGAACCACGCAACGCATCCCACGGGATGATCGTGCAAGCCCAAGTTTCCGTCCCCTTTCGGGGTAATGGAATTTGAACGATCCTTTCACCTACAACTTCAAAGGCAAAGATTGCAAGTTTTCGTCCCCTTTCGGGGTAATGGAATTTGAACCTTGAAAATCTACACCTTGAAAATCTACTACGCACTTGCCGTTTTAGATGTTTCCGTCCCCTTTCGGGGTAATGGAATTTGAACTCATGGAGTTCATGCATATAGTATTCGAAAGTACTTTGTTCCAGGTTTCCGTCCCCTTTCGGGGTAATGGAATTTGAACGTGCACTCACAAGCGGTGGCTATCAGACTAATACTTGTTTCCGTCCCCTTGCGGGGTAGTGGAATTTGAACTTTTTTGATCGTTCCTCTAGTAGCTTGTGGCCTATCATGTTTCCGTCCCCTTGCGGGGTAGTGGAATTTGAACCATCGGGCTTTTGCTTACGGGCAAGCAGTTCGAGCTGTTTCCGTCCCCTTTCGGGGTAATGGAATTTGAACATGTGATCATCTGCCTTGAGGGCGGTGTTGCAGGACTCGTTTCCGTCCCCTTTCGGGGTAATGGAATTTGAACCAGCTCGGCAACGGACTCTCTTTGCAGATCCCTGTCAAGTTTCCGTCCCCTTTCGGGGTAATGGAATTTGAACAAGAAGGTACTCCCTTTAATCCACTCGCGTGCGTCCCTCAGTTTCCGTCCCCTTTCGGGGTAATGGAATTTGAACAAGTATCAGGTTCTGATGGTAAAACATCAGTTACTGTATAGTTTCCGTCCCCTTTCGGGGTAATGGAATTTGAACCAACAAACTTCACCCATACAGAGTAACATGATCTTTTCTAGTTTCCGTCCCCTTTCGGGGTAATGGAATTTGAACATGCAGAAAAAGAAGAGTACAAAAGGGGGTACAATGTTTCCGTCCCCTTGCGGGGTAGTGGAATTTGAACATTTAGCTAATGTTAAGTTCCATATTGTGGAACTTGAGTTTCCGTCCCCTTGCGGGGTAGTGGAATTTGAACGGGGGGGACGATATTCTCACCGGTGGCCACCGCAATGGTTTCCGTCCCCTTGCGGGGTAGTGGAATTTGAACGACAGTAACTGTCAAAGCGAGACCAGTGAAACAATCAGTTTCCGTCCCCTTGCGGGGTAGTGGAATTTGAACCGACAGCCTGTAGTAGACTACCTGACCACAATCTAGTTTCCGTCCCCTTGCGGGGTAGTGGAATTTGAACCATTATGATCTATAAAGGTCGTGAAACAAGTGGATCTTGTTTCCGTCCCCTTGCGGGGTAGTGGAATTTGAACCTGCGTGAAGCCTACGCTAAGTAAGTTTCTTCCTAGTGTTTCCGTCCCCTTGCGGGGTAGTGGAATTTGAACCCCTTACTTCTGAAAGCTTTACGGATAGCGGCCTCCAGAAGCCAAATTCGTGGGGGTCTAAAAACACCCCTCACTATTGAGATCCAATCTTAATAAGCTGCCTTTCAACAGGGCTAAACCCCTTACACAGCAATTGATTCTCTAGGGTCAACGAAAGAATCAGGTTTTCAAGGTTCCGTAGACCCCCACGAATTTGGAAGCTTGCGCTAATACTAGCGCTAATATCAAATTATGTCGATGCTTAAAAGCCATTCTTTAGGATTTTTGACAAAATATAGCAAGCCGTACACTCCTTTGTACGGCTTGCTATCCATAAAAGCGGCGTCACACAAAGGCTTCAGCGATTAAAAGTGTCATCACTTCTCTAAAGCCGCTACATGCCGCAAAACCTCCCTCACAACACCGCTCTTTCCTCTAAAGTTCAGCAGCACCACTCTCCCCGTAATGCTGCCCGATGCCTTTAGCCCAAGCACCGCATGAGTCAACGAATGATTCATATACCCCGTAATGATCACAATCAAATCGCATCGTTCCAACTTCTCCTTCAATACGCTTTTCTTCATACTGCACTCCCAGGTCGGCGGCACCACCACCCATCGCTTCAGCCCATAAATTAGCGACAGATCATTAATCACCTCCCGCTGAGTCGCCTCATGTCCGCCTACCACGCCTAGCATCAGCCATTTTAGGTCGGGCACTGCCTCCACCACTGCGGCTTTCGGCGCATCCGTTCCCATCACCTCCGCGATATAGAGCAACAGCTCGTCTACCTGCTGCTCTAACTCCCACACCCGTAGCTGCAAATCATCTAGCTCCTTCGCTAACCCTGTATTAGTTCGATTGAGCTGGTTATAGTCAGCCCTTAGCAACGCTAACCGCTGCACCAACAAACCATTCTCTTGCCTAAATCGCCCTAAAATACCCCGCAAAAAACGCCGCCAGCTCACCCGTTGCAATCGCTTCATCACCCTACCCCACCAAATTTACAACAACCGTCGCCGCCTGCACCAGTCGGCCCAGCTCTTTCAACACGTCACCATACAAATCGCAGTGCATCTCACCCTCATCAGCTTGCAAATATCCGCATTCCACCGCAAACGCAATCCAGGTCTGCAATGCAGCAACCTTCGCCTCAGCCGCATTCAGCTTCGATACAAACAGCTCGCGACTCCGCCGATTCTCCCAAGCCTCCGCCAAATAAGCGCACACCAGCCGAGAGCCTTCTACCAGCTTCGCCGCCAGTAAACTATCCTCCTCTGCGGGCAGCATTGGCAGCACCCAATACAGCCGCATCGACTCATTAAACGCAAGCTGATACGCAATCAGTTCTTTGTAACCCTCTGGCTGATAGTTCATACCGTAAGCCGTCGTAAATTGCTGTCCCATAATCTTGTTCTCCTTCTTACTTAGAGTTGTTCATTCAAAAAACTGTTCATTCAGGCTGTTTGTTCAGACAATAAACGCCACATCATCCACCTCTCGCTCCGGCTGCATCCCCATAACCATCACCTTTTTGCGGTAACGCGGCGACAACGGATAAAACCGCACTTGGTCTTCTCCCTCATCAATGAATTTTGCCAATTTCTTGTCCAACATCGCCCGCTGATCCGGCGTTAGCACACATTCAAAAACAGATTTCTGCACCCGTAACCCATACCCTTCTAAAATGTGAGCCACCTTATTGCGCCGCTTATCTAGCACAACGTCATAGCAAACTAAATAGAACATCGAACCTCCTTAGAATGATGAAATCAGAAGGATGAATGATGAACGGCAAAGACAAGAGGCGATACCGATAAGGCACGAAGCGTCTTGCGCCTTGAGTTCATCATTCATCACTCATTCTTTTCTTCTACTTCTCCCAAACCATCGGCCTGTAAGCCTCCCGCTCTCCAGTAATACAGGCCGCATACTCCCAAACCTGAAGCTCAAAGCAGCGCCGCAAGCTCACCTTGTAGCCCGTATGCGGATGTACCGTCTGCGACTGCAACTTCTCCTCCCAATGCTTGAGAAATCGCTTCAGCCCGTCAGGATGCAGGTACACCCCACCGCGCCCATCCGGTGGCGTAAAGTCTTCCGGCGTATAGATATCAGAATTAATCAAATACGCCACCAAAGAATCCACCACCATCGCTCGAAACTCTTCTACCAAGTCACACACCAGCGAAGGTCGATTAGACTGCGGCACATGCAAATTGCCAAAGTGCGTATGCAAACCTGCTGCTTCCGTCATCGCATGTACGTTCTGCGACAGCAACGTGTAGCCCAAGCTCAATAGGCTATTCGTTGGATCGGTAGGCGGACGGCGCGTACGCTTCTCAAACTCAAATGGCCCTTTGAGCAGCGAACCATACGCCCGAAAATACAGGCTTGCCCCTTGCCCCTCATACCCCAGCATCGACTCTACGGTTTGCACCGTCGGCACCTTCTTTATCAGCACCGCCATCTCCTTAATCGCCTTTACCGCCAGCTCAGTCTTCCGCCGCCGATTCAGCCGCATCAACAGCTTGCGCGAATTGTGCAGCTTCCCCACGATTATGTTCTGCGCCTGCTGCCGAATAAAGTCTTCATCCTTCGACTTCTCTACCTGCGCCACCAGATAATCAATCTTCGCTTCACCCGTCGTCTCCAACCGCCCAAAATACCGCCCCTTATTCGACAAGTACAGCAGCGGAATCCGCCGTTGCAGCGCCAATCGCACCGCCCCGTGGCTCACATTACAAGCCCCAAACATCACCACATGCGTAATGCTGCTCGCTGGGACACTAATGCGCATCTCCCGCTCATGAAACACCTGAAATTGCCCGTAGCGCACTCGCACATAAGCCCCTTGCTCCGTGATATATAGCGTCGTCATCCCATCTCTCCAATATTCATCTGTTGATTTTTTCGTTTTCACCTGCGGCAGCTTCAGAATGCTGCAAGCCTTCGGCGGCCCATAAATCGGCCTCGCCACCTTCTTTTTGTCGCCACTCTTTACCCAAGTCCGCACCGGACGAATCACCCGTTGCTGCGCAAACGTATGGCCCAAAAACACAAACCCTTCATCCGGCCCTACAATCCGCGTCTTCTGCGGATTCAGCGTCAGATAAATGTCTTCTAGCCAGCCCTGCATCATGGTCAAAAACCGACTCGCTTGCAGGTAGCTGTGGCACACCGCTATGCAGTCATCGCCATAGCGCACCAGCGGAATATCCGCCTCCTGGCACAGCCGGTCGAACTCGCTCAAATACAGGTTTGCCAACGCCCCCGACAGAATGCCGCCCTGCACCACCCCCTGATTCGGCCGGTAAAACTGCCCTTGCAGCACCATCCCCGCCTTAAGTTGTTGTTCAATTAGCCGTACCTGCCCCGGCGCAATCTTCAGCCGCTCTAGCTGGCCCAACAGTACCCCCCAAGAAACTTGGTCAAAAAACTGTTGAATATCCGCCTTAATTACCCAGCTCGGCTGCGGCGCATAGCGTTCCATCACCCGGTCTACGGCGCTATAGATAGACAGTCCAGGGCGATAGGCAAAAGAGCTGTCGCTAAAGGTCGCCTCCAGCCGAGGATAAATTGACTGAAGCAAATAGCGCTGCAAAATCCGGTCTTCCACCGTCGAAAGCCCAATCAGCCGCTGACCGCCCTGCTTTTTGGGCACATAGAACCCCTTCGTCGGGCTGGCCATATACGCCTCGCGCCGCAGATGCCGATGCATTTGCGCGAGCTGCGCGTTCGCCACCCCCGCAAATAGTTCTGGGGTAATGCCATCCACGCCCGCCGCCGGACTCCCCCTTTGAACTAGCCCCCACGCTGCGTGAAGATGCTCTGAAAAAACCTGCATGAAGTTGTCTCCTTTACTAGACAACTTCATGTTCGCAAAGAGCCACCTGAGGTCATGCCCGAGCCGTACCTGAGTTCATACCTGAGTTCGCACCCGAGTTTGCGCCCAGAATTATGCTAGGAATAGAAACCAGTATTAGAGATCGTCCGATGGTTCGTTCTACTTGCCTTCACCCCGACCATAAAAGCACCCTTGCCGCCGCCTTCAAACGCAACGGCATCCTGACTCAAGTGCAGCTAGCCGAGAACCTACTGATTGCCCTCTCCACTGTCAACAACTTCTGCCGGGGCATCAAAGTCTCCGTCTCCAAGTTCGAAGAAATCTGCAATGCCCTCGGCCTCGAACCCAGCGAAATCTGCCGCCCCCTCGACGCTGAAACATCATTAGAGAATGACGCTGCGCCAACAGTCGCTGCTCAGTTTTTTGCCTACGATGCCTTCTGGGTTGGACGAGAATCACTCATTGCAGAGCTAAGCGACCGGCTTCACGGCTCTTGTCGTCTGCTGCTGATCGCGGGTCTATCAGGCATTGGCAAAACTGCCCTGTCCGAACGCCTAACGCTAGCATTGCAAACTCAACGCAGCGGCGATCGCCTCCTCAGAGAAAACTTCGACAACCCCAACGACGATGACTTTGCTAGCTTTGCCGCCCGCCTTTTAGAAGGATGCGATCTCCCGGTTACTCCCGAAGAACGCGGCCAAAGCGACCTGCTCTCCCGGCGCTTAGTCGCTTACTTGCAGGCCAATCCAACGCTAATCTTGATAGATTCGCTAGAACATATTTTGCAGGGCAACGAGGCCACCGGCTGGAGCGAGTTTAAAGACCCAGGATTTGTGAGCTTCTTTCAAGCAATTCTGGCGACGCCGACCTTTCAAAGCCGGTTTATTTTGACCTCGCAAGAACGCCCACCAGAATTAGAGGCGATCGCCGCTCGCTATCCAAACTTCTATTTCGCCCAGCCTCTCACGGGCCTCAGCGAAATAGAACAACAAGATCTCTTTGCACAAACTGGCTTTACACCTCATGCCGCGCTCACTCGCATGGGCAAAGCTTACGAAGGCCATCCGCTTGCCCTGCGAACTATATTGGGTGAAATAAGTGACGGGCCCTTCTTCGGCAACGCCCGCGCCTACTGGCAGCGCTACGGCAAAGAAATTGAAGAAGTTGAAAAATCTATCGCCGCTGCCGCCGCCGGTGACACCACAGGCGCAGACGACAAGTGGCAGCTAGAGCGCTTCACCCGAGCCCTACAGCTCAAAGTACAGCAGCGATTAGAGCACACCTTCACGCGCCTGCGTCAGGACGCAAAATACGCCTACATTTTGCTCTGCGAATCTTCTGTTTACCGCTGCCCTGTCCCTGACGACTGGTGGCTCAGTCACCTTGAGGATTGGGAGCAAGCAGAAGCCGCTCAGATGATGGCCCTGGATATATTGCGTGACAGATACCTGGTCGAAGAAAAAATAGAAGACACCGAGCTTCTACTCAAACAACACAATCTTATCCGCAGCGTCTCTCTCGCTCATCTTCAAAAGCTTACATTTGAAGAATAGGATGCTGGGTAAAAGGCGCTATGTAGACACAGCTTTTTAGTGCGATCGCCTGTCAAAGAATCGTCATGTATGTTTCCTTACCCGTCGTCGGTAGGTGAATAAGCTTCTGAGCTTGCAGATCAGGATTCAACCCCAAGTCTTCTAAGGGAATGAGTCCGAGTAGCGGCGTTTGTCCCGCAGGCAGCTCCACACAGTTATAAATTCCCTCTCGTCCCTCAACAATCAGCTCTAGTCCCTTGTAAACGTTGACGCTCTGAAGCCCCATTGCCGTTTGCGCATCGATCGTTCCTGTTTGCTTGAGTCCTAGCTTTTGAATGATATCTGCGGGTAGACAAAGGCGGGTAGCCCCGGTATCGACTAAGGCATTATCGACCTGACAGGTGCGCACTTCATCTGCGGTGATAAATCCTCGCTCCGACAAAACGCGATCAGCCCAGTTTGTCAGGGTGAGGGTAACGACAATTTTTCCCATGTTTGTTTCTGAAATGCCTATGTTGCTCATAGCTGCTAGCAAAACGTCGTTTGCATGAGGATGGCTTGTGTCCTAGCATCTTATCGCACAAGATACGCTAGCGACTTAGCGAAAGGATCGACTCCATCATATGTTTACCCAAGTGCTTGCCCAGGTGTCAGATAGCCTTCTCTCTCAGACAGCGACCCCTGATGTTACGCCTGCTGATATCGAGCTGCTTAAGAGTCAGTTAGTTTTCCTGAAGGAGAGCTACGGTGACTTTGTTGAAACAGTCAAGATTATTTTCATTGTGCTAGGCGTTGCGGGCGCGATCGCGGCTTACTTTTTTGGCAAAAGCTTTCACGACTTGCAAGTTTCTGCCAGAGAAAATATTAAGAGAATTCACGACTTTTCTGAAGCGGCCAGTAAAGAAGCTGTTGAGCAAATTCGGCGTAAGGCAGAGATAGAAGTCGCCTATATGGTCGAGAATGAGGCGCGAGATATTATTCGTGCAGAGGTGCGAAACATCGCTCGGATTGTGAAAAAAGAACAGGTGATTGGCACAACGCAGGTTGATTACTTTTTGCCAGGTGGTAACCGCGAACCGAAGGAGGTGGGGCTGCTACGCGCTCGTGAGTTCGGCGATGTTGGTTTTTTTACTCAAATAAATGAGGTGAGAGCTAGGGAAAGCAATGTTGTTGTTTTGGATTTGGAGAATTTTGTGATTGAAGCTAGGGAGGCTTTTGCAACGGCAGCGCCTGATGTTCGAGAGGCGATCGCTCAACCCATCATCGACGATCTACTTCAACGTCTTCCTCACTCATCTGTACTCATTGTGTTCGTAAGCTATCCGCCTATCAAGCACATCAACTTAGTCTCGAAAGACCGATATGTTTTAGCCGCAAATGGGTCTATTACGTTAGTCGGGAATGTGGCCGACGGTGCGTACGTGGCGAAAGGCGATCGCAGCAAAGGCAGCGCTTAATGCTCTATGAAACATCTATTTTTTCGCGAAACTGACGACTAAGATATAATTCAACGTAGCAGTGCATAGCGGCGAGCGAATGCCGTCGTACGTGTTTAACATGGCGCAAATCTCTTTTTCTCAAGCAACCAAAACAGTCTCTATTGACGTGCCCGAAACTGTCGGACTAAGGGTGAGTCGCGAGCATTTTTTGGCGTTAGCCGCTGCCAACAGAGAACTCAGGCTAGAGAGAACCGCTAAAGGAGAACTGGTTGTGAATCCACCAACTGGCTGGGAGACGGGGGCATATAACTGGAGCATCGCTGGGGAGCTGTATCTTTGGTGGCGTAATTCAGGCGAGATGGGCCGAGCGTTTGATTCCTCTACAGGTTTTGACTTGCCGAACGGTGCTACGCGATCGCCTGATGCTTCTTGGGTGAGTCAGGCCCGATGGGATGCCCTTACACCGGAGCAAAAAGGCACCTTTGCGAGTATCTGTCCTGATTTTGTTGTTGAGCTACGCTCTAGCTCGGATAGGCTTCAGCCCCTGCAAGACAAGATGGCAGAGTATCTTGAAAATGGCGCTCAGTTAGGCTGGCTGATAGATCCTCAGCAGCGCCGCGTAGAGATTTATCGGCCTGGTTTGCCAATAGAAGTTTTAGACAATCCTGCTGAACTATCAGGTGAGAAGGTGTTGGTAGGCCTCCGGCTAGCGTTGAATCGTATTTGGTAGTGGCTTCAAAACATATCTTCTAATATAAAATTCTTTTGAACGGAGCCAATGTGTACATATCATAGGTCGTAATATCAGAATTTAAGCCTACTTGGCACAACCTTCAGGGCACTGTCCTTGCACTTTTCTAATAGAACCATCCTCCCTCAAAGCCGTAATTTCGACGCTTATCTTTTGCCCTACGTTAAGGTCGCAGTTTTTCAGCAACTTGTGTTCACTTATGGTTTGTCTAATGGTGCCTAATATTTCGTAAGTAACTTTGCTCTTTTTGATGGCTATGATAGTGGCTTCTAGAAGCTGTTCTACTTTAAAAGAATGAGCTTCTGTAACAGCCTTTAATTCTGCTTCTCGCTCCGACTTAATGTCAGGAACTTTCAGCTCGCCTGTCGGGAATCCTTCTTTGTAGTAAGTAACTAGCCGAGCTGCCCAACCTAGAAGAAATAACATTCTTGGCGCGTCATCCTGATAATTAGTCAGGTACTGGCTACATCTAGCATCTAAGCTACGATAGTATTTCACAGTTTTCTTGCTGTGCCCAATGGTGTCACCATGGCAAACGAGCGTTTTTAGATAGTCGAAAAAGTTTTTACCTGCATTTTCTTTATCAACTGTCTCTCGCAGGTACGCGATCGCCTTCCTCAACTCATTCACATCCATCCCATCTAGCACGAGCTGTCGGGCGATCGCATCAGCAATTTGCCACTGAGCATCCGTCAATTCCGTATCGGTCACTGCATTAGCTACTTGCATCAGTACATTCCTGTGGGCGCTTCTCGATTAGTCGGCCATTGCAGCACCTGGCTTAGCTGCGCAAGCTGATCTTGTTCTACCAGTTTCTCTCGGTGAGCCGCCTGTACGCTTTCCTGTACAAAGGTCGCTAGCAATTCGCCCGTGAGCTTGGCCGTTTCGGGAACCGCGTAGTGAGTATAGCGACTGCGCACATCTTGCATCACCTCCGCTTCAGTCACCGTTACCTGCACTGTTCCTAACCCAACTGGCTTACCCCCACCCAGCTTTAGCGCCATCGGGTGATTCGCATCCTGCCCCAGCGAAATCAACAACGTGCCAAGCTGAGCCTCCGACAGATTCAAAAACTGAAGCTGCGTTGTAAACCTATATTCAGTCCCAGCCTGCTGCACAGGGATGCCGCGATTGCCGCCATCCACAGCTTCTCTGGCATGGTGATAAAACTTGCGCCCAGCCGCCTTACCCTTTTCAAAATAAGCCTTTCGCTGATCCGGCCTGGGTCGATAGAGTGACGGCATAAAGCCCGTAACAGAGCTGGCTTGCACGCAGCGGGCATCGGTAAAGTGAACCAGCCCCTGCCAGTCTAAAGCGCCGAATACCTGACTAGCAGGACATAGGCTGTCCTTTTTACGACAGGGGAGGCGATCGCTCGGCATCTGCTGTCGGTAGCGATTGCTCACCACGGCCAGGGTGCTGTTGGTAATCGCCTCGTAAATAGCACGCACGCAGCCCTTAAGCGAACTCCCCTGAATCACAAGCTGCTGACTACGACCTTGCGTCATCGTTTTAATCAGCGGCACCCGACTGGCAACATCGCTGCCCATTGCCGTAATCCCAGTTGAAACATGCAGCGCCGTCTTTACCTTCAGCGAAAGATGTAGCGTGCCGTGATAGCCCGTTTTGGTATAGCGATGATGGCCCACGGGCGCTTTTAACACGGGGCTCTTTTTAGGAAAAGACACCAGCTCGTAGGGCTTAGGGGGCAGATCATCAGTATCGACCGGGCGACCTGCGGGGCGGGTGGGTCTATTAGGAGCCATGCTGCTTTGCCCTCAACGCAATGAACTGTACACAGGCCGTCTCGGCGTCGATAAAGTATCGCTGCCCAAAGTCGAGCTTGTCAGGAACGCTGATTTTTTGAGGAAATCTGGTTTCTGTTGCTGAATAGGATTTGGCGTTGAGTACTTTGGTTTCCCAAGCTGTACCGATTGCGGAAAACTGCGAGATCAAAGGAGATTTCTCTGCTTCTGATTCAGAAAGCAACAGCAGCTCATAAGCTGATCCTGTCTGCTTCCAGCGCAGCTCTTTGTCATGATTAAATGCTTGCCCTTCTGGGCAACTCAGTCCCTCATCGGGTGGCTCGCTCACAGATGAACAATGAACTCTGTGCGGCCACCGTAAAAACAAATAGCCGTCACTGCCGATGCAGTCATTTACTAGCTTGCTTACTGCTTCGATGTCAACAACTGAAGCAACGCCTACATAAGGAGTCGTCATGCTGTGGTTTCCTCCATTAAGCGCGATCGCCAAGCCGTCACCGCACGGGTAAACAAATCTTCTACCTGGCCTTCCTTCCAGGTCATTTGCACCCCTAATCCATAGGTCATTTCCTGGCCCGCAACGGGCGTAGGTTGCACATCGCCCGCCGGGAAGCCGTACTGCTTGCGTTCACTATCCGAGAGAAAAGCACCGGCTCCAATTAAAGCCGTTTTTGGCCAGGGGGCAAGGCTGCTACCCAGTAAGCGAATCTGTTCATTGTCCAGCACACAGCCCGGATACTCAACTTTTGCCTGGTTTAACTGCACCTCTACCAGCCCCATCCCGCGAGATTTTGCAAAGCCCAGCCCAAACCAGCCATCGTTGAGATCTCTCAGCACCAGGCCTAAAAGTCCTAACTGCTCAAGGGTAAAGTTTTTTAGATAAATTTTCGTGCGAAATTCGCCAGCGGTACAGACCTGGTAGTTAAACGGGCCAACTGCCACTGAGCCAAACACGCGGTCAATCGCGACGCCGTTACGTTCTTCGGTTTTTACTTTTTGTACATCTGCTGGGTAGGCATCTTCAATGCGCAGACGGCTGGCGATCGCCACACTGCCAAAAAGCTGATCGGTAAATGACGACCACCGATAAACCTTTTGAGAATCCTGTTCTTTTTCGATGTACTTGTAGCTCTCTTTGTCTAACGGATCGCTGGCCCACAGCGGTCTGGCCTCACCCTCAGCCGGATCTAAGTTTGTCGGGCGTCGGTCAGAACCAATCGTCCGCACAATTCGCTCAGCATGGGCACGCATCGCTCCTTTCAGGGAGCTGCCTGGAAAGTATATCGAGCGGCCTCCCGCATGGTAAGTCTCTACAAATTCCATGGCTGGCTTGGTTGGGTCAGCCCCTTCTTTTCCTGATTTTATGAGCACTGGCCCTTTCGGAATCAGGCTAATATCGAGCGTACATTGATTGACAAATCGCTTGTGCATAAAACAACGCCTTAAGCCTCCACAGCAGTTGATACGGGCAGTCTTGCAGACAGATAGCTCACGAGTGCCGCTGTCCATTCTTCATTGAGTGCTTCTACATGGCTGATATCTCGCTCATACTCGCTAAGGTCATCAGTTCCCAGGCATTGCATGTAGGCAAGCAAAGCAGCGGGGTCACCTTCTGGATCTACCCACATCACGTTATCAATGGCGAGCTGCACCACGCCTAGCCCCCTAGAGTTGCCGCCGCCCAGTGGAATTTGCTGCCGCTTAAACTGCTGAAGCCCCATTACCAACAGTCCTAGCTCCCAGTCTTCGCCATTTTCAAGCACGGCCCTAAAGTCAAATTCTACGCCTGCTGGCACTACCTGAAAATCGTACAGACGACCCTCTACTGCCGTCTCAGTGTCGCGATCAATCGAAACGCCATCGCGCTCCTGATATTGGCCAAACCAGCTATCGGGCTTCACGGTCAAATCACGCACCTGAAACTTGCTAGCCTGCCAGGGCGTGCCGAATACCTTGGAGACTTCATCCGTCATTCCGTCGAGTGCGACCGTTAAGGCCGCGTCATCGTTTTTATACTCTGCCTTAATGGCTGTAACCCGTTCGTTCATACGAGTGCTAACAAGCTCAGAAGGGTCTTGAGCAAGGTTAGGATTGATGCCGCGTAGAAAGCTTTCCAGGCGCGATCGCAATGCTCCTTTAAAGCTGCTTCCTGGAATCAACGGCTGACCTAGCGCATCTTTCACGACGGGCAAATCTGAGCCAATCGGCTCTGTTGAGCGACCCTGACTAATTCGTAAGGCCGTCACGGTCGTAAGCGTCCCTGTTAGCTCCAAACGATTCTTAAAAACATCAAACACGACTTAGCCCTCCTGCTGCGAACTCAAAAATCTCAATCGACGAGAGCCATAGCCCAGATATCTGCGAACTAATTCCATGCGAATCCGCTTCTCCTCTGTGCTGCCTGCCTTTTCAGCTATCTCACCAGCCATCTTTTTCAGCAGGCCGTCGATATCTTGCACAATGCGCTCAGCTAACGAATCCTTGCCTCGGCCCCACTTGCGCTCTCTACCCACCTGATAGCGCAAAAAGTTTTTCACCACTTCTGCACTTTCAGTCGTATCGGCAACGCGCACCAAATTTCTAAACTGCGAGGCTTCCAGCTTATCTCGCCCGCTTGTGGGATACTCGCACTTATCCAAAGCATCCTCAATCGCGATCACAATGTCATCTTCTGCCTGCCGAATTCCCTTTAGAATCAGCAGCTCAACTCTTTGCCTGCCCTTGCTTTCATCAGCTTCAGTTTTTTGTTTGTCCACAGTCATTATTCCTGCCACCTCACTCACGCCGGATTCTCCCTCATTATCTGATGAAACTCATCACAGATCGTTACCTGCCCGTACCCTTCAGAGCACCGGTTCCCTACCCCCACCTGTTCTAGGTTAGCGAAGGCTGTGTAACAATCGCTCTGTTTCTCTTTTGGCATACTAAACAAATACACACTGCCTTTATCGGTGACTAGCTCGGTATCTTTTGGCAGTCCCCAAGCCGCATTCCAGCCCGAACGATAGCTGTAGTTGCTGAGAGCGGTGTGCAAGATAATATCAGTCGCATTCAAACCCAGCAGGGGCGCTAGCATGGCTGAAGACATGACGGTGGTGCGTCGCCAGTGCTCAGTTAATATGGCATCTGCCTGTAGATTAAGCGTGAAAAAGGTGCGAGATGTGGTCGGGTTGGAGTCAGATCCGCCTAAAACGCTCCATAAGTTCCATCGCTGTGTGAGCGTATGGTTGAAAGTCTCTATTCGTTGTTGTATTAAGTTAGAAGGTTTTACTGTTTTCGGCTGACTCACTTGCAGACGAACTTTGCCCAGTCCTCGTGATGCCGACCCGCCAAACCGCAGCGCTGTGCATTGTTGTTGTAAAAAGTCGTAGAGCTGCTGAGCCAGTGCGTCGTCACCGGAGTTGTCTTGAACTAAAATGCTGCTGCGATACACCGTTTGCAGGCTCTTTGGCTTCCCCTGAGACTCATCAATGACTTCAACGCTATAGAGAATTTCATCTTGAGCGGTGGCTCTTTTTCGATTGATGCCGACTCTTGTGAGCAAGCGTTTAGTTACCGCGTGGCTATAGTGCTGCTGTGCCTGCTTTTTGTTGTTGCCTTTGCTATAAAAGCCTTTAAACGTTTCAACCAGATTACCTTCAAGATCGTTAGGCACATAGAAATGCCCTTGTGCTGTAGCGCAGTAGCCATCAATGAGGCTATCGAAAACGCCCGCGTTGGCCGGTTTGAAGCCAGGATTTGTTTTGGAGCTAAGCGCACTGGCTGGAATTACCCGAATTTGGTCTTCTCGGAGGAGGTACTGTCCTGGCTCGGTCTGCGCGATCGCAGGATAGCCATTACAAAAGACAGCGGCAGTTTCATCTAAAAACAGGCGATGAAAATCGTCTCCTGCTTCCGGTGGTGTGCTGGAATGCTGGAGAATTTCTTTGGCG
The DNA here is from genome assembly GCA_051860365.1 of Phormidesmis sp. Lineage (GTDB taxonomy): Bacteria > Cyanobacteriota > Cyanobacteriia > Phormidesmidales > Phormidesmidaceae > Phormidesmis. The sequence continues at coordinate 19,396 of JBHYED010000029.1, forward strand.
ATCGCCCCTCGAATCACCGTCCCTGGAATATAGTCCAGCGCTTCGCTGACCGAACCACCGGGCTTCCGCTGTCCAATCGCCAAGGGTGAAAGGGCCGTAATGGTTAAATCAATGCGTTTCATGAGTTACCGCCTTCGCGCTGCTGATCGTTCTTCGGCGCATTCTTTGGCGCATTGCCAAGCCAAGCCCATGATGCGTCTGGAATCGTGATGTCATCGGGTTTAAGCTCCCAGTGCAGCCAGCCAAGCCCAGTAGACTTGCTACCGCCAAGGGCATAGATGTGCTTTAGCCCGGTCAAAATGAGGGCTTTTGCAAAAGGCGCGGCGGTCTCATCAACCCGCGTCCAAGACTGTTGTAGATGCAGCTCACCTTCAAACCGTAGCTGAATGTTGGCTGGAGACGTTTCTAAAAAGTATAGCTTCTGTTCTTCAGCGGTGCGACGACGGCGATTGATACTCACGCCGGGGCGTAGGACGTCTGGAATGCTGTCTTCAGGCGCGGTGCATCTCAGGTCACTAAACTGGAGTCGGGCCGGGAGCGACGGATTCCCAAATAGCTGGCAAATCAGGCAGTGATGCTGATCGGCCCCGTGGGGCTGTCCTGGCTGTGGTTGTAGCCGATAGTCATCAATGCGAAATGGCTTTGCTCTTTTCTTTGCTCGCTCCCATTCTGCCTTAGATGGATAAGACGGTTCCTCACGAGGTTTAGCGATCTGAGGACACATTTTTGCAGCGGCGGGCGACTCGCACACGGGCCATCCTAAACCCCTAGCAAGCTTTTCGCATTCATGGCGCAATCGACCCTTAAGCTGAGAGGCCGGAATCACGAGCCGACCTTCTGAGTTTTTGAGGATGGGCTTGTTTGCGAGCGATCCGGATGAGCCGCCCGCACCTACACACAGAGCCGTGTTGATAATCGCTGTTAGAGAAATTGTTTCTGTTGTTGGCGTGGCGACATCGGGCTGAATGATGTCTGCGAGTAAAATCATAACGCCTCCTTTGAAGACGGATCTTGTGCTGGCTTTGTTGGCGTCTGAGCGGTTATGGTCTGTGCTGTTTTGCCTTCAGCCGCGTCTTTGTCTGTTTCAATATCTGTTTCAATAAAGGGTTCTAGTTCTACAAGTTCTCGCCAAATGGTTTTGTATACGGTGGGTGAGGTGGCTGTCGCATCTGTTTTTGCTGTGAGCCAGGGTGCTAAGTTGCCGTCGTTGGTGCTGGCGTTGCACCAGGCTTGTTCAAAGTGAGTTTCGATGAGGGTTCGCTTGTCTGCGGCTAGGCGCACTCGGAAGTAGCGGTAGTTGAGAATGGCCGTTCGTTTGCCACGCTCTAGCAGGCTGCGAATTTGGTAAAGCTGAGATTTTGGAAAGCCAGATTGCTTTAGCGCTTTGACGGTATCGATCAGGCCGCCTAGCTCATAGAGCGTATAGGGCGCGGCGTACAGCTTTAGAATATGGTTGCGGTTCGGCGGCGAGAGGGTGAGGCCTTCTTGTCTGAAAGCTTTAATGTTGGAAGAAATCATGGTGACGGCTTTCAGCACCAAAAAGTCTACGGTGCCGCCATAGTAGCCGTAGTCCTTGAGGGTTTTGCGATGGCTTTTGGCCGTTTTTTGTAGCTGCTCAACCAGATTTTGAGCGTAGTAAATGGGCGTATTTGCCGCTGTGATCAAAACGCCGCTGGACGTACTCAGCTTGCAAGTGGAGGTAGGCGCTAATGCAGGCTGGTACCGATGGGCGTGCTTTTGCTGCTCAGCAGAAACAGGCGTAGCAATTTCATATCCACCTCTTTCAATTAAGATGCTTTCAAAGTGCTGCCCGATGGCCTGGGCAACTTCCAGGCCTTTGTTCGCAGGCACAACTAGCAGTACATCATCGCCACCAATCGTAATAATTTCAAAGGGATGAATCCAAACGGACTCTTTGTTGGTTCGAGATGATTTAGCGTCAGGTTTGTACAAGCAGGGCGTAATGTGGTCGGCGATCGCACGATACACAGAGTGTTCTGTGGCGGTAAAAACATCTTTGCTAAACTGCTGATACTGCGCAGGCGTTTTGATTTGCTCGCGGATGAACTGGCCCATGCTGTTGCCATCTGCATAAATGTAGGCAACATAGCCGTTGCTGCTCGCGCCGATTTCGTTGAGCGATCGCGCTTCTCGCTTATAGGCGTCCATAATGCGATCATGCTGGTCAAATAGCTGCCTATCGGGATCGTAATGATCAATCCGATGATTGTCTTTTAGAAATCTCTCAAACTTGCTAATCCAGCTTTGAAACAGCTTCTCTCCGTTGCCTTTAGGCGCTGGATTCCAAAGCGCTTTAAACCCACTCGCCTCGTACCATCGGTCGCTAATCCTATCTCGCTTAGTAATTTGACCTACTCTCAGCTTTCGAGCTAAGGGTTCTGAGAGTTGGGGTTCGTCGGGAAGCAGCTCAGCATTAACTTTCACCACGGTGGATCGAATATCGCTGCCATCGCGCATTAGGTAGGGATGCGTTTCAAACATCGGCGGATAGCGGCGGCTGGGCCTAGATTGGGATTCTTCTTCTTGTTCTCCTCCGCTTTCTCCTTTTTGGGCTGAGGCGTCACACCCACTGCGGCGCTGATTAAACAGGCTGGTGAGTTTGCCGACTAGCTCGCCGAAGTTTTTCCTCTGGCTGAAGGCTGTTTTAATGTCGCTAGCAGAGGCGTTGTCTGCAAAGCCAAAGTAAGCCTGAACGGCTTTGTTGCTTTTGTGTTGAGTGGCGATCGCATCGTGCCACAGCGTTCTCTCAATTGGATCTTGCAACAGTCCCAAATAAATCTCTAGGGGCTTAAAAGCTTCACCGACAGCGCAGGCGTTGGCGCATAGGGTTTCGACGGTGTAGCGTTTTTCAATGGCGTTACACAGGTCGGTGATAAAGGCGGCTGGGCAAAAGGCCAGGATATTGCCGCCTGTTGCATAAACAATCAGCTCTGGAATGAGGGCATCGGTAATGTTTGGCTTATGGCTATTTGAAGTGTCATTTGAAGTGCTATTTGAAGGTTTTGATCGCGCCGCTTCGCGAATCTGCTGACAGTATTGCGGTGCTTGTTGGCACTGCTCGAATGGCTGGTGAGTAGACGGTTGAGTATTTTCTACGTGAAAGAAGGCGGGCAAGTCTACCAGGTTGATCCGGTCGAGTAGAGCGGAGGCTCCTCGAACTTCTTGCAGATCTGCTGATTCAAAGACGTAGCTTTTAACTTTGGTGACGCCGCCGTATACTAGCCCAATATTCGATTCCCATAGCTGAGGATGCTGGGCGATGAATTCGGCAATATCTGTAATCGATAGGGTGTTGCTATTGTTGCCTAGCTCAATGAGCGTTTCAGATTGCTTGAGTGCCTGCTGCCATTCAGGATCGGTGGGGGTATTGCCTTGAGCGATCGCGCTTCGCCAGCGATTGAATTTTGCGATGGGGTATTGTGGCGTGGGCTGAGTGCCCCAGGCTAGGCACCAGGCGATCGCGATTTGAATTGACGGATGATTGGGTAAGTTGGGCATGAAAAGTGTCTTAGCTAGGTAGCTAACCTGATTGATAAGGCTTCAGTCAGCGAGGCGGAGGCTGTGGGCAGTGCTGAGCTTTTGAGGGCTTATCTTTTTAGAACTAAGCAGCATCGTAGCATCTAGTAATAACTGTTTTCACCACTTGTATCATTTAATGGTTTCTTTGGTGCTGCGAGTGAATTCGGAGGCTTCAGGGTTTTTACGTAGCTTGTGAGTGGCGTAGATGTAGCGCTGGTTACCGGGGTTTTTTAGAAGTGTTCGGTAAGGTGGCGTGTTGGAAGGCAGTCGTTTGAAGAACCACATCAACGCGCCGCCTTAATCTCTCCTCAAAGTTTCCGTTCCCCTTGCGGGGTAATGGACTGAAAGTGTCGTCCCTTGAGCCATTGACTAGTGAGGTCATAGCCCTAACAGTTTCCGTCCCCTTGCGGGGTAATGGACTGAAAGTGATTCGCGCCTACCCGCCCACGCAATGAAATCCACCCGCGCGTTTCCGTCCCCTTGCGGGGTAATGGACTGAAAGTCTTCACTCTAAGGGCAGGGGCCTGGGCAAGGGCTGAGTAGTTTCCGTCCCCTTGCGGGGTAATGGACTGAAAGTTGGCTAACCAGACTTGTGCGATCGCTAACTCCGTTTCCGTCCCCTTGCGGGGTAATGGACTGAAAGCCCTCAGAGCATTCCATGGGGATCCAAAGATAAAAGGTTTCCGTCCCCTTGCGGGGTAATGGACTGAAAGATTTGCAGCTCAAGACGATATCTACTGAGGACACTCTCAGTTTCCGTCCCCTTGCGGGGTAATGGACTGAAAGGATGCTGGTCTCCCTCTTCTAACTGACGTGCTTAAGTTTCCGTCCCCTTGCGGGGTAATGGACTGAAAGCCTGAAGATGTCCGCGACCAGGCCCGCCGTGATATGGCGTTGTTTCCGTCCCCTTGCGGGGTAATGGACTGAAAGGGGTTATCCAATAGCGGTAAGACCACCCTAGCTAATACAGTTTCCGTCCCCTTGCGGGGTAATGGACTGAAAGAGTATGGTGCTAAATTAGTACGAGTTTGTCCCCAAGTTTCCGTCCCCTTGCGGGGTAATGGACTGAAAGTAAACACTCACCATAGCTTGAAGATAGAAACCACCAGAAAAGTTTCCGTCCCCTTGCGGGGTAATGGACTGAAAGCTTACAAAGAAAGACACTAGAAGCTTTAGAAGCTGGAAGAGTTTCCGTCCCCTTGCGGGGTAATGGACTGAAAGTCCTTAGACACAATTCCTTTAGGTTTCAGGAGTTCAGCCAGTTTCCGTCCCCTTGCGGGGTAATGGACTGAAAGGGTACAACACAGCCCGGTACGTAAGCCAGTACACAGGTTTCCGTCCCCTTGCGGGGTAATGGACTGAAAGGCCATCATCATCTGCGACCGTATAAACGGGATGCTGATATCTAAGTTTCCGTCCCCTTGCGGGGTAATGGACTGAAAGCATTTATCACTTCTCCCGAGTCACCCGCATCCGCTAAGTTTCCGTCCCCTTGCGGGGTAATGGACTGAAAGCTGACCTTGCTGTCCGTGCTCACGTTTACGGATTTGTGTTTCCGTCCCCTTGCGGGGTAATGGACTGAAAGGATAAGTTATCTAAGATTCCTTATGAAATTAATGAGGAGGGTTTCCGTCCCCTTGCGGGGTAATGGACTGAAAGTTCCGCTGTAGCAGCTTTACTTGATGCCGCTGAATCTATCTAGTTTCCGTCCCCTTGCGGGGTAATGGACTGAAAGACCTCACTTTTCGGCCCTTGGTAGCACTGGCTTCCACGCTTCAAATCGACGCGTCCTTATAATAGAACACCTCCAAAAGCGCTACTGACCCAACTTGGCCAGTCAGTGCAGCGCCAATCCCTTACGGACTAAGGCATCGACGCATAATTACGAACTTATAAGCTTTTCAAGGTACCCGAGGAGTTGCGTCGAACGGCGCAAACAGCCTTAACTATAATACGCCCAAACTCAAATAAGCAACCCCATACTTCAAATAATGTAAGCACTCGGCGGCGGCAATGGCGGCGCGCCGCCCAAAGTCACAGATCGCGGCAGCGCATCTGCCGAAATCCAATATAGTCTCACATCGTCTTCCGGCAGCCGAATGTACTTTTCAATCTGAGCGCCCAGCCTCTTCATCTCAGCCAGGCTCACAAAACACTCAAACACAGATCTTTGCACCCGTCGTCCATACCCCTCCAAAAAATTAGCCAGCTTCACCCGCCGCCGACTATCCGCAATATCGTAAGTCACCAATACCATCATCTACACAGCCCTCAAGAAAGGCGCATAAGCAACCGCCGCCATCATCGCCTTTTTGTAATCCTGCACCTCTAGCTGAATCGCCCTGCGATACGCAACCGGCTCCGGGCGATCTTTATACGCCGTAAACGTATCCATCCGAATCTCAAACCACTTCAAAAACACTCGTCGAGCCCCCTCCTTTAAATAAATCCCGCCATTCTTAGCAGACGGCTGAAAATCATCAGGCTTAATAATTCGCTGATTAACCAGCCGTAGCACCATACTGTCCACCACCGGCGATTCAACCGCAGCAGCAACTGCTTAGAATTCAGCAGCTTTCCGCGCACAGTGGCCATCGTTGAAATCTCTTGCCAGAGCTGAGAGCATCTCAAATTTTCGGTTTAATCACCAGCTTCTGTATCCACGTTGAGATCGCCTCTTTGCAACAGCTTCAAATATTTCAAGTCCCTGCTCGTAGCGACTGCACACCTTCTCAATACTTTGTCCCTGTCTCGCACTGACTCGGCCCCAGCGCCGTAGTACGATCCACTGACCAAACAGATTTTGTCTTATCTCACAGGAATAGTGGCGACTGCCTTTTCGCCAGTCTTGGCGCTTCCACCTATCTACCTGATATTCCATCTTCAATCCTCACCTATACCTACTCACCCAAATTTCCTGAGTCTGGTAAAAGCTACCTCTCTGCTCTATTACAAAACCGCCAAGAAGCGCAGCAATCCACACCTCCACCATCGGCATCTTCAACTGCCGCTGAATATCGACCAGGCGCTGCGGTGACTTTTCTTGCTTCTCAGCTAATGCTTCTATCCACGCCGATACATTTTCAGCATGAGAGACAGCCAGCGCCTGACTTTTTAACTCGACATCCTCTAACGCGTCAACCATATCTAAGACAGACAGCTTCTCAACATCGCCTACAACAGAATCCTCATCGGTCTTTCCTTCATCTAAGCGATTACTGCTAGTCTCGTATGAGCGATTCACTAGCCCAGAAAAATCTAGCTCTTGTGTCTGACGGGTTAATCCCTGAAGCCAGTCATCACCCATCACCGGCCCCTCAGCGTTGTGCGCATCCTGCCAGTCGTCCCAAAGCAGGTCAGCTTTTGTCTCACAAAGTCCTGCTAGCTGCACCAGAATGTCGCCTGCAACTCGTAGGCGATCGCGCTGCTCTAATCCTGCTAACTCACCTTCAAACTGAGCCCAGAGACTGAGCACATTTACAGTCTCAGGAATTTCAGCGGCTTCTTCAAAAGCGCTTTCCAAATTTAATTCTAGCTGGCGTACGCTAACCATTGGTTACCTCAGACTGCTCAAAGCGATCGCCCCACGGACATCCTACGATCGGGCACTCAATCGGCTCCAGCCGAATCTCATCCGCAAAAAAGGTAATGCCAAACCGCGCGTTCAAATAACTCATCACATCTTTCTGAACATACTTTTCTAACTGACGCTTGCGATAGCCCGCACAGTGAATGGGCGAGACTTCCAACACTTTGACACCCTCTTTGAATACCGAGGCCGCGATCGCATGAATCGGCGCATCCTTCCTTTTCTCCCGCCAGATATACAAATTGGCGTAAGGCACCGATCCTTCAGCCATCGGTAAAGAAACCTTCTCTACCTGCCCTTCTTCAGAATCCGCGCTAGAAATCTGCTGTTGGTATTGAGATCGCCTCTTCTCATTTAGTCGCTGGCGGTTGCGATAGTAAGAACGCTTGCTAGGGCAGCGTTTGTCATGCCAGCAGCCGTCGCCTTTCTTTCCATGTAGCTGCTGCGCATCAGCCGCACTGAGCTGCGCACACGCCACACATTTTTTCGTAATTCGACGAGCCATTTCTATCAACGTAGAGAAAAGAATGGGGCTAAAAGAAAGCAAGTTAGGAGAAATCTAAACGGAAATAGTGAGCAGCCACAACAATCACAGCAGTCTCTTTGCTGTCAGATGTGCAATGTCCTCTCGAAACTCAGCAACGTCATAGTGAACGCAGACGCCACGCTCCGCAATCAGTCGCTGGAATCGAAATTGCGATATGTTCAATAGCTCTGCGGCCTTACCTAAGCTCAGCTTATCCTGCTGAAAAAGCATCAAAATGACCTCTAAAAATAGCTCTTCTTTTTTCAACCCGCTGGCTGTAAGCACGTCATCAGAAATTACTAGACTCATTGCCATCTTCCTTTTTATTCTTTAGCGTATTGTTGGCCTAAAATTCGCTCGCTTTTCAACCTGATACTGCGCACACTCCACACCCTCTTCAGCCTCTCACAACTGTGACCTGACGGTGTTTCGGTGTTTCTACAACTTCTGTAGTAGTGCGTTCCCCAATCGGCGGTATCCCACTGCGGCGATCAAAGATAACCAGCCAGCCAGAAGCTGTTCCTAATCGACTCAAGTAAGCATCCAACTGCACAAGTCCCGCTTCCAACGGATCAGGTCTACCGTCTCGCCATACTTTTAGCTCAATCCCTAAAGTGACCTGACCGTAGCTCAAACACAAGTCCATACGCCCACTGCCGAGTGCATATTCTCTCTCCAGCGTTCCGCTGCCATTCACAACCCGATGCAAAAACGCCATCATCACCAGAGGAGGCGCAATCTCATGATAGGAAGCACTCCGCAGCAGCGGTTGCCCATGCTGCCGCCAAAACTGTAGAAAGGCCTCTAGCAATGTCTGTACATCGAGTTCACCCGATGGCGTAAGCCAAGTCGGTGCAATCTGTGGCAAAGAAGCCATCGGTGGAACAGCCAGTACGCGCGGTAAAACTTCTCGGTAAATTGGATTAGCGATCGCTAATCCACCTTGAGGGCTCATCACGCATAACCCTAAGTCCAGCACGAATCGAATATCTTCATTAGACACCTCACCTAGCTCTTGCCCTGCCAGCATCGGTTCAATGATGGCTCGCACTCTAGGCTCCCGCAACCGCTCCGCCAAACTATCGAGATGCGTGTCTTGCCGCTGAATTAAGATCTCCTTAGCCTGCTCTACATGCTCTGGCGTTAGAGAAGTTGAAGGGTCGGGAGCGATCACCTCAACCATCTGTCGGGCCAAAGCATTGACTAGCCAAGGCTGTCCTTGAGTCAAATGGAAGGCCTGCTGTACTGCTTCTGACGTGAATACCTGACCCGTATCTGCTGTGTGCTGGCCGTAGAGGCTAGCCACCTCTAAATGAGTAAAGTTCCGCAGCGTCAGTGATTCAACTTTGATATTGAATGGGCTAGCGGTACCGAGCCGTTCGCTTCCACCTGCTGCGACCTTATAGTCTCTTACGTCCCGCAATCCAACTAACGCCAGTGAATGAGGAAAGCCCTGAGGACGACGGGGATAGCCATCTCGTAGCTGACGCAGCACAGAAACCAATGCCTCATCCTGCAAAGCATCGATTTCGTCTATGAATAGAACGATGGGCCGAGAGCATTGACTCGCCCATTGCTTGAGCGCTTGACCGATAGATTCACAGTCTGACCAGTCTGGTGGGTGCAGCTCAGGCGACAACCAAAAAGTTGCGGCATCTGACCAAGCACGTAGGATTGCGACTGCTGCCTTATCGGGGTCTTGAGAGTAGGCCGCCCCTACCTCGGTCGAAACCATCAGCGCCGCATATTTGCCCTGGTCAGTCAGTTGTTGAGCCAGCGTCAGCATAGCCGTGGTTTTGCCCGTCTGGCGAGGAGCATGGATCACAAAATAACCTTCCTGCTCAATGATTCGAGCGACGGAGGGCAGCCGTTCTACGGAAGGCAGCATGTAGTGAGTTTTAGGCTTGCAGGGGCCAGCAGTATTAAACCAGCGAGTCATAAGCTTCAGGCCAGATGAACGAGCAGTACGCCGAAACGCCTGTGGTTGCGCGCTTCCATCATACCGTAAGCTATCACTATATATTTATAGTCTGATTTTTAGCATAACCCCAAATAAATGCACTTATTTGGGGTTAGAGTGGTACCTTAAGCATGTGAACGGGCCAGTGCGCCTTTCAAAACGTGTGTGCGTTCAGAAATCAGGAGCGTTTTCGCGGCGGTTCATTCTGTATATTCGGCTGAAATTATGGCAAAACCTGATCCTATCCCGGCTTTCGTTGAAGTTGGCGCGCTAGCAAAGCCCTTAGCAGCGGCTGAGACGGTGCCGGATAAGGTAGCGGAGATGGATTGGGTTGATGAGTTTTTGTGCGATCGCGAGATTCGTCCCAATACTCAGAAGGCATACGTGCGACAGCTCCGCAGTTTTCAAGTCTGGTGTGAGTTCAAGCACTGGGGTGATATCGATGATGTGGATATTCGCAACTACAAAGCACATCTGAAAGGCAAAATTACTAAGTCAGGCAAAGTAGGTCTTTCGCCTGCGAGCATCAACCAGGCGCTGGCCACGCTGCAAAGCTTCTATAAGTGGCTCACGACAAAACGGTATATCACTTACAACCCAACTTTGAACGTTGAGAAGGTGCCTGCCGCCCCGGCAGAGACAAAGGACATGGAGATTGCCGCAGTGCATGAGCTGGCTGAAGCGCTCGAATACAGAGGACAGCGAGCGTCTCTTGGCGTCAGAGATACGGCTATCTTCGAGGTGCTGAAGCACGGGCTCAGAGCAACTGAAGTAAGCAGTCTGAACATTGGGAACTACAGCGGTCAGGGACTTCGAGTGGAGGGGGCTAAGTGGCGCAGCGATGGCGATGTACCGTTGTCTCCGAAAGCGCGTCAGGCCATAGACAGCTATCTAGGCTGGTGCTTGCAGCAGGGTTTTGATATAAGTGAGAGTGAGCCGCTCTTTAAAAACTTATCGAGGAACGGCTACGGCAATCGGCTGGGCTACTGGGGTATCTACGAGATGGTGAAGGACTTAGCGGCGATCGCTGAGTCTACGGAGAACGTGCACCCTCACAGACTGCGACATACGTTTGGAACGCAGCTAGTAATGGGCGATGTTCAGCCAGCCTATGCTCAGAAGCTGATGCGTATAAAATCGCCGGTCACGTTTGACCGCTATACGAAAAGAGCCGTTGAGAAGAAAGCAGAGGATGCCTTCAACGATTTGATTGAGCGATCTGATTTTGGTGATGGGTTGTTTTAAAGTGGTCGTAGAAAGGAAATGGACTTTAGTTTGGATTCAAGAAAGACGCTGCAAAAAAGCTAAACTTATTTTGATTTTTAGTTGTGACTGGGTTAGTCCTCTTCTTCGAGTAAAGTTTGGAGCTGACCTATGATTCTTGCTATTTTCTTCATCTTTGAATCGTCAGCAACTATAGTTTTTCTCCTCTTATATATAGCGTTGACGACTTCCTTAAGATCAGAAACTTTTTGAGCTGGCTTATTCTTTTTAGCCGTTGGCCTATCTACCTCCTCCACATCTTTTCCAGAGCTGGGGTTACTTTCAGGATATTTCTCATTCCAAATTTCCTTTTCAGCCAAGGCTTTTTTTACCTTCTCCCTGACTAAACGGACTGACCACTTTTCGTTCAGAGTCTGCTCTAGTAGAGATTCTAGAACTCGATCGTGCTTCACCTTATTGAGGGCTTTAGCTGAAAGAAATGACAGACCCTTCTCAAGGTGTGCTTTTTTAAGTACATTCTGAAGCTTCAAGGTAGGTAAATGGCTAGTTCTAAAAGTTTGAAGCTTAATACCATATTCGTTTAAAACGCTGACAATGCTAGCAAGTTCGCTATCCGGAGTAACGTTACTCCCGTCGGTATCATGACCGTCAGAGTTGACAATCTCAACTGCTATTTCAGGGTTGATACTGAACCTTGTTTCTATTAAAGAGAGGATACCATTCGTCTCTTCCAGTTTTGATAGGTCTTCGCGATGTAAGTTTTCTCCAAGCGCAAAATCGAGCGCTTGTTCATCGGTGAAATCTCCAACGAAGCACACAACATTTTCAATGCTTGCTCTACTAGCCGCCCGATAGCGGCGCTCACCAGCAATTAATTGATAGTCGCCATCAATATTTGGATGGGGCCGTACCGTCAATGAACCTTTAAACCCATATTTTACGAAACTGCTTTTTAGCTGCTCGATGCTCGCCTCGCTAAAATACTGTCTGGGTTGTTCTGCCCAGGTATGAATCTTAGACAATGGCAGTGTTATTGGCTCGTCAGAAACTTTTAAGGTGCTTTTCTTAGCAGGCATATCGATGAGCCCAGCTAAGATATCTCCTCCTATTAAACCTGATGCAGGGGAGGAAGCTATTTGCTTACTCATTTTCAGCTCCTTTAGTTGCTACTTGAACGTTTGCCTGGTTGAGAATTTGGCCAGCCACATTAATCAAAGTTGGGATGGCAGGATGCTTTGGTTGAAATTCACCTAAGGGTACGTGATTTTTAGAAGCATTGGAAAATTGAGTTGATCGCGGAATTGGATCAAAAATTACTGTGTTGGCAAATAGGGGATTTGCCCTCAGCATGGTGAACACTTCGTTGATTTGACTTAAGGACGATTTGTGCTGATTGAGTCTTGAATCAAACATTGTGGGTATGACACCCAGAACTTCAAGATCAGGGTTTACTTGTTGGGTCAGTTCCACTGTCATCTTGAGAAGATTAACTGTAGCCTCCATTGACTTATATTCAGTTTGGATAGGAATAATTAGATAGTCTGCGGCAGACATACAGTTGATTGCAAGAATGCCAAGGGAAGGCAGGCAGTCTACAAGAATGATGTCGTACTCATCTTTTACTTTCGCTAAAATTCTCTTTAGCTGTAGTTCCTTCTGGAGCATTCCACCTAAAGTTATCTCAGCTCTTGAAAGGTAGATATTAGCAGGAGCCAGATCGCACCACTCAACCTCCTTTTCAATGAAAAGGGGAGTGCTCAAATCTTGAAATGAATCAACAATAGTGGTGCGATATCGCAGTGGCGAGAAGCCCATAAAGGTTGTCAAAGATCCCTGCGGATCGCAGTCAACAAGAAGAACGCTGGCTCCAAAATCTTTAGACAGGTGGAATCCCAGATTTTGCGTAGAAGTGCTTTTCCCAACGCCTCCACTCATGTTGAAAATCGCTATGATTTTGCCCATTTTTACCTTGTCGGTTTTGAGATCTCTGGCTCGAATAGAATCCAATATACGCTTATTTTCGCAATCTTTAATCTCAAAATTGGATATTTTACTTCTCCGGAGTAACGTTACTCCGAGAAAGGGTTTCGGAGTAAAAGCTGTAGGAAAACTCAGAAATTAGCATGTTTCCCGCTCAAAGGCGTGCCTTCCGAACCCTTTAATTGATGATTGCAACTCACAGTCAATGGCGGCATTCAGCGTGAAGTCCTCGCATGTGATTCCGTAGTCAGCGTCTTCGCTGACTACATGCCTGTAAAGGTCTTGAGTTTGAGGTGCCTACTGACACTAGCTAATCTCGCAAGGCGAGTTGTCGCTTGGCTATCCACGCAAGCTAAAATCACATTACCTTCACGCCCGAGTCTGATTTCATCCTGCTAAACAAAGGAATGTAGGGTAAATTCTATAGCGCTGGCTAAATATAGTCATGTGCGTTTGCTCACAAGCCTTAATTCTCTGCCCGTGTAGAGTTTGCTTGTAGCGTGTGAGCCTGGTTGGATACCCTTCAACCTCCTAAGTCTAAATATAGAGAAGCCATATACATGTTAAAGACGGTCAAAGACGGCTGCAAAGTTCATCCATCTACTTTGAATTATCAAGTGTCGGGCGGCGTCGAGAGCTTAGCTCAGATGATTGACGCTCAGGATGAGGGTAGAGCTTTTTTTGAAAAGAGCTATCTGACTAGATGGATGGAGGAGCTGCTCCGTGAGGGACTGAACCTGCAACGCCTTGGCACTCTTATCAATGTTGATTTGCCCTGGAATCCAACGCGTCTGGAACAGCGAATTGGCCGCATTAAACGCTTTGGTCAGACTCGTTCTACAGTAGACGTGCTCAATCTAGTCTACCAAAACACTGTTGATGAGAACATCTACGAACGCCTCTCAGCTCGCATGAAAGATCGCTTCGACCTCTTCGGTTCTCTGCCAGATACTATCGAAGACTCATGGATTGACAACGTTGAGACACTTGACGAAAAGCTAGATGAGTACATTAATACTCAAAAGCGAGTGAATGGATTTGATATTCGATACAACGAAAACCTTGATGCTGAAGAAGATGAGTGGCGCAACTGCGCTCAGGTGCTCTCTCGAAGAAGCATTGATACGTTGATGAGGAATGGTTGGTGAATTAATGCATCGATTGTAAAAATAGCAGTGCTTTTGGCAACCGCCGTATCGATGCTAGCGTCGATTGTACAGGATAGTTTCCTAGATGCGAAAACCAGCCTCTAAACGGCAGAGCCACTCTATTTTTGCTGCCACGCATAGACCTTCTGAAGAAAGTCCTGAGCGCCATAGCTACCCCAAGTATTTCGCTGGCCTTTCACGCGCCATCTTCCAGACTTCGGCCAATAGTAGATGGCCTGCGTACCGACCTGACAAAGCCAGCTGTGCCCGCGCACCTCATAGGTGATACTGGGGTTTGAGTAGTAACGGAACAGAAACCTGCGCTAAGGCTGAATCCCTTTCCTATCAAGGGATGTAGTCGCCAAACTCAGCGGTATCATGAGGAATCGTCTTCAGCAAGTCATTAATCCCGTCGAAGTCAGCATCTTCTGAGTCGAAAGAAGTGCCTAACCATTCGCGCCGCAAGGCATGTTCAGGATGCTTCGGGTCTTTAATAGCTTTGAGCAACGTTTGATAGCCCCAGGTGCCGCCACAATCTTCAGGGGGGCAGGCTCTCTTCGCCTTAATGCAGACAGGATAGTGAGCGTCACTCTCAGCGGTCAGCACCTTCTCAACTAAGACTTCATGCTCCCAAGAATCGCCGAAGTCATAGAGGTAGAAGAACTTAAACTTCTCACCTGCAACTACCTGACTCAACTTGACTGACTCCCCATCGCGCATATCCAACTCATCAAGTCCGATGTCGAGCCTAGCCATCGAATACTCCCTCCCCTGAATCGAGAACGAGTGCAGATGAGAAGCCGTCCAGCCCATAGCAAACTGAATAACCCAGTGCAGATGCCCTAGCGTGGCATCACTACGCACCTGCACCCGTCGCCAAATCGGTGGCCGAATGCCCCTAAGCGTAATCTTGAGCTGGTATACAGTCTGAGTTTTCTTTCGAGTCGCCATTTTAGATCTGGGGGTTTGAAAATCAGGATGAGCTTGCCGGTGCCGTTTGACAATTTCAGTGACGGTCGTTTTGCTGAGCTTCAAATCATGGGCGATGGTGCGATACGACACCTTATCTTCTACCATCTCTATCACCTGCGGTGCGAGGCGGTCAGACTTTGTACGTTGTCCCGGTTGCCTGCCCAAGATCTTGCCCCTGGCCTTTGCAGCAGCGAGCCCAGAGCGCACCCGCTCGCTAACTAAATCACGCTCAAACTCGGCCAGCGCCGCCATCAGCTGAGCAATCAACCTTCCTTGCGGTGTGGTCAAATCAAACTGGAGTCCGGTTTGAGCAATCAGGGAGACATCCCAGCTCTGCAACTCCTGTAGCGTCTGAATCAAATCCAGGGTGCTGCGCCCCCACCGAGTCATCTCCGTCACCAGAATGGCGTCAATCTTCCGCGCCTGCGCCAGCTCCATGACTTTCTGCCGTTCAACGCGATTTTGTTTTGTGCCCGAAGCGGTCTCCTTCCAAACTCCAACAACTTTGAAGTCAGCTTTTTTGGCATAGAACAACAGATCCTGCGCCTGCCGTTCACAAGATTGGTCTGTTGTTGAGACGCGACAGTAAATTGCGACCGTTTTTTGTACCAATTAAACCCCTAGGGAAATAGAGGGCTGAAACCCTTGCTGTGCCGTTGCGTTTTAGTGTGCCAATCAGACTATACTCTAAATGGTACAGAATAATGGTAACAATCTGTTGCTTTTTCCTCTATGCCTGTTCGATTCCTGACTGAAGAACAACAACAAAGCTACGGGCGCTATCAAGGCACACCGACTGATGTTCAACTTGAGCGATATTTCCATTTAGACGATGCCGACCGACAGTTGGTAAGGGTACGGCGCGGTGACCATAATCGACTGGGGTTCGCAGTGCAGCTAGGGACGGTGCGATTCTTGGGAACCTTCCTGGCCAATCCAATTGAGGTGCCGCCCAACGTCATTGATTATTTGGCACAGCAGCTAGAGGTCGCTAGTACGAGTAGCCTACCAGCTTATCTGGAACGTGAGGAAACCCGCTGGGGACACGCAGCGCTGATCGAGCGTCACTATGGCTATCAGGATTTTAGTGCCCAGCCAGCACAATGGCGGTTTGTTCGTTGGCTCTATGCTCGCGCCTGGGTGGGAACGGAAGGCCCCAGTGTGCTCTTTGATATTGCGACCGCTCAACTCTTGGAGCAGAAGATTTTACTACCCGGCGTCAGCGTATTAGAACGCCTAGTGGCAGCAGTGCGAGAGCGGGTAGCACAGCGGGTCTGGAAGTTGCTGTCCCGCTTGCCATCAGACGAACAGTGCCAACGGCTAGACGCTGTTCTCAAAGTGGATATGGACGTGAGGCAAACTGTTCTTGATCAGCTCAGACGTTCTCCGACGCGTCATAGCGCCCCGGCGCTGGTGGCCGCACTTCATAGGTTAAAGCGAATACGGGAAATTGGCGTTAGCCATCTGGTGCTGCCTAATGTTCCACCCAGTCGGTTGAAGGTACTCTCACGAGCCGCGTTCACGTCCAGAGCCCAAACCATTCAGCGGATGCCAAAAGCTCGACGGATAGCGACGTTGCTGGCTTTTACCCGCGATGTCGAAGCGACCGCCCAAGATGATGCGTTGACTGTTCTAGAGCTGCTCACTAAAGAGTTGTTGTCGAAGTCGGCTAGTCAGGGCAAGAAAGAACGACTGCGGACGCTCAAAGATCTAGATGCCGCTGCGCTGACGTTGAGCGCAGCCTGCGCCATTCTCATAGCGCCAGAACAGGAGGTGACTCAGCTGCGTGAGGCAATCTTTGCTCAGGTTTCTTCGGCGCAGCTGGCCGCAGCGGTTGAGCAGGTAGAGTCCATTGCCCGTCCCCCCGACGACCAGTACTATCCTGAGATTTTGAGCCGCTGGCGCACGGTTCGCCTATTCTTGCCGACGCTGTTGAATACGATTGACTTTCAGGCAACCCAGGCAGGGCAACCAGTTCTAGCAGCGGTGACCTTTCTTAAATCGATTGAGGGTAAGCGCAAGCCTGACATGACGCCTGCGCCTTTGGCGATTGTCAGTAAAGGCTGGTTGCGCTGGGTTTGCCCGACGGTGGGTGAAATTGATCGCCGTGCTTACACCTTCTGCGTGTTGGAACAGCTGATGAACGGCCTGCGCTGTCGGGACTTGTATGTTTCTCCAAGTGTGCAGTGGAGTAACCCACAGGAGAAACTGTTTCAGGGCCGTGAGTGGGTGGCGGTGCGGAGCCAAGTTTGTCGCACGTTGAATCTTGCGCCTCAGCCTGATGAGAAGCTGACGCAGCTAAAGCAGCAGCTCAACGATGCCTACCACCGAACAGCTCAGAACCTGCCGACGAATGACGCGGTGCAAATTGTTGAGGACGAAAACGGACGACCGGCGCTAACTATCAGCCCACTGGAGAAGCTGGAGGAATCTGAAAATTTGCGATCGCTTCGGGCGCAGGTGAGTGCCTTACTGCCTCGGGTCGATCTCCCTGAGATGCTGCTGGAGGTTCACGAAAAAACAGGCTTTCTCGATGCCTTTAATCACGCCCATGAGGAAGGGGCTCGCGCTGATAACGTCACCACCAGCCTGTGCGCTGTCTTGGTGGCAATGGCTTGCAACATCGGACTCAGGCCTTTGCAGCGCAAGGATACACCTGCCCTCACGAAGCATCGCTTAGCCTGGATAAAACAGCACTACATCCGAGCTGAAACGCTAGTTGAGTCGAATGCTTGTTTGGTGAACGCACAGAAAAACGTCACCATTGCTAAAGCTTGGGGTGGTGGTGAGGTCGCTTCTGCCGATGGTCTACGGTTTGTGGTGCCGGTGAAGACGTTAAATTCTGGCCCTAATCGCAAGTATTTCAGTAGTGGACGGGGCATCACCTACTACAATTTCGTATCAGATTTGTTCGCTGGTTTTCATGGCCTAGTGGTAACCGGGACGTTGAGAGATTCTCTGGTGGTGCTGGTCGGGCTGCTGGAGCAGCGGACGGGACTGAGGCCTCGTGAGCTGATGACAGACACCGCTGGCTACAGCGATATTGTCTTTGGTCTTTTCTGGTTGCTGGGTTATCAGTTCAGCCCGCGTCTAGCGGACACGGGTACGGCTAGGTTTTGGCGACTTGACTCGAAGGCTGACTACGGCGTACTCGATGGCATCGCTCGACAGAAGGTGAAGGTGCATCTCATTGAAGATTTATGGGATGACATGCTGCGGGTGGCTGGGTCGTTGAAACTCGGCAAGGTCAGTGCTCTAGAGATTATGAGAGTGCTGCAAAAGGGCGGTAAGCCTTCTACCTTAGGCAAAGCGATTGGTGAGCTGGGCCGGGTGGCCAAGACGCTGTATCTGCTGAACTACATTGATGATGAGGCTTATCGGCGGCGTATTCTGATTCAGCTCAATCGGGGGGAGGGGCGGCACAGTTTGGCGAGAGCAATCTGTCATGGCAACAAAGGCGAGATTCGACAGCGCTATCGAGAGGGACAGGAAGATCAGCTTAATGCGCTGGGCCTAGTCACCAATGCCGTTATTCTCTGGAACACTTTATATATGGATAGAGCCCTTGATCACCTCCGCGCTCAGGGCCTAGAGATCGATCCTGACGACATTGCTCGGCTGTCGCCCTTGGGACATATCCACATCAACATGCTTGGGCGCTATTACTTCGAGCTGGCTGAGGCGCTCAAAACGGGCGGCTTCAGGCCATTGAGGAACCCTGATGACCCGAATGAGCCCTTTTACTAGGCTGAAAGCTAAGCGTGGTAACGGGTCTAGCCTTAGCGCAGGTTTCTGTTCCGTTACTACTCAAACCCCATACTGTGCTCTCCAAAGATCGCTACCGCGTTGTTTTTATAGGTCTCACGCTTCTCCTGATAGAACTCCTTAACTTCCTCATGCCGAGCCGTTCTAGCCGCATAAAGCTGCCGCTGTCTTTTTTGAACATGAGCATCGCCGTATCGCTGCTGATACCAGTTGTCGTGAGAAACCGTTATCACAGTGTACTAGGTCAGTAAAGTTCTTCAACCCTAGCGAATAGGGCCGATAGGCACAATCAGAGTTGTACAAATTTCATCCTTCCCTAAACGGTTAAGACCTAACTTACTGAGTAAGCGTAAGTTAGGTAGAATGTAGCTCATTTGCGATCGCTCCCAATCGCGTCGTCAGGCTACCCATCATTAATTTTACTCAGCTGCTTCAGCGCCTCGGCCATCAGAATAGGGTCGCCAGACTCAACCCACTGATGCAGCTTCTCCAAATGCGCCACAGCGGATTGACTAGGCTCACCCATCTCGCTCGCCTGCTGCCTGCGGTACGCCTGCTGCTGAAGCAACTGCGCGGCCTTAGCCGCCCTTAGCGCCAGTTGAACAGCAGAGATAACCGCATGAGGGGGCGGTGTTCTCTCTGGTTCAGCACCGCTGGTATCCCCTTTCTGAACGCTTAGCCCAGCCATCGATAAGTCATTACACCCTGCATCATTAATACTGGCAACTATACCCTGTTCAGAAGAGCTAGAAGCCTTGTCCTCAGGTTGTTTACACCCTTCTGTTCCTAATAAGCTTGTAGGGAAGGGTGTAATAAGTTCGCCCCCAGCGGAACCTATTACACCTCCCTCTTTAAGAGCGGGGGGTTTAGGGGGGGATTTTATAGGTATTGGTACTGCTACATCAACACTGAAGAACTTTGGATGCCAGAGGTCTTGATGCTTGTAGAGTGTACTGCCTGATAGCCCCGCTTCACAAAGTAAATCGAATCGAGCAGCGACACCGCTATCGGGCCATCTGTCCTCTCTAAATAAATCTAAGACAGCAGCCTGAATGCGATCTCGTGCTTTTGCCCTTTGCTGCTCGTTCCAGGTAGGCCCATCCTTCGGCACTAACGGTTTGCCTGAAGCATAGGGAAAGTAATGGCTTTTCTCAATGGCAGCGACCCATTCCTTAGCCCTTGCTTCTAGGTCATGTTGATGGCCACAGTAGTCACGAAAGCCTGGTAGCGCTCTGGCGACTCTAGCCACATCATCCGCTAGTGCCTGCCCACTGAGCGGTGTCGCTGAATAGAGCACATGACCGAAGATGAATGAACGCATCGTGATGCGCCCGAGCAGATAATTTGTCTGTCCTGAACCACTCCACCCCGGCTCAATCTCAGCACAAAGGTCATTGAGAAACTTCTCAGCTTTGCCCGTGACCCGATATGTTTTGCGCAGTGCCTGCTTAATAATTTGCTCTAGAACAGCTAAACAGATGTCGTTGCGATCTGCTGCCCGCTGCCACTGACGAACGAACGCATCGTGACTGCTAGCGATAGGGTTCAAGTCTTTGTTGAGTAGATAGGAGCCTTGCTGAAGGGGCAAACGATGGCCGTTGTAGAGGCTGATGCTGCCATCGGTGGCAAAAGACTTTCGGTTAGGAAAGATCTCTAGCCAGCCGGACATAGTTTTGAAGCCTGCGTTTTCCAGCAGCACTGCAACGGCCAGTGCCAGTTTCCAGGACGGTAATTCTTCGCCAGTCGGTAAGTAAATATGTAGCCCGTTGCTGCCAGAGCTGGTGAGTACAAGAGACTCGACAAGCCCGAGAGGTTCAAGCGCCTCACACATACGCTGAATCGCGAGCGGGTCTTTGTGTGGGTGATAGGGGCTCCCAATATCAATGTCGAGGAGTACGTAGCTGGTTGTAGAGCCAGGACGGACACCATAGAGGAAAGCGCCCTGCTCGATCAGACGATCCGAGAGCTGATAGCGTGACTCAGTTTTCCAATCGGGCTTTTTGCCAGGGTCAGGATGGGGGGCGAAGATGAAGTCGTAACGGTGCACCCAGAGTGGGAGGAAGCGATTATTGACTTCAGGGACGGACTTAAATGCTTTGGCTGAGCGTCTTCTTTTCGGCTTTTTGGTTGGGCGATGCCCTTGGGAGTCTTCGCCATCGCAGCTTGTCTCAAATTGTTGAGAACCTGTTAGATTGCCAGAACTGATGTCAGAAGAGGGCTCTAGCGATTCTGGCTTTTGGCTATGACTGGATTGCTTACGCAATTCGTTGAAATCAGATATCATAAAACAACGTACGGATGCCCGCACGCCTCTGCTCCCTGTTGCACTTCTGGGTGAAATCAATAACTGTCGCGTCGCCAAACAACAACAGCTATTAGATTTTGAAGGCTTCAGGACTTACTTTTGATTAAGTAACTAAACGACGGTTTGAACCTTTTGGTTTAGGCCGTTTTTTAGTGCTCGTTGAGCATAAGAAAGTGTCGTTATTTAGTCAGAGTACTCGCTCTCCTCTTGAGTTTTTTTACCTGTAGCAACCTCTGGTGGCGGAATTTCTCCGGCCTCTCGTGCCTGTTTGATCGCAATCTCTAGTGCAATTGCACCTACTGTCGCGATTGCTTGACCTCTAGCACTAGCCCAGCGAGCCAACTCTTCATGAATTGGATCTGGCAAAGTCAGATGAACCCGCTTAGGCATTTCGTTTGTGATATTACTACGCCTCCAAATGTGCCATTAACGCTACTTTATAGCAACTTTTAAATTTTGAGTTGCCCGCAAGTTCCTTGACAGCAACTTTGAAGTAGCTTAGCATCAATTCAACTGATTACAAACCGCAACATTTCGTCCTAAGCAGCGACAGATCGTGGTGCTTTGTATCAGCCCCCAGCAATCCCCTCAAACAGGGCCGAACCCCTGAGAGACTATGGCTTTGACCACTACTACACCCATACCTTTAGCCCAAACAACAGCGCTTACGTCTGCAACCCGTCGCACTCAAACGCGGACAAACGCACGCATCTCACTCGATATCGGCTATCACACCTGCGTCACCTACGACGGCCACTGCATCTCTATCCTGCGCTCGGTCTATGCCAAGCTACCCACTGGCCAAAAAGCACCCACCCTGCCCAACACCTATGTTATTCAGTTCGGCGGAGATCGCTATCTCGTAGGCGAAGGCGCACTCACTCAACGCAACTACCTGCCATTCGCCAACGAAGACAAGCTCAGCGCTCACATTCTGAAGATGGCGCTGTACGCCCTCGCTGGAGACGGCAAAGTAGATCTTGTCATCTCTCACTACAGCGCCGACGAGTCAGCCGAAAAGCTCACTGCAATCCTTACCGGCACGCATACGTTCATTCTTGAAGGCGATCGCAAAGACCTGGACGTTCGCCGCGTCACCGTCCTAGATGAAGGCCGAGGCAGCTGGCTAATCGCTCAACAGAAAGGCCTAATCGCTTCTACTGGCTACAGCGCCATCATCGACTTAGGCTGCGACACCTTCATCGCCAGCTTCTATGCCGCCGATGGCACGCGAGTCGAACATCAGGCGTATCCCCAGCAAGGCGCGAAGTCACTAGCCACCGCGATCGCCAACGACACTCGCCTAATCGAAGCCGTTGCGGCCAGCGCTAACCGCTCAAAGCCGCAGGTAGCCCGAGTGCTAGACGGCTTTGCTAACGGCCACTACTACGCTCACACGAGTGCCACCTGGGCGGACTACTTCAACGAGTACCGCGACAGCTGGTTCAAGGGCGTATTCGGTGCGGTCAAAACAGACTTTGCCCACCTGCTGCCAGACACAAAGCGCTTCATTGTCACCGGAGGCGGAGCACACTTGGTTGCAGAGAAACTATCGAACGCGTCAGCCTTTGTCGTGCTTGATAAGCCCGAGATAGCGAATGCAGTGGGCGCATACTACGCGCAGTAAGGAGAGGAACAATGCCGATCGAATTCACCCCACCCGCAAGCGGTTCAACCCGACTTTCCTCTGACGTATGGACGTTGCTATGCCGCCACGCCGAGAACAACGGCAACAGCTCAACCAGAGAAGCGCTAGAGCAGCTCATCCGGCGCACACTAGGCAACGCGCAATTTGTACAGCTGGGCTGTCTCGAAGAGAGTCCTGCTGTACCTACGAAGCCGCCCGAAGACCTGAACAATGCAGCTGCTGCCCTAGATGCAGTCCTGCTTGGATAGTGCCTGTATCCAAACGCTCAAAAGCGGGCCGTTGCGACAACAACGAACCCGCCGTATTGCTCCCCCGCTCGAATCTCTTACCAAACCAGCAACGGAACCCCCTCATTATGACAACATCAACCGCTGACGCCTACCCGTCATACAGCGCCTTCGTACCAACTGAAGGCGTTGACTTTGAACTGGACTATCGCGGCCCCATCGATGGTGAAGAAGCATGGGAATGGACATCGTGCGGCCCGACCTTCAGCGACAACTACAGCAGCGACGATACGTTTGCTAGCCAAGCCGCTGCGGTTCAAGATGCCGTGACCTTCCTGTCTAGCGTATACAACAACCCGCCGGACTTCTCAGGCCTAGAAGAAGAAGCAACCTGCATCGACATCACCCTAGCCGAAACTAGCCCCTACCAAAGCGGCGTGCACTTTGCGCTATGCCGCTACCTAGACCGAGAAGGCGTGCACTGGCAAGGATTGTGCCAGGAACCGAACGAGCAGTCGCAGTGGTGGAATGAAGGCGACTTCAGCGAATACAGCTCAGATAGAGGCTACTTCAACGCGCAGTATGCCGCCGCCGATGCGATCTACTGCTTCCACCGCCTACGTCAGCACAGCGCTGTAGACGCCCTGACGCTGTGCTACGAGCTAGCGCTGCCCATTCATCAAATCGTGGAAGAGCACTTCGTCAAACTGACAGTCTCGCAGTCCTCCGGACATGGCACGGCTGACGGTGACGTAGAAGCGATGAGCCTGACAGCTAAAGAAGAAGCGCTGATAGACCGGACTGAAGCTGAAGCGTTCATGGCCGAGTGTCATGGTTGGCAGGATGTCTCGGTCACCTACGAAGACGGCACAACCTTCACGAATGCAGAGCGATTCAACGGCGGCTATGGCGTGGTGCTCCATATCGATAGCGAAGACTGGGCCAAATGGCTAGCAGGCTATGAGCTGGTAGAAGAGCCAAACTCTGAACATATCGCGGCCTACCTTCGCACCCAGTAGATAAAAGAAGAGAAGAAAGCAACAACAAGCTCAGCAGCCAAAAGAACAACACCGTCAACAGGGGTGCAGCTGCGCCCCTTGTGCTCTCATGAGAATCACGACCCGTAGACAGCCCAGGGATACAGTGCCGACCGTATCCAAACACCGCCCAAACTACTTTGCTGACCGCTCGCAGCGCTGGTGGGCTACGGTCTGCATCGGCACGCTGTTCACCCTAGTTCTACTCGCCCAGCTTAAAAGCCTCTTTGGCAGCGCCCCGACGGTAAAAGTCGCTGCGCCCAGCGAGAACAAGCAGCTGGCCATGTACGCCGACACGCAGCACCCTTTGGCCAACCTTGGCAGCGACTACGACCACTTTGCAGGTGCTGACAGCAGCCAGAAGCTAGACCTGATCTTCCAGTCGCTAGAACGCTTTGACTACTGGCTGAAGCCCAGACTGAACACCGCTATCGGAGAAGCACTAGCCAAGGAGTCGCTACGAATGCAGACCTTTGCGCAGAAGGAAGCTAACAGCGGCAACTATGCGAGCACCGACGCGCTAAACCTGTTTGATTTCAGCGGATGCCTTGCCAAACTCCCAGGCGATCGCTGCGTGCTGCTGCGCTACGCGGGCGAAGGCATCGCGCAGTATGCCAGAGGTGCAGAGGCAGGCGACGTATACGAGATGAACAACGGCTACCTGCGGATGCGAGCCGCGCTGCTAGCACTAGGCGACTTCAGCCTCAGTAGCAACAGCAAGCAGGACATCCCGCTAAACGCGCTAGCCAACTATCGAGCGGCGATGTATCTGGCGCTGCAATACTCCCCGGCCGCGATCGCTCCGGTTGAAGTAACGATGCCAAACACCTTTGGGTCTACCACCCCAGCGGAGGGACTAGAGCAGGCTTATCCGCAAACCCGTTCAACCGAGCCGACTAGCACGGAGGAGAAGTAGCCGCGATGGAAGATGCCAAAGTTCTCAGCTCGAAACACCGAGCCGCAGGCTTCTACGGGTTGATGACGCTTTCGGCCCTATCAGCACTTGGTTCGTTCTGGCTGAGCGTAGCCCCACCCATCTTGAGAGACGCCCGCATAGAGCAAGTGATCGCTGAGTCGATGGCACGCGGTGAATCTTACGTGGGCACAGCCCCCGTAAATTGGGCCAAAGCGCTCTCTTTATTCTTAGGCGGCACGGCTGCTGTGGCTGGCTATGGTGCCTACTCTCTGTCATCAGCCAGACCAAAGACGCTAAGCACACCGCTAATCGAAGAGATTGCTAGTCCGCAGACGACAACAACCGTTCACAGCATTAGCGATAAACAGTACGACGACCAGAAGGAGATTGTCTCAGCCAAGCTAGCCTCACTCTTCAGCGAGCACCCGTGGCTAGGTGAGGTTGTAGATATTGAAGGCTCCTTGATGGACTTGCTCATCATCGTAGGGATGCCGGGTAAGGGAAAGAGCTGTCTCGCCTCGTGCATCGGCCTGCTGCGCCAGATACTGCACTTCTGCCCGATCTACATCTTTGACGCAGACGCAGACGAGAACATTCAGAAAGGCATCTGGCTCACGGGCCAGGTTGCAGGCCTGACCACCGAACGTTCAGGAGCCATTGCAGGCGACTGGGGTCAGCTGGGCTACAAGCAGCAGCATGACCGAATGCAGGCCGCAGTTGTCGAAGACCTGAGAAAAGAACCAGCCGTCACCGTTATCTACGACGAAGAGCAGCGCCTGAACAAGAACGGCTTCGACGCGAAGGACATTCAGAAGCACTTTGAGGACTACACGGCGTATCGGAAGCGCGGCGACAAGGTAATCCACCTATGGCACGCGGCCACGCGCTCGGGCTCAGGCCTAGCTCATCTGCCGAAAGACTCAGCGCTGCTAACCGAGCTGCTGGACTACGCGGCGGTGATTGATTTCAACGCGGCCCCGATAGCGCCTCAAGGGAAACGCCGAAGCAGTAACAGCAAGGAGAAGAATAGTGATCGCGCCATGTACAAACCGGCAGGTGCCAAGTACTCCCGGCAGAACATGGAGCTAGTCACTATTCCAAAGCTGCTGCACCCGCAAACGCTAATGCAGCTACTAGGCGGCGCGGCAGAGTACTTCGACATCAGACTAAGCGGCTACCGCGACCCAGGCTTAGCCCAGCGACGAGCCGAGACCCAGGCAAAGGTAAAGCGAGCGCTGCACGGTACTGACCGCGACCCGCACGGTAACTTCAAAAGCTCGCTACAGAAGCTCTTCGACTCACCGCTGGCGCAGCACTACCTACAGCACAAAGGCGATCGCCCCGAGGCAGCAACCGAGGACGGCTTCGATCTAGAAGGCCTGCCGAGCCGTGAGCTGTTCATCGAGCTGCTGGTGTACCTCGAAGCGCCGAGTCGAGCGGCGACCGCAGATAAGAACGGCTTTTTTGAGCTACGCCGCCTGATGTCGAACTGGGGCAAGAAGGAAGTTGGTGGCGTGAGGCGATTTTCGTCTACCGAGAAGTTCAGAGCGTTCCTACAGGCGTACAACGTCGAAGGGTTTGGTGAGTGGGGAAACGAAGGGCGAACGTTGTGGAGGGGACGGTATAAATCGGCTGATTTTGCATGAATAGGCCGCCAAGCCGCGTTCCTTCAAAACTACCAATATCGCGGCTATCCCCGACCTGCAAGCGATTTAGATGCGGCCTATCTGCTGACAACCCTTAAATAAGGCGACATCTCAAAACCGTACTGGCCCGAAGAGAACAAACCGCAGGCCGCAACCTTCAACAGCTTTTCTACAACAACAATTTATTCAAACAAAGGAGTAATCCCAATGGGCATTCAAACCAAAGCACAGGCACCGCAACCGGGCGACGGCCAGCCGCTGAACAGGCAGTCGCAGCGCTTTGCCAGGACAAAGGCCGCGCTGTCCCGCGAGAACCTAGAGCGCGGCTATCACTCGATGGCAGACCATGCGTGGTTCGGCATGGGCGACGTGTGGTGGGCGCTGACGCATCCGCATAAGGCGATCGCTCGCAACATCGGCCATCTGTCGATGCTGGTTGTGGTGATTAGCGGCTTTGGCGCGATTGGCTACCTGTTCTTTGGTGAACCGGGTAGCGCCAAGCTCAGCCTAGAAGAACCGAGCAGCGTACTGAAAGTAGCGACGGATAACACCGTGCGACCTGCGATGCGGTTTATGCGCAGGGCCATCGGCGGCGCGGCTGACTCGGTAGAGAATGACGGTGACGGCTACGACGGTGAGGACTACCGCGAGTAGATGCAATCGCCTTTCTGAATTTAGCGATCGTCTATCAAAAGTGCGATCGCCTTTCCTCTCCTGCTGCAACCAATGAAAAAGTATCTGTTCACGAGTGCGATCGCCCTAGCCTATATCACTGCCTACTGCGACTGGCTGCAACCGGGCTATCTGAAGTTCGGCTTTCCAGCAGCCTGGAATCAACTGCTAACAACAGCGACTACCTACGACCTATCGGCCAGCGTCCGCCACACTGCTAAGTGCACCGTGCTTGAAATCGTTCCTGACTGGGCCAAGCCGAGCAACTGGCGCATCGGCCCGCGCACTGAAGAACCCAAAACCTGCCGCCAGCGGCTGCGAGAAGCCGAAGAGGTCGAATGATTTCTAACCGCTGCCCGAGTCATATCGAGCCCGCGTTATGGCAGCAGATGAGCGCCGATGCTCGCTATCAGGCTCAGGCAACGGCGCGAGCCGAATCGGGACTGATGGACTTCGTACGATTTCTGCTAATCGCACCACCTTTGCTGTTCATTCTCTTGCCACCCGTTCAAAAGTTAGTGAATGAGATTGCGCCGCCGAGTCACTACGTCAGGCTCAACGGCAGAGCCGACCCGAGGAAGTATTTGAGTGAAGCGCCGCTTGAAGAAGGACAGCGAGTGGCAGGTCATGTGGTGACATCAGGGATGGGCAATCGCCTTCACCCGATAGACAACGTAGTGCGGCCTCATAACGGTGTTGATATCGCCACCGCTGTCGGCACTCCCCTTTATGCAATCTCAGTCGGCACCGACAAAGTAACCGTCCGCTGCTGGGAAGACGCGCTAGGCGGCGGCACGGTCGCAGAGATTAGTAGTGAGTCGATACCCGAGTACCGCTTCAAAGCACTTCATCTGGCCTTTTGCGAGGATGGAATTCACCGTGCCGGTGAGCAGTTCGCGGCCACTGGACAGAGCGGAAAAGGGACTGGCCCACATCTGCACTGGGCACAGCTACCGGCAAACTCAGACCAGTATCTAATGCCGATGAGCGGCTATGCGAAGTGGGTGCTCTCAGGCTTCACTGGCACCAACCTGATAGACGTGCCCGCGCTCAAAGAAAGCATCATCGCGCAAGAGTCGAACGGCGACCCGACAGCAATCAACTCTGATAGCGGCGCGTTAGGACTTGGCCAGGTGATGCCCGAGAACATCGCAGGTGTGGGCGAAGGCTGGGACTACGAAGCGCTAGGCCGTGATATATCCGCTGCCGAGTATCTCGCGAACCCTAGAATCCAAACACAGATAATTGAACATCAGCTCGAACAGATAGCGCTATCGCAGGGCACCGATGCCAGCGGCACCCCACGCAGCCCGAACGAGATCGCCAAGCGTTCAGCGGCAATCTGGTACTCAGGCCGTAGCGACTACTGCCAAAGTACGAAAGCCGAAACCTTTGGCACCGGTAAGTATCCTTCAGGTGCTGCCTACTGTAATGCGGTCGTAGAACGCTACCAAAGCATTCAGGAAAGACGATTAGAACAGCTCAGCGACTAATCTCCCTGTACCCGTCGCCACCTGCCTCAAATCGAAGTATCCTGCCGTTAACCCTATGGAGCGAGCCGCATGAGTGAAGCCAGAGAGATTGCCGAGCATCAGCTAGAGATGGCGATCAAAGATGTCTTAAGTGATGAGTTTGAAGAGTGCTGGAATCGTCTGAAAGAAGACGCCATTAGCGACCCAGCCGCGCAGATGACTGAGCTAGCCGAGTGGTTTGCCGAGCAGGTACAGGCGGCAATCTCAGAAATTATTGAGCAAGACCCGGTAGAAACTGATGAATACGAGCTGGCAGAGGATGAAGATGATGTGGACGACAACGACTCGGATGACGAATCCGAGTAACGCAGGCAAATGAACTCACTGTTCATGTCCTTGTCAGAATGAGAAGATTATCAAGTCATTCGTGACGTTGAAAGGTGGTCACACCAGCGTTAGACCGTACTTAGCCATCTATACTTTTTACCGTTACAGGCGCTACCGAAGGCCTATAATTTTCGGAGCAATCGGAACGGAACGCCTCTACTGGTTTAGGAAGAAGTCTGTCAATACGTTGAGTAACACTCATGCGCCAAATCCGAGATTCCTACAGTGCCCAAGTCTGGTTGGAAGGCAGCGCGGTTGCTTTCTTAGATTCGCTCTACCCAGACGACGAGCTGAGCGTTCAGATTGCTCGCTTCATCAGCGATGGCATGAAACGCACGCGCAAACGTCAGGCAAGCGCTAGTCCGAACAGCAGTCCATCCATACAGGTGCTTCGCGCTGTTCCTGATGCTATTGAAGATAAGGCAACCGCCCAGCGGATGCTCGACTTAGAAGCTCAAAACGATGAGCTGCGTAGGGCGATCTCACAAATTGGCGATAAGCTCACGCGTGTGCTGCCGCCGTTAGCTGAAAGAGCTGAACTGAGTTCGCCGCCAGCGCATCCCGACCGAGCCGTTCCAGAATCCGAATCTGAATCCCCCAAACTGCCGTCTGCTGCTCTGATTAATGAACGCAAGGTGATAAAGCCGAAGCCGAGTGGAGGGCTCATCAGCGCTAATGCGATTGGACAGCTACAGGAGATTGCCCAGCAGGCGAAGGTGAAGCTGCCTTCCTACGAACCGCGTGGCAGTCATCCTAACTTTGAGTGTCTGTGCCGGTTCAAGTTTATAGGAGAGCACCACTTTGCTAAGGGTCACGGCAAGAACAAGAAAGCTGCCAAGATCGATGCAGCAGCTGAACTACTCAGGGTGCTGGGGTATACCTTCACTAAAGAGGGTTAGACCGATATAATTAGCGAGTCGTAGAAAATCGCTTTTGTGTTACGACAGAGGTACAGCGACGATTGAATTACTCCTAATTTTTTAGCGGTCTCACGACCGTAAAGGCGCAGCGGATCGCAATCTCGAACTTAGAAGCCGCTCTATCTGCAAATAAATACTATTATTTGGACTTGACTAAATGTCCGACTACGAATTGACTGCTAATCAAGAAAGCTTGATGCTACAAGGATTCTGCGGCGTGGAAGCTAGCGATGATGACTTCAGCAGCAAGCCTCTGTGCCGCTATTCTCAAACTGTCAGGATTTAAAGATGGCTGTGCCACACGAGCTGAACAGAGGAGGTGCGATCATATAAAGCGATCACCTCTCAGCAAAGTGACAGTCTTAGTAACGGAGGAGGTGCGATCACCTGTATCTGAGTCGAGGTCATTGTCATTCATGGCAGGTTGCTGGGCATGAGCCTCAGCTAACGGTAAAAGGTTAAGAGTCCTAACGAGAGCGTGCGGTAAACTGGCATCAAGATAGCCGATACACGGTGTTGAAACCCCAGCATCTGTATAAATCAAGAGTAACCGCCCAATGACACAGCTCACGATTGAACTGCCTGACCAGCTTGCTCAACAACTCACAACGTATCTAGAAACCTATCCAACGGAGACGCTGGCATCACTTATTCAAGAGGCACTACAGATTCGACGGTTGCCGAAGGATGGCTCTAAGTTACTCGCACTCGCTGGTATCGTCGCGGAAGCACCTTTAGGCGCATCTGAACATGCCGAGGACTTTGAGGGTTGAAGCAGATTGTGCTGGATGCTGGCCCCCTGATCGGCCTGTTCTACGCTAAAGATACTTATCACCGTCAGTGTGTTGAGGGCTTCAAGCAGCTCACGCAAACTAACGTATCACTGTTGACGCCTTTGCCTATTGTGTTTGAGGTTTACAAGTGGCTGCTGCAAAGAACTAGACCTGAGGTGGCTCAGCAAACATTGCTGACGATGAACGAGAGTCTTCACGTATTGCCGATGGATGCGGAAGCTTTTGAGCAGTTGCAAACGGTGGTGGCTCAGCTCCCACAGTGGCGAGGCTCGCTTGAGGATGCGACTGTGATGCTCACGGCACTGCAATACCGTTGTCCCGTTTGGACATACAACTTCCGAGACTTCAGCCTCTTTAGTGCTTTAGATTTTTGGAATCCTGAATGAAGTAAACATCTGAGGAGTGCGATCTCCAGGCCGAAATGCTACTAAAAACAGTTGAACACTTGTATTGGGTAGAGACGATTACACGAACCACTGTTTCAGAGTATGTGCTCAACTATGCGATCGCGAGATATGAGGAAGGCAAAAACAGCGCTGCCAGCAGGCTATACAGTACATAAGTACCGTAAACTTAACGACCGGTTTTTTGACAATATGCTTGCAGTAGCAATTACTTTAGCCTCAGTAGTTTGGGCTATTCGACTAGACTAGCGATGTCGAATAGCCTACATCGAGTAAAATTTTGACCCGAAAGTCCTACCGTCCTTAAACACCGCAGCTTTCAAAAATGACTTACGCTGTGGGCTGTGCTGCTTTCCTAGTCGTGTATTAGTTCTTGTGCATATTACGATAGGTGTCTCGAATGACTGCTAATTTTTATCACTCATCCTTTTGTACAGTATAGATAATGAACTTCCATAGAATTACCAATCGAGGATTACAGTCTCGTCAACCGATTAAAACTTTTCTGACTGCATGCATTTTTTATACGATAGCTGCACTCATGACAGCTTGCGCTAGTAACGAACCTAAGCAGCCTGAGCTAGAGAAACAACCTGACCGATGGGTAAATTCAGTAACTCTTGATTCTGATAGCAAAGTTAGATATGTCGGAAAGACAGAAAACTATGCGATTACGTCCATTACTAGCGTTGAGGAATTAGACGGACTGCAAACAATTAATATCGGCGATGAGATCGAGGGTATTCGTATTGGCGCGATAAAATGTTCGTTTTTTTGGAAAGATTCGTTTCAAGGAAGGGAGCAATTTATGTGGCGAGGACGATGGGGGTGTCAAGCTGGTCGAAGCGAGCAGGAGATCGAAAACTCCATAGGAGAAGAAGGCGAGAAGTATTTTGACTACATACATACAAGCCCAGTTTCTCTAGAGAGTGAATAATATAGAGCAGGCTAGTAGTCAAACTAATAGGCAACTACAGCAGGCATGTGGCTATATTGCTTAGCCAAAAGCCACATGCTTCAAAAAAAAATTCGGAGCGATCATACATGCTATTTCAATAGTCTCCTAGCAGTATTCGACTGATTTTGAAGTCCATGGGAAGTATAAACGTCACAGTTGCTGTCTAAGCAGATAGAATCAGCAATCGGAGAAATTCCATGTCGTCTGATTATATTCGACCGTAAATCTGTGCGCCTTCTTAAGTAATGATTACCAACCGACCTCCTGTCTTAGAAAAAATCCCGCACTACAAAGAATTACCGCGCTTACCCATCGGGCTAGATCGTTCCGTCTTGCCAAACGTTCTCAATTCAGACCTTTTTACGTTAGACGGTCTCCAACCCATGACATCTGATATCGCTGAAATATCTGCTGTCAGTTTTCCGCAACCATCTTCAGAAATCATAAATTACTATTCGAGACAACAAATAAAATTTCAAATGATTTTAATAGTAGCCAATCTATATGGATTCAAAGATGCTAGTGATATCAGCGAAGGTAGACCATATAGCATCTCTCTTGTCCCAGCGTCAAAAAGAGGAAAAGTAGAGAAAGTTAGCGCTAAATTCTTTAGAAATTTCTCAGTAGAGAAGATCTTAGATTCGAAACCTGTCTACTTAGATTTTAACTCTTTCATAGGTAGGTGGAGCCTATTTGGAGACTCTGCAACTCTTTTAAGTTCATCAGACGAGATGTATACCGACTCAATCGGATTTGTCATCGGAGCATATTTTTTGGCAGACAGATACAACAAAAGAGACGTATTACTTACGGATATCAAATCTATTGACTCGCGTACTCGAAGAAAATATCGCGATTACAGGATAAAACGTTACTATGCTCCGTTCCGGAAGCTAGAACCCAGAAAATTGTGGGGAGCAGACTCGCCTATTGAGCTATTTCTCATTCATGCTTTAGCAGCCGCAGGTCTCTTTCCAA
Organism: Phormidesmis sp.; assembly: GCA_051860365.1. Classification (GTDB taxonomy): domain Bacteria; phylum Cyanobacteriota; class Cyanobacteriia; order Phormidesmidales; family Phormidesmidaceae; genus Phormidesmis. Next base: position 52,464 of record JBHYED010000029.1, read on the forward strand.
CAATACAAACATCTATTTTTAGGGATGGGTCTATCTATGCAAATTTTTATGATATGGTCTCAGCTTCTAACATCAAGAGAGAAGACCGCTTGATAACGTCTGCTGACTTGTACTTTGAAAAAGAAAAACTGGCAATTTTTTGTGATTCTAAGCAGCATCACACCAGTGACAAAGCAAAGAGTAAAGACAGAAAAATCGATGCTAGTCTCAATGAACTCAATATTCGGTCTCTTAGAATTCAAGGCCCTACGATCATGCATGATTTACCAGGCTGTGTTACTCAGATAAAAGAGTGGTTAGCACGATCAAGCGAAACGTAGTAGTACATTTAACCTTCTCAAAATTTAGACGATACTGTTGGCGAACTCCGACCTCTCTTTTTAAGGATATGCCCATCAGTACCAGCGAAAAGGCTCAAAGAACCGCAATAACGGCCACAAAAAATCTCTAAGTAATTTTAGGCATCAAAATCTGT
>JBHYED010000030.1:0-50508 GCA_051860365.1 Phormidesmis sp.
AGTCATCGACGTGGCAAAAGAGTTCTTCTAAGCTAGACATAGCGGAGGACAGGGCTGATTGATTTTGGTAATCTCAGCGTACCTGTCCTTCTTTTTTATCGCTATCCTTATCCCGAACTGACGTTAAAAAGCAAAACATAAAAAAAGGCGACTGGCTCTCTATTTAGTCCAGTCGCCTTTTTTATTTGAAAACGTGATACAAGTGAACTATTCTTAGTCAGGAATAAGCGCTGCAATGTCATCAACGAACTTTTGGTGATCCACTACTGGTTTTGAGATGTAGCCGTTTGCACCACTCTGGTTGAGAAATGTTTCGCGATCGCCATCCATGGCATGGGCCGTCACCAAAATCACCGGCACCGACGCTGTTTCAGGATTGCCCTTCAGCATCTGCGTAATCTCAATTCCATCAACTGGCTTGCCCTCATAAACGCTATGAGAGAGCGAAACGTCCATCAAAATTACATCGGCTTCTTTAGCCTTAGCAATTTTAATCACCTCATCCACATTCTCGGTGTGCTTAACATTTAGCCCGCCTCTCTTCGTCAGTATCTTTGAGAAAACGCGAGCGTTTACCATATCGTCTTCCACAATTAGCACGGTCTTCATGGCTTTTTTTGAACTGCAATGGGGCTGAAAACGAACGGAACGTTGAGCGATAGATCTCAATAGCCTCAGCCTAACGGCTATCAGGCAAGCTTCAAAACTTTTTGATATTTTTGCAGCTTGCTGTTTAGCATGACACTTATGACACAGCTTAATGCTACAAACTAAAGACCGCCTCTGGCGCAACGCTTGGGAACTACGTCCTAGAGTATTGCAGTTTTTCGACCCTTCCGTGTAACGTACACCTCAGCTTTATCTATACAGAGACTCCATCCATGGCGAAACAGTTGGACTTTTCCAAAGAGCAGATCGTAACCACCGCACTTCACACAGAAGTGCAGCGATCGTACTTGGAATACGCCATGAGCGTCATTGTTGGGCGGGCGCTTCCCGATGTTCGAGACGGTCTAAAACCAGTTCATAGGCGCATTCTCTACGCCATGCACGAACTAGGGCTGGTGCCGGATCGGCCGTTTAGAAAATGCGCTCGCGTGGTCGGTGACGTGCTAGGTAAATACCATCCCCATGGCGACCAAGCGGTGTACGACGCGCTAGTGCGGATGGTTCAAGACTTCTCAAGTCGCTACCCGCTACTTTCAGGTCACGGCAACTTTGGCTCAGTCGATAACGATCCGCCAGCGGCCATGCGCTACACCGAAACGCGCTTAGCAGAAATTGGCCACAGCGCGCTTTTAGGTGAAGTCAGTGAAGCCACCGTTGATTTTGCTGATAACTTTGACAGCTCGCAGCAAGAGCCGATTGTCCTACCAGCACAACTTCCTAACCTACTGCTCAACGGCAGCTCCGGCATTGCGGTCGGGATGGCAACGAATATTCCACCGCACAACATGGGTGAAGTAATCGATGGCTTAATTGCGCTGATCGATCGCCCTAACCTTTCTAACGACAAGCTGTTTGATCTTATTCCTGGCCCAGACTTTCCTACGGGCGCAGAGATTATTGATACGAAAGGAATTCATGATGCCTATCGGACGGGGCGCGGTGGCATTCCGATTCGAGGGATTGCCAATTTTGAAGAGATTAAAGGGGCGAAAGGGAAGCGATCGCGTCAGGCTATCATCATCACCGAGCTTCCTTACCAGGTCAACAAAGCTAGCTGGATTACCAAAATTGCTAGTCTGGTCAACCAAGGCCGCATCGAAGGCATTACCGACATCCGAGACGAAAGCGACAGAGATGGCATGAGAGTCGTTATCGAAATCAAGCGCGAAGCCCAGCCGCACCTGATTTTGAACGATCTGTACAAAATGACGCCGCTGCAAACTAACTTTGGGGCAATCATGCTCGCCATTGATGACGGCCAGCCCCGCCAGCTCTCACTCCGAGAAATCCTTGAAGCCTTTCTCACCTTCCGCGAAGACACGCTCATTCGGCAGTATCACCACGAACTCGGCCAAAAGCAAAGCCGTGCCCACATCTTAGAAGGCCAAACGATTGCCCTCGATAATCTCGATGATGTGATTGAAATCTTACGAGGCGCTCCGGATGGCACCACCGCAAAACAAGAGCTGAAAGAACTCTTAGATCTTAGCGATCAGCAGTCTGACAGCATTCTCTCTATGCCTATGCGCAGGCTCACTGGGCTAGAGCAGCAAAAGCTCCGCGACGAAGCCGAAGAACTCGCTGACCGCATTGAAGCGCTTGAGACTCTCATTGAAGACCGCTCAGTGCTGATGAAGTCGCTGAAGAAGGAGCTGCGATCGCTCAAAAAGAAATTCAACGACCCTCGCCGCACCCGCATTCAAACCGCCGCTCAGCGTAAAAAAGAAGAAAAAGTCCTGGCTGAAATCGCCGCTGAAGAAAGCGAAGTCGAGTTTGTGCTTGAAATCACGCGCAAAGGCTACATCCGCCGCTCCGCTATCAAAACCTACAGCCGTCGTAAAGCTAAAGAAACCGCACCCAGCAAAACGCTCGACGAATTTGATGACGTCACCATCCAAGCCGAAATTACTAATCCTACTCAAGAAATTCTGGTGCTCACCCGCGATGGCAAAGCCTACAGCGTTAATACAAACGATGTCCCGCTAGCCCAGCGCAACAATAAAGGCGTGCCGCTGATCAATCTACTTCCCCCCGCCGTGGGTAGCACTCCTGATAGCATCGTTACCCACATTGTGATGACTGAGGAGCGCCTAGCCCAACAGCTCATCGTTATCTCTGCTCAGGGACGGGTCAAACGGCTTCCCGCTAGCGAACTGACTAACATCAGCGGTCGTGGCCTTACGGCTCTCAAGCTCAAAGACGACGACACGCTGCTCTTTGCCTTCACTGCCGACATTGGCACCGATGTCGTGCTAGCTTCATCTGGCGGCAGGCTGCTCCGCTTCCAAATAAATGACGATCAGCTACCTGAGTCCAGCCGGACCTCTCAGGGCACCAAAGGCATCCGCCTCACCAAAAATGAGCGCCTAGTCGGCGGCGTTCCGGTCAGTGTTAAAGACACCCTGCTGCTTGTCTCGCAAAAAGGCTACGGCAAACGAATGCTCGTCAGTAACTTTAGAGCCTCTAACCGAGGCGGCATCGGCTCTCAGTCCTTCAAGTTCGACTTAAAAAACGACACGCTAGCCGCCATGATACTGGCAGTGCCCGAAACCAACGTCACCCTACTTACTGACGAAAACCGCTTTGCCCAAGTCAAAATCGACAACATCCCGCTTCAGGGTCGCTCTCAACCCAACGCTCGACTCATCACCCCCAACCGCTCCGAAACGGTTACCGAAGCGCGCATCACTGAGATTTCTGAAGACGCTCTCGAAGAATAATTTTTTTTGTGAATACCCTTGGCCAACGTCACCCTCAAAAGCATCACTAAAACCTTCGACGGCAGCACCAAGACTGGCGAAGGCAACTCATCACGACAAAAGGTTCCAGACACTATCCGCCCTGTGCTCAGCAGCATAGATCTGGCTGTAAACGACGGCGAATTTATGGTGCTTGTGGGCCCTTCTGGCTGCGGCAAAAGCACGCTGCTACGCCTGATTTCTGGGCTAGAAACGTTAACTAGCGGTGATATTTGGGTGGGCGATCGCCTCGTCAACACCCTCCCTCCCAAGCAGCGCGACATCGCCATGGTGTTCCAAAGCTATGCCCTCTATCCCCATCTCAGCGTCTACAACAACCTCGCCTTCGGCCTCCGCCGCAGCCGCCCAAAACCTTCCAAAACGCAGATCTCCAAACGCATTCAAAGCGTTGCCGACATGCTCCAAATCGGCGATCTTCTCACGCGTCTTCCCAAGCAGCTATCGGGTGGACAAAAACAACGCGTTGCCCTAGGTCGCGCCATGGCCCGCGCACCTCAAGTGTTTTTAATGGACGAGCCGCTTTCCAATCTCGATGCTAAGCTGCGTACCGAAACCCGCGCTCAGATTGTCGGCCTGCAAAGAGAGCTGGGCACAACAACGATCTACGTGACGCACGATCAAACGGAAGCCATGACGATGGGCGATCGCATCGCTGTTATGAACCAGGGCGAAATTCAACAAGTCGCCCCGCCTTTAGAACTTTATCGCCAGCCAGCCAATCGCTTCGTCGCTGCATTCATTGGTTCCCCGCCAATGAACTTCATCTTCGTAACCGCAAAACTCACAGCAGATTCAGCTCAGCTCATACATCCTGATTTCGCGGTAGCGCTACCATCTGAGTGGAAAAGTGTCATCGCCCCTTACGCAAACCAAACTCTAATTCTCGGTATTCGCCCCGAACACATCGCCACAGGTCAAGCCCCTGGGGCCATTTCCGTCACCGTTACTCAAATGGAAGCCCTCGGCAGCGAAACCTTCGTGCTCGCAACCCTTCCCGACAGTCAAACCATACAAATACGGATCTTGGCCGATCAGCCCATCCAGCTTGGCAGCACCTTGCAGGTTACCTTCCCCTCTAGCAAGATTCATCTGTTCGACAGCATCACAGAATTTGCTATCCACCCCTAGCCCCGCCTCAAAAACTCGAGCTAACCCTCATCCTCATCTACCATATTCGGACTAATCAACGTAATATCAAACTCATCTGGGGCGATCCCCGAAAACGTATCACGCTCTAGCTGATAAAAAACGGCTTTAGCCTGCGGCCCAAACACAATCTCATCCTCATTGCTCAAATCATGAGCTTGCACCTTGCGCCCATTAATTAGCATTCCGTTCGCACTCGGCTTCCCCTTCAAATTACCATCCACAATCCGGTAATAATCAGTCTCGTTGTCCTTCGGCAACTGTACCAACGTTGCATGATGCCGTGACACAAACTGTGATGCCAGTCTAATATCGCACTTCGGATCGCGCCCAATTGAATACACCGAGCTATCAAGCGAGATCTCCCTTCTCCCCTGACTATCTTCAACAATCAAAATGTTAGTGAGCTTAGAATCTGAAGACATAAACGACGCCACTGAACGGTAATCAGAAAGGGAATCAAAACGCGAAATACGCCGAGCAAATATCTCAAGTGTGTTTCGCTATGCGACACTCACCTGCCATAGCTATTTAGCCAGAGACTGCCCGTCTAATCAAGAACACTTTACAACCCTCTCGGCTTTAAGTCAGGTCAATCTTAGAAAACTACCGCTGTTCGTATACAAAAAAAGACAGCCTCGTAAGAAGCTGTCCTTCAATTTTTCGTCACAAGCATCGTCTAAAAAAAACGCTTAAGCTACAGATTCAGCTAAAACCTTCTCATTAGACATCAGCAAGTCATACGTTGCTCGCATTTTTAGACCAACAAGCACTTGGAATAAACCACTGCCATTTTTAGACCCTGGATACTCACTGTGCTTCAACAGCAGCTCAGTCATTTCGCCATAGTGCTTCGTTGACGTATTGCTCAAGTGGCTCTCAATATAGATAACCTCTTCTAAACGGTCAAACTCACCGTCTAGTTCCAGCACAGATACCTCGTTGCCATAGTAGCTATCTGGCCCGTAGTGCATCCGCAAGCCAGGGTAAGAGCAGGTCAGCTTACGACCGCAAGGAATCCAGTCAATAGTCGAACCCTGGTCAAACAAGTAGACCGGATCGAAGCCCTTGATGCCTTCTCTTTGAATCAGGCGAACGCGTAGGATTTTATTTTCCTTATCGTCAGGAATTAACGTCGTTGGCAAAATCTGAATAACCACATCAGCGTATTGCTTCTGCACGTCAATGTAAGCCTCGAAGTCAGGCTTGCGAGCATTAATCGCGGCGAGTACGTCATCATACGTATGGCCTCGCTCGGCCATATCGCGCTGAATTTTCCAGTTGATTTTAACTTCGTCGCTAATATCGAGATATACACTGAAATCGATCAGATTGCGGACACGCTCATCATGCAGTGGATGAAGGCCCTCAATCACGATAATTTTATTAGGCTCTACCTTCTCTGGCGGATCCAACTCACCCGTTTCATGGTTGTAAATAGGCTTATCGATAGTGTTGCCGTCCTTCAGCGCCTTGATTTGCTCGTACATCAAATCAAAGTTATTCGCCTTCGGATTAAGGGCAGTCACCTTCTGCTCCTTACGCTGCTTACGATCCAAGCTGTGGTAGTCATCCAAACAGATGACCGTCATCAGCTCCTCACCGAACAGATCCATCAAGCGGCGTAAGAAAGTGGACTTGCCACATCCCGAGTCTCCAGCCACACCGATCAAAACTACTTGGCCTTCTTTACTGGTCATAGGGTCCTCTACAACAAAGTCAAAATTATTTTTTAAGGGCTTCTTTGAGCAGGTAAACGAACGTTCCCTATCCCAATGATTGCTGGTGCCAAGCCCTCACACCAAAGGCTTACGACCAGCAGCAATTAACAAAAAGAAAAGGTCATTCCAAAGACACTGCTATCGCAGTAACCCTGGTACAAACCTTTGCAAATCACAGAAATTCATGATTTGAAACTTTTGATTACGTATATCAAATATTATCAGACACTACGACGTGCAAACAAGCGATCGCGCATTTGCTACCTAGCCCTGCGGTATGAATCACACTTAAAAAAGTCTGAAGGTAAGCAGAAATTTGAAGCCATAACCCTAAAGCGCAGACTGCTCAGTTTCAAATGGCATTCGCACTCTGTCAGCTATCCCTGACGCGAACAAACGTCCAAACTGTATTTTTTGAGTAACATAAGAGCCATCGGCAGCATCTGAAATATATCCGAAGGGACTATCTTCGAGGTGAAATCGATCAGCTCAGAATGATAGTGTATTTCTTATATAGAAATATCAAGCCTCCCAAAGGCCATTACCAAGGATGTATAACTCCAGCACCACTGGCAGCGTTGTAAGTAGTTCAGCCAACAGACTCTATGTCTATGAAGTTGAGGGCTTAGGTCAAAGCGGCCAAGCTTCAGACATGACCGCGCCCCTTCGTCGTAGTGGCACCGTTTCGTTCACAGTGCCCTACAGCCGTATGCAGCAAGAAGCCAAACGCATCATGCAGCTAGGCGGCACTATTGTCAGCATTCGCCCAGCCGGTGAAGCGGCGAGTGCTCAAGCTTCTGCCCATTCAAACGGTGGCGCGTCTTCTAAACAGACTGCTGCCGGTCAGGAAACCGCTAAAACCTCCAAGAAGAAGTCAATGACGCCAACCAAAGATAAAAAGAAAGTCCCTGTCAATATCTATAAGCCCAAGACGCCCTACTTGGGTAAGTGCCTCTCCAACGATGAACTCGTTGCAGAAGGCGGCATTGGTACCGTAAAGCACCTCAAATTTGATTTGTCAGAAGGCGATCTTCACTATCTTGAAGGTCAAAGTATCGGCATTATTCCTGATGGCGAGGACGACAGAGGCAAGCCTCACAAAATCCGGCTTTACTCAATTGCCTCTACCCAGCACGGCGACGATGTAGATGACAAAACCGTTTCTCTTTGCGTTCGTCAGCTCGAATACGAAGATCCTGAAAGCGGCGACACGGTTAAGGGCGTTTGCTCCACCTTTCTCTGTAACCTAGAGCCCGGTAAAAAAGTTAAAATTACGGGCCCTGTCGGCAAAGAAATGCTGCTGGCTGATGATCCTGAAGCCAACATCGTGATGATGGGTACGGGCACAGGCATTGCGCCTTTCCGCGCTTACCTATGGCGCATGTTTAAAGACAAGGAGCGCAAAGCTAACTCCGACTACCAGTTCAAGGGTAAAGCATGGCTCATTTTTGGTATTCCTAAGACTGAGAACATCCTCTATAAAGAAGAGCTAGAGGAAATTAAAGAGCAGTACCCTGATAACTTCGAGCTAACTTACGCGATTAGCCGTGAGCAAAAGAACGCTGAAGGTGGCCGGATGTACATTCAGCACCGCGTGGCTGAAAATGCAGCCCGTCTCTGGGAAATGGTTCAAAACGACAATACCTACGTCTATATCTGTGGTCTTAAGGGCATGGAAGATGGTATTGACGAAGCAATGGCCGCAGAAGCGTCTAAAGCAGGTGTTGAGTGGTCTGACTATCGCCGCACGCTCAAGAAGGCGCACCGTTGGAATGTAGAGACTTACTAGGCCCAGAATCACTTTTAGGACTTAATGAGTACTCCATTATTAAGTCCTCCATTTACTGAGCGCTTGCGTTACTGAGCGCTTGCGTACATTCAAGCGAATTTTGAAGGAGGGGCATTCTACGGAACGTCCCTCCTTTACAATTGGTAAGGTTATTTTTACATCAGGTTGGAACATTGGCTTTAAAGGTCGGATTACTGGGATTGGGCACCGTTGGCACGGGTGTGGCCAAGATTTTGCTAGATACCCAGGGCCGTCATCCTTTATTGAATGATTTGGAGGTTAGTCGGGTGGGGGTGCGATCGCTCAAATCCCGAAACGTCAATCTTCCCGACGATATCTTCACCACCGACCTCGACAGCATTGTCACCGATCCCGGCATCGACATCATCATTGAGGTCATCGGTGGGCTAGAGCCCGCTCGCACGTTAATTCTCAAAGCCATTAATAGCGGCAAGCATGTTGTCACCGCAAACAAAGCCGTCATTTCCCGCTACGGCGAAGAAATATACGAAGCGGCGACGGCCACAGGTGTCTACGTGATGATCGAAGCCGCAGTGGGTGGCGGCATTCCCGTCATCGCCCCGCTCAAGCAAGCTCTCAGCGTCAACCGTGTCCAAACCGTGATGGGCATCATCAACGGCACCACTAACTACATCCTCACCAGGATGCAAAACGAGAGTGGTGACTTCGAGCCGATCCTCACCGATGCTCAGCAGCTAGGCTATGCTGAAGCTGATCCGACTGCCGATGTTGATGGCTTAGATGCGGCTGATAAAATTGCCATCCTAGCAGCGCTAGCCTTTGGCGGTCGGATTAATCGTGACGACATTTATTGCGAAGGCATTCGCAACGTGAGCGCGGCTGATATTACCTATGCTGAAAATTTAGGATTTGTGATTAAGCTACTCGCGATCGCTAAACTTCCAACCGCTAACTCAGACAGCATCCAAGCCCGCGTCCATCCCACACTAGTGCCCATCGATCATCCTTTAGCCAGCGTCAACGGCGTCAACAACGCCATCCTCGTAGAAGGCGATCCTATTGGCCAGGTAATGTTTTACGGCCCTGGTGCAGGCGAAGGCCCTACCGCTAGCGCAGTCGTCTCCGACCTATTGCTGATTGCCTCTAGTCTTGCCACGGGTTCTCATCCGAATCCACTGCTGGCCTGCTCACACGACCACGCCCTCAGCATCATTCCAAATACTGAAGTGGTCACCCGTCTATACGTTCGCCTCTTCGTCAAAGACACTTCTGGCGTCATCGGCAAGCTCGGCACCTGCTTTGGCAAACACGGCGTCAGCCTAGAATCTATTGTTCAAATCGACATTCAAGCGGGCCAGGTAGAGCTAGTTGTCGTTACGCATGAAGTCCCTGAAGGCTCTTTCCAAAAAGCTCTTAGCGAAATTCGCCAGTTTGAAGAAGTAATAGACATTCCTAGCCTTCTTCACGTTTTGTAAATGACTGAGAAGATATCTGGAGAAACGCTTTATAGCTGGAGGCAGTGGGCTATTGGACTTAGCCAGCTCAATAGCATTGATGTCGATGAAGTTGACTGGCTTTTGCAGGGACTTACCTCTTTAGATAAGCTATCGCTACGGCTAGGCAGCTATCGCGACAAGCAAGACATTCTGTGTCAGGCGTCCATCGATCAGCTCACTCAGAAATGGCAGCAGCGGATAGATAATAGAGTGCCTGTTCAGTATCTTGCGGGGGAAACGCCTTGGCGAAACTTCTCTTTAACGGTTTCTTCTGACGTTTTAATTCCACGCCCAGAAACAGAACTCATCATCAATCTTGCCAAAAGGCTAGTTGAGCAGAGCCCTATTGCTGGCCAAATACGAACAGGACATTGGGCTGATTTGGGAACGGGCAGTGGTGCGATCGCTCTCGGCCTTGCCCACGGCTTCCCAAAAGCCATCATCCACGCCGTTGACATTAGCCAACCCGCCTTAAGAATCGCTCAGCTCAACGCCGAAAAAAATAATCTTGACCACCGCATTCTTTTCTCGCAAGGTAGTTGGCTATCTCCACTATCCGCTTATAAAGAAAAGCTTGTCGGGATCGTCTCTAACCCGCCATACATCCCCACTCAAACTGTCCTCTCCCTTCAGCCCGAGGTCGTCAACCACGAACCTCACCTCGCCCTAGATGGTGGCCCTGACGGTCTTTCCAGTTTAAAAATCCTTGTTTCCGGAGGCGCTAACTACCTTCAAAACGGTGGCCTTTGGATCACGGAACTCATGGCTGGACAAGTTGAAACCGTTGCTGCTCTACTAAACCGTCAGGGTAGCTACACACACATCTCTATTCACCAAGACTTATCAGGTATCAATAGATTTGTCTCAGCCTACAAAGCTTTATAATTACTGAGTAGCTCATTACTCTCACAACTTATGGAAAGTACAGCATCTTACGATTGGATTTTGGGAGTTACTGCGATCGCCATCCTCCTCGGCGGCCTCTTCCTCCTCTTCGACGGCCTCAACGGCAGTAACTAACGGCTTATCCACTTTAGTAACAAAACCTACTATTGCCGCTATATGTAGGATCAGGAACGGGCTGTTCTTCAGCCTTTCTCATAGCTCCAAGAATTGTAGACAATACAACACACCGCTTCATCTCTGGAAAGTGCTTGCTGGAAAGTGTAATTCGTCCTAACAGCCAAAGCTGAAGAGCGCCTCTTTCATCAAATTGAACATAATAAAGGTTACTAGCATTTTCCAAAGTGGTTTCCCCATCGATCTGCAAGGAAGCTGTTCCAACTTTTTGCCATTCTGCCAGCAAAGGAGAGCCTGTATCCGGATAAATAGCCCATTCGACTTGATCACTTTGCTCGCGGATAGTAAATCGCCACGGTCTTCTTTCCTGCTGTGCTTTGTATTGCGCCTGCCGCATAGCAGAATACACCTCATTACGGGCAGATGTTATTCTGCTTCGCTCCAACAGCCGTAGGCCAAATGGAGCTGCGATTGCAGCTAAAGTACCCATAATTACAATTACGGTTAGTAACTCAATTAGTGTAAATCCATTCTGTCTTGAATCTGTTCTCTGCTGTGTCATGATCTTAAGTGTACAATCTTTTTTAACTGTATTTAAATCTTTTAGAAAAGCCATAGTTCTAAATGAGCTATGGCTTTCAGGGAGCAACAATGGGATTATCACATTCAGATCCATTGCCTTCAGAAACTCCGCCAAGCAAAGTCATCACAATTAGGCACTTTTGTACGGGGTTCTCAGCGGTTCCTACTTTAACAACAAAAGGAAGCGCATCAGCGATAATGCCTCCTCTGTAGTCAAACCCCACGCCCCCATACGGAGTATTATCTGTTGGGTTGATACGACCACCCGAAAAGCTTACTTTTATATTTTTAGCATCAGCGCCTATATATTGAGTTCTTATACTACCGCTACCGTCACCTATCTCTATAGCCGGACCATTAGAAGTTGCTTTAAAGGCTATAGTGCGATCTGTTGATTTTTGCATTGCATCTCCTTGCACTTCCTTAAAAGTACTCAAAAACTCATTTTTTACAGTATTTGCGCGCTGCTTATTTAAAAAGCTTAACCAGCTAGGAGCTGCAATGCTCCCAAGGATACCGACAACAATAACAACAACCAACACTTCAATCAGAGTAAATCCATTCTCAGAATAAGAGATACGACCTTGTTTTTTTTTCATAAGTGAAAATATCGCAGCAATTCATGCACGCTAATAGCTTAACTCGGATTTTTGTTGACAATACCTCTCATCAGCACGCGCGTTTTCAAAGTGGGTAGTGAGCTAGCTTCGCTGAAAGAATTAACTGAGCCTTGAGCTCCATCTACAGCATTACCCCGCAAGAAGAGATAAGCGTCTTGACTCGAATTACTGTCAGCAACAGCACCTGTAGCCGGGTTTCTAACGCAACCAAAGAAGCTTGGATTTTGCTCCTCCCGCAAGCCATTAGGAACGACTGTATAGTTTGCCGCATTCAAGCCCGCTGATGTGCAAGGGTTTACAGAACCACTCACAACAGACTGTGGCTCGTCTACAAAGTCTACTAGAACAATATTCGTTCCAGCAGTATTCAGAATTGATGCAGGTGGAACAGGCGGTGCCCAAGTAAAGCCAACACCTGGAGTTGCTGGATCTCTGTAGCCAGGCGTTATCGTTAGATTGGTAAGCGGCCCAGCATATTTATCTAGCTCGTATCTAATAATCCTAGAGGCACCTTTCCAAACAGTATCTGAAGGTGATCTTCTCTTTTGTGCGTAAATGATTAAGCTATAAGAAGCTTGTCGAATTTCTAGAACTTGGCACTGGTCATACTTTGCGGCATCGGCCCCAGCGCTGCCTGGAGCCCAAGGATCACATATATTAGCAGGAACATCCTGAGGAATCGGACGCCAAAAGGCTAATATAGGGGTGCTACCTGGGCTCAAATCAGTGACTTGTCCAGGCCCTATTACCGCTGTAGGATCCGTATATATAAAAACGGCTTCCCTAACATCGTCAGCTATATAGTCAAGCGCTCGCTGCATATCTTGTTGAGTCTGAGTCAGCGTTGCCTCACGCCTATCTATCTGCAACAGTTCAACAACAAGATATAGCAGTCCAGATACAACAAGGCTTGCTACTAACATGGATATCAGAAGTTCTAATAAAGTAAACCCTGATATTTTCTCTTTTTTAAGAGCAATCTTTTTTATGTTTTCAAACGAATAAGAGAGGCTAGTCATAACAACCTAGAAGTCAGTAAAATTGACAAATGACGCTTAGCTACAGTCGATATTGCTGTTTATATCAGCCTCAGGAGTAGAGGAGAAAGAATTCGTATATTCGCGATAGCTACATAGTGATAAGTCTCTGTCTCCTGAAACAATATCTGTGTATAAAATTGCTAAGGGACGTAACCCTCTTTGGCCTTCTCCACTGGTAAAAGCTAAGGATGCTTGGTCTTTTAGAAGAGCGCTGCTAGGATTATTTATAACAGCATCAACATCGTATACCCTGACACCTACTCTAAAGGCTATTGGGGCACCACTTGGATCAGAAATCCCCTCAGTTCTAAAGACTTGTACGGCAAAGTCATTGTCACTATCGTCATCAATATCTACTGATCTTGCATCACTTAAGTTAGCAGTTAAAACTGAAGATACGTTCTCAGGTGCATCTGTCTCAGCAATGTCATTCTCGGTTTCTGTGGTCTGAGGATAGTTCAAAGCAAAGATATTGTTACCTCGTTCGATCTCTACCCTAATGGTATCAATCTCTAACCGAGCGAGCTGTAATGCTTGCTCGGCCTTCTGGCTTTGTACTCGTGTAGCCACTGAAAAAAGCATTACGGGTGCAATGGTAGCTGATGATACACCAATCATCGCGATCGCTACCAAGCACTCAAGCAACGTTAGGCCACTACTTTTCAAATAGCTATTCTGTTTTAGTAGTAGGCTAGTCAATCTGCCGCTCATCAGTTCTCCCTCAGAATAAACAACACTAAATTATGCTGGGCAGTTAGTACTATCGACAGTAGGATCAACGCGCTGCTCTACTCCCCCCTCATCAGGCGTATATCTTGCACAGCGCAGATTTACGACATATGGGTCTTCTACGGGTAATTCTCGATAGAATTCGCTGCGAGGTTGTCCGATGCTGACAAATCGACGTGCAATAGGCCCAGCCGGAGCGTATTGGAGACCCACATCATAGCCCCAAGAGCGGTCAGCAGCACCATAGTAAGAGATACGATCACTGTCAGTAGTAGGTGTTGCACCAGGTTCCCAGGCATCAGCATCAAAAGGTGCAGTTGCAGATGTGCTAAAGCTAAGTTGAAAAAATCCACCTGAGATAGATAAGTTGATACTTTGCCACCATTCTGACAACCGAGGAAAGTTATGGAGACCACCGTAGGACTGACCAATTTGAGAAGGTACGATGCCGCTAATAAAAACTGCGTTTACGATAGTCTGACTCGGTAATTCTACATCCGCACCGCGTTTATCGTTCCAGCGATCTCTTTTATCTACAAACTGCAAGAGACTCTCTCTAGCAAAAGGTACTCCGTTCGGAAAAAGGGTGCTAATGCTCTGCTGAATAATTTGTCCGTTCCTATCAATGACGATAGGAGTCGTCACATCACCAGATTTAGCATGTTTCCAGGCAGATTTGGCAGGCATCGTGCAGTTTGTATCGTCACCACACTTCACGCGGTTCTGGTTCATATAAGAGCTAATTCCATTGCCTCTTGCGCTATTACCTCCGTAGGAAGGTTCACCAGTCCTGCGAGATTTTTGCCGGCTAATGACGAACCCGTCTTGAATATTACCGTCTCTAAACCGTCCCGACAGAATGCCTACAGCATCGCCCACAACTTCAACAGGTCTCCAGCTATCAAACGATGGCTCTGAAAATTTGTCGTAGTTAAACCCGCGTGCTGAAACCGGTGTTCCATCATCTCCAGTACGGCCGTCGTAAAAATCGACAGATTCTACCCCATCACAGTCAGGATCTAATCGCTTATCAAATTCTTCTATGAGATCTGCACAAACACCAGGCTGATTAAATCTCTTATGTAGGTTAAAGTCCCCTTTAACGTAAACGCTATTATCAGATACAAATGTCATCCCTGATTGCACATCAGCAGACCTGTTTAGGCTCACTCCGTTTACAAATCTAAAGCCGTTAGGTCGCCGGTCAGGATCAGCATAGAAATCAACTGGCTTGGTACTAATACGATTTTCATCTTTCAATGGAGGGTCTTGCAAGTAAGGATATGCGGTAATAACCCTCATTCTACAATTCCTCTTTGCTAGAGAAAGAACATTTCCATAAGGTGCGTGAGATTCGTCCCACTCGTCACAATCATCCCAAGTTACACCCGAGGCTTTTGGCCGAACAATGGAGTCCTCGCGAACGGCATCTTCTCTAAACGCATAGACAATTCCATCCGTTTCAGCGATCCATTTGTCCCCAGTTCCGTTTCTATTTTTAGAAAGCTTATCTATGTCAAAATCCAAAACACGAATGCTCATATTTTCTCGTGGCTCAAACATTGCCTTATCGAGCAAAGCGACTTCCTTTAGCCCACTTGGCGTAGAAATCTGCATAGACTCAGGATTAAAAGCTCCAGTTGCATCAGATTTAGGCAGTTTCCAACTACTGAGAGGTGTAGGTGATAAAGCAATGGAGGCAATTCCCGCCATTGAAGAATCACCAACAGGTTTATATGTCACTACAGATTTCTTGTTGATTCCGGTGGACGCTGTTTCATCCGCAAGGTATGTCTGGCGTACATATTCCTCTCCAATGCTCCATTGGGTAGGAGATTGGCCGCTCCCAACCTGATCGTGAACAACCTTCGGAAACAGGTAGTAGAGAGCTGGATATTTAGGCGCAACAGGGGCACAAAGGAGTGCAATCGCAAGTCTACTATCTGTTAAGCCGCCGCCGCCGCCATTGAAGATGCCGTTGATAGAAGGGTTCGTCTCTGGATTACATTCAGCAGGAATAGGAACCATATAGGTTGCGTTACCACCCGCTTTTCCTACGTACTTTGTATAGGTATCGCGGTTGGCTGGCAAAAAACCAAAGGTTCGATCTCGATTTATTTGCCCAAGATTTCCTAGCAACCTTGCAGCTTTTTTCTCTGTTGAGCTTAGTACTGAGCTTGCGAAGACAGCTTCCTTATTGACTAAGAGATTTGTGCAATCGTAGTTGTAGCTCTGAGAACCTACGGTGCCTGGAGCATAAACGCATCCGGTTGTCGGATTGGAGGCATCTGTGCCTAGTACAGGGCCAAACTTTCCAGCACCGACTGCTTCTAATAAGTTCTTGCCAAAATTGTTAGCCTCACCATTACTAGTAATGTAGCTACCCAGAGTCGATCCAACTGAATCTAGCTGAGAGTTCAAGCTATAGGCTAGCAGGCCAAGCGTACAAGAAGCAGATTGTAGCGTCGATTTATCCGCAGGACTTAGATCTGCGTATAAGGTGCCTGAGTCTACAGATTTTAGAACGTGGCGCAAATTAGAAAAGTCTCCCCACATAGCTTGATATGGATAGGGATGTACTACATCGGCCGATTGAACGGGAAGAAAGGAAGGCGCGCCACCAGATGAGTCTCCAGCAAAGTAGGCTAAGTTTCTCAAGGCAGTACCTAGCGGCTGAGTTGGAGAAATTTTACTATCAAAGGAGGAATAGAAGTCAAACTCCCATCCATTCGTTCCGTACCCTGTTAAAAAGTCTGCTTTAAGAGTAGATGTGCTCGGATAATTTTCAAAAGTTCGACTGTTTTGAATCGTTTCTGCTGTCCCTGGATGAACCGTTGAAGCAATACATGCTAGCGGAATAGAAGGATCAGTGGAATCGTGGTGATAAACAACCATTCCCTGAACAGAGGCTAAGTTGTCGTAAAGTGTACGTCTCTGTATTTCTTCAGTGAAAACATCGTTCTTATCTCCATTATCTGAGTTAGTGTTGCCACTAGCCATATAGTTGTTGTTGCTAGGTGTTCCGTCTTCGGGATTGTAACCGAGATTAGGTCCTGTGTTAGGAGGATACAGAGGTTCTGTGTTACCCTGCCAGCCGAAGGTATTTCCAAGCTCTAGGCGCTGTCCAACAATTATTCTTAAACCTTGACCAATCGAGCGTCTTTCCCAATAACCGTCTAGTCCGTAGATATCGTTATCGATGTCTAAAGCATCTAGTACATCTTCGCTATCTGGGATTTGAGTTCCAATAGGGGTTCCATCTGGAACTGCGTTGTTCTTATCGTAGCGAGGCTTTGGGCCATATCTATTGTCGGCGCGATACGTATCGTCTAAGTATGGCACTGCTGATTTATCGTTATAAATCCTCTTCTTCGTAAAGAATCCGTTATTTTCCCAGTCTGGATCTCTTTCTTCTATTCCTGCTCGTGGGCGACGATGCGCTAAGACATCTTCCGTGAATAAGCGAATTGGATCTAAAAGCAAGTCGCTAATATTAGCTGTGTTTTTAACTGAATCGTTATCTGGCAAAAGCTCAACTTTATACTGATTCCCATCTATTGTTGAATTTGAAGTGATAGGGCCAGCACCGTCTCCATTAAAAAGATGAAATTTAGCCGGATTAGAATTTGAAAAACTGTCTGCACCGCCCTTCGCAGCCATAAACTGCCCTTGAAATTCTGGAGTCTCTGCTAACGTAATTTCCGAAGCATCTTGGGTATAAAGACAAGAATTATGAGAACTAATCAGTCGGGCAGTAAGCTTTTCGTTCGCAAGCAAACTACCTTCTGTGTGCATCGCTCCATTCCAAAAGAACTCGCGACTGGCACCGGGATTCAATTCAATATCGTACTTAAACCAAGCTCCCCATTTATTTCCTTTGTCAGCCTGTCGTACTTGCTGAAATTCAAGAGTGCTAGCAGTACGATTCACATCACTTCTATTGGCAACGAATGCTGTCACCTGAAAGTTTTTTTGAAGAGTAGAGGAGTCTAGTCCCTGCCAGCCTTCCTCTGGTGCACGGAAAGCACCGCAGCCGGACAATGCTTCAGCTGTATTAATAGGACCATTTCGAGTTACTAAAGCTTTTGCTTTGTCAGCATCACTGGAACTAGTCATGCTGACGACACCTGTACCAGGGTCATTAGCATCATCCATTAATATAGAATAGACAACAACTTCATTAGGAGCAGATATCCCATCCCCGTCAACATCCGTCTGAAATACCCATGCATTGTCTAAAGCTGGATTTCCGTCTATATTTATTCGCGTTTCTTCTGGGAAATCGTAGGGACTACTAGCAAGTATTGGGATGCCGTTAGTACCATCGTTTAAAATCATACTAGAAATAACGTCGCTAGCAGGTACTCCACCTGGGAAACGAGTATCTCTAGAAAATAGATATTCTAGCTTTGCCTTAGCACGGTCAATAACAGGTGCTGCTGCACTGTCGATGACTTGCTGATCGCGTTGAGCCATCACGGTAGAGGATCGGCTAAATGTCCGAAAGCTCATTGCGCCTACGGTCAAAGTTAATACTAATAGGAGGAGCGCTGCCGTTGGCAGAACAAAACCAGCTTGGCTAGAATATGTTGGCTTGTTGATAAGAAACAGACTTCTTAGGAGGCTGCTCATGAAGCGATCGCCTAGTCGCCGAAAATCTGAGCGGGGTTTGCGAGGTTTACGATTGCGAGTCTGCTTGTCGGCGGACATGGCGGGCTTCCTAACTGAATGATGCTATTTGCTCAGATTACCCAATGCAGTTAGCCGAAATAATCCGTAAGTTTACCCATCTAGAAGCTTGGAAATTCAAGAGTTTTAGCTGACAGCGTAATATTCGTCTTTTGAAAAGGAAGGTATAAAAAAAGCCCCCTGCGGATATCACAGAGAGCTGATTGGGATAGAGATTTAAGAAAGCAATTCTTTGTTCTCTAGTATTTGTTCAAGTCAATTCCTGCGTCGCGGGCCATAGCTGCGAGGCCTTTCTTTTCTAGAGTTTTGAGGGCTTTGGTGGAGACACGGAGCTTGACGAAGCGCTTGCCTTGAGGCCACCAAATGCGCTTGTCCTGAAGGTTGGCTTCTTGAAGGCGCTTGGTGCGGCGGTGGGAGTGGGAAACGGCAAAGGCGTTATTAGCCTTTTTACCGGTGAGGTCACAGACTTTGGACATGGGATTTCTATGCTAACGGAGTTACTCATTATAGACAGCAATGGTCATATGAACAAAATCTGTTTTATCGCTCGGTGAGCTGGGTGAGCAGGTTGGTAGAACGCTCGGTGAAGGCTTTCATGCCGTCGGCGTCGAAGCCTTTTTGAGCCATAAGGGCCAGGTCGTATACCTGCTCGCAAATGAGGTTGGCAAGCTGAGCGCTAGGGGAAGGAGCGCCGTCGGATTGGACGATGCTGCCCTGCTCTAGCTTAGCGACGTTTTGAATGAGGGGGTGAGAGGTGTTGACCAAGAGCGTATGCGTGTCAGGAAACTGGACGCCTTGCTGCTGGAGGAAGGCGCTCATTTCTTGCATTCGACGGAGTTCTTCGGGGACAAGAACTATCGCAGGAGGCGTTGATGAGTCTGAGGACTTCAGGGCTTCTGTGCGAATGGTAATTTGCGGGCGGTTAAGGGCTTTTTCAAAGGCTTCTTTGATTTGCTCGCTGCGGGTTTTATTAGTGGTGGCATCAACGATTTCGCTGTCTTGATCGCTGTCAATGAGCGTATCGTCGAGGTCTGAGTCTACACGAGAGAATTTTACGTCTGAGTATTCTTGCTCAAGGAAGGAGACGAAGTGAGTGTCGATGAAGGAGTCCATGAAGAGGACTTCGAGGTCTTGGGCTTTCAGCAGGTTAATGTATGTGGACTGTGAGACTTCATCGGTAGCGTAGTAGATGCGGTTTTCGTGCTTTTCTTTGTTGCGCTCCAGGTATTCTTTGATGGTGGTGTAGGAGGCTCCGTTAGCATCTACGGCTGATTTTTTGCCAACATCTGCCCATTCGTCTTCACCGTCTACTTCGACAGCAACTTCAGGCTCGTCTGCTTTAGCTAAGTCGGCTGTAGTGCGGAAAATTACGTAGTTCTGTACTTGCTTTTTAAATTTCTCGTCGTTAAGGGAGCCGAATTTGGCGAAAGTGCCTAGATCTTGCCAGATGCGGACGTATTCAGAGATATCGTCGCGGTAAAGTTCTTTGAGGCGATCGCCTACCTTTTTCGCGACATAATCTGCAATTCGCTTAACCGTACGGTCTGCCTGCAAAAAGCTCCGAGACACGTTCAGCGGAATATCCGTGCTGTCAATCACACCGCGCAAAGGCGTGAGAAACTTCGGAATAATTTCCTCACAGTTATCACTGACAAATACTTGATTACAGAACAGCTTAATTTGTCCCTTATTCAGCTCCACGTCGGGCTTAAGCTTAGGGAAGTAGAGAATGCCGTTGACGACAAAAGGATAGTCCGTGTTGAGATGAACCCACAAAAGAGGCTCTTCCTCGAAGGGATAGAGGTAGCGATAGAGATCTAAGTAATCCTTGTCAGTCAAATCAGCAGGTGACTTTTTCCAAAGCGCTTCCTGCTTATTGATGACCTCATCGCCCATTTTGATGGGGACGGGCATAAAGTCGCAGTAGGTTTTGACGAGCTGCTTGATGCGAGCCTCTTCTAAGTACTCACCTTCGTCGTCATTGAGGTGGAGAGTGATGGTAGTGCCGCGTTGGGTGCGATCGCTCTCGCTAATTTCAAAGGACGTGCTGCCATCACAAGACCAATGAACTGGCTGAGCGTCCTCTCGCCAGGAAAGCGTATCGATATCTACCCGGTCGGCCACCATGAATGAGGAGTAAAAGCCCAAGCCAAAGTGACCAATAATCTGCTGGTCGTCGTTATCTTTGTACTTGTTTATGAACTCCTCAGCACTAGAGAAGGCCACCTGGTTGATATATTTTTTAATTTCATCAGCGGTCATACCGATGCCGCTATCGCTGATGCTGAGCGTTTTTGCCTCTTTGTCGACAGCGATAGTGATCTCTGCGCTGGTTTCACCCTTATACTCGCCGGAGCGGGAAAGCATATTCAGTTTACTAATAGCATCCACGCCGTTAGAAATTAGCTCACGGATGAAAATCTCATGGTCAGAATACAGCCACTTTTTAATGATGGGGAAGATATTCTCGGTATGAATGCTGATATTGCCCTGTTCTAAAACAGTTGTCATACTGGCGTCGGTTCCTAAGTTTATATAGCGGTATGAAGCCTATTGTTAGAAGTTTTAGCAAATGAGGCAATGGGCAATAACCGAATCGTGATTATCCGACTTCAAGCTATTCTGTCAGTTCACAGTAAAGCTGTTGATATTGTTTGGCCTGCCGAGTAAGCGTGAACTTATCTTCAACGGTCTGTCTGGCATTTTTTGAAAGAGCTTGCAGGCGGCTATCTTCGGCTAACACCCAGGCGATTCCACAGGCTAAATCAGCAGCGTCAAAACAGGTTGCAGCGTAGCCGTTGTATTGGTGAATGACAGAATCCTTCAAGCCTGTAGCGTTGAATCCGACAACGGGCGTGCCACAGGCCATGGCCTCGATAGTCGTCTTGGCAAAGTTGTCTTGGGTAGAGGGCATTACAAAGAGGTCGGCGGCGGCGTAGGTGAGGGCTAGCGTCGTGTCATCGTGCAGATGCCCCAGAAAGGTAGTTGGTAGATTGAGTCCCAAGTCATTGGTGGGTTTGTCAGTACCAAAGATGACTAGCTCATACTGAGCGTGATCTGGTTGAAGTGCGAGGCGCTGAAGCGCACCTTGCAGGTGTTTGAAGCCTTTACGGGGATCTGCGGTGGGGCTGAGGGCTCCGAAGAGGATGAGTTTCTTATTTTTGGGAAGGGTGAGGAGGCTGCGCGCGATCGCCTTATCGATTAGTCTATATTTTTGGGCATCAACGGCATTAGGAATGACCTGAATCTGCTGGTGACCCAACAGTGTGCTTTGCCTTGCGCAGTCTGCTAGCCAGCGACTCAGTGGTGCCACCGTAATCTCTAGATTCTTCCACGCAACTTTTTTCCTTTGCCATGTGTTGTATGACAAGTCGTAAATTTTAGTAGAGCCCAAAGCTGGGCACTGACCGCAATTCGCCTCGTAGGCATCGCAGCTACCAGCGTAGTGACAGCCGCCTGTAAACGCCCACATATCGCGCAGCGTCCACACTAGGTGGCGGCGGCGAGTTTGCTGGAATTTAGCAAGATCTTGCGGGCGCAAAAGGCCACCTGCAACCCAGTGCATATTGATAATGTCTGGGTCAAGGGCTTCTACTTGCGCGGCAATATTATTAGGATAGATGGCAGGAGAAAAAGCACCTGACTTTTTGTTTTTATAGCGTTTGAGCGGCCAGTATTCATAGGTTTGACGAACGCCTTTTTGAACTTTTTGAGAGCCAGTGATGCCGGTTGAACCAATAACAGTGGTGTCACTAGTAAACTTATCAGCGACCAGCATATGAGAATCGACACCTATGTTGCGAAGGGCTTTGTGCATATTGTAAGCACCCCGAGCGGCACCACCATTTGCATCAGCGGTGCTGAGATGTAGGACTTTCATGACTGGTTCAAAACAGCTTGAGCCACGTCGGACGGAATATTTTGGCGTTGGAAGTAGGCTTGAATACGTTCTTTTCGGACAGCCCTAGGAATGAACTCGCTGCCGATGATTTTTATGAGCTTACGGCAGTAAAAGGTGAAATACTTCCACTTGGGGACGGAGGGGCGATCGCGGTGAATGCTATTGACCATGTGCTCAACGTTATGGGGTGATCGCCTGTTAGAAAGGCTTTTCAGCACCTGCCATTTATCAGCAAGGCAATCGCTAGTAGCCCACTGGATCCAAAGCGGCATGTAGCGAATAACATCTGCTGGGCCGTAGTCAGTTGTGGCGAGCAAGTTACTAGAGAGCTGAGCGATATAGCCGTTGCGCTTAGCGCGGCAGATGTACTCGAAGTCTCCGCCGTAGTGTCGAAAGCGTTGGACATTGGGAAGACCGATATCAGTAACGATGCGAGTTGGCAGAATAGCAATGTTGCCGTTGAGCGTATCAACGTTCAGTACTGGCTGGTCAAACTGCGCCGTATCGTTAATAAGCTGGCTGGCAATAACTCCGCCAAACACAATCCAGTTGGGGTGTCTTTGATCGCAGATGATTCCGCCTGTGATCGTTTTTTGATTGGGTTTCTGGTGCTGAATGATTTGGCCAATAAAAGCGTCAGCTAGAACAATATCGTCGTTTAGCCAGATGATGTAGTCCGTTTTGATGGTGTTTGTGGCATAGGTCATTCCTTGGGCGATCGCACCTGTCCACCATAGGTTTCCGTCGCCATGCAGCAGATGGACTTCTGGGAATCGTTGCTCAATTAGCTCAGGTGTGCCATCAGTTGAACCATCATTTACGACTATGATCTGCACGCTAGCGGTGGCTAATGAGGATGCTTTTATTTGCTCAGTGAGCTGCTGTAATATAGCGACGGTAAAGGCTTTTCGATTGCGAACCGGAATGATAATTCCAAAGCTAGGCATAGCGAAGTAGGCGTAACACTCACTCTATGTATGCCCAAACTAATCAATGAAAACTTGATGTAATCTGTAGAGAGATACACGTTAGATCAAGAATCTGAGTAAAGTGATGTTTCGTATCGAGCGCTTGATGGCTTTCAGTGGGCGGCGCAAGGTGCCCAAAGTTATATGGTGTCCCGCTCAATAAGTTTAAGGTGATTCCTCGAGGGGCCAATCAGATTCATCAGGTTTCTGCGGCGGATGTGAGAGCGGGAATTTTGGGGCGATCGCACTCACCCTGCCGACTGCTTTTTATGGGTGTGAATTGGCAGCGTAAGGGTGGCGATATGGCCTTGAAAGTTGCGCAGAGATTAAACGACGAAGGATTAGCTACTGAGCTACATGTCGTGGGGTGCACTCCCCCCGGTGATATTCCCAGCTTTGTGAAAGTGCACGGGTTCATCAACCGCGAAACTGAAGCGGGAAAAGCCCACATAGATCAAATGTTTCAGTCGGCGCATTTTTTGATTTATCCCACAAAGGCCGATGCGCTAGGGATGGTTCTCAGTGAAGCGGCTGCTTTTGGCGTGCCAGCACTGGCTAGTAACGTAGGCGGCATTCCTGGGCTAGTAAAGGCTGACATTACCGGCCAGACGTTCGCTGTCGATGCCGATCCAGACGAATACTGTGCGTTCGTGATGTCGTATATGAATGATACTAACCAATATCAATCGCTGGCTTACA
This sequence comes from Phormidesmis sp., assembly GCA_051860365.1. Classification (GTDB taxonomy): domain Bacteria; phylum Cyanobacteriota; class Cyanobacteriia; order Phormidesmidales; family Phormidesmidaceae; genus Phormidesmis. The sequence continues at coordinate 23,811 of JBHYED010000030.1, forward strand.
GCACGTTTGAGAACTATAAAAATAATATGAGCTGGCCAGCAGTAGGTGCTCAAGCTAGGGCTGCTTTTCGCGAGCTGTTAGCAGGCTGAGATAACAGTTGTTTCATTATTTCATATCTCTATATGTAGCGTTGAAGGCCGTCTTCAGACGCTAGAAAGTGTGGTAATCTCAATTCTTATATTCGGCATATATAGAGTTATTGATATGTACTAGCTCCAGCCGGACGCTATATACGTCAATCTCGCCACACTTTCTATCCTTTGATACTCCACCATGGTTCAAGACCTCGAACGAACGCGCCCAAAAAACAGTCAGAAGAGTCCTTTTCCTGAGACTGCACCTGCGGCTTATCCTGTGTTTTATCGCACGTATAGCCGTCGGTTTGAAGGCGGGCGGCGTGAGGCTTGGGATGAGGTATGCGATCGCACACTAAAAGGCCTAGTAGAACTCGGCAAGCTCACAGACGAAGAGCACGCTTTGGTGTCTAAAATGCAGCGCAACCTCAAGGCCATGCCTTCAGGTCGTTGGCTATGGGTAGGCGGCACCGACTGGAGCAAAAACCCCCAGAACTTTTCAGGCGCTTATAACTGCACGAGCACCAACGTCATTGACTGGCCTGCCTTTGGCCTGATGATGGACTTAGCAATGATGGGCTGCGGGACTGGGGCCGTATTAGAGCCTAAATACATTAATAAACTGCCTAAGATTCGGAACAAAATTACGGTGACGATGCGGGGCGATGTGGGGACGACGCCACCTGAGCAGCGGCGTGAAGAAGCTGAGATTAGAGTCGATGCAGCCAACAATCGCGTTGAGATTATTGCCGGTGATAGCCGCCAGGGCTGGGTAAAGTCGTATCAAACACTGCTGGAGCTTTCGACCGATGAGCGGTTTGATGGCGAAGTGGAGGCAATTGTTGACTTGAGTGATATTCGTCCAGCGGGCGAGCGGCTAAAAGGCTTCGGTGGCATGGCGAATCCGGTAAAGCTGCCTGAGCTATATGAGCGCTGCGTCAAGATCTTAAATAATGCGATTGGCAGACAGCTTAATTCGATTGAGTGCTGCTTATTGATTGATGAGGCGGCAGCCTGTGTGGTGGCCGGAAATATTCGGCGCAGTGCGGGCATTCGTCAGTTTGCTAGTGGAGACGATGTCGCTACGGGTGCAAAGGAAAATCTGTGGCAGCAAGACGAGAGTGGCAACTGGCGGATTGATCCGACTCGCGATGTTCTGCGTATGGCAAACCATACTAGGGTTTATCATGAGAAACCTTCTAAAGAAGATGTGCTCAGCGCTGTACGTAAGCAGTTTCAGTCTGGAGAAGGCGCTATCCAGTGGGCTGGAGAGGCTGAACGCAGGGCGCAGGGTACAGGGCGCTATGGCTTAAATCCTTGTGTAACAGCCGACACGTGGGTTCATACTGGCGACGGGCCTCGTCGAGTTCAAGATTTGCTCGGACAGCAGCACAGTACTTATATAAACGGTGAACTGTTCAGCACGACCGCAGACGGATTCTTCTTTTCTGGCGAAAAACCAGTCGTCAAGCTAAGTACGCAAGAAGGATTTGATTTACGGCTAACGAAGAACCACCGCGTTTTAAAAGCAACGGCGCAAACTCAAAAGAAGCAGTACACAGAATGGGCAGAAGCAGGCACTCTTCAGCCTGGCGACCATGTCTTGCTACACGATCATCGCGATCTTCAAGCGTGGGACGGTACGGGCAGTCATGATGAAGGTTGGCTACTAGGTAGTCTCGTGGGAGATGGGTCTTTAGCGAAAACTCAATGGAATGACACTGGCCTATTGCGCTATTGGGAGACTTCTTCTGATGAGATGAGTCAATACGCTGCTCATCTGCTAGAAAAGGCCGTTGGATATGAAAGGAGAACGCCAGAGGTTCACTATCATCAGCAGCTAAGGCATAGAGTGATTAGCTCGACAGGGCTGGCGGCACTAGCTTCCGAGTATGGCATTACTCAGGGCAATAAAAATATTACAGATTCGGTAGAGCAAGGAAGCTACGAATTCTACTGCGGATTTTTGAAAGGGCTGTTCGATGCGGATGGCAGTGTACAAGGTACGCAGCTAAAGGGTATCAGTGTTCGTTTGGCGCAGAGCAATTTGCCTAATTTGCAAGTGGTTCAAAGAATGCTAGCGCGATTAGGAATTGTTTCTAAAATCTATCAAGAGAGACGGCCAGAGCAATATCGGATGCTGCCAGATGCGCAAAGGCAACCCGCTGAATATTTGTGTAAGGCTCAGCATGAACTCATTATCAGCAAAGACAATCTTTACTACTTTCAGCAGGTTGTGGGATTCCGTGAACCACACAAATCGGCTAGGATAGATGAATTGCTGTGTGATTACAAACGGAAATTGAATAGAGAACGTTTCACAGTAACTGTGAAATCCATTCAGCCCGACGGTGTTGAGAAGGTTTATGACTGTACTGTTCCTGGGCCTTCGTGCTTTGATGCAAATGGCCTGGTAGCTCACAATTGTGGCGAAATTATCGGTGAAAATTTTCACTGCAACTTGGCTGAGGTTCACTTAAATCAGATTTCTCCAAAGGATGAAGAAGCACAGAGCGAGGCGTTTAAGGCAGGAGCGATCGCAGTAGCTGCTCTTCTAAACCATAAATTTTCTGAACCTCGATACCAGCAGTCTCGTGAGGAAGACCCGATTGTGGGCGTTTCTTTCACCGGCTTTTTCGACTTCTGCGTGAAGGCGTTCGGGGTGGAGTGGCTGCAATGGTTTGAGGCAGGTCGTCCGGATACGATGCAAGGCTTAGAGTTTAAGGAGAAGGAGCAGGCTTATTTGAGCCGGTGGAAGCAGGTGGTGCATGAAACCGTTTGGGAGTATTGCGATCGCCACAATATCCGCCGCCCTAACCGCTGCACGACCGTTCAACCCGCAGGTACCAAAAGCCTTCTCACAGGCGCGTCTTCCGGCTGGCATCCGCCCAAAGCTCAGCGCTTTATCCGCCGAATCACCTTCCGCAAGGACGATCCGGTAGCACTGGCCTGTATCGCTTATGGCTATTCAGTCATTCCGTCACAGTCTGATAAGGACGAGAACGGCAATTTGCTGAACGATCCGTTTGATCCGCGCTGTACTGAGTGGCTAGTCGAGTTGCCGGTTGAGGTGGACTGGGCGAATTTGCCAGGAGCTGATGAGGTGGCGATTGAGAAGTTCTCAGCGCTGGCGCAGTTTGACTTTTATATGCAGGTGCAGAAGTTTTATACCGCGCATAATACGTCGGCGACAGTAGAGCTGCGGGAGCATGAAATTGAGCCGCTAGCTGAGCGGATTTACGATGCGATTGAGAATGATGAGGGATACATTTCAGCGGCGCTGCTGGCGCGGTTTGATGATGTGCAAACGTTCCCTCGGCTGCCGTTTGAGCCAATTACGAAGGCGCGGTATGAGGAGATGCTGGGTGAGGTGCGATCGCGCAGAGCCACTGAAGACTTCCATGCAGCCTTAGAAGAGCACGACGCCGGTGAGCTGGTAGAAGCAGGGCCAGCGGGCTGTGATTCAGATAAATGTTTGATGCCGGAAACTAAGCCTAGCTAAAGGGCGTTAAGGCTGACGGATATTACAATCCAACAAGTTAGATTAATCTGACGAATTAGAAAGGGAATGCTCTCATCGCAGGGCTTCCCTTTTGCTTTGGCTGCTTTGGTCTTTTTTTGGAGAGATTTCGGGAATCCGTCCACCATTTTTGGTATCTAAAGGCAGGATAGAGTGAGATTCCTTGATATTAAAAGCGAGTCCTAGCGGTGGCCCAGACTGATTCAGTGCCGCCCTGTGCTTTATTCGTTCAACTGTGAGAGCAATCTTTGTGCAATCAGTTTATTGGTTTTGTTTTGTAATTGGCGGCATCTTTGTTGCCCTATCTATTTTCGGCGGTGGCGAGCTGCTAGACGCCGATGGTGACTTCGATGCGGATTTGAGTGCCGATTTCGACGCGGAGATGGATCTAGATGCGGATATTGATGCCGATGTAGATCTAGACGCAGACGCGGATGCAGATACCGATATGCAGATGGACACAGATGTCGATTTGCTGCGGAATGGTCAGCGGCGGCGGATGCCTTTATGGCTGTCTATATTGACGAGCTTTAAGTTTTGGACGTTTGGGGGCTGCTTTTTCGGCCTGACGGGCTTAGTGATTGGGGCAACGCAGCCGAGTTCGCCTGCGGTGGTAGTGTTTGGCATTGCGATCACAGTTGGGCTATTTTGCGGCGGAACACTGGTGAGCGCCTTGCGTGGATTAAAAGGACGTCAGGTCAGCAGCCTGATGAGAAACGAGGACTTTGCTGGCCTACTTGGAATGGTGGAGCTTCCCTTTGATGAAAAAAGTAAGGGCAAGGTGGTTTTGGAAGTTGGGGGCAGCACGCTGCACTTAGTGGCGCAAACGGATGAAAAGAAGTCTTTTGCAGTTGGCCAGCCTGTCTTAGTAGTCGGCCGCACTAACAATCGGCTTTGGGTGGTTTCATCAGAAGGCAGTTTTGATGCGTCTAGTGCTGACGGATAGCTGCCAAAGGCCTGTGGCAGAAGATGCGTTTTAGTTTAGATATTTGTTCAGCAGAAGAAGGATAGATAGGTAATGAGTCAACCCGTTTTTCAAGATACGTCAGCGTTTAATCAGCAGGTAGATCAGCCAGGAAATCAGCAGATGGCAGCTTTAAAGGTAGAGCAGGTGGTAGATGCGTTTTCGCATTTTCAGCCAATGAATGCTACGGCGGCGATTGATGCAGGGGCGCTAGGGGCGATTACGGTCGGACTCGTGGTGCTCGGATCTGCGTTTGCGGTGGTTAAGGCATCGCTAAGAATTTGTCAGCCAAACGAGATTTTGATTGTCTCGGGGCGAAAGTACCGGCAGGATAGCGGTAAAGAAGTCGGATATCGAGTAATTTTTGGCGGTCGGGCTTTTGTAATTCCGATTATTGAGCAGGTGGAGAAGATGGATATGACCACCATGCCGATTCCGGTAGAGGTGACTAATTCATATGCAAAGGGGGGCACGCCGCTGAATATTCAGGCGATCGCTACCGTGAAAATCTCCAGCAAACCCAACATCGTTGGCAATGCCATTGAGCGCTTTTTAGGCCGCAATCGATCAGAAATTGAGCGCGTAGTTCGTGAAACGCTCGAAGGTAACTTACGTGGTGTGGTGGCGAACCTGACGCCTGAGCAGGTCAACGAAGATCGCCTCAACTTTGCCGAGCGCATTGCTGAAGATGTTGCCCGTGATCTCAATAAGTTAGGCCTGCATTTAGACACGCTGAAAGTTCAAAGCGTTACAGATGACGTAGACTACCTCAGCTCTATTGGTCGTCGCCAAATTGCCAACATTATTCGCGATGCCGAAATTGCTGAGGCCGAAGCGCTTGGTGAAGCAGAACGAATCGAGTCGGACTGTCAGCGGCGAGCAGAGGTGTACAAATCTCAGTCGCTCACGGTGATTCAAGAGAAGCAGAACCAACTGCGTAAGATTAAAGCTGAGCTAGATCAACGCTCTAAGTCTGAAGAAGAGCGGACGGCAGCGGCGGCAAAAGAGGCTAGAGCTAGAGCCGAACAGCAGCTTCAAACCGTAAGAGCAAAGCTAGAGCGTTTGCGCCTAGAGGCCGAGCAGGTGTTGCCGGCTGAAGCGCGTAGAGAAGCCCAGGTGCTAAACGCGAAAGGGGCAGCGGCTGAAGCGGCTGAGAATGCCAAAGCGGCGGCGGAAGTGAACGAAATGCTGGCAGAAGTTTGGAAGAAAACCGGCAGCGATGCGACTCAGATATTTTTGCTTCAGCAGATTGACATGGTGCTAAAAGAAGCAGCGACGATTCCTCGCAAGATGAATTTGGAAAACATTAACGTCATTGATAACGGCGATGGCAAGTCGATTGCGAGCCTCGCAAACGTGTATCCCGAAGTGGTGAGACAGTTCTTAGTACAGGTGGAGCAGACGCTTGGAATTGATGTGGTTGGAACATTGAGCCAATCCAAGGCAAAGGCAGCAGCAAGAAATGGAAAGGCTAACAATATCAAAATTGTGACGCCTTCAGCGCCGACCATATAGCGCCTCATTGTTCACTGACTTATGAACGACACTCACCGACAACACTTATCCTAAGGAGTTTTGAACATGCCTTTTATCTTGGCTATTTTGGCTACAGCAGCCGGGGCTGGCTATCTCACCATTAAGAATCTGTATCACGTTTGTCAGCCGAATGAGATTTTGATTTTTGCGGGCACTAAGCAGCGGTCGGGCGATCGCGATCTTGGCTACCGGCTGATCAAAGGCGGTAACAGCATCCGCACCCCTTTACTCGAAAAGGTGATGCGCATGAACCTTACCAACATGATCATTGAGCTGAAGGTTTCTAACTCGTATTCCAAAGGCGGCATTCCGCTACAGGTAGAAGGGGTTGCAAATATTAAAATTGCAGGTGAGGAACCTACGATCCACAACGCAATTGAGCGTTTGTTAGGCAAGCCTCGGAAGGAAATTGAAAAAATTGCAAAAGAAACGCTAGAGGGTAATTTGCGCGGAGTCTTGGCGAGTTTGACACCTGAGCAGGTGAACCAGGACAAGATTGCATTTGCCAAAAGCCTGCTGGATGAAGCTGAAGAAGACCTGGAAAAGTTGGGCCTAGTGCTAGACACGTTGCAAATTCAAAATATTTCTGATGACGTGCGATATTTGGATTCGCTGGGTCGTAAGCAGCAGGCTGATTTGCAGCGGGATGCGCGAATTGCTGAGGCTGAAGCCAAGGCTGAATCGGAGGTGCAGTCGGCTGAGAACAAAAAAATTACGGCCGTGCGGCGGCTTGAGCGGGACATTGGCGTGGCCGAGGCGGCAGCGGAGCAGCGAACACAGGATGCACTGACCATGCGAGCGGCTGTTGTGGCGGAGGCGGAGGCGGACATTGCCTCTGAGCTGGCGCGGATTCAGGCAGATGTGCCAGTGCAGGAGGAGCGAATTAAGCAGGTAATGGAGCAGCTTAAGGCGGATGTGATTGCGCCGGCTGAGGCGGATTGTAAACGGGCGATCGCCCAAGCAAGAGGTAACGCCTCTACTATCCTTGAAGACGGTAAGGCCCAGGCCGAAGGTACGCTCAGGCTAGCTGAATCCTGGGTGGCCGCTGGCGACAGTGCTCGCGATATTTTTCTATTGCAGAAGCTAGAAGGCTTGCTGAAGACACTGACATCTACGGTGCCGACGATTGATGTGAAAAACGTGACGGTAATTGATACGCAGTCGGGAAATTTGGCGACTCAGGCGGCGGCTTTTATGACGCAGCTTAAGCAAACTTCTGGGGTTGACGTCGCTGGGGCGATTAATAACTTTGGTCGTGGGGAGCCGGTAAAGGTGAGCGAAGTGCCTCAGCAGATTGATCGAGGCAACACATAGGCTATAGCGACGCTATACAATAAAAGTAACAGGCCAGATTGCTCGCGATCTGGCCTGTTACTTTTAAACTTTGTCGTTACTCGATCTTTCATGAGACTATCTCCCGCTGGTCAGCGCTTTTACCAAGAGGTTCAAAAGGCGGAAGGGCGTATTGATTTAGCGGCAGCGGCGCTCTACATTGCCCAAGAAGATTATTGGGATATGGCTCCTAAGCAGTATCTTGAGCGGTTGGATTCGATGGCGGCAGATGTGCGATCGCGCCTCCCCAAAGGCCGCTATCCGCTCAAAATCATTAACGTTCTCAACGAATATCTATTTGAAGAACTCAAGTTTACGGGCAACACTCAAGACTACTACAATCCCGACAATAGTTGCCTCAACTGCGTGCTTGATCGGCAGCTAGGGATTCCAATCACCATCTCACTGGTCTATTTAGAAATTGCTCGGCGCGTTCGCTTCCCAATGGTGGGCGTGGGCATGCCTGGACATTTTTTGGTGCGTCCGATGGTGGATGAGATGGAGGTATTTGTCGATCCGTTTAATAACGGCGAAGTGATGTTTTTGGCGGATTGCAAGGCGCGGTTTCAGCAGCAGTATGGGCCAGATATCGCGTGGCGAGATGAGTTTTTGAGCGGGGTGACGCCCAAGGCTTTTTTGATGCGAATGCTGCTGAATTTGAAGATGGCGTATCTAAATTTGGAGTCGTTTAAGCAGGCGGTAGCGACGTTGGACAAGCTGCTAATTTTGATGCCAGGAGAGCCGCAGCATGTGCGCGATCGCGGCTTACTGCACTATGAATTGCAGAATTATGAGCAGGCGCGACAGGACTTGAAAGGGTACTTGCGATCGCATCCCCAAGCACCCGATTATCAAAAAATCCAGCTCATTATTGATAAAATTGGCCTTTAGCTCGTGAATCAATTGATATAGTTAATAGCTGATTCGATGGAACAAAATAATGGAAGTCATCCCGGCTATTGATTTGCTTGAAGGCCGCTGCGTACGGCTATTTCAGGGTGATTATGAGCAGTCACAGGTTTTTAATGAGAATCCTGTAGAAGTAGCGAGGCAGTGGGAGGCTGAAGGGGCAACGCGGCTGCATTTAGTAGATTTAGACGGGGCTAAAGCTGGAAGGCCAGAGAACTGGGCGGCAATCGAAGCGATCGCCCAGGCCGTCAAGCTACCAATTGAAGTAGGCGGCGGTTTGCGAGATGCCGAGCGAGTAAGTGCCCTTTTTGATCTAGGCGTACAGTATGCGATTTTAGGTACCGTCGCGGTCGAAAATCCTGACTTGGTAGGCGAACTCTGCCAAAAGTTTCCAGGGCAAATTATTGTCGGGATTGATGCGCGTGAAGGTAAAGTAGCCACTCGCGGCTGGTTAGAAACCTCCGAAGTGATGGCGGTGGAACTAGCACAGCGAATGGGCGAGATGGGCGCAGCGGAGATTATTTATACCGACATCAAGCGCGATGGCACGATGAAAGGGCCCAATATGGAATCGCTAAAGGAATTAGCCACTGCGATTGATACGCCTGTAATCGCATCAGGTGGAGTCAGCTCGGTTTCGGATTTGATGCGGCTGCTGACGCTGGTGCCGTCAGGGGTATCAGGGGCAATTGTAGGAAAAGCACTATACACAGGAGATATTTCGCTTACCGAAGCGATCCGCGCAGTGGGAAACGGTCGATGGCAGGATGTACCGCCTATCGGCGGCTCGGTGGTTTGTTGATTATTTGCTATAAATGCCACAAAGAGGTCGTTACGCTGCGTGATGTTCTACAACTAATCTATCCAACGCTGCCTGCATTTTGCGCACAACTTCTTCATAGCAACTGTTCACATAATCTTTGTCGCGTACTGCCGCCGGGCCGCTACGCTCAAACCGAATGGGCTCACAAACCTGAGTGTGAATTTTCAGCGGTAGTGGAATATTTGGAAGCGGGCCAGCCGCGAGGCCCCAGGGCAGCCCCAAATAAATTGGAAACACCTCTGGATCAATTCCTAAAAGCCAGGGCATTCCCATGTTGTGAAGCTGTTTTACCTGCGGATAGATATCTCTTAGCACCATCAAAGTAGCGTGTGCACCAACAGAAATCATAGGAATAATCGGCACCGATTTCTTCAGCGCCAGCTTAATGAATCCTTTTCTATTGTGAAAGTAAATTTTATGACGCATTGAGTAGGGCCTAAATATATCCTGAGCGCCCCCCGGATAAACAACAACATTCGATTTTTTGTTCAAAGCTGCAATGCCCATTTTAGGATGTGCTCTCACCGCGCCCATTCTTGTGGCAATGCTCGCAGCCCAAGGCGAAACGTCCCAAACACTAGGATGCATCAAACCATACAGCGGCTTCTTGGGTCCGAAGCGCTGCACCCAGTCATAAAGCATCATGTGCATATCCGGTGCTGGTAGCCCCCCATTATGGGAGCCTACCAGCATCACATTTTCATTTGTTGGAATATGCTCCCAACCGCTCGTGCTCACTTGATAGTATGTGTCATATAGCCAGCCCATCAACGGCATAATATGCTGATATATAGCGGGATCTCTGCCCTCTAGCGACCAGCCATCTAAGGGGACGGTAGCCGCAGTCGGATGGGTCAGATGGCCTAACGGCTTCAATGCTTCAATAAGAGAGAACGCATCTTGGAGCTGAAGAGAGTTCATATATAGATTTTTCTGGTCAATTTTTATCTGAAGTAGCAGCAGATGGGCTTGAATAGTCTACAGCAGCAGCCTACAGATCGTGACTTAAGGCTTCTTGCTTTGCTTCCCAGTGCCGACGCTGGTAGCTTTTGCTAATGCGAGCGCCCGCTGCCGCACAGAAGAAAGCGCTCATGGGTGCAACCACAGGCACCCAGCCTCCTGCCCAAAAGCAAAGAACGCCAACTAAGTAGACAGCCGTAAGACCACTGACGCCAAACGCAATAAGTATGGGGCCGCGCTGCGTGAGTACCATAAGCGTGCTGCCAATACCAGTGAGCGAAATAATCCATACGATTTCAACCCAATCTGGCAGCGCCCAGGGCAGTTTTTCACCGTCAATGACAGCAGAAAGAACCTGACTGATCACCTGAGCGTGCACCAACACTCGGGGCATCTCCTCTACATTGCCGCCCGTGTTGTAGATGGTAGAGAACATATCTTGACTGTTTGTAGTAGTCATTCCAATCAGAACAATTTTATCTTTAACTATCTCTGGATCAAAGCTGTTGTTTTTAACGTCTTGAAAGTTGATTCGAGCCGCGACATTTCTTTGAGAGCGATATCGCATGAAGATGTGATATCCGTCTGTTTTTGGATCTTTTTTCTCTATATTTTGATAGCCGCCGAACGTAGGCGTAATGGGATAAAAGGTGACATCACCTAGCTGTAAAATATCGCTGTTCGTAGGCACAATGCCTTTGTTGTTCTCTAAATAGCGAATGGCTAAATCGATTCCCAAAGAGAAAATGGCCTGCCTGTCATCGTTACCTGATTTGTTCTCTAAGCTGTTACTGCTTCCACCTTCTAAATTTTCATCTTTCCAATAATCTAGAATGAGGGCGCGCCTTACGTGTCTGTCTGAATCGAACGCAATGTCGCTAAAGCTGACCTGATCAGGTGCGATTGCAGCCGGGGCCGCGACGAGTTCGCCGCCGGATTCTCTGCCAATTTTTGCAATGGCAACAATATTGGAAGCCTTGAGGCTTTCTTGCAACATCTCTGCCCCTGGCTCGTGAGGGACGTTGCGCAGCAAGTCAAGGCCAATGAAGGCGGGCTGATGACGCTGAAGGTTTTTGATAACGGCGGCAACGGACTGATCGTCTGGAATGTTGGCTCCGAGCGATCGCAGGTCATTTTTTGTAATTTCGACTATCAGCAGCCGAGGATCTGGGCCTAAATCCGGCTGCGTGCTAGCCCAATGATCATAAACAGCAAGCTCTCCGATCACAAATTTTCCTGTTTGTCTGGCGTTAAGAATAAAGGCACTGGTTAGCACGGTAGCGATCGCAGCAGTCAAAACCTTAGCCCGTTTGCCCATTCGCCACCGCGCAATCGGCCTTTTATCCATCAGCGATCTTTGTGGAATCGACGTCTCTAAATAGGTATCAGCGGTAGCGGCCTCAGCAGGCAGTTCGTCTAATCGATTTAAATCACGCTCAACGTCTTCAACACTGCTGTAGCGCTGATAAATATAGTGTCGAGTCATTTTGCCCAGCAGAAGGGCCAGCCCAGGACTGACCTCGGCAAAATCTTGCCAGCGCAGATCTAGGCTGTCGTAGTCTTCCGGCAAGTCGGCAGGCGATCGCCCCGTCATCGCGTGAATGGCCGTCATCCCCAGCGCATAAATATCGCTGCTGTAGCGCGGCTTTCCTGAAAGCTGTTCGCTTGGCGTATAGCCCTGCGTACCAATACCAATCGTCAGTGACGTCTGCTCGCCAGTTAACAGCCGCGTGCGAATCTCTTTCACCGCGCCAAAATCAATTAGCACAATCTCGCCCGTATCCCGACGACGAATCAGATTATCGGGCTTCAGATCACGATGCACTACATGATGCGCATGAACAAATTTAAGTATGGGTAAAACGCCCTCTAACAGCGAAATAATTGCGGCCTCGTCAAACTTGCCTGCCTGCTTAATCTCGTCGTCTAAAGACTGTCCATCTATATATTCCTGAACCAGATAGAACTCACTGTCTTCTTCAAAAGAACCTAGCAGCTTAGGAATTTGCGCGTGGGAACCCAGTCGCTCAAGCGCACTCACCTCAGACTCAAACAAACGACGAGCCACGGTTAAAAAGCTCGCGTCTTGGCTAGCAGGCTTAAGCTGCTTCACTACGCACAGAGGCCGACTGCTCTGCTGGGTATCAACGGCTAAGTAGGTTTGGCCAAATCCGCCTGCCCCTAAAATTCGCGTTAGCTTATAGCGACTATCAAGCGTTTGTCCAAGCATAGTTTTTGCATTCCCCTTGCGCCCATTTTACCCATATGAATGGGCGCATACGCCGACACAGCAACGAAAGGAGCTGTGTCAGAAACGGGGGGACAGTCGTACGGACTTTAAGCGCAAATCTGAGCTTAATAGCGAATCAGCAAGGTAACGTCGGCATTAATCATTTGCTCTTGGCCGACGATAGGCGTGTTCTCCATGTCGGCGCTTTGCAAACGAGCTGCCATAGGTGCTGCTGGGCTCGGCGGCGGTGCACTCACTGAGCCAATGGTGATGTTAACAATCCTCTGACTAGAGAGCCCTAAGGACGCTAGCACGGTATCTGCCTGCTCTTGAGCATCTGCTACCGCCAGCTTTAGAGCCTGCTGTCGGGCCGTAGAGATGGCTGCATCATCGGCGACAAAACTCACGCCGTCGATTTGACTTGCACCGACTTTGACGGCTTCATCCATAATCGCACCGGCTGCTTCAGTGGGGGCTCTGAAGCTAATGGTATTGGTCGCCTGGTAGCCAATCAGCACCTGGCGATCGTTACTGTAGTCATATCGAGGCGACAGCGAAATGCCCGTGGTTTGAAGCTTTTCTACGTTTTGCGATCGCACATACTTAACCACCGCACTCGACTTGCTTGCCGCCTGCTGCTGCGCCTCCTCAGCCGTTTCTGCCTGCACCGCAACGCCCAGCCTTACCTCAGTTAACGTCGTCGGAATCGTTTGAATACCTTGGCCCGACACGCTCAGCGTACGCTCAGGCTGCTGATAGCCTGAACCATTAGCGTACTGAGCTTTTGCCGCTGAGGGTATAAGCGCGCAGCCTGCAATTGGCACAATCAGCAAAGCCGCCAGGGCAACTGAACGATAAAACCCTGTGTATAAGCTATTTTTTAGCATCCGCAAAAACCTACTCACTTAAGTCAATAGAACAACTCTATTTACAACCCTACAGGCCCAGTTATTGAAAACAGGCGCGGTTTCAGTTTTGGTAACTAGATTCAGTTCAAAAGGCCGTTTTAAAAAGCTACGGTCTGTTTCTTTTATTCGCTTTTGCTTTGCGCACTCGCTGAGCCACTTTTGCTTTGCGCATTCGCTGAGCCACATTTAGCCCAATGTAATAGCCCAAAAGGCTAAAAATAATGCCCATGATAAAAGAGCCCAGCGCGAGGGCTGACATGACGTCTACCCCCATCGACATCCACGCTTCTATGCCCACATTAGAAGCAGGCAAGTCCATTTGGGGAAGGCGTAGCAACCGCCGACCAATGTGAAAATTTAGGGCAAATAGAGGCACGTAGGTAAACGGGTTGCTAATCCAGGTGCTGGCAGCCGCAACGACCTTATTACCACGCGTGCAAGAGGCGATCGCTACGCCGATAATTGTTTGCATTCCCAACAGTGGAAAAGATCCGGCAAATGCACCTGCAGCAACGCCTCTAGCAATCGCCTGAGGATTACTTCTCATCCGCAAAAAGCGAACATAGACGTAGCGAACGACCCGCTTCCAATACAGCACATTAAGCCGCTTGAGGAAAAAATTATTTGGGAGCGATCGCCGCTCATCTGATCCACTGCGATAATAGCTGTTGTCACTGACAACTGACGGCTTTTCTAGGGTTTTCACCCCTGCGTCTTTCTCACTACTACAGGCATTGTGTCTCACTAACCGCAGGCCTATAGGTCGTTCTGTATCATTTGTAGCACCGTTACCCCTCATACTGTTAGATTGCATTTTGTTGAATTTAAAGCTGGGATCTAACATAAGTGCTCAGTAGGGCTGCCTCCTATCTCTTTCAAGTCTTGCACCTGCACGCGCTTTTCACAGAAGAACTAGAGAGATAACTGTATAGATCTCATTCTATAGTAGTGACCTAACTCGCCCGACAAGCAGGCTTTTTCATCGGTCTGCCCGTCACAAATTGATAAGTTTCACTTCATACTGTCAACTGTTGCCCCGCTAGCCCCTCTACCTTTTGAATGAACCTGTTGCAGTGAATACGCCGTCGTCAGCCATTTCTTCGTCCATTTCTTTGCCCATTTCTCAGGGCGAAACCATTGCCGCGATTGCCACGGCTATCGTGCCGCAGCAGGGCAGTGTGGGCATTGTGCGACTTTCGGGGGCGGATGCGATCGCCATTGCCAAACAGCTTTTTCACGCGCCCGGTCAACAAGCTTGGGAAAGCCACCGCATTTTATACGGCTACGTTCGTGAGCCCAATACCCAGCAAACGGTGGACGAAGCCCTGCTGCTGCTGATGTTTTCGCCGCGATCCTATACACGTGAAGACGTGGTTGAGTTTCACTGTCATGGCGGCATTATGGCCGTTCAGCAGGTGCTGCAGCTCTGCCTTCGTCACGGCGCGCGGCTGGCACAACCCGGCGAATTTACGCTGCGGGCATTTCTAAACGGACGGCTGGATCTGACGCAAGCAGAAGGGATTGCTGATTTGGTCGGGGCGCAGTCGCCTCAGGCCGCTCAAAACGCGCTGATGGGGATTCGCGGTAAGCTGGCAAATGAAATTCGGGCGCTGCGATCGCAGTGTTTGGATGTCTTGGCTGAAGTGGAGGCGCGGGTAGATTTTGCAGATGATTTGCCGCCGATTGATGAAGATGGAGTGCGATCGCAGCTACAAACCATCTTGGAACAAATTACCCACATTCTCTCAACGGCAAGGCAAGGCGAGCTACTGCGAACAGGCTTAAAAGTCGCCATTATTGGCCAGCCTAATGTCGGCAAATCTAGTTTATTAAATGCTTGGAGTAAGAGCGATCGCGCCATTGTCACGACTCTACCGGGCACCACTCGCGACGTGGTTGAGTCTCAGCTTATTGTTGGCGGCATTCCGTTACAGGTGCTGGATACAGCAGGTATTCGGGAGTCGGTGGATGAGGTGGAAAGGATTGGCATTGAGCGATCGCAAACCGCTGCCCAAGCCGCCGATCTTGTCCTGCTCACGATTGACGCCACCCTCGGCTGGCAGCCCGCAGAACAAACGCTCTACGAGCAAATTAAAAACAAACCGCACATCCTCGTTCTCAACAAAACCGACATTCTCGCCTGTGGGCTGAGCGAAATCGAAGCCCAGCTACCCCAAGCACCCACCGTCCGTACCGCCGCCGCCCAATCCGAAGGCCTCGAAGCGCTAGAGCAAGCCATTCTCACCACCATCTCCAGCACCAATGTCACCGCCGCCGGCACCGACATTGCCATCAATCAACGCCAAGCAGCAGCTCTCCTCCGAGCTGAATCCGCCCTCACCGAAGTCCAAGCCACTATTCACAACGAACTGCCACTCGACTTTTGGACAATCGACCTGCGCAGCGCTATTCACGCTCTTAGCGAAGTCACGGGCGAAGAAATGACTGAATCTATGCTCGACGAAATTTTCAGCCGTTTCTGCATTGGCAAATAGCGCTCAAGGCCGTTTGTTTCAACGCTCTCAAGATAAAATGACTGTACTGCCTGTCAAACTGACCTATGCTGCGCCTCAAAGAAGTCAAACTGCCTCTAAACCATACCGAAGAAGACTTGCGGGCAAGCATTTTACAAAGGCTCAAAATTGCGCCTAAAGATCTCAAAAGCTATACCGTTTTCAAGCGCAGCTATGACGCTCGCAAAAAAGACAATATCTCGCTTGTGTATGCGCTTGATATAGAAACGCCCAAACAAAAACAAGTCTTAGCGCAGGCAAAAAAGAACGGTCGCGTTTCACGAGCGCCCAATATGGACTACCAGTATGTAGCCAAAGCGCCTGCTGAGTTAGCCGATCGCCCTGTCATCATTGGCCTGGGCCCATGCGGTATGTTTGCAGGGCTACTGCTGGCCCAGATGGGGTTTCGGCCGATTATTTTGGAGCGAGGGAAGGCGGTTCATGCGCGATCACAAGACACCTTCGGCTTCTGGAGCAAGCGTAAATTCAACCCTGAATCCAACGCACAGTTTGGTGAAGGCGGTGCAGGAACTTTCTCCGATGGCAAGCTGTACAGCCGCATAAAAGACAACGATCATCATGGACGTAAAGTACTTACCGAGCTAGTAAACAACGGAGCGGTGCCCGAAATTTTGTATATTAGCAAGGCTCATATTGGCACCTATCGCCTAGTTAAAATCGTTGAGAATATACGCAATCAAATTATCTCTTTAGGCGGTGAGGTTCGATTTGAAAGTCGAGTAAAGAGACTAGAAGTAGAAGAGATTGAAAGCGGTTCTACACAGGAGAACCTGCGCCAACGCAAGATCAAAGGCGTCACTCTAGAAAGTGGTGAGTTTATTGCCAGCAGTCACGTTGTCCTTTCGGTTGGGCACAGTGCCCGCGATACCTTTGAAATGATTCACAAGCAAGGCGTATACATCGAGCCCAAGCCCTTTTCTGTGGGCTTCCGCATTGAGCATCCGCAGCCGCTCATCGACCAGCGCCGATATGGAAATAATGCCGGACATCCCATATTAGGAGCCGCCGACTATAAGCTGGTTCATCACTGTACCCAAGGGTTAGGAGCCGGCCGCACGGTCTACAGCTTTTGCATGTGCCCCGGCGGGCAGGTCGTGGCCGCCACCTCTGAACCCGGTCGAGTCGTCACTAACGGCATGAGCCAGTACGAGCGCAGCGGCAAGAATGCCAATAGCGGCATTGTGGTGGGCATCACCCCAGAAGAAGATTATCCTGACGATCCGTTAGGCGGCATGAAGCTTCAGCGGGCATTAGAGAAAAAGGCTTTTGAGCTAGGTGGCGAGACGTATGAAGCGCCAGGGCAGCTAGTCGGAGATTTTTTGGCGGATAAGCCGTCTACTAAATTGGGAGAGGTGAAGCCGTCCTACCGGCCAGGGGTGCATTTGGGAGACTTGAGCGAGAGTTTGCCCGAGTATGCGATCGCTGCCATCCGCGAAGCTATTCCCGCCTTCGATAAGCAAATAAAGGGCTTTGCCATGCACGACGCAGTGCTCACAGGGGTTGAAACGCGAACCTCTTCGCCTATTCGCATCAAACGCAACGAACGCTTCGAGAGCCTAAACACCACCGGGCTCTATCCGGCCGGAGAAGGCGCAGGCTATGCAGGCGGTATTCTTTCAGCAGCCGTTGATGGTATTAAGGTTGCTGAGGCAGTTGCGCTCAGTATTGTTAGCTAACCTTTGATTGGCTGACCTTTAAAAAGAAAAAAGGAGAGCCCCGAACTAATTCGGTAACTCTCCCTACCATCAGGGTGCATCTACATGACCACAGTATGGCATGAAAGGGGTGGGGGGCGTAACCCCTCTTTTGTACTTATTCTAGAATTTACACGTCCGCATTCTAGAATTCGTGAGCATAATCACCGGCTATCCATTGTATAGAACGCCCACCTAGCCCGCCAGCTTCTTACCGAGTAGCTGATTCGTTAGCTTAGGATCGGCTCGGCCCCCTGTGCGCTTCATCACCTGACCGACAAAAAAGCCTTTTAGCTTTGTTTTGCCTGCTCGGAACTTAGCGAGTTCATCAGGGTTAGCAGCGAGCACTTCGTCAATCATCGCCTCGATCTCAGCCGGGTCAGAAATCTGGCTTAACCCTCTACTCTCCACGATTTTCTTCGGAGATCCGCCATTGTTCAGTAGCTCCGGCAAAATGTCTTTACCGATCTTATTACTAATGGTGCCATCCTCAATCAGCTTCACCATCTCGGCCAAGGCCTCAGGGGTTAGCTTAATCTCGTCAATGCTTAGCTTTTCGGCATTAAGATACCCGGCGATGTCGCTCATAATCCAATTGACAACGAGCTTGGTGTCTGCGCCCGTAGCAATGGCCTTTTCAAAGTATTCAGCCACCGCGCGATCGTCGGCAATTACACCCGTATCGTAAGGCGATAGGCCCAGCTCATCTACGTAGCGCTTGCGCTTTTCAGCCGGTAGCTCAGGTAGCTCTGACTTCCACTCACTAAGCTGATCGGCAGACACCTCAATCGGTGGCAAATCAGGCTCAGGAAAGTAACGATAGTCGCTAGAGCCTTCTTTCATCCGCATACTTTTTGTGCGGTTTGGGCCCTCTTCCCACAGGCGCGTCTCTTGGTAAATAGGCTCACCCGCCTCTACAGCGGCAATTTGGCGTTCAATTTCATAATCAATGGCTTTAGCGATCGCACTAAAGCTATTCATATTCTTAATCTCAACCTTTGTGCCAAATTCCTCACGCCCTACAGGCCGCACCGAAATATTCACATCACAGCGCAGCGATCCTTCCTGCATATTGCCATCGCCCACGCCCAGGTATCGAATAATCCGGCGAATCTCCTCTGCATACGCTGCTGCTTCCTCGCCCGAACGGATATCTGGCTCCGAAACGATCTCAATTAAGGGCACGCCCGCCCGGTTATAGTCCACCAGCGAATAAGACGCGCCCGCCAAATCACTGCCAGCGTGCACCAGCTTACCGGCATCCTCTTCCATATGCAGCCGCGTCACTCCAATCCGCTTCCGAACCGGCTCGCCATCTTTTAAGATCTCAATTTCCAGCCAGCCATGCTCCGCAATCGGCAAATCGAACTGAGAAATCTGATAGTTCTTCGGCAAATCAGGATAAAAGTACTGCTTGCGATCAAACTTGCTGTAGGGCGCAATCTGACAGTTCAGCGCGAGTCCTGCTTTAACGGCATACTCCAAAACCTTTTCGTTCAGGACAGGCAACACGCCAGGTAGGCCCATCGTCACAGGATCTACGTGGGTATTAGGATCGGCGCCAAAAGCAGCAGAGCTAGTAGAGAAAATTTTCGTCTCTGTGCTGAGCTGACAGTGCGTTTCTAGTCCAATAACGGCTTCATACTGAGTCTTTGCAGGGGCTGCGGCTGTCATAAAGGCTTCGTGGGTAAATAGGGTGGCTACTATATATAGATAGGTTTTACATGAGTAATTGTAGCTCTATAGCTATCGGCCAAAACATTCGGCTATTAGGTAAAACATTCCTTCCTAAAACGAAGTCGTTATGAGTATAATATAGAAGTTCAACCAAGGTCTTATAATTTCAGTCGAGCGTTAAACAATCGCTCAATCAGTAGTGCGCTACTGTTTAGGCATCTCGCTGCTCTGATACACCTTTTACAGTCGCTTGTAACAGCAAGGCTCTAAAGGTACTTAGACCCCCCTATCCCGGAGACTCACATGGTTTCAACAACAGCTTCCAAAACCGCCTTCTACCCTACCCGCATCGATCTGCCGCTAGACACACGCCAGTCAGTCGTGGCCATGCTCAACGGCACGCTTGCAGCCACCACCGACTTGCGCACCCAAACCAAGCAGGCCCACTGGAACGTCAAAGGCAAAGATTTCTATCAGCTACACCTCCTGTTTGATGAAATGGCAGGCGAGCTTGAAGAATACAGCGATATGGTAGCCGAACGCGTCACGGCCCTAGCTGGAACCGCTATGGGCACCGTCCGTCTGGCCGCGAGCAATTCCATTTTGCCCGAGTACGATTTTGACGCCGTTGGTGGCATGGAGCACGTTGCCGCCCTAGCCGATCGCTATGCGGCCTACGCTAAGCACCTCCGTGAAAGCATCGATAAAGCCGACGAGCTAGGCGATCAGGACACCAACGATCTCTATGTTGAAATTTCCCGCACTATCGACAAGCGCCTCTGGTTCTTAGAAGCTCATCTGGTTGGTTAAATTTAGGTTGGCTCATGTTAGCGATCGCGCGAAGCTGACGATCTAGATTGAACAAAACGAGGAATGTGCTGAATATGCCTTTCCTCGTTTTTTTAATGATGATTTTCTGGCACCCATTGCCAAAGTGCTCTTAGTTCGTCCTGTGCAGGTTTTATACCAAGATTAAGCCGAGCTAAAATGAGTCGGATAATAGTCTGATTGAAGTAGGGCGGAAACCGATGCTGTTCTTGAGCGTGATCTAAAAAAAACGTGTTGTGATACTTCTTAAGCGATTTTTCTAGCTTAGAAATATTTTCTAACAGTATCTGAACGTCTCCGAGGCGATGAGTATGATGGCTTAACAGCAGTTCAGCAGCGTTGTTGAAGTGTGTGCCCTCGTCTTTTACAAGATGATGGCCCATTTTTTTGATCTCGTCGCCAAAGTGTCGGTAGTACTCTCTCAGGTCGCGCCGATAGGAGTAAACTGAACCAATTTCGTCAAACATGAGGGCGACAAGAATTGTAAATTCGTCTTTCAGCAGCATTCTGATAGGCTCAATTTCTGGAATGCGTTGTGAGAAGCGAAGCGTCATCGTTTCGTAGCTTATTTTTGAGATGCTGTGGTAGGTACGACGCAGACCTTCATAGTGTTTTAGCTCGTCTGCTAGCCATAGTGTCATCATGCTCAAAAAGTCTTCAGACATTTCTGCTTTACGGGCCATGACGAGATTGTAAAGTAGCTGTGCATCACCCTCGGAGAAAACGTCCCTGCTTAAGAGCTGCCGAAAGTTGTGGGTGACCTCAGGCAGTGCTTTGTCGAAGTATGGCTGTGGCACGATGTGGTCTTTCGCAATGACTGTCTCTAAGTTCCAGATATTCTGATTTATTTTGGGTTTGTTAAATATGGTTGCGGTGACCATTACTGCGACACGTCCCCCGGAAAATCGACTTCTGGAATGTATAGACCATCGTTAGAAACAATGTGCGGAATAATCAGGCAGTGACGGCCCGTTACCCGCGAGGTGTCACCTCGAATCACAACGCCTGCGGCATAGCCATCGATGGCCCAGCTTCCGACCATGTAGTGGTAGCCAAAGGCCTGGGCGAGTTCGACGTATGCTTGAACGATGAAGCCTTCGTTGCCATAGCCAAAAGTTCCTCGTTTTTCAAGCTCACCAACGCCTGTTTCAATCGAAATGGCAACGCCTTCCATACCTAGCATCGGCTTGCGAACATGCATACCCAGCACAAGATTCGTAGAGTCTACCGAAATGTCTGTTTCAAAGTAGGTTTCTAACAGATATTGGCTGTAGTCAGACGATTTGAACTGCTGCCACATGAGGGCGAGTGTGCCTTTGTTGGAGAGTACCTGTTTCCAAAGGGGTTCAATAACTTTGGCATCTCCGACTTCTAACCGCTGGGCAAAGGCCTCTGTGCTGCCGCTTTGAGCCATATCATTTTGAAGATCTGACCAATCGTACATTTTCCAAAGTACCGGGATACGATCGTTCACGTGATCGACAAAATAGCCCTCTGCATCTAGCCCTAGCCCTCTTTGTACGAGGGTTCCCCGTTCGTCTATACGGTCTCTTAGATAGACGATTTGAGTGTATATATTCTCATCGACCTCTTCGTGAAGGATTTGGATGAGCTGCATGGCCATCTCTGAATCTTCTTCAAGCTGTTCATCGACTAAGAAGGAGATACCAGTTTCTTTGAGGTTGTAGTCTTCAACAATTTGACGCCACTGACCGGCAATCCTTTCCCAATATTCGTTGAACTGGCTGGCGCCGCTGGGTAGCGGGGCGGCGCTGCTTTGGTAGTTACGTTTGTAGTCTACAAACCAGTTCCACTGATAGATGGTTTCTGCGCCCAGCAACGGCGTTTCGCCGTTGATTTCGAGCAGCTTAATCTGCCGGTCTTCGGTAAGGGCGAAGTCGAAACGGGTACAGAGCGAGAGATCTTCTACGGGGTGTTCTCTGTCCCAGCTATTTTTGATGGCCTGCCAGTAGGGGGTTGGAATTTTGAGGGCGGCGAGGCGCTGGTCAACGTCACCTTCGCTCTCTTCTGTAAAAAACCAGTCTAAAAATTCGACGCACATTTCCCAAAGGGTTTCTGTGGCTTGGGCGATCGCACTCTCTTCCTGAGTATCTAGCTGGATGACAAAGGGATCGGGCAGCGCTTCAACCCAATATTTTTGCTTGGCGTCACTGAGCACATCGGCCTGATAGGCGTTGTCTTGAACATGACGCTGCCAGTTGCGGCGACGGACAATTTTTAAGGGTTTCATGGTTTGCTATTTGCCGCCTCTGCCAGTGCCTTTGTAAGTGGAGCCGAAGCCTCGGGATCCTCGTCCGGTTACGGTGCCTCTGGCGGCAGTGCCTTTGGGCCTTTGGGGGGCAGGGGCACTGGTGTGGCGAGGGACGTTGGTGAAGCCGGTGGCGCGATCGCTCACCACTCGACCATTGGGCGTAACAACCTGTCCCGGCGTAGCGCTTTTGTAAACGGTGCTGGGCTGGTAGAGTCTGCGCTGCGAACCGCCGTCGTTGACATAAATATATTGGGTTCTGCCGCCCATGCCACCGAAGAGGAAGGGATAGAAGAAGAAGCCGCCGAATTGAGGGCGGTAGTAGCCCGCGTTTTGACCAGCGGTGGTTTTTTCGCACTCAAGACCTTCAGCCTGACAGTCTTCTAGAGAGGCGTAGTTGGGGGCGTGCTGCTGGTGGGCTTGTTTGGCGGCTTCGATCTGAGGGCCGCAGTCTTCTGTCTTGAGAGGTGGGGCCGTGGGTGGGGTCGCAAGTTCTTTGTTTTTAAAGGCGGCTTCTAAAACAGCGTATTCTTCTGCCTGCTTTTGGGTATCGGCTTCGCATTCTTCAACGGATTTGTAGAAAACGGCTGGAATGTCTTCGTTGGCATTTTGGTTGGTGACTGCACTGAAATTGGGCGGTGTGCTGGTGGTAGCGGGCCTGCTTGAGTAGCAACTGGTGGACAAAAGGGCGACGGCGGCGGCTAGCGCTAGACGTTGCTGTACTTGTTTGCGCTGGATGGCGCGCAGTTGTAGGCTTTGCCGCTGGCTGTTCGGTGAGGTCATAACTCGTTTGAATTATTTTGGGTTGCTTTTTTATTCATCACATTCAAAGCAGCGTTTACCTGAACGGGGTACTTATGGTTTGGGTTAGGGCGTAAGTTTCCCTTTTTTATCCCTAGCTTACCGTGCTGATTTGATTGTACGCTTAGCGACTTGGAGATAACTTGTTTGTTATGGCATAAGGCAGAGGACTGGGCGATCGCTCATGGTAGTGGCGATCGCTTTAGCTACTTTGCCAGTACTGGTTTTCGCGGAAGTAGTATCTGTGTATAGCTGGTAAAGTTCATAAGAAAACAAACTGATTCGTTATAATACTTTTAAGGACTATACTTTGCTTAATTCCGGCCAGCAGCACTATCGAGATTTGCGCGATCTCCTCGAAACCACAGGCTTCTTTGAACGTAGTCCTAAGGTTTATCTCCGCAAAATCCTTCTCTACGGAACGCTTCACATCCTGGCTTATCTCAGCCTATTCGCGTTTGCCCACACTCCTTGGCGCTGGCTTTCCCTATTGACACTGGCATTAACCGCTAATCAGTTCTACTACATTAGTCACGACGCTGGGCACTATGCCCTCTCCGACCATAAAAATACAAATCTGCGTCTAGGTCATATCGGACACACCTTCATTGCTGGCGGGAGCTTTCGCTTTTGGCAGTACAAGCATGAGCTGCACCACCGGTTTTGCAATGAAGAGACTCGCGATCCTGATATGAACTTGTTCTTTGTCAAACTCTATGAGGCCGACGAGGCTGCACAGCGACCTATCTGGGTGAGATGGATGGTACAACAACAGGCCTGGTTGCTCTGGATTCTGTCAATGTTTCACAATTTTGACTTTCAGCGAGTGAGCTGGATTTATGCCGTTCAAAATCCTAAGCGCTGTCGAGCCGAGTTTGTTCTAGTACCGCTACATTTCATTGTTTATTTGCTGATTCCCATCGCCATTCTAGGTTGGCCGGTAGCGGTCACTAACTATGTAATCTCGATGATGGTGTCAGGTTTTATTTTGGCCACTGTGTTTACTATCAATCATATTGGTATGCCCAGCGTGTCAGACAATCACAGCCTCTCATTCATAGAGCAGCAGGTGATTACCTCACGCAACGTTTTGGTGCCAGCTTTTTGCAATGAGTATTTTGGCGGCCTCAACTATCAAATTGAACATCACCTGTTTCCTTGGGTATCGAACGATCGGTATCCTCTGGCTAGTCCAACCGTAAAAGCATTTTGCGCAGAGCGTGACATTACCTATGCCGAAGAGAGCTTTGGCGCGGCGCTATGGAGCGTTGAGCAGCATTTGATAGAAATGGCTAGCTAGCATTTGATAGAAATGGCTAGCTAGCATTTGATAGAAATGGCTAGCTACGGAGCAAACGACATTGAGGAACGTAAGTTAAGCCAGTGCCTGCAGCCAAATTCTGAAACATAAGCGGGTAATGGGATTCGAACCCACGGCATTTTGCTTGGGAAGCAAACGCTCTACCACTGAGCTATACCCGCCAGCTAGATTTCTAGCAAGGCTTTATTATGGCGGGTTACCCTATATTTGTCACATCTACAGAACAAAGCTTTACGTAGCGCTTTGCCTGAAGAGATTACTTCTGCAGAGATTACTCTTCGTCTTCTTTCTCTTCGCTTTTAACCGTGTCGCCCTTAATCGTAAATGAGCGAGCCATCGTTTCGCCGTTCTTTTGAACCGGAACGTCCTTTCCAGGAAACTCGTATTTACCGCGTTCGCCGCCGTCAATATGCAGCAGCACCCACAGTGTTTCGTTGATATCAGGCGCCTCCCACAAATCTACAATTACATCCTCGCTGTCGCCTGAGTCAACGCGGGCCTCTCCAATGCTGTCTGGAAGCACAATGCTGCCATCTTCCTGGCTTTTGTGTATCGAAACCCAGCCATCACGAGAGGTTGCTATCTTTTTGACTGTAATTTGGCCTACTGTCTTCTGATTTTTCACCTCTAGCTTGACATTTTGCTGATCAACGCCTTCAGCATCAGACTTCTGATCGTCTTCTTTCTCTTCAGCGTCCGCTTCATCTGTATCTAGTTCGGCTTCAGCGCTATCTTCAGGCTCCTCAACTTCTACAGTTTCAGTAAGGTCAGCCGGTGGATTTTCTAGAGTGATGGTGGTGTCTTCTCGAGAGCATCCGATTGCAAGGAGTACCGTAAGCAGCGAGGCAGATAGCGCGGTAGACAGGTATTTCATAGACATTTCGTTATTTTTTAAGCCAACCTCAGGTGTATTTTATCTTAATGATGTTCCCATCAAAGAGCCGATTCACGGCTGCAAAAACGCACAAAACAGTCATTTTGATTTCCTCGTAAGCTGGATAGGTACCTTTAAAGAGCCTGCGCTGCACTGCAAAAACAGACAAAATTCAAACAACACATATCGATAGGCTACAGGCAGACTAAATTTACGAAAAATTTAGAGACATCGTTTCAATCAGGACTATGTAAATGCTCGGTTAGTGGGGCGATCGCTACAATTATTGTTGACAAGATTACACAGGATTTATTGCTAACGATTGTGTTAGAAACAATCGTCTTTTTAGCCCGAAAAAATTTGCTGAGCACGCTCTGAAAATGTTAACTTTTAGAGTGCTGTGAACGCTACAATCAGCAGTGAAGCTTGCATCGACAACGTTCGGGCTTTGAAGCGTCTGACCCTTTTTATGGCCTCCAATATCCAGCTTTCTACTTGGCGAATTTTGGTGATTGAAGACGATCCGTTAGTGTAGCTAGGAGTTGAGCAAGCACTAATGATCTATCCGCAGCTAACGATTGTAGAGACGGTGGACGATGGCTATTTAGCAGTAGAAGCAGCACTTTTATGCACGAGCCTAACTTAATTTTGATGGATGTTGGGCTGCCAGGAATTGATGGCATTGAAACGACCCGGTAGGTGAAGGCGCAGCTACCGAATCCTAAGGTGGCGATGCTGACTTCGCACACGATCGAAACAGAAGTGCTAGCAGCATTTTCGAGTGGGGCCGAGGCGTATTGCATTAAGGGCAGTAGCTTGGACGTGCTGTTGACTGCGATCGCAACCATCGCTCAAGGTGGCGTTTATTTGTATGCAAAAGTGGCGCTGCTAGCGCTGGCCTGTTTGACAGCTCAGCTAGCACTAGCAGGTGTGGATAAGCTGAGTAATTTTATTAAGCTGAGTAACTTTACTTTTACTTCTCGCCTTCCAAATCGTATTTAATCCGACGGCGATCAGGCAACCCAACAGATTCGCAAAGCGCAGCGCGACGGCGCATTGAAATCTGTTGTTCATAAGATAGTGGCATTGTCGGCCAGCAGCCTTAGAGAAGAACAAAATTCGACGACTTCAGTGGACTCAAATTTTAGAGGTTATTGAGCGCATTTGGCTTCAAGATGAAAAGCTTGCTGAGGCATTATTAAGCCTTGTTCATAATTTTCAATACGCAAAAATACTAAAGGCGATTGGCAACAGGCAAGCACCGTGAACGATTTTTTAAAGCACGAGACTTTGATGAAGGTGCCGACAATACCGCCTAGGGAGTCGCCTCAAAAAAGAGTACCGAGTAGACTAGAGGGGTGGTCATAGACTCTGCTGTAGGAAATCGCTGATGCTAGATGAAAAGCTCAAATCAACGCTCAAGGCTGCTGCGGGGCAGCTGAGG
>JBHYED010000031.1:0-49769 GCA_051860365.1 Phormidesmis sp.
TCTTTGCTCACCGCGAAAGACGGGCGCGAGTAGCTTGGCTAAGTCGCCAGTCGATACCTGCACTGCTGGCAAGGGACACAGGTAGTGGTTTTCACTCTTCGCCAGGTAGCCACGGGTTTCTATCGCCGACATCTTGCTGTCGCCCACATACAACAAGCCGCTCATGCCCAGATGCTTTTGAACCTGTTGAATCTCGGGCACATACAACGGATCATCCGCTCGGTTGCCACTCACCACTGTTGTACTGACAGGTAGTCCTAAGGGATCTAAGGCCGCTTGCGATATCTTTACTTGCGGCAAATCAGGCCGATAATCTTTGCTGTGACCAAACTGAAATAACCCGTCTGTCGTGGGTGCTCGGTAGCTGCTGGCAGTGGTCGTATCCAGCCGCACCGTCTCTACACTCAAGTCATAGACCCGCACCGTTTGTCGATTCAACGCACCCTCGAAGCCCTCCCACGCTAAGTCGTCACTCAATTCGTCTAGCACCGTTGCCAGGTGGTCATCACTGAAATCTAAGGGCCGCACTGACCCATCCAGGCAGGTTTCTAGGGTGTGACTTAATCCGGCTGCCCAGGCTTCTACTTGATTGAGTCGATGGTCTCCTTGCGAAAGAATATATGACAACCAACCCATCACCACTTTGCCCAGACTCAGCCCTTTCCAGTTACCGTGGGTCTCAAAGTGCTCATCGACTAGCTCGCTGAGTCCTACTTTTTGCATCTGGCTTAGCAACAGCGGGATATCATCGACGCGTTCGTTACTAATTAATTCGGCCATCGCTTAGCTAGAATACAGTTCTGGACAGGGATTGAGCTATTTATCATTCTCCTATATTTTTCAGCGAACCGTGAGTAACACCACTATAGATAGAAACATAGTCTACGAAGAGAGGGGAAGTGTTATTGCCCAGATACGTAGCCAACTCTAGATTCTCTAAAATAGCTGTGCTGGTACTTATTGACTCATTCTCACGTTCGGAGCTATCTGGCGATAGTAAGTAGAGCGACTGCATCCCACCTGCTCACAAATTTCATTGATCGTCAGCTTGCCTGCCTCAGCTAGTGTGATCGCCACCTTCACCTGGCTCTCGTCCAGCGACTTCGGACGGCCACCCATCCGGCCACGCGCCCGTGCCGCCGCTAGCCCTGCCATCGTCCGCTCTCGAATCAGGTTTCGCTCATATTCGGCCATCGCGCCGATCACCGAGAACACCATCTTCCCCGACGCGGTAGAGGTGTCGAAGCCATCTTGAACGCTGGCAAAGTCCACGCCCTTTTGCTTCAGGTCTTCGATGATGCTCAGTAGATGGCTTAGCGATCGCCCCAAACGGTCAAGCTTCCAAATCACGAGGATGTCGCCCTTGCGGATTTGGTCAAGCGCCTCATCCAATCCAGGCCGCTCGGTCTTGGCACCGCTCACGCCGTGATCGCTAAAAATCTTCTTGCAGCCTGCCTGCTTCAAAGCGTCCGTTTGCAGGTCTAAATTCTGGTCAGTCGTCGAAACTCGGGCGTAGCCTATCCTCATGTCTCAAAACTCGCAAAGCGCACCCATTTTTGACATTTTGATTATGACACAAGTTTTGGAGCGCAAATAGGGCGCTTTTGGCTGCTAATTTGGGGCCTTGGCTGATAGTATCAAAAACGGTCGGATACTGCTGGCGAACTCCAAAAGGGCGAAAAATCAGTATCCTGAGGCTAGATGTTAGCTTCAGAAAGCGCGATCGCAAAGCGCTTCCCAAGGAGAATCGCCATGTCTATCCAGCCGCAACCGATAGCGCCCATTCCAGCGCTCACCGAGCAAGTCGCCAAAGCCGTCTTTCCGAAAGGCAATCTATACCTAACGCTGCGCGATGAACTCGGGACGGTGTTCGAGGACAGCGACTTTATCGAGCTGTTCTCGAATACTGGCCAGCCAGGACTGCCGCCGTGGCGATTAGCCCTGATAACGCTGCTACAATTCCGCGAGAACCTATCTGACCGCCAAGCGGCTGAATCAGTCCGCGCTCGCATCGACTGGAAATACCTGCTGGGTCTAGAGCTAACGGACAAAGGGTTTGACGCCAGCGTTCTAAGCGAGTTTCGAGATCGGTTAGTAGAGAGTGAGCACGAGTCTCTGCTGCTAGACAAACTACTGCACTGCGCTGCGGAGAAAGGACTGCTCAAGTCCCGAGGCCAGCAGCGTACGGATGCGACGCGAGTGCTGGCCTCGGTACGCAAGCTCAACCGTCTAGAACTGGTGGGCGAGACGATGCGAGCTGCGTTGAATGAACTGGCTACCGTTGAGCCGGAGTGGCTGGCCGCGATAGTCCCGGATGAGCAGTGGTACGAGCGCTACGGTCGCCGGGTCGAAGACTATCAGCTCCCGACGTCGAAAGCAAAGCGCGACGCCTGGGCGCAGCGAGTGGGCGATGATGCTTACTACCTGCTGATATCGCTCGAAGCCTCTAGCCTAAAGGACTGGGAGCAGCTACCGAGCATCCAGGCGCTGAAGACCACGCTAGAGCGTCACTACGAGTTTATGAATGATGGGCCGCTACCAGAGGTGCGATGGAAAGCAAAAAAGGAACTACCCCGTGCTAAGGCTGGCATCGAGTCACCCTACGATGTAGATGCCCGGTTTCGGTCTCGGCACGGGATGAACTGGGTGGGGTACGCAGTGCATCTAAGCGAGACTTGTGAAGATGACCAGTGTCATCTGATTACTCACGTAGAAACAACAGATGCGAGTGTCCATGAAGCGCAGCGTACAGAAGCGATACACCAATCGCTCCTTGACAAAGGACTGCCGCCGTCAGAACACTTTGTTGATTCTGCTTACGTCAGCTCAGAGCATTTAGTGAACGCAAAAGAGCAACAGATTGAGATGGTTGGCCCCACTCGCCAGAACGCAAGCTGGCAGTCGAAGCTAAAAGGGGCCTACGACGAAACGCAGTTTGACATCAATTGGTCTGCTGAGACCGTCACCTGCCCAGAAGGAAAGGTCTCGAATAGTTGGAAGCCGAGAGTGAGACAAGATGGCCGAGACCACATTCAAGTTAGGTTTAGTCGCCGGGACTGCTCTACGTGCTATACCAAACTGCTCTGTACTCGTAGCCCGCAGCGGAGCTTGAACCTGCGACCGCAAGCGCAGTACGAAGCGCTAGAACAGGCGAGAGAACAGCACCGTAGTCAGGCAGGCCGGGAGCGGTACAAGCGTAGAGCCGGGGTTGAAGGCACCCTATCGCAAGCTGTGCGCGGCTTTGGAATGCGGCATTCTCGCTACCGGGGGTTGGCAAAGACGCATCTACAGAACGTCGCTATCGGCGCAGCTATCAACATCGACCGACTCGTCAACTGGATAAACGGCGTACCGCTAGAGAGAACCCGAGTATCTCGGTTCAAAGCGCTAGAAGTCGCTTGATGCTAAGCACCGCAGAAGCCCGAACTTAAGCGAAACAACAGCATTATAGAACCAGAAGAACAACCATCTTCAAGCAGATAAATCGTAGTCATAGCCGTCACTTCGCTGCTTTTGCGAGTAGTCGTTCACCGGCTTCTTTAAGTGAACCGTCACCGTTTACATAGGTGTAGAGTGTGGCGGTAGTAACGCCTAGTCTATTGGCCACCTCTCTAGCCGATGCCGTCGGGTCGCTCATCGCCTGCATCGCCATTTGCACAGCGGTTGCGTCTATCTTGCGCGGACGCCCGCCCATGCGACCTCTGGCCCGAGCGGCTTGCAGTCCTGCCTTGGTTCTTTCTGAGATTAGCTCTCGCTCATACTCTGCTAGCGCCGCGAAGACGGCAAAGAACGAACGGCCATTCGCTGTTGTTGTATCGATCTCTGCGCCTGCACCTGTAAGCACTTTGAAGTTGATCTGCCGCTGCCGTAGCTCTTCGACTGTTTCTATCAGATGGTGAAGGTCGCGGCCTAGCCGGTCTAGCTTCCAGACAACCAGCGTATTGCCAGGTTGCAGCGCTTTCAAGCAGTCAGTCAGTCCAGGACGTTTGGCGCTCTTACCTGATACGCGGTCTTTATAGATGCGATCTTCACTCACACCCACCTGTAGCAGCGCATCTTGTTGAAGGTCGAGAGACTGAGAGCCGTCTGCTTTGGACACGCGGGCGTAGCCGATGAACATAGAGTCTGCCTAAGAGGACTAAGAAAGATAAAACGGGAAGGGTTTATCTAGCTTTGAATTTTAGACGAGTTTCTTTGCACTATTCAAGCGCCAGCACCCATCCGTTTGAATGTGTAAAGAAAACGCTCGTTAAATGAGCGAACACATGTACTAAAATAGTTCGCCAGCAGTATCCGGTCATTTAAAACACAGTAGTACAGATCGCACGCTCAACAAACGATTTTACGGAGTAACAGCCTACGATTCAGCTATATTTGAGCAGAACCTTTCTACCTAATCATCTTGCTTGGGTAAGTAGGCAGACATATTTCTACCTAATCTGCCGTATGACGTGATTAGGTAGAAAATTTCCCTCTAGTAAATAGTTAAACCTCATATTTTATATTCAAACGATATGCGAACTTTTCTCAGTAATGTAGAGCAATGCCGAAATTAAAGTCTGCAAAACACCATTGGTGGCCCGAGTGCGTATCTAGTTATTGGGCCACCGAAGATGGAACTACCGGACGGGTAGAGCCAGACGGTCAATGCCATCGCATTCCACCAAAAAAATTGGGACGAATTGGTAATGGCCACCACATCAAGCTCAGTCGCAATGCTGGTGATTCAACCCATTGGGACAATAGTTTTGAATGCGAGTTTGACACGGCAGATAACAGCTTTCCCGAGGTGATCTCGTGGTTGAAGAACCTCAACTATAATTTCAAGTCATCGCAAAAGTTGTGTGATAGATTTCTCGAACAATCTGCCGATGATGATGTACTTCGCAAACTAACTGAGTGTGTGGTTTCCTTGGCTGTACGCAGCCCAATGAATCGCGAGGCGTCAGTGTCTGCTGCGGAGCATTTGCGTGGCACAATACCTAAACGAGAACGGGAAGCGCTGATTGGTTCCAACATGCGTAACTCTCAACGGATGGTCTCAGATAGTATTGGGGCAAGAGCTAAATTTGCCGTTCTCATCTCGCAGGAAAAAGAATTTATTTTTGGTGATGGATTCTTTCAAGACGTCAAATCTAGCATTAACCCGAAGATTCTTGCCCCGATCACGCCAAATCTAAGCGTCATAGTGACCCGCCCCATCGCCTTTACAGTCTCACCTCGCCTCTCGACGATTGTCTTAACTGATGATGAGGTCGATCAATGCAACCATGCTGTTCAAGTTTATTCTTGTAAAGAACTCTTCTTCCGGTCTCATCAACCTGAGGTCGTCGAAGCATTTACCTGCAATAAGCATCTCCGATATACACATCCAGACAATCCTATTGACACACTCCTTCATGGCATACCTGGGATACCGCCAAGAGATAGATCTCTCGACTTTCTCATGCGAAATTCTCAAAATGAACTCTAGTGTTTCGCATATCTAGCACTAATGCAATCGATTACTTCTCTGCATGTTTGAAGTCCATATCGGAACTTGTGATCTGAGATGGGTAGTATCGTGAGGTTTGTAGCAACGAATCAAAAACGATTCAGTTGATTAGGATTTAGCTGCTGCGAGGCTACAATTTGGGAATTCAGATAACTGAAGGTGGTCTAACCATGATCGAAGCTTTGAAGTAGAGCAAGGTGGCGTATGATTTATGGCCTAACAGGTGTAATGCACCAGTACTTTGAAGCGTACTGCCTAGTAGATAAATCTTCTGAGTCCAGTGATTGAGAACGGTTAACGGAGTGTCTCACAACTTTTCAAACATTTTGATAACGCTATTTTGGGACATTAAAAGAGACGCGTTTTTCTTACGCCCCAAAAGGTATAGGTTTCGAGAGGAGGCGATGTGCTAGGTTAAGTCTATCTTGGTCTAGTTCTGCTCTAGGATAGAGAAATAGATTGCAGTAACAGCAAGTTTTTCATCCCTTCTACAGTTCTTCACTGCTAAAAAAATCAGGAGCGCGTTCTATAAAAATCCGACAAATATTTCTACGGTCTTTCTCAGAGTTTACTGAGAATACAAGGTAATGCTGAACCTTGTGCTTCCTTCCTGGGCAGTCAGCAATACCATTCATATTTCCAATAGTAATGTCCTCTATTGGCATTTGTGAAGTCGTAGAATCAGTGACCTCACCTCGCTCTGGATCGTAGTAAAAATGGGTATCTGGGACAGAGATCCCCGCCCTTGTCTCCTCAAAGTCTGAAGACGTTTGCAACAATCCCGTCTCAGGAATCTTGTAGATATAGTATCCATCTACAAGTTCTATCGACGGTTTGTCAGGTATGCCGTACTCAACATATACAGACCCTTGATAGTCATATGGAATATAAAACTTAGATGGCTCAACGCGAGGTCGGCAGCCAAAACATACCGCCATCATTGTAGTGGCTAGCCATAAAAAGTGAGGTTTTCTTTTGTTGAACATTCAATCACGATTAGAAACCTAAGTAATATGCCCGCTATAGCGGTAGCGAATCATAGCTCATTAAGTAGAGGGTATTTGATACGCTGCACTCTGATAGTGGATAGCCATATTACAGTTCAGATATTTCTCCTTAGCAGCACTTTGAAGTTGACGACATCTAGGATAAAGGACAACGAATCCTTTACCCTCATGGTAGGAGCGCCTCTTCTAGCCTCCATCCAATGACCTCGCTCCTCGCCCCACTGCCTCTGCGGAGCAAGATTGACCTCGTTCTAGCATCTCGGAATCTACATCGAGCAATGACTTAATCTTCATGCCAGCTGATAAAGCAGGAATCACGCTAATCGCTAACTGACACTGTACTGAGCATCGACCGTCTCATTGAAGGAGCGGACGATTGCCACTATAGCGTCAGCCTCCGTATCAGCAAAGACACCATCTAGGCCGCCACTATGGATGTTGGTAAAGGGTTGTTCGTACAATAGCCCAGGGTTCATCACACCGTTCTGCGTCAGATAGTCGATGATGGTTTCCACAAATCGAATCTGCCCCGCCGTAAGTGTGCTGCCGATTAGGTACTGAGAAAACGCATCCTTGGCCGCATTACGATCTAGCCCCACGAGCTGCCGAATGAATAGCTTGAGGCTGCGGTCTGTGCCATACACCTGCTCGAAGCGTTCTCGGCTCTCAATCTCCTCGGCATCAAATAGCATGGTTTCTAGAGCCTCTAGGTCGGTTTCAGTCAGCGGTAAGTTTCGTTTGAGCTTGGCGATCGCAACATGATCTTCATTTGCTCTAATGTAGCCTTCAACTTTCTTACGGTACTGATAGGGACTAAAGCCCGTCTGATAGGTCGGTACGTCAACGAGGGTGACCTCCCCCATCTGATCGGCAAAGTCGGTATACACCGTCTGCTGCGCCTGCCGGTCGATGAATTGAATAAGTTCTCGTAGGTTCAACCGCAGGGACTCTAGCATTTTGGGCGTGATGGCTTCCCACCAGGTTTCGGCCTGCGCTTCGGTGATGAGTGGCAGCTGCGCTTTGACCATGGGGATATCGCGCTTTTGCTCTAGTGCAGCAAGGGTGTCGCGCACCTGATCGCGCAGGCGCTCAAACGTATTTTGCCGCGCTAGTATGGCGAGCTGTAGCTTCAGACACAGCAGGTCAAATTCCTTGGCTAGCCGGTTCTCGCGTGGGTTTCCATTCGGCAGGTTGGCTAGATGCTCCGCCACGGTTTCAATGTCTTCAGCGCTCAGCGTATCCCAGTGATCGCGCTGAGAAAAGGTCTCAACCTGCTGCAAGTGCCGTCGTACTAAAACATTCTCTGGGGTCATAGTAGCGACATGCTGATGCAGACTATCGAGCAGTGATGCCCTCAGCTCAGGCGCGGCTTGCTCGCCCTCCTGCTGCTTAAGTAACTCGCTGAGTTTCAGGCGGTGTTTGATCAGTCGGCTCGTAAGGCTTTCTGGCAGCGGCTGACTTTTCTCTTCTATTTCCTGGCTGAAGTAGTCGAAGTTACTGCACAGATCGAAAACCAAGAAGCACTCTTTGTCCCTATCAGGCCCGAAGATGTCTTCGCACAGCCGGGTGCCGCGACCAATCATCTGATTGAACTTTACCCGTGAGTAGACGGGCTTGAAGAAGACAAGGTTGACTACTTCCGGCACGTCTACGCCAGTATCGAGCATGTCTACTGAAACAGCTATTGTCGGCGCTTTTTCCACCTCTGAGAAGTCGTCTAGCAGACTTTGAGCATGAGAATTATGGCTGTCGATTACCTGGGCGAACTGGCCTTTGAGATGAGGATAGTTCGCATCGAAGCGTTTAACGATGAACTCGGCGTGTTTATGGGAGCGAGCAAACATAATGGTTTTACCGAGCTGGTCGCCGCCTTCTACTTTGAGGCCGCGTTCCATTAAGAGCTGTAGCGCCTGGTCGATGGTGTCTGAATTAAGGAGCCACTTATTGATGGCGGCAGCGTTGATCTGATCGGGCACCTCGCCTGTGTCTTCATCGCGAAATTTCTCTTCGTATTCGAGCTTTTCTTCAGGGCTCAGGTCTTGATACTTGACGCCGCTGCGCAGAAACTTGAACGGCACATTAACGCCGACCGGGGGCACTAGGTAACCGTCCTCAACGGCTTTTTCTAGCTCGTAGGCAAAGGTCGGAACACCTTGCTGTAGCTCAAAGATTTGATAGGTGTCTCTATCGAGTTCGGCTCTAGGGGTGGCAGTTAGGCCGACGAGTAGGCCGTCGAAGTATTCAAAGACTGCGCCGTATTTGTTGTAGATAGAGCGGTGGGCTTCATCTACAACAATTAGATCAAAGTAGCCAGGGCCAAAGAACCGCTGCTCGCTGCCGGTGCGGTTGATAGCATTGAGCATGGTGCCGTAGGTAGAGAGAACGACGTTGGCGCTTTCGACCTGCTGGCTGTTTTTATTTTCAGTTAGGTTGATCGGCGTGACGGTTGGCAGATGGGTTTTGAAGGCGCGGTATGCCTGAGTGAGGAGGGCCGTGCGATCTGCTAGGAATAGGACGCGCTTGGCCCAGTTCGCTGTTTTGAGCACGTCTATCAGTGCGATCGCTGTTCTTGTTTTGCCAGTGCCGGTGGCCATCACTAGGAGCGCTTTGCGAGCTTTGTGCTGCTCGAAGTGTTCGGTGACTAGGCGGATCGCTTCCTGTTGGTAGCTGCGGTTAACAATTTCG
Organism: Phormidesmis sp.; assembly: GCA_051860365.1. Taxonomy (GTDB): domain Bacteria; phylum Cyanobacteriota; class Cyanobacteriia; order Phormidesmidales; family Phormidesmidaceae; genus Phormidesmis. Next base: position 9,187 of record JBHYED010000031.1, read on the forward strand.
GTTTTGATACTGACTTGCGCGAGCGGCAGGCGGTTTTGACGGCGAAAGATTAGCCGCTCTAGCTCTTCTTTTTTCAGGAAGCCTTGAATCTCACGCGGGGGATACTGCTGGTCGTCCCATAGCCAGGTTTGATAGCCGTTGGTGTAAAAGATGACGGGACGTTGCTCAAACTGAGCTTCTAGGCAATCGGCGTAGAGTTTGGCCTGGTGTTTGCCCTGGGTGGCATCGCGGCTAGTGCGCTTGGCTTCGACTAAGGCGAGGGGTTTGCCGTTGTTGCCCCACAGTACGTAATCGACTTTGCCGTTGCCGGTGTCGGTGCTTTTAACAATCGGCATCCCGGTGACTTTGTACTCGATGCAGTCGGGCACGGTGATGTCCCATCCGGCTTCTTTGAGCAAGATGTCGATCAGGTAGCGGCGGGTGTCGGCTTCGTTGTAGTCGTGGGTGTCGGGGGCTGCGGCGTTTTGCTGCTTGAGGGCGGTAATTTCGGCTTTGGTGGCTGCTAGCTGGGCTTCTGTTTTTTGGCGTCTATCTGCTTCGATTTGCTGCATTCGCTTGGCTTGGGAAAGCTGTCGCTCTAGCTGCTGAAGCTGCTGGCTAGAAAGATCCGCCGCTGCGTTGGTAGGTTGTGGAATGAGGCTGGGGTTAAAGGCTAGGGCCGGTAGGGTTTTGCCGCTGGGGCCGTAGGCGCGGCACAGCCAGTAAAGGATATGAAAGAGTTCTTCGATCAGGCGATGGGCGTCTCTTTCGCTCACGGCGGTGGAGCGATGGACTGCCATGTTGCCCATCTTCTGGATGGTGCGGATTTTTGGAAAGAGGCCGGGTTTTAGGTTGTCTTTGAAGGTTTGCTCGTGGATTAGGGTACTGAGCTTGTTGTCGTAGGGAAAACGCAGGTAGGGGTCGTTTTCGTACAGCCACAGGACGGCTTGCTCTAGGGCGAAGCGGGTATAGAAGCAGCAGGCGCGGGGTGAGCTGGCCGCGAGGCGTTCGGCTTCCAAGGCGTGGCCGTAGAGTTTGGGAAAGGCGGGCTTTAAGAAGTCGAAGTTAGAAGGCATAAGAGCGCTGGTTAGCAGGCTACACTACTATCTAGTGAATTTTGATTTGAGTCGATGACGGAGATCTCAGCCGACGATCCCTTCTTTCTTCAGCTATGTAATGGTCTTTCCGACTCAGAAATCGTTGAGGTGCGGCAGTATCTAGAAGAATGGATGGTCGGCTCATATACAAGCGTGGCTCATAGCATCGTCGATCATGCCCTTCGCAAAGGTATGAATCCGTTACGATATCTACGCAGGGCGCATAACTTTAGCCGCCGAGGCGCTAAGCGGATTCCCAAAAGTGGCTACCGTGCTGATGGTTCGGCCATATACCGAAAGGGAAGTGAGTATTTGATTGTACGCCTTGACTCATCAGGCGTTGAAAGAATCGCAACCTATGGGATTAATGATGACTAATTTGACGGTGCCTCAGCCTTACTCAGAACCCATGCAGCGCTGTATTGGCGATTTGCTCGATCAGCTGACGATGGACTATCAGCAGGCGAAAGCGGAAAGGCGATCTCTATCGGCTGCTTTGCCTATTACTGAGGACGAGTTTACTGTCCTGGAGGAATTAGAGCTAGCTACGACGGATCTGCGGGGATACGCGGGTCAGGTGGTGGTGCGGGGTCGGATAGAAGATGAGCTAGCAGCGGCGGCTCATTTAAAGCGGCTGCGGTTGCTGAGCATTCCTAGTGTTTCGGCATTCTATTTTGAGTTAGGGAATGATTACCCTTTGCTTAAAGACTATACGCGACAGCTCGATTATTTGCGGTTGCTATTGCTAGAGTTTTTGCAGGGTTCAGCACGGTAGATGAATAATGGTCTTAGTGGGTGTTGATATCTGCCATTGTTACGGGCGAAAATGGATTAGAGGTCGCCTCTGAAGGCTCGTTGAAGAAGGGAGTTGAAGAGGTTGTCCGATTGAGCCAAGTGTTCTTTTGAACGAGAACTAGCAGAACGAAGTTTCTCAGAAAAGTCGAGATAATTGATCTGGATCGAGCGCGGGGGCAGAAGTGCAGGAAAACTCTTCAGTTGTGTTTTATTGATCGTAGCTATCCCTGTTGTTTGTTTGGCTGCCCTTAGAAAGAACCGCTTTCCTCTTTCGCTACCAATGAGCGCTGAGAGGTATGCAGGCTCAGCGATGGAAACGTCTGGCCTAACACAAAAAATATGGTTTTGATGAATGCAGGGCTGAACCTCTCCATTCCAGATAGCACCTCTGCCTAACTTGTCAGGGTCACCACCTTCGGTTAGTAATACATCACCAGGTTTCAAAACATATCTGTCAATATCTGACGGAAGAACATTGATCTCTTTTATTTCGGATAGATTGAGGTATCCGTCTTGTACGTTTGCAACTCTCATATAAGGAACCGCTATTGTCTTGGACGAGTCAACTTTCTTGCCTTTGGCTATCCCTGATTGAATGAGACAAAAATCTTCTAATGGTGCGGCTTTCCAAGCTTTCGGATTAGTCACTGGATCGCCAAACATCTCTAAGAATACTGAGCGTAGTAGGTCTTCGGTGAGTGCGATCGCCTCCTTCCGTTTCCGTCGCACTGCATCCGCTTTATCCAGAATGGCGGCAATACGACGCTGCTCATCAAGGGGGGGAAGGGGAATCTCAAAGCGTTCTACAATTCCTTTCGATACCTCTTTGAAAGTTGTTCCAGATCCTAAAGCCTTAATGTTATTGGCATATTTACGCATACACCAATATAGATACGATGAACGGACTAAATCACCAGGGATGAGACTTTTGAAGCCTTGATTAGTACACATATCTTTGCCTGCAATAGCCACATGACCGATTGGTGCCCGTGAGCTAAACAGAATAGAGCCTCTAGGCATTAGCTTTGCAGAACAGCTCTGGTATCCTGCTTGAGTAATTTTCTCAGGAGAATCGTTCAGTATTGAACTGCTCAAATGACTTAGATCTTTTGGGGTAACCCAAGAAATATCGCCATCCCAATATTCTGGACGATTCCTTCTAGGGGTCGAACCGGAGACAATTTGACAACAATGTCCTAATGGCACTGATCGCCAATCTTTTGGCAAAGCGTTCATCCCAACATCCCCTCTAGCTCATCCAAATCACCTCGAATCTCATCCTCTAACGCCCGCAACTTGCCAATAATCACCTTCGGCGGCTCATACACCACCTCCTCATACTCAATCTCCTTATATCGATTGATCGAAAGGTCATACCCGTTCCCCGCAATCTCCTCTCTCGGCACAAAGAACGCCTTCCCCTTCCGATCTAAATCCTTCTCCACATCCCGGCTCTGCCACCGCGCCAAAATATCTGGAATGTCATTCTCTTCTATCGGCTGCCTTTTATCATCCAAGCTCAGCCCATCCGCCGCCATATCATAAAACCAAACAAAGTCACTCTCCCCACTCTCTACGCCCACCTTCGTAAACATCAAAATAGCCGTAGACACCCCCGCATAGGGCTTAAACACCCCCGACGGCATCGAAATCACCCCGTCCAGCTTGTGCTCTTCCACCAGCATCTTCCGCAAACCCTTGTGCGCCTTACTGCTGCCAAACAGCACCCCATCCGGCACAATCACCGCCGCCCGTCCGCCCTTCTTCAGCAGCCGCAAAAACAAAGCCATAAACAACAGCTCTGTCTTCTTCGTCGAAATCGCCTTCGCCAAATCCTTCGCAATTGTCGATTTCTCCACCGACCCCTTAAACGGCGGATTCGCCAGAATCATCGTAAAGGCTTCCTCTACCCCCGCATGATCCTCAGAGAGCGAATCCCTCGCCTCAATCGCAGGCTGCTCAATGCCATGCAGCATTAGATTCATACTGCCAATCCGCAGCATCGTCGCATCAAAGTCAAACCCGTGAAACATGCCGTCGTTAAAATGCGCCATATTCCCCGGCGCATTCAGCACGCTATTCCCCTCACTGTCTTTCAGATCGCGCACATACTCCGCCGCCCCAATCAAAAAGCCCCCCGTCCCACAGGCCGGATCGCAAATAATCTCATTCGGCCCTGGGGCCATCAGCTCCACCATCAGCTTGATAATATGGCGCGGCGTCCGAAACTGCCCGTTCGTCCCCGCCGTACTCAGCTTCGAGAGCATGTACTCATACAAATCACCCTTCGTATCCCGGTCTTCCATCGGAATTTGGTCAATCTGCGTAATCACGCTATCGAGTAGCGCCGCTGAGCTAATCAGAAATACAGCGTCCTGCATGTGGCGAGCATAGGGACTATCTGCCGCCTCACCCCCGAGCTGCTTAATGAAGGGAAACGCCTGATCGCGCACAATCTTCAGCTTCTTATCCGAGTCATCCAAGTTTTTGAAGTATGACCAGCGGCATTCTTGCTCATCATCAGAAAATGTCGGCTGCTTCACCGATCTGCCCAGTCTCCGCGCCCTATGCTCCTTCGTCACTTCCAAATCATCCAGCCGCTTGATAAACAGCAAATAGGAAATCTGCTCAATCACTGACAGCGGATTACTAATGCCGTTATTCCAAAAAGTCGTCCACAGGTGATCGACCTTCGACTTTAATTCCCCTGTGATCATTGATGAGGCTCCCTAGATAACGATTGAATACGGATAGTCAACGCGGCTAAAGCATCTTGCCATTGATAGACACCGCTTTCTACCGTAATACATTTGTTTCGTCCCAGCTTTGCCTCAGGACTTCGATGCAAATATTCTTTGCCTACGACTGTTTAAGTCCGACTGCCCTCTATGAACCGATCTGTCTATCCGAGGGATAAGCGCCTCAGGAAGATCTGACTTCTGAGTTATTGGGCTGAAGCTAGCAGGTTCAGCTGGCTCAGCGTAGTAGCTTAAGGCAATCTCAAGCAGATGTTTGACCATCTGACCAAAGTTTCTATTTTGAGTAGGCGCTAGCTGCCGAATTCTTTCAATTGGCAGCGATTCAAATAGCTCAATTAGTTCAAACAGTTCTTCAAGGCAAGAGGATGTACCCGTACTCGTTCTAAATAAGAGAACTTTTTTAAGCAGTGCGCTCAGGTACTTAGACCGGGTAGTGAACCGAGATTTTTTGACATCACCCGCGAGCCTATCTGGCATTGATGGATCAGAGAAAGAAAACTGTATGTTTAGGCGAGGAGTGGGGCTTGATGAAACATTAGACGCAGGCAAAACAAATCTCCAGGAAATAAAGGGGTAATCGCGAACAAACGAAAAGCTCACATAAAGTTTCGGTGAAATGAAAACGTTTCGATAATTAGGTGTCGCGTCAATTCTTTCTAAAGACACATGACTTTTTAAGAAATTACGTGTTTCTTCTCAACTTTCTAACACTAAAAAATTGGAATGCCTGCACTTGTGCTAAAAATCAATGCATTTTTCTAAAAACTCATTCATAAACCGCTGAATCCCTTGCCTTGCGGGACATTCAGATATTTCGTAACATCTTGGAGTATCTGATTTTCACCGTCTCTTGTCCGTGCATGTACGGAACAAAAGAACTTAATAGGTGACCTCACTATCGCAGTAGAAATAAGGTTTTTGTAGCAATGAAAAAGCAAACTCAGTTACCAAGCACGTACTTTAGAATTATTTTAGGTTTCGCGACCTGTAGCATTTTGCTGCTCGCTATCTCACATCCGCAGGTGGCGTATCTGGGACTATTAGCAGTATCAGCATTCTTCAGTCAGCAATCCATTCAAAAGGTTAGCCAGTGGCTTCGACACTTTAAGCCTATTCAAACGTGCGCATCCATTGGTGGAGTTGCGGCGATCGCAAACTTAGTCAGCGCATCACCTGCTTCCGCCCAATGGAACGGAGCCCAAACAGCAGCGGACACCGCACTAGGCACATACATCGGTAACGATATTGTCTCGTTACTATTTACGATTGTCTTCCTGCTGCTGTTCTTTCTCATCATTGGTGGCCTGATGACTTGGGGCTATAAGGCATTCAGAAACGAAGATGCTGCTGTACCGATGACTGCCTTCATTGTTGGCACCGTCATCTTCGTCGGTGGAGAAGTCTTCTCGAATCTATTCTTCGGTGGCGGTGGTGCAAATCCAGCACCGTAAGCAGTCGCTTGATCTTTGTCTTACTGCCTGCTTTACCTTATGGACAACCACCACGCTTACGTAGAAGTTAATAGGGCGATGTCCGAACCGTTCATGGTAGGACTGCTACCGGTAGGACTCATTGGCCCAGTTGTTGTATGCCTGCTAATTGCATACTTGCTGACCCAAATGCTCTGGGCCATGCTGTTTAGTCCACCTTCCTACTTTTGGACAATGGGCCTGTTCTTCTGGCTCTCAGTTACCTACTACGCTGTCGTGGGCGATCAGCCCTGGCGCGTCAAGAATCAAATCGCCTGGATACCCAAATACCGCAGAGGCCTCTACGCGGTCACACCTCTTTTAGAAGATGAAACTTAAACCAAAACAAAAGCTGCCGGGTCTTTCAGATCTACCGTTTGAAGACCACTGCGACTTACTGGCCATCACTCGCTTCGATATTCAGGGAAGCAACATCGGGGCTTACCTGCTAGAAACCAAGCAGTTCGGCAACTCTCAATATTCGTTTGTCTTTGGGTTCCGTTTTCAAGGTATTCATAACGTCCTTAAAAAGGGCATCGCCCATAGATTTCTTCAGCGCTTAGATGTTGGCCTGCGGAAGATGCAGCCTAATCAAAAGCTCAGAATACATTTCAGCAGCTTTGCGCAGGATGCGACAGCGCAGCAGGAACTGTCTGGACTGCTGAAGCATCCATGTTCAACAGAGAGTCAGTTCTTTATTGAAGCAGATCGCAAGCACGTCCGCAGCCTGACCGAACGAGGGCGAAGGCAAGAGAAAGAGATTATCCTGTTCGCGACCTATTCGGTAGGAAGCTTTGGCAGCGATGCGAGAGGACTGTTAGAGAAAGGTGTCGGTTTAATCGCGAATGCCGCTGCCAAGTTCGGCGGCAAGGTTGATGGACAGCGGCAGACCTACTATCAAAAGCTGCTGGCCGAAGGCTATCGCTCTGGGTTTCGTCCGTGGCTATCCCGTCTGTCCGGTATGGGCATGAGGCCGGAGCCCATGACGGCTGAAGACCTGTGGCTGAACCTGGCCAAACGGTTCAGCCATTGCCCGCCTGAGACAGTCCCGCACTGCCTGACGATTTCAGATAAGTCTGGGCATCTAGAGATTGAAGAAGAAATTAACAGCTCGCTCGAACCGTTGAGCGTTGCGATTAGAGGTGAGAACGGCCAGCCGGGTCACCCTCAAGGGGGACGTGAGTTTGCCATTGTTAAAAACAAGCTAATTGCCACGCTAGCGCTAGAGGAAAAGCCGAACGCCTGGATTTCTCCCGAGCATCAGCTGACCTCTGTATGGGATGTGATCGCGGATATTCCAGACTGTGAATTTATCTGCGAGATCAGTCCAGGCGATCGGCGCAAAGCCTACCATCTGCTGAACCGAACGGGTAAAGCAGGCATCAAGAGCGTGCAGAGCGCGGCAGGTAAAAATCTCAACACGAAAGCGAGCGCCAATATTGTCGAAGCGGGCTCAGCTCAGCTCAGGATCAACGCGGGCGTTAGTCCTGTCTTCTTCTCGGCGGTGGCGCTCATTCATCGCGATTCACAAGAGGAGCTAGCCAAAGCCTGCGAGGACGTGTCGAGTAACTTCATTCAGGGCCACTTCGTTCGAGATCGAAGTATCGCGCTCGATATCTGGCGGAGGTCGCTGCCGGTGGTTGAAGCACATCTGCTGCCGGACGGGCGCAGAATGCAGTACTTGTCCGATGAAGTCGCAGGTGTGATGCCGTTGGTATGTCCCTACGCGGCTGATCAGCACGGTTTAGAGTTCATTACGCGCAAGGGGCAGCGGCCCGTCCATGTAGATATCTACGCTCGTACGCTAGGCGTTCTAGTCTTCGGAGAAACGCGTAGCGCCAAAAGCGTTGTGGTAGCCGATATGGCGGTCAAGGCGATCGCACGCGGGATGAACGTCATCATCATTGACGCCACCCGAGAAGACGGCGCTTCCACCTATACAGAGCTGGTTAAGTTCTACGGCAAAGAGGGCGCGTACTTCGATGTCGGCTCACAGGCAAACAACCTGTTTCAGCCACCGGACTTCTCGCACCGAAAGGATTTATCACCGGCTGTCGTAGCTCAGCGGATTGAAAGCTATCAGGAATTTCTAGTCAAGGCGATCACCGTGATGGTGATGGGTGAAGAAGTCAGTTCTCTAACCAAGCGGGTTAGAACGCTGCTGATTCAGTCGATTATGCCGTTCTTCAAAGACGAGGCGATTAAAGCCAGATACGACGAAGCGTTTCAGGATGGGTTGAACTCACCTGCCTGGATGAACATGCCGACGCTGAGCGACTTTGTTGAATTCTTTACCAAAGTAGACTTTCAAATCTCTGGCGAAGGCGTTCTGATTGGGGAAGCTAGAGAGACCATTCTGCTAGAGCTACGAGGCTGGCTCAACAGCCGTATAGGCCGCTCTATCAATTCACCCAGCACGCTAGACTTCGACGCCTCGCGCTTTACGGTGTTTGCGCTATCAAATATCTCAGATGATACTGAGGCAGCAGTACTGGCGCTGTCGGCGCAATCCCTAGCGCTCAGGAAAGCGCTTCAGCTTAGAGACTGTTTGGTGGCCATTGAAGAAGCACCCATTCTGTTGAAGTACAAAGGCCTTGCTGAGATTGTGGGCGAGTTCTGTAGTAACGGTCAGAAGACAGGCATTAAGCCCGTGATCATCAGTCAGACCGTTGAAGCGATTACAGACTCGGTGATCGCCTCTCAAATCACCAACAACCTGAAGGTGCGGCTAATCGGCTGTATCACGCAGTCATCGATTAGCAGCTTCGCAAATCTCTTGGGCTACAACCCAGAGTCGCTAGCGCCGAATGCAGAAAAGTCCTTCTTTGTTGACTCACAGGAAATGCGCTCATCCTGGCTAGTTGATATCGATTCGACCCTGATTGAGTGCCATCACTATCCGAGCCCTGAACTACTCACGATTGTGGCCAACAATCCGTCTGAGCGAGCCTTCAGAGACAGGATTCTAGCTCAGCACGCTAACAAATATGTCGGCGTTGTCAAAGCCCGTGAGGCTTACGTACCCGCGCTGCAAGGAGGTCACTTTAGTCGGGGCGGCCAGAATCCAGAGGCAACCAATTTAGACAATGTAGTGGAGCTAAGACATGCCCATGCTTCGTAAATCAAATCAACTATCAGTACGGCTGTTTCTTTCTCTAGCAGCAGCTTCATCCGGGCTGCTCTATAGCAACGTCCCCGCTATCGCACAGGCTTCTTTAGCCGAATCCATTCAAGAACTTAGTAAATCTCAGGAGGAGATTACCTGGGGGCAGTCTGGCTCTATCCCAACCGATGTTTGGAACGTAGTGCAGGCCCAGACGAATAGCAAGCTCGGGAGCTACGGAGATGTCTTTCAAGGTGGCTCGCTACCGCAAGAGGTTTGGGATATTGCGCAAACGCAGCTAGAACTGCCAGATGGATTTGAGCAGGTCTTCTCTGGTACCGGTGGCGCGTCTGGCTCAATTCCTCCCGAGGTTTGGCAAATCATGCAGTCTCAATCCGGAATACCCGAACAATACGGCGGCATCTTTGACAGCGTAGAACAGATTGTTTCAAAACAGAGTGGTGCCTACGACTTCGACAGCATTGTTAACCGCGATAGCTGGGGTATCAATGCATTCTCAGATCAGACGTTTGCACCTGGAAACATTGGCGGCAATATAGCTGAAACAGGGCTTTCTATATTTTCTGGGATGGGGAAAGCCGCACAGAATGCTAGCGATACGTTCGCTCAGCTCAATCCATTCAAGCGTAGTTTTGAATGGATTAAGAAGACACCTGGTGCCAGAGTGATAGGCACTTTAGGCAAGCGTATCAGGGGCGCACTTACCGGCTCAAACTTCGGCTTCTTTACGAGAAATCGCATTGTAAAGGAAAGAGACCAGGCTAACCTGTTTGACCAGGAAATTGCTCGGATGATGGCAGAGCAGTATCTAGGCGAATCGGGCGAGCAGTGGCTGGCAGGTGAAGCACAAGACACGCTCAACGTTCTTCAGACCGGACTACAGAGCGCTAATGCCGCAATGCAGATAGCTGCTGATTCTAAGGGACTCACCAGCACGCAGGATGTCGCAAAGGCGGTTGCTCAGCAGGGCGGACAAAATGCGGTACTTAGCGCGGCAGTGTTGCAGATGCAGGCACAGAATCAGGCCTCTCTTCTCCAACTTCAGCAGCTAACGTCTTCTTCAATTCAGCTTGCTGCTAACAACAGCGAGGGCATTGACGAGACCAATCGTAGAGAAAGGGCAGAGCGCTCTAACGCGCTGACGCAGAGCGCCAGCGAATTTATCTATGTCCCTGATGTTTTTGATTAGCGTTGCCTACCACAAAAAGTAACCTCATTATTATGAAGCAAGTACAGCGCTTTTATAGCAGAGCCCACATCCGAATATACAGCCTGATTACCGCTGCAATTGTTAGCTGCACAATTTCACTGGTGGCCATGCCAGTTTGGGCACAGCAGGTGCAGGCAGGTAAAATTCTACAAGAGTCCATTGAAGCCACAAAGATTTCCACTAAGGCTATGGACAAGATGTGGACAGATCTCTTCGCTAGCAATAGCCTGCTCTACAACCAAATCGTCACGCTCTCAACCACTATCCTAGTGATTGGCTTCTTCTTCTACATGCTCTCATTCGCAAAAGCAATGAAGGCGAACGATCAAGACAAGATTATGGAGATTGTCGTTTGGGGATTAATTATCGGCGTTTTGCTTCAAAGCCAAGGTGCTGTTCTCAAGAACGCAACCATGGCAGCTCGCGATTTAGTCAACGACAGAACAAAATCTGTCTTGCTAGTGCAGGTGGGCGATCTCATGATTAAAGACGCGATGCAGGATGTAATTCTTAGCGACCAGGGGGTGCAGCGCGTAAAGGCAGCGTTTGTTGGTTGCGAAGCAAAGGAAGGAGACGATCAGCTTAAGTGTTTAGAAGAAGGCGCAGTAGAAGCAACGGCCATTATTAAAGAGTATGAGGATGCAAGTTTCTTCTCGCCTGGGCTTAGGAGACTTCTTGGCAACGTCAAAACTATCACTAAAGATGTTGGAGAAGCTAGGGCGAACGGTGAGATAGATAGTCGGATTGATGCCTTCAATCAGTGGGATTCGGACACGACGAGCCTTATTTGGCAAAGTGCCACAAATGCTGGCAGTAGAACATTCTTGAAATCTTTTCAGAATTGGTTTACGTTTGGCTACGAGTTTGCCATGATTCTAACCGGACTGCTCGGCCCGCTTGCTGTAGCGGCCTCTCTTATCCCAAAGCAGCCTAGAGCAATCGTCACTTGGATAATTGCTTTCTTTAGCATCGGCCTTCTCAAGCTTTCCTACAACTTGTTGATTGGCTTTGCGGCTGTCTATGCCTCTAACTCACAGGCGCAGGATCTTGGCTCGTCTGGATTTCTGCTAATGATGAGCATGGGCGCACCGCTAATCTCTATTGCCGTTGCCGGTGGGGGTGGAGCCTCTATTTTCTTTGCGCTTGGAAAGACCACTGCGATGGTGGCCACCGTTATTCCAATGGCAGGTTCTGCGGCGGGCAGTGCTGCTAGCTCGATGCGAAAACAATCTTAAACACTCAATACTGACTGCTGTAAAAAGGAAACAACAGATGCTTCTTAAAGGAACAAGCGTAAGGGAGCCGATGCTCCCCAAAATAGGCGGTGACAATCTGCTGCCGCTGTCGATGATGATTATGGCCTGCTCTACTCTACTGCTCGCCCTGGGCTTCCTTTGGCAGGGTGGCAAGCTTGCCAGTATCGCTAACAACGAGCATCCTACGCTGGTTCAGTCCGCAGCTGGCAAATCGTTCATCGCGCTGCCTCAGACCTATGGGTATCGCAGTCCGCAGCTTCTACAAAGTACGGCTAGAGACTGGGCAATGCTCACCTTCTCTTGGGGAGAGTCTGCAAGCAGTGTCGTGGCGGGCAGCATCGACCTTACGGATCACGAAAGCGGTAAGATTCCGCTGTCCGCCTACAAAGCATCCATGCTGCTCAGCGATGACTTTAGAGACAGCTTTCTGAGTACATATACAGCTGAAGTCTTTACGCGAGAGGCGATTCAAGGAACGCTATCGAGCCTCTACGTACCGCTGCAAACGCTGCCGCCAGAAGAGATTGAGCCAGGGCGCTGGGAGGTCGAGGTGCTCGGCAGTCGCTATATTTCCACGCCTAACAACCCAGCTGGAAAGATGGTGCCTGCCAACTTTCGCGTTGAGATGATCGCCGCTGAGATTCCGCAGTCGCCTCTAGAAGAAGGTGCTAGCGCTTCGATTAAAGCCGTCTACCAGCTATTTGAAGCTGGAATCCGTATCACAAAAGTAGAGGAAATTCCCCATGCCAATCGATGAGCGCATTAGTAACAAAAGCAGTGAGGAAATGACGAGAGAGGACGTTAAAACGGTTCTCAAGTCACCGAAGGAGGGTGAAAAGCCTTTGGTTGATGCTGGCATCTTTGAAGAGAAACAGCCTGCTGTAGCAATCTATAAGAGTATTCCGCTTAAGACGGCACTCGCTAGCCTGATAGCCCTTGTCCTCATGGTGCCGATCATGGGTTTCTTTTCAGGCAACTTGCGTGCAGGCAGTAGCTCGGAAACGGTCGCCTCATCGGAAGAGACTGAAATAGCTGAGACTGAGGAAGAGAAAGAACAAAGGCTGATGGCAGAAGAGAATGCCAACCTCAAGCGTGAGCTGGCTTTACAAAATCAGTCTTTCACAGCAAAAGAGATTGAGGATGCTGAAGATGTAGACGGTGAGGTATCGGAAGAGCTTCAGCCCGTAGCAACTGCCCCATCTACGTTGCAAAGACCCGCGCCAGTTAGCAGACCGGTTGCAGCGGTTGCACCTCGACCGGCACCTACGCCTCGGCCTGCGCCGGTCGCTAGAACGGTTCGGCCTACGCCTGCGCCAAGAGCAGCAACACCCGCTCGCACTGCTTCTATTCCGGTTGCCAGAGCATCTGCTAGACCTGTCGAACCGAAGCCTGTTAATCTCGCGCAGCTTGCAGCAGCCGGTAACTACGGGCAGATGCCTAACCGGGCGATGCCCTCACCTGATGAGATCGCTGTGCAGCCTGTGAGTTCATCGGGTCAGATTCCAACAGGTGTAATGGTGGCCAGCCGGACAACTGAAATTGTACGTTCTGGCTCAATCCCTATTAGCGTCCGCCGTCAGGGAGTATCGCCAACGGTGGATGTCTCTGAAGCACCTGAAAGCGTGAAGCGGCCTCTACCTATGGTGATGCGAGATGCTGCGCTTGACGTAGCGCCTGTGGTAGCCAAGAGACCTCTGCCTACGGTGATGCAGGATGGCGACCGCAGTAAAGCAGTCGCTGCGGCAAAGCATAAGTCAGTGCTCGTTGCTCAAACAAACATCGAACCAGATGAGGCCAGCACTTACGAAGCACAAAGACAGCTAATTATGGGCGGTTCAGCGCCCACGCAAGCGTCAGCGCCCACAGGGCAAAATCTACCGTCTCGCATTATGCCTGGTAGCGCTGCGAATCTAGAAGTAACCACTGCTGTCACCTGGGCTTCAGACCTACCTAAAGCGCTTGGTTCAGTGACGTTGACGAGTCCGCTGATCAGCGACGGTGTGGAAATTATTCCCGCAAGTACGGAGTTGATTGTTCAAATTGGCGATCTCTCAAGTTCTGGCGCGGTGGCACTCGATGTTGTTGCCATGGTGCTGCCTGGTTCCGCAGATGCAACAAAAATCAGTATTCCTGAAGGCGCGGTTGCGGTGCTGGCGGTAGACGGTGGCTATCCGGTAGCGACCGCAGAGCAGAGTTCTGAACGCCAGCTGCGGGCGATCGACCGTCAGCAGGCGCTGCTCAGTGCGATGGGCGCAGCGGGCGATTTTCTTAATCGGCCAGAACGTGAGACTAGCGTGATCGGCATCGGCGGGTCTTCTAGCAGCCGGGAGTATGGCTCTGGTTCGATTCTCGGTTCGCTACTTTCGGGCGCAGCTAATGGAATGCTGCGGAGTCGTGCAGCTCGCCTCAATACGGAAGCAGAAAAATTAATAGAGCGGCCTACCATCTGGTCGCTTGAACCCGGTAGACAGCTACAGCTCTTTGTAACTCAGGAGATATCACTATGAAGGCACTAAACGTAAAAGGATTGTTGTTGTCACTTGCACTGTTAGCGATCTCGTCACCAGCAAAAGCTAGAGAACTCAATACGCAGACGGCGACTAATCAAAAGACACCGATTGCCGTTGAAGTCGGGGCGGGCCACACTATCGATTTTTCCCGCACCGGCGAGCAAGTTTTTCGAGGTTGGATAGGGGATGGGGGGCGCTGCCTTCAACTTTCGCCTAGCTCTCCATTAGAAACGGGGGCGAGCATTATCTACCTGCGGCGGATCACGCCTTGTCAGGAAGTGAGCGGTTTGCCGGTTGTTAGTAAGACGACGCTGACGCTGGCCACGATGTCGCCTGCCGGTGAGAGTAATATCTACGAGTTTTCTATCGACTATGGGGCAACGGGCGAGAGCTTAACGCGGTTGATCCCTAGCAGTACGGCTAGTACTGCTCAGCCAGTGGCACGCGCTGCGCTCAGCCGTGCTCAACTCCTACCTATCGATCCACTCGCAGTTGAGGCGGGCTTACTAACCTTCAATCTGGCTTCAAATAGCCCCATGGTGGCCAAGGTTGAGGCTTGGTTGGATGCGGTTGAAGCCGGACAGGGCCAAAGGCTTGCAGCACAGACCGCTGGGTTGGACTGGGCACTGTTGCAGCGGCTTGCAGCGGTCGGTAAAGAGAACCCTTCAGCCGAAGGAGCACTCAGCACATGAGACGTACGCTCCAGCTATGGCTAGCGGTGGCGCTGCTCTTTGGGGTGCTTGCGTTTGGCTCTACGCCGCTGGCGATCGCGGAGGACTTATCGGCAGTGGAAACTATCACCTTCAATCAAATGCCACCGTTTGAGCAGGATGGCGGCTGGCCGAGTGTTGGAGATATTGCCCAGGATATCGGTTATGACACTGCTCGCAGCTGGCAGGCTGGGGAGTATCCGGTAGACGTATTAAAAGTGGGCGATATTCTTGAGCTGAATCCTGAAGCGTTTAGACTCTCAGAGCTGGCGGCTTTAGAAGATCTTTCAATTGCTGATATTGGCTTAATCGCTAACTTGCCGCTGGCCTCTTTGCTAAAGTCAGTGCCGTTCTCGGGCGAATGGCCGATTGAGGAGATGTTAGGCGTAACGGAAGCATTAGCTCGAACGGCTGGTGTCAGCGTGCAGCCGACTGACACGCTTAATCAAGTTATTGAGCAATACCCTGAGCTGGGTGAAATGAGAACGGGGGATGCTTTGGGCGAGCTGCCTGCAACCACGATTCCTAACCTTGACGTTGCTAAAATCTCTGACTTTGAGGGCTACCAGGAGGAAGGGATCTCTAGCATCCCCGGCTTGGGCAACGTTTCTTTAGGAAAGTTTCCTAATCCTCTGGATCTGCTCTACGTGACCGCAAAGCAGGACATCGCTTTTGGGCCGAAAGAGTACTCTGGCAGCAAGCCAACGCCTCGCTCTGTTTCGGGCACAAAAAAGGAGGGGTTTAGCGTACCTTGTGTCGGCAGCTGTGCACATATTGAATTAGCTGGCCCTGGGTGGCAGGGCAATCAGTGGATGACAAAAGAGCACCGTATCCCTGACGGCTATGGCGTGCTGGGCAGCATCGTTGATGAGGCGGGCGCTTACAGACTGCCGTTTGGGAAGTCGTTTGCCCTGCAAATTCGTTCAACAGATGAGAAAACGGGCTCTGCCGACTGGGGACTCGCGTTCAGGTATTGCTATCGCGATACTTTCTTTGACTACGGCTGTACGGCCTATGCCTTTGAGGTGCCTCTGGGCATTACAACATACGAGAAGGACACGGTTGTTACTGGATTTAAGGATCTCTTGGGTGGGCTGAGTCAGCCGGTGAAAGCGCCGCCGGGGTGGGAGGATTTAAAGCCAGATGCGCCGCCTGAAGTTCAAAGCGTTATTGACAAAGCTAAGGGGAGACGGAGAAGTCGTGGCAGCAGCTTGTGTGGCGATGGCCCAGGGGGTGTTAACTTTCAGCCGCTTTCAGACGCCTATGGCTATATCGAAGGTGGCTATAACTCAGTGGGTAGCTACGTCAATTTAGGTGGGAACGAGAGAGGCTATGGAATTGGTAAGTATCAGTACATGACCTATCGGGCTGACGTGAGGCAGATTATTCAGGCTAAGTCAGGGGGGGATGCGTTTCTACAAAAGGCAGATAGTGGTTCGCCGCTCTCTAGCGCAGAGGTTGAGAAGTTTCTAACGCCTGCTGACCAGGACACTTTATTTAAGGCTGACCAGACTCGCAATATTGAGCAGGCTATTAGCGAGGGCTTTACAGGGAGCCGGATTGTAGAACGGATTGGCCAGATTCATTACGGTGGCCCATCGGCACCCATTGATGGCAATTGGGCTGATACGCACGGCAGGTTGACGCTTAAGACCTACGGTGAGGAGCTGGCGGAAAATTATCAGCGGATTAGCAGTCAGTCAGAATCGAAATGTGAGACAGGTGGGTTAATTGCAGGCAGATCTATCGAAGAGGCGATCTCATATGAACAGGCTGACTTTCAGGACTTTGATGCCTACCGAGCATATCGAAGTGGGTATCACGCGGGCATAGACTTTGACTACCGATTTGGGGCTGGAGAAGGTGGAGAAGTTGTTGCTTTAGTCGGTGGAGAGGTGACCAGAATCTATCCTATCGCTGAAAACAGAGCAACAAGAGAGGCATCTATGTCTGTTGAGCTAGTTTCTACGGACTCAGAGGGAAGGAAAATTACACAAATATATACGCATCTCTCAGCGAGTTCTGTTGCAAGCGTATCGAGAGTCGGTGACTCTATTGGTGCAGGACAACCGATAGGCGCAGTCAGTGGAGAAGATACCGTCTCTCAGGGCGCACATTTAGACTACAAGGTTCTGGTGGACGGTGTGTATGTCCATCCAGATGAATTTATGCAGGCTGTCATTGATGGCGGCGGAACGCTGACCACCATCAATGTCGCCACAGGTGCAAAAGGGTCAACTCAAATAGGAGCCGTTCGATGAGAAGATACAAGAGATTATTAGCGTTAGCAGTCACCATAGCCATATCTATGATTCTGCTTTCACCGAAAGAAAGTACAGCGCAGCTTGTTCCAGCCAGAGTAGAAGCTGTTTATGAATCCACAGCGGCCATCACAGATATTCCGCTTCTAGTGCCGACCGTTATTCCATTGACATCGCCAGCAGCACCAGCGGAATACTGGGCTTTTAGCATTGCACCAGAATCTGACGGATATAGCATCAGTTTTGATAGAGCAGAGGACTGTACAGGCGTTGAAGAATGTAGTTTTGCTGCTGCAAGAGGAGAACTTAAGTCTAAAAGCTTCGCTAGCTTTCAACAGCTCTCAGCACAGGCTAGAAACGAGAACATTACACTCGATGATGGAACGCCAGCGGTGTTTAGTCCCTCTAGAGAAGGGCTCTATACACCTGCCTCTGTCTTTGTACAGCTTGGTGACTATCTCTATACCTTCAGTATCTATATGGCCGATAAGGCAGATGTTTTAGAGATGGCTAATAGCGCAGTAGTAGAAGCCTTTGATTAGTTTATTCAGTTCACCAAAAGCGACTTCTCGCTGATTTTATTCAGCACAGGCATACAAGAACGATATGAAACATTCAACCGTCCCCAGAACAGCGATCGCACTCTCTTCTCTCAGTCTGCTCATCGCCATTGCAGGGCTATTTATCAGCAATGGCTCTAAGGCTGAGAGTACTGAGCAGTGGCTCCCGCTCTCTGAACTCGTGAGTCCGCAGCAGCTCACCCAGATTGTGTCTGACAATACCGCGCCGAATGCCAACCGAGCGCAGATCTCAAAATCAGCCATCGGTCTTAGCAAAGGCGATTTGCTCGTCGTTGACTTTGAAACAGCTGCGCTCTGCGGGAGAGGGGGCTGCGCGATCGCTGGGTTCCAGATCTCTACAGGTGAGCAAATCCTATTCACCTACGCTCATCAGTCAGCGGGACAGCCCATTGTTGAGCTAGTTGAAAAAGCAGGAGCTAATCTCCCCTGTGTGTCGATAGCACCTCCAATCAATAGGCGATCACAAGGGCTCACCCGAGATACGCTGTGCTATCGCGATGGCGCATGGACTACGGAGGCGCTGTAGAGACATCATGCCAGACCAGACGCTTACGCCCTCCATACCAGCTAGCCTAGAACCAGAACCAGCCGCATCGAACCTAGCAGACAAGCTGTGGGAAAACCAAAGCATCGTCTTTCTGGTCGGACTGCTGGTTGTGATGCAGTTTCTCAACAAGCAGCTCCAGAAGAATAGGCCGGGTCAGTTCACCACAGGTCGTTTCGCCAATAAAGGAGAAGTCAAAAGCGCTGAGCGACTGTTGAAAAAGCAGCACTCGGAAAAAGGCCTCACAGCAGCACTGAAAGTGGGACAGATCAACTTGCCGTTTGTAAATGAAGGATGCTCTGTAGCAGGGGCTCCTGGTACGGGTAAGACGTTCAGCGTTATCGATCCAGCTATTCGCTCTGCCCTACGTAGCGGCTATCCCGTTATTGTCTATGACTCTAAAGGCGTTCAGACAGAGACTCACGCCGCATACGCAGCTTCTCTCGGCTATCAGGTCAGCATCTTTGCACCCGGTAAGCCTTACACAGGGACTTGCAACCTGCTTGATTTTGTCAAGGATGAGACTGACTCGCTGATGGCTTACCAGCTCGCATATATTCTAGAGAAAAATTCAGCCGGGGCGGGGCCAGGTGAAGCGAGCGGTGGGAAGGACTTCTTTGCCAGAACAGGGGTTAGTCTAGTTGAGGCTGCTATCCTACTGGCAAAGCTGACTGAGCACGCTGACTTGCTGACCGTGGGCAAGATTCTCAATTTGCCAATGCTGATTGATCGCATCAAAGCATTGCGTGCGAGTGAGACGGTTTCAGACTGGGTAATTGAGGCATTTGCACAGCTACTAAGCAGTGAGGACGCTGAGAAGCAGGTGGCAGGAATGATTGTGACCGCCCAAAACGTTTTCAAGCGATTTATCTCTAAAGATTTGCTACCAAGCTTTTGTGGCGAAACCACAATTCCCCTAGATCTAAAGAGTAAGCAAATTCTGTTTTTGCAGACGGATATAGAAAGAAAGGATGCGGTGACACCGTTGTTAGCAGCAGTGCTTCAGCTCATCATCTCCCGTAACTTTTCATATCCTAGAAAAATACCTTTGATGGTGTCGGTAGATGAGTTCCCGTCTCTCCGTCTACCTGCCTTCGAGAGCTATTTAAATGAACTGCGCTCGGCTGGTCTAATTGCGCTCATTGGCTACCAGAACTTCTCACAGCTGAGAAAGCGGTACGGCCCAGATGGTGCGAAGGCAATGATTGCCGCCTGCGGTACCCAGTTTTTCTTTAACCCTCGCGACTTTGAGACAGCAAGGGAGTTCTCTCAATATTTGGGAGAGAAAGAGGTCACTCATTACACCAAGTCAAAGAGCTATGGCAAAAATCAGAGCAGAAGCCGTAACCAGCAGGTGCAAAAGGTACCGCTGGTTGCGCCTGACGAGTATCTGAAGTTTAGGAAGGGGGAGTGTGTCTATGTAAACCCAGGACATCGCTCAGAGAAGGGCGCGGCTTCGGTGCCGGTGCGATGCCAGGTCAAGATTAGTCCCTCAGAGATTGATATTCATACAAAGAGTTTGGCGGCATGGCATTCAACGGTCAAAGAGCGGCTGATTGAACGGGAAGCGACCTCTAATCCACTAGGCGATCTAGATGAGGCTAGCCGTCTGAGAGCAAGGGCAGCTGATGATTTTTTGCCACTGCCCGAGTTTGCAGAACCAGAGGCTGACTTTGGCGATGATGACGATGAAGAAGCCTATTAAATCAAGTATCAAGTACTAAATATCAAACTTAGGAGATAAAACAGCATGGCGATTAAAACATCCGCGATTCAAGGTAGTGAACAGTCAGGCGCGGAAGAAACAGAGATTCGTACGGCTGAGACAGTCGCTCGGGTTGTTGCGGTGGGTAGCGCTGCGGTTCAGATGGGATTGGGGAAGATGAAAGAATCGCTACAGAAAAGACGGGAGAGACGGGAGACTGCGCCTGAACTTCGGGGGAACCTCTACAAAGGTTTTCGTCAGGCGTTTATCGACAATGGCGTTCCTAAAGACTTAGCGAGTGAAGCCGCTGCTGATTTAGTACAGAACAAGGATGCTGAAAGTAGCCCAGCTATTGCAGAAGCGAATCGTATCGTCAGCCAGGGGATAGACCCAGCACCTGCAAAAAAACAGCCAGAGAGGACACCGCAAAAGCAGACAGCATCTTACCAAGGCGCTACGATAGGTGCTTCTCAGTCTATTCAGGTGGAAGACGAGAAACCCGAAGTAGATACGGCCCCGGACTCTGAACCCTCTAAAAAAGTTGAGTTTGAAAAGCCACCCTCAGAAATGAAGTGGGTAATGCTTCAAAAGACGGCTAAGGCGATCTCAGCTGAGACAGGTGAAAAGCCCGCTAGTGGGAAGAAGGCCGATATAGAGCCGTTCGTTACAGACTATTGGAAGGCGCAACAGGAAGAGAAGGCGATCTTATCCAAGCCCATCATCAGAACGCCTATTCAGCCACCTAAGCCTAAGCTAGCAGTAGACTACAGCGCAGGACTCGCAGCAGCGGGCGCAGACAGTGAGATTGCTGCAAAAGCAGGCCCAGCCTTAGTAGATGGGAAAGGGGCTGATAGCAGCGCGGCGATTGCGAAGGCCAACAGTCAAGTTGCCAAAGTTCCTGAGCGCTCCAAGCTTCAGCAGATGTACTACGACATTCTTGCAAAGCAAAAGACGCTCAAGCCTGAACTGATGGAGCTGGCCTCCAAAGATCTTGCTGCGGGTAAGGGGGCTCACTCTTCTTCGCATATCAAGAAGGCGCACAACAAAATTCTCAATCGCGAGCTTGATAAAAGCGGTCTAGATCCGTTTCAGCAACATTGGAGTAAGTACAGCCGCCACGTTACTCAGTCTGAACCAAAGAAGCGAGATTATCTTATCGCAGCAGCAGCCATCAGGGGTGGTGTTTCGGTTAAAAGCACTAAGTCGATGCTCCGATGGAATAGTCCAGTTGCCGCTCAGATCAGCAAACAGGAAGGCTCAACAGCGGGCGTGAACTACGCCGATAGTGTCGTTTCAAAAGCCAAAGTGCAGGCTGCGACAAAGCAGATGGCTGCTGGCAAAGGGATCACATCCGCTAAGAAAAAAGCAAAAGGCATCGAAATTTAAGCTTTTTTGTCTAGGGTCTGTTGTCCAAATTTATCTAGGAAATAGTTTTACCATGCCGCGTTCTATCAGTTCTCAAGATGTTTCACGAATTCAGTTTGCCTACTATACATACGTCACTAGCCCGATAGGAGACGTATTCCAATACCTGCTACGAAGTACAGCGCACTCTAACGCTCAGGGAAAGAGGATGGGCCTAGCGGCAATATCGGCTTTCTGGAAGCCATTTAGTGCTCAAGCCGTTCTGAAGCTGAGCAAGCAGGAGGTTAAGGCAGCGGCTTTAGCCTCTATCGATGAGCTGGAACAGCAGATAGAGCTGATTCGGACAACGTTTGACGTGCCCAAGAGGCTCAGTGACATGACTAGAAGAGAGATTGAAGACATGATTGAAGAGAGCTTAACTCAGCGGTTAACTCGTAGAGAACGAATCGTACAGAATTTGCCGGTGCCTGATAACTACAATACGCACCAATAACTCATGCCTTCATCTAGCTTTGAACAGAATAGGCAGCGTCTAATCACGGATTTCTATAAGCGGTTTATTGAGGGCGAAAGGTTCGAGACAATCACTCAGGCTCGTAGTCTGGCCGCAGAGGTATTAGATGAGCCCGTGCGTCCTGGTGAGCCGCTAGCCAAAGCTGTAGAAGAAGCCATTGAACAAGGTGTACTTCTAGCTGCGAAGCACGTCGTTAGCAGCGAGAGCGATCTCGCAGACGACATCTATGATCGGCTCGTCGATCTCTATGAGCGACAGCCAACGCTAGGTACGCGCACCAGCTCTAGTATTGAATTACAGCAGTACAGCACGCCTGCGCCGCTGGCCTATCTCGCGGGAAAGCTGGCTGGAATTGACCACAGCCAAACGGTCTATGAGCCAACGGCAGGGCGCGGGGCACTGCTAATGCTGACGAGTCCTGCCAACGTAATCGCCAATGAGCTAGATCCTAGCCGCGCAGATGATCTCATCAGTCAGGGCTACAAGACGACGCATCACGATGCCAGCAGCTACCGCCTGAGCGAACAGGTAGACGTGGTGATCGCTAATCCTCCATTTGGCAGGCGTAAAGGCGAGAACGGCACAGACAAGTTCCAGATCGGTGTAGCGGACACGCCAATCGTGACGGCTGAGTTGGATCAGGCGATTAGCTGGAAAGCGTTAGAGGCGATGAAGAACGATGGCAAAGCGGTTCTGATTATTGGTAGCGAACGTGGTGACGATGAAGAACGACAGAAAAGATACAACAGTCTGCGCGTTCGCAAGTACTTCTTCAATCTCTACCGGCAGTACCATGTCACTCAACACTTTACGGTAGAGGGGAGTTTGTACAGCCGTCAGGGCGGGCGCTACCCCGTTGATATGATTGTTATTGAAGGGCGCAAGCAACAGCCTTATCTAGATCCTAAAACCGATCAGCGAAGGCTTCCAGGCGCAGACCCGCCTCAGGTATACACCAGCTACGCGCAGCTCAAAGAACTCTTACCGAGCCAATCCTATGAATCCAGAATTGACGAGCATCCTAGAGCGTCCGCTCTACGTTCAGAATCCGAGAGCCTGGGCTCCAGAGGAGAACGGTCTCCTACTCGCGGTACTAGCGCCGCAACAGATGACGGAGATTCAAACGCTCGCACAGTATCAGGCACTGCTGGAACTTCGCCTGAAGGCGATGGTGAACGAATACGAGCCGAACCTACCACAGACGTGGCGGGAGATGGTGGAATCGAGATGCTCTCATCTGTACAGGGAGATTCCTCTGTCGAGGGAGATGAGCGACGAGGAAATCCTGCAAACCCTAGCCCAAAACATCTTAGTGAAAATCAGCCTGACAGAGCAGGCGGGCTTTCCGATGTCACTGCTTCCAGAATCGAGCGAGATGGAAGACAGCGCGGTCACCCTCGCGGTCGAAACCAGTCTCGAAGAGTGGCTAATTCGCTTGACCCTTTAGAAACAGAACGTACGATGCCTTCAGAGCCCGACCAAAACGATAATCATGAAACGAACTCAAGAGCTTTATCAACACAGGTACCCTATCAGCCGAAAAGCTCTGGCCAGCAGCTAGATAGCTACGTTCCTCAGAACCTAGAAGCCCCTATTCAGAAAGCGCTTGATAACTTAGAGGCGCAGGTCGGTAACGTAGACGAGTTTGTCGCTGACGCGCTCAACTTTGGCTCAGTAGAGAATTTGCATACAGCACTAGCGGCTGAACAGGTCGATGGCGTGGCGCTAGCGCTGAAGAGCTTACAGGACGGGAAAGCTGCACTTATCGGAGATGATACCGGGCTTGGGAAGGGTCGCCAGATGGCAGCAGCGATTAAGTACGCGTTGGAAACAGATCGCGTGCCTATCTTCATCACAAAAGACTCTGGACTGTATGCCGATATCGTTCGAGACCTCCAGGACATTGGCGTGCGTGATATTCGCCCGTTTGTCACCAACACTAAGTTAGACATTCCCCTACCAAACGGTCGCACGCTCAAGACAGAGGGTACCTCTCACCAGCGTGAGCTAAACGCCATGATGAGAGAAGGTGAACTCTCTTCTAAGTACAACATGGTTTTCAGCACCTACTCCCAGGTGCAGACTGTAAAGAAACAAAGCCCTGACCGTCGCCAGTTTTTAGAACAGATTGCGTCCCAGTCAATTCTAATTCTAGACGAAGCGCATGAAGCGGGCGGCACTGCCAAACAGTGGGAAAAGTCTGGTGCTCTACCGGACAGGGCACAGTTTACTCGGCAAATGGTACAGGCCGCAGATGGCGTGTTCTTTGCTTCGGCAACGGCAACAAAGCGACCTGATGTCATGGACTTATACGGTGCAAGGATGAACTTGTCCGAAGTCACGTCAATGTCAGGGCTGCAATCTACGCTGGAGATGGGGGGTACGCCGCTACAGCAGGTGGCCACCTCAATGATGGCTGAAGATGGCCAGTACATTCGCAGAGCGCGTACCTACGCCGGGGTCGATGTCAGCTCAACGGTCGTACCCACGGCTCACGGTGATGCCGACCAGCTCAGCAGCATTATGCGCTCTATTCTTGAGTTCGATTTGTTGAAGAAAGCAGCGGTGTCTGAGCTAAATAAGGAAGCTCGCGCAGAGGCTAAAAGAATCGGTGGAGATGCGGCTATCGGGCTGGCGGGTGCGAAGAGCACTAACTTCAGTTCTATTATGTGGAACGTGGTTGACCAGGCTGGACTAGCCCGTAAAGCTGACGCGGTGGCTGATCTGGCGATCTCATCTTTAGAAGCGGGTGAGCGTCCCTTCATTGGTCTGAGCAATACGATGGGCAGCTTCATCGAACAGTATGCCAGCGATATGAACATCAAAACAGACGATGCAATTGATATCACTTTTCAAGATGTTCTCTGGCGTTACCTGGAGCGCAGTCGAGATATCACTATCAAGGACTACAGCAACGAAGGCTATCGGCGTCCGATGACAGACGCGGAGTTAGGAGAGAAGGCCGTTCAGCAATATGCTGAAGCTACAAGGCTAATTGACCATGCTGACTTCGACAGTATGCCAGTGAGTCCGATCGATTGGATACGGCACCGGGTCGAGTCGGCAGGTTATACCTTTGGTGAACTTACCGGGCGTAGCGTGCAACTAGAGTATGCGGATGACGGCAGCGCCACATTCCAGCGGCGCACTGCGCAGGAAACATCCAAGGCTGCAAAGATTGCGATAATTGCGGGATTTAACAGCGGTACAGTAGATGTTGGTTTAGGTAACCGGAGCGCTTCAACCGGCTACTCGATGCACTCGTCCAGCAAGTTCGAGAACCAGAATCGGCGTCACTTCCTGATCGCTCAGCCGGAGCGCGATATCAACGTCTTCAAACAGTTCTTAGGTCGGTTCCATCGTACGGGACAGGTAAACGCGCCAAAAATTTCTCTTATTGTTGGCGATACGCCTGATGAGAAGCGCCCAGCAGCGGTACTCGCGAAGAAGCTGACAACGCTGAATGCGAACACAACAGCAGCCGTCAAGGGTGGCGTTGACTTTGAAGGCATTCCTGACTACTTCAATGAGATCGGCAATCAGATCGTTACTGACATCATGCGTGACGATCCTGACCTAAGCGATCGCCTCTTCAATCCCATCAGCGTTTCTGAATACGCGACAGAAGCCGTTTCAGATGCTGCCGCTAAAGTCACAGGCTGCTTGCCGATTCTGCCGGTGGCTGAGCAGGAAGAGTTTTACCAGCAGCTTGATATGGAGTATCAGGCCACGCTAGATCGCTATAAGGCGATGGGTGAGAATCCGCTTGAGGCCACAGGCGTAAACTTGGATGCTCGGACGCTGGCGAGTGTTGAGGTTGTCGCTGAAGCGGTGGGTGTAGATTCCGCTTTTGCCAGAGGCATCACTGCTGAAGTGGTAGACGTGCTAGTTCAGAGTAAGCCAAAGTCACAGCTAGAGGTGATCAACGACGTTCGACAGACGCTGGAAATGAAGCCGGTTCGAGCGATTGAAGATCACGATCCGAGCGCAGCAGATGTCGCCTCGACTGAGTTAGTCAACAAGCTTTGCCAACAGACAGAACAAGTTACAGAACGCTATCTGCTTGAAAAGAAGCTGCAATACACCCAGCAAGAGCCCGACCTTGAAAAGCTTCAGGGCAAAATCGATAGGTTGGAAGAGCGTTCTGACAAGCAGCTTGCCACGCTGAGTCGAATCAAACGATTTAAGCCAGGGCAGTCGGTACGACTAGCGGCAAACAACGGGCGGGTGTTCTATGGCGTCATCTCAAACGTTCGCAAACGAGGCAAGGCTTTAGACACCTTCGGAGATCCAACAATACCTATCAAAGAAAACGTAGCGATTCCATCGCGGTGGGAGGTGGTGATTGCGATCGCCGATGAGCAGCGTCAGATTGCGCTACCGCTCTCCAAACTTAATCCTGCTGTTGAGACGCCCGACTCGTTCACCGTGACGCCAGCGAAGGCCTACAGCAAGGAGGTTGATATCTACGAGCTGTTTGATAAGCGGCAGATAGGCGATCGCGAAGTCCGAACCATCCTTAAAGGCAATCTGCTGCGAGCCGCAGATACGCCCTATCAAGCACAAGGGAAACTGATTCTAGCGAGCATGAGCAACGGCCAGATGGAGCCAGTCATGCTGATGGACAAGGGATTTAATCCGCAGCAGGAGATGGAAGCTGCGCCGGTTGCTCTGCCAAACGCTGAGAAGGTAGCAGCGTTCATTACGGCAACTGGCGGCAGCGGCATTGTTAAAACGACAGATGAGTCAGTCACCCTGAAGCAAAATCGAACGGGTGAGTTCTTCATCCAAACGGGTAAGACGCGCAAAGACATCTACCTGGACTTGAATCTACAGTCGGCAGTCGGCGGCGAATTCACTAGCGTCAGCGACCGAATGCAAGCGAAGTTTGAGCCGGGTCGATTAGAAGATGTCGTGGGCTATCTGATGAAGGGAAAGGGTAAACAGTTTGCCGCCTTCACCGAGCAGTCGAAGGCGCGTGAGCTGCTTGGGCTGACGATTCCTGATCTGAAGTGGGCGGATACGGTAGAAAGCGTGGTGGGTCGAGAGGGATTGCCGCCCACTGTGGACATCTCAAATTTGAACGCACTGCGACAGCAGCTAGATGATACGTTTGCTGCCAGTGCTGACGAGCAGGTGACTGAGATTGAGCAATCTGAGCGACCGCTAGAGGAGATGTCGGCTCCACCACCCGACCGTGTAGAACAACCTGACATGCAGGCTGCTGGAAGTGAAGCAGAAAAGGTAGAACAGATTTCTAGTGAAACGTTGCCAACAACACCAGAGGATATACCAGAAGTTAGACCTGTGGTAAAGGCTCAGCCGACTGTTCAAAAGCCTGAAGCGCATCGCATCAGGTTCAAGGCTGAAAGGCAGGTCGCTCAGTTTCTACACGAAGCTGGCTTAGCTCAAAAGGTCATGGGTGATGAGTCGTTCCATTTAAAAATTGAGAATGAACCCTACCTTCCACTGGTCATCGAAGCACATGGGGGCAGAGACGATAGGCAGCTGTACCTCACCCATTATCGCGAGCAGAATGGCGATCTCATCCACGATGGCGAGATGATCTTTGCGATCAAAGAGCGCGGTCATCTTCGATTCAGAGAAACTGCCGTTCAAAATGCTATGACAGGCGGCGAGATGCGGGGCTATGACCGTGCGTTTGCCGACATCTTTTCCAAGAACATTTTGGAACAGGGGTTTGCGATTGAGGCAGCAAAGCAGCAGATATCTGAAGTTCAGGTAGAACGGTCTGAGGAACCGACAGTACTGCCAGCTATCAGCGAGCCAGACGTTGTAGAGCTTCAACCAGAAGAAAAAGCGCTGGAACAACGGCCAGCGGTTGCTGAAGACACAAACGTCACGGTGCCTAAGCAGCTCATTGCGAAAGCACAGAAGGCAGCAACGTATATTAAGAATGTAGAGTTAAGCGACAGGCTGGGTGCGGTTCTAAGCAGGCAAGCGCCCGAACAGGTTGATATTCAAGTTCCAGTATCACTACAAGCTCAGGTACAAACAACGTTGGGCCTTGCTCGCAATAAGCAACAGACGAAATTTGCGACCGCTATTCTTCCAATGGCGCAGCAGCTTTTGAAGAATGCGACCAGCGCTGGGCTAACTCGCTCTAGTCAAACGGAGCGAGGCAAGGTAACCGCCTTTGAAGGGAAAAATTACGCCATACGCTGCCGCCAGAGCAACGAGAAACAAGAGCTTAAGGTACTCTGCCACAAAACGAATGGACTCATCTACGCTGTTAACGGCAGTCCTCAAAAAAGTCAGGGCTTGCTTAAGAGTGATAAGGCTGCTTTTGAGAAATACGCTGGATTGACGCCGACTCAGCTTAGACAGGCCGCGAAAGGCAAAAGTGCTGCGGTGAAGGCAGGCGCGGAGCAATAAGGACGGCTGCGCAGTGGCTAGTGAAAACGCTCCTGCTCCATCATGAGATAGAACCTTCGGAGGGTCTCTATACTAAAAAGAAGCCGCTGCTTTACGACAAAAGGACTTATAGGATATGACCCCAGCCGATATACGCCAGCAGCTTCATCGCCAGATCGACCAGCTGCCGTCTGACCTGCTGGTAGCGGCGGCTGAGTTTTTAGCGTTCTTGAAGTCCAGGCGTGCCAAAGATATTCATCTATCAGCAGCATCCTCTGTGCCTGAAGGTATGTCGGACGAGCCGGTTTTGACAGGTTCGACGGGCGTAGATTTGCTTCAGTTTGCAGGCACTTGGCAGGGCGACGACTTTGAGGACTGCTTGGAGATCGTCTATGAAACGAGATCGCCCGCAGAGTTTTGATGATGTATTTACTAGATACCAATCACTGTAGTCGGATCATTGCAGGCGATCTCAACATCATGCAGCAGCTAAAGCTACACCAAAGCGATGGCATTGCGACCAGTGCGATTGTGCGAGGTGAGTTGCTTTTTATGGTGCAAAAGTCTCAGCAGCAGGCTGAAAACTTGCAGGCGGTTAAAGCATTTTTGCAAAACCTTTCGCTTTATCCTATCAACGGAGCAGTCGCAGACGTTTACGGCAGGCTCAAAGGAGACATTGTGAATCAGCTGGGGCCGAAGGATAAGGCTCAGCGGCGTAAAGTCACTGTTCAAGCACTAGGCTTCAGTGATAACGATCTGTGGATTGCGGCGACGACGCTGCACTATGGTCTAACGCTGGTTTCGGTAGATCGAGATTTCCAACGCCTTCAGCTTGTTCAGGATTTCTCCGTAGAATCCTGGCTTTGACGATGGCAATTCGATCCGAACGTAATTGCAGGTGCGATCGCTAGCGCTAGCGAGAAAGAGTCATGAGTGATCTTTTTCCCACACAGCGTTATCGGCTCGTGAGGTCGGCAGTAACGTATTTAGAATCGACATCTTCTACAATCTCGTACCCTGTTAGCCATTTGGCCCAATCATCGGTATCTATCTGAAGCACCACACCATAACCTTCTTGATAGCGCTCGGCATTTGTGAAGGTAGTGCCGTCTTCGTAGGTGAAAGCGATACCCTGCCAGTCGTGGCACTCAGCTATGAAGGCGGCAGCTTCAGTTCGGTTAATGCAGACTTCCTCTTTCGCTTCGATGCTCAACGCCTCAATATCGCCTTCTGATGAGCCATACCCCGAGGCCTGTGAAACCGTAAGACGAACGAAGTGTTCTTCAACAATCTGTTCTATGGGTAGGCCAAGTTCGTAGCAAAGCGTCAGAGATGAAACCGCACTGTGCTTGCGCAGGCGGTGAAAGCAGTAGATTGCAGCCGCAGCCGCATATCTTTCATTGAAATAGCCTGTATCTGAACAAAACTCGCTGAAGTCGGCTGCACCCCACCAAAGGTTAGACTCGTTGGGTTCCTGGCAAAGTCCTTGCCAGTAGAAACCCTCTCGGTCTTCGTGAGTGTAGAGCGCGAAGTGTACGCCGCTCTGATAGGGAGCTGTGTCAGATAGTTCAATGTCAAGGCAGGTTGTGGACGCCTCTAGATCAGAGAAGTCAACCGGCTCGTCGTAAACACGGGTTAGAAAGGAGATCGCATCTTTGATTGCAGCGGCTCTGCTACTGAACGGTTCAGCGCTGTTATAGTCATCGCTGAACATAGGCCCCCCGGATGCCCATACCCAAGCTCTCTGCTCTACAACCGGTTCACAGTTGTAGAGCGTGAAGTCAACACCTTCAATAGGGACAAAAGCAACTTCACACAGGTTCGTATCATCGACTGATTGGGTCATAACTGTTTGAATTCTATTTTTAGACTTGTAGATGAATTTCTGTTTTTAGGCGCAGCCAAGTCTTCGTACCACAACACTAAGGCCATGCCATATCAGGATGCGTCTCTAGCTCAGGTGCAGGCGCTGGCGGATCTTGCGGGTCGTCAGGTAGCTCAGCAGCAGGCGTCACGCTACGATTCGCACTCTCTCTGACGAGCGCTGCTAGCGCTGTCGCAATCGTTAACGAAATCTTGTTTCTAATTTCTGGCTTCGCCTTCCACGCCAGTTGCAGCAGAGATTCAACCGTTTCGGTACGCAGTACGACTAACCTAGCAGGATGATCAGGCTTAGACATCACGCTGCCTCCGCACTAGAAAAGGCTGGCGTCCACTGAGCGGAATCACGTCTACAAAGCTCGTGCATCTGTAGAACGGTTTGAAAGTCAGGAAATTCAGTCACGAGCACCACTTTGTGTTTCTCGCACCACCTGTCTAGCAGGTTACCGAGTACGCCTTGGAAAAGACTGGAGCCCCCGCCAATGAAAGCAATTCTAGGCACTACCGTTTCGTATGGCGACGAGTTGTTCAGCTCAGCTTTGATAGACTGCGCGGCATTCTCTAGGCGCTCTTTTGAGATCGTCATGTATGGCTTAAGGAGCTTTCTAAAGTCGATGCCTTTGACTTCCCAACAGCCTCTACTCAGTAAGCTAGCGAGCTTATCGGGAGAGGGAGCTGATGGAAACCCAGCTGACTTGACGGCCTTGAGAAACTTATCGTCTGACAGTAGCGCCGTCATGATTAGGTTGCAGCCACCGAGATTGCCGTCTGATAGTGAGAGCGGCAGAACGCCACGGTTAGGATAGCGAACGCCTGCGAGCAGTGTGCCTTGTCCCAAATCAATCACGCCATTAAAGTCTTCGTTCAGCTCTAAGAAGATGACGCCTTCTTGAAACGCGCTGACACGTTCCAACATGATTGAGTACTGACGGTTGCTACAGCTGAAGCCAGCCTCCAACTTTGCCAGCTCCTTGATGATGTCTGACTCTATGCCTTTGTAATAGATCGGACTCGAAACACACAGGCTCAGTTCTACTGGCCCACCGCTCGGCACAATCTGCGAGAGTGCAGCAGCGACGACCACAGATAGATCGCGAATCTTATCGTTCTTATCTAGCGGCGTGTAGCGAATCCCTGCAAATGTTTCTATCGCAGGCGTACCGCAGAGGAACATTTGGCCACCCTTCGTTAGTTTGATGCCATCCTCGAAGCCATGAACGCTTCGAGTGACCGATGGAATCTTAAAAGGTGATTGCACTATCCCTTCGACGACCGCAAGAACTTTGCTACTACCGTTGCCTCTGTCTAAAAAAATATCGACTTTCATTTCTCTTTTTTCACCTCTTCGCAAAACATGTGCAAAACCTGTTCAATACCGAGCATATATGTTGAACAGGTTTTGCACATGCGTAGAAGAGAAATTTGCATGACAATTCGGCTTAAAATTGTCATTACTCAGAGATTTCTTGACAGCGGCTGTATCTCTCTGTCTACAATATTTTTACGGCTTCCGCCATACTTGGTGGCGTCCTGTGTGGTTTTTCTTGATTTAGCCCTTCCGAGGGCGATCACAACAATCTTTGTTGTTCTTTCTTTTTCGACGTTCATCATTTAGAACAGTGCGCAATGCTCAGCACTAGCAATCTAAAATCTGCGCAGGCGGCTTCGTACTTTGAGAAGGACGACTACTATTCTCACGAGGATGGGCCGAATCATTCTCGCTGGGTTGGAAAGGGAGCCGAGCAGTTGGACTTAGCTGGCGGCGTTGACCAAGAAACGTTTCAAAAGGTGCTCACGGGAAAGTCAGCCGGTGGCCAGCCGCTGTTCAATCGCAGGATAAATCCGGCTAAGCGTAGGGCGGCAACTGACTTTACGTTTAGTGCGCCGAAGAGTGTCAGTGTGGCCGCGCTGGTGCAAGGCGATCAGCGGGTCGTTGAAGCGCATCGCATGGCTGTAGACCGGACGCTTCAGGTACTAGAGTCACGCTATGCCCAGACGCGGGTGACGACTGAAACGGGGCGGCGGACGGTTAAGACGGGAAATATGATCGCCGCTGTTTTTCCGCATGGGACGAGTCGGGAAGCAGAACCGCAGCTGCACAGTCACTGTGTAGTGATGAACGCGACGCAGTTGGAGAACGGTAGCTGGTACAGTTTCTCGAACGACAGCGCGATTATGAACAAGAAGCTGCTGGGCCAGGTCTATCAGAATGAGCTGGCAGTGGAGCTGAAGAAGATTGGCTATGAGGTTGAGCAGAGGGCGCACGGTCAGTTCGATATCAAGGGCTATTCGCCTGAGCTGCTGAAGACGTTTTCGACGCGGCGGGGGCAAATTGAAGCACTGATGGCTGAGTGGCAGGCATCGGGGAAGACGGTGCGCGATGCCGAGGGCAATCGGATTCAGTCTGGCCTGCTGCTGCGTGAGGTGGCTAACTTGCAGACGCGGAAGGCGAAGCCGCAGATTATTGAGGCGGGTCAGCTGCTGCAAAGCTGGCGGGCGGTGCTGGCGATGCAGGGGTTGAGCTTGCCTGAGCTGCCCGGTGAGAAGTTAGGTGAAGAAGAGGGAGGTGCGATCGCCACCACGCCGGTCAGCAATCAGGCGATCGCCTCCGCATCATCACAGGTGGTTCGAGACGCCATCTCTCACTGCGGTGAACGCGACGCCATCTTTAAGAAGACTGGGATTGAGAAGTTTGCCTTTGAGCACCATATTGGTGAGCTAAGTGTGACTGAGCTGGAGAGTGCGATCGCCAACCATTCCGAACTGATTACTGTCGATGAGGACAAAGGCAAAGTTACGACGCAGACGGCTCTACAGCTTGAGCTGGCGACGATTCGGCTGATGCAGCAGGGTAAGGGGCAGGTGAGTGCGATTGCTTCCGATGATGCGATCGCCCATCGGTTTGAAGGATCGAGCTTGAGTGAGGAGCAACGAGGTGCGATCGCCACCAGCTGCCGAAGCTTGGATCAAATCATTGGCTGGCAGGGGGCAGCGGGTGCCGGTAAGACCTATGCTCTCAATGCGCTTAAAGAGATTGCTGAGGCGGAAGGCTACGAGGTCAGCGGCTATGCACCCAGTGCGGCAGCGGCTCATGAGCTAGGCGAGTCGCTAAACATCGACACCAACACGGTGGCTCGGCTACTGCTGGAATCGGCGGCGGCAGAGGAGAACGCTGATAGGGATAGGCGACGGCGGCAAAAGCTGTGGCTGATTGACGAAGCGGGACTGCTCAGCATGAGGGATGCTCGGGCGCTGCTGACGAAGGCATCCGAGAGCAACGTGCGGGTTGTCCTTGTCGGTGACACGCGGCAGCTCTCTGCGGTAGAAGCGGGCAATCCTTTTCGCAGTTTGCAGGCGGGGGGAATGGTCACCGCTCATCTTGACCAGGCGCGGCGACAGCAGCAGGCCGAACTGCGGCAGGCGGTGCAGATGATTTCGCAGGGTGCAGTCGGTGCGGGCATTCAGGTACTGGAACGCTCGGGCGCTATCAATGAGATTGGCAATGCAGAAGAACGAGGTGAGCAGCTGGTCAGCGACTACCTGAGCCTGTCTGCTGAGGAGCGGCGAGAAACGCTGCTGCTATCGGGGACAAACAAGAATCGGCTGGCGCTAACACAGCAGATTCGAGCAGGGATGCAGGCCGAGGGCTCGCTCGGGGAAAGTGTCTATACGATGTCCTCGTTGCAGCGCAAAGACCTTACTCAGGTGCAGAGTCGCTATGTCGGTCATTACAGCGTTGGCGATGTGATTGTGCCGATTCGTGACTATCGGCAGCAGGGGCTGGAGAAGCATCAGCAGTACCGGGTGAAGGCGGTTGATGCGGCATCGAACCAGCTGACGCTAGAAACCCCAGACTATGAACTGATTCAGATTGATCCAGGGAAGTGCGATCGCAAAGCGGTCTACACCATGCTGGATGTCGAGATTGCGGTAGGCGATCGCCTGAAGTGGACGAAGAACAACCGTGTGGCGGGTACGCGCAACGGGCAGCAGTTCACGGTCGCGAGCATCACGCCTGAAGGCATCGCCCAGATCGTGACTGACCAGGACGAAGTTCGCACAGTTGATCTTTCAACGGGCGGGCAGCACGTTGACTATGCCTGGGTATCGACGACCTACAGCAGTCAGGGTAAAACGGCAGGCGCGGTGATGGCGCTGATAGATAACACGACCAACAAGGAAGCTTTCTATGTCGCCACTTCTCGTGCCAAGCAGCGCCTCCAGCTCTACACCTCTAGCGTGGAAGACCTGCAAAAACTGGCTGAGAAGTCGCGAGCCAATGAAAACGTCAGTGACTACATTCCCCTCTTTGAATTAACAAACAATGAACAATCCCTATCCCAGCCAGCCATCGCACCCACAGCAGATCACCGTCGAGGTGTTGCAGACGATGTTGGTCGAGGCCTTGAGCATCGGCAACAGGCCGCTATTGGAAGCAATCAACCAGAACAGTCAGCGGCTCTCGGCGATGGAAGCGGCCCATCGCGATTTGTCGAGCAGTACGCTGGTCTCGTTGACGGAATTGAAGAACATCTTGAAGAAGAAGAACGCACAGAACAAGCCGCCAGCCTTGGAGAAGCAGCTTCAGCAGTTGACCGCAGCGCTCAACACGTTGAACAGCAGGCAGGCACAACTGCTCAGCTCAATGAACAGCTTGAGCGAGCAGTTGAAAGCCGAAAGCGCAGCAGCTCTCGACGGCCACAGCGAAGAGATAGAAAGCTAGCAGATGCGCCGAAGCTGAAGCCGCCTGAATTGAATCGTTCACAGCAACTGCCAAAGCCAAAGCTGAAGCAGAAGACAGCGTATCTTCCTCTGTTTGAACTGCCGACTGATAGCAGCAGCCCTGGATTCGACCAGGCGGTTGCTCAGCAGGTCGGAGCGCAGATTGCTTGGGGCAGTGAACCGCAGATAGCCAGCATCCAGTCTTCATCGGAGCAGCCACAGGTTAGCGCTAACGGCCCATCGTCTGAGCCAGTCGAGCTATTCAGTGATCTGCTAGATGAGTTCAGCGAATATCTCAGGCAGGAAGAGCTGAGGGCGCAGGCTGCTCATCTTGATGAGATTGTGCCCGTTCTCCATCGCAGTGCTCAGGATATCGAGCAGAGCAGTCAGGTAGCGGTTCAGCTCAGCGACCAGATTGCTAATAAATCTGCTGCGCTAGCTGCTCGTGCCGCTGCACCTGTTGTACCCACTGCGTTGTTGACTCAGCAGCTGAATGACTTCTCCAAAGTACTGGGCTATCAAGCAGGCGATCGCCTGTATGTCCGAGCGCTGCTGCCGAAGCATCTATCAGACGAGCTGGCGCTGAAGCATAGGCTTAAGTTTGAGATTGAAGAGAAGGGGAAAAAGCGACTGATTCCGAACACGCGGCGCGGTTACCTGACCGTCGGAGATTGGTCGTTCACTCACCTTAGAAAAGATAAGGAGCCCGTTGTCTATGCCGATGGCCTTGCCGCGCTGACAGAACTCAATCAGCAGGGACGTGGCATCTACTTCGTGGTCAATCCTGGCGGTGAGCGGGATGCCGAGATTACGGCTGCTCGCTCGGTGTTCTGGGAAAACGATGATAAGACGAAGGCGCAGCAGCTAGCGCAGGTGCGTACATCTGGACTGCCGGTTGGGGCTATCGTTGAAACGCATAAGTCGCTGCATTGCTACACGCCGCTGGCTAATCCGCTTCACGACCTGACCGAATGGGGACAGCTTCAGGAGCGGGTCATTCAGCAGATGGACTCAGACCCAGCGATCCGCAATCGCTCACGGCTGATGCGTCTGCCAGGATTCGACCATGTTCGGGTAGAAAGAGAGGCACTTGCGTTCTCACCTGTGACGCTCAGATATATAGAGCCACAGGCGACGGTAACGGTAGAGGCTCTCAAAGTACAGCTGCCGTTGTGGGATGCCGACCAATGGCAGAAGTCGGTGCAGGCACAATCGAAAGGTCATCAGAATGATGAACAGCGTCAGGGCGTAACTATTACACCATCGCTAGCGACTGATAATCCTTGGGACATTCGCAACTTTTCTCAGTACCTCAACGGTGACCAGCGCTCTCAGAACGGCTGGTTACAGGTTCAATGTCCTGAGCATGGCGGTGATGGCCATAGCGGTAACAGCTTGCACATCAACGAGCAGACAGGACAGTACAAGTGTCACGGTGGCTGCGATTCTCAAGCGGTTTACACGGCGGCTTGGGAGCTGGCTCAATCGAGAGGCTGGGAACCACCGAAGAAAAGGCAGAAGAGTATCCCGCTCAAACTACAGGCGGATAAATCCTCAGTTGAAGATAAGCCCGTTGAAACCAAGCCTATTGTTGAAGAACCTGCACGTAAGCTGACGAGGTGGCAGCGCTATAGCGATGGTCTCACTACGCCACCTGGGCGAAAGCGGGACTTCCAGATTGCTAGAAAGGCATTTGCAGACGGTTTGTCTAAGAAGCAGGCGATTGCGCTACTGGCCAAGAATAGCCCAAAGGCAAAGAAGCTTTACCGGGAGAAGGGGAGTACGCCTGCCTACCACTACGTTGAGATGGTTGCTAAAGCTGCTCAAAGAGCGAACCAGCAACGCCATCAAAAGCAACCGAGGAAAGGAATAGAGCGTTAAACCAGCAATCTATGAGTATCCACCGCTTTCGTTCCTTTCCGAAACGGAAGGAAAGTGCTGAACACTAGCACGGCTTTTGTGACCAAAAACGAACGGCGTGCGCTAGCACATCTACTGATGGGCATCTTAATAAAGCTCAATCTTCCAAAAGCTATGGCAATCAATCCCTACGAACCTGAACTGGCTAAGCGAAAGAAGGTGCTAGAGATTGCAACGACTCAGCTTAGTCAGGAGATGAATAAGCTGAGACACCAGGCAGTGGAAGGCTACCGAAAGCAGATGGAACAGGTAGACGAAGCTTTAAAAGACTACAGACAGGCAGGTTATTCGCTCGCTGACTGGCTTGAGCAACCACCGAAAGAAGAGGACTAGATGATGCTTTGGATGCTTGGCCTTTCAGAAGAATGCTTGAAGCTGCTCGAAGAAACAGGTGCCGACATATTCGATGTCGGTTGCCGTAGCGGCAGCAGCGGTGCCGATGTTCTTGGCGGGCTCCTATTCTTTGGACTACTAGTAGGCGGATGTCTGATTGCAAAGGGGAACGGGCAGCTGTAGTGCAGTTCCTTAAGCTCCAAAGGTGTCGGTAGGGGTCGCGGAAAAAAGATAGGAAAACCGAACGAAGCATGTGGGCGAAGTGCCAGCAAGAGAGCCGAAGACTATAGAGGGCGGAGGTGAAGTAGATTTCAACGCCGAACCTATGGCCGAAATATAGATATTGATGCAGAGTCTCAGCGGTTCTTGCATTCGCAAACTGTAGCCTCAGCAGCCTAAACGGTGCTACTTTGCGGGATCTCATGGAGAGGGTAAAGGATTCGTTGTCCTTTATCCGTACTGTTCTGAGCAGTGATGTGACCGCCTTTTACTGATTCAGAGTTTTAGTTCTACTCTGTACTTGCAAGTCGTGGCTTCAGCCACCCAATCGGCTGTATTACTCAGACTCTACAGTTCAAAACCCTATTACATCAGGCTGAACTATTGGTGTTGAGGTCTCTTAACTTCTATCGACAATGGCCAATACAGCTATAGTTAGAGCAGTTTTTCTACGGTAGAATGCGGATTATAGGCCACTGTGATAGAAAAATGAACGTATCTCGGCCAGGAGTCTAATGGAAATGAAATAATGACATTGACATTTTACAAGGAAGGCCCGAGTCACCATTCTTCTATCGAGGCTGTCAATGCCGCTTACTTACTATCCGATAATTGGGATGATTTTCACTATAAGACGTTATTTAGACTCGTTGTTTTTGATGATAAAGGTGACCAGAAAAGCATCGGTAATTTAAAGATAGGATTTGTTGGTCAAGAGCGTGGTTGGACACTAGCAGAAATGCCCGACCAATTCACCGCATTATCTAGTAATTTCTACTCACTTGGTCAAGACGCTGATTATTATAAAAACATTGTCAGCCATCTTTCTCAAGAGGTCGCAACGAGTGTTTTAGTTGCTCTTGGAGATGTTGCTCATGACACAAGTCGTTTTCAACTTGCTGAAAACGAGATTGTTTTTCGTACATCTCTGCTGCGATTTGTGAACCGCACATCTATCGCACATCAATTTAGAAGGATTCTTCGCCAGGAAGCGCCTTTGACCGACTATGAATTCTTTTATGAAAAGCCTGCTAATGATCGTTACTCGGGTATAAAAGTCGAGTTTACCGTTGATCCAGCGACTAAACCCTCTTCCAACATTCACATATTGATAGGTCGTAATGGTGTTGGAAAGACAACCATACTAAATAACATGGTTAATGCACTTCTCCCCAGACAAAGCAGTGCAGAGGGAACAGGATATTTCACTACTACACCCCGTTTCCTTGATGACATTAATCTGCTTGAGGATGATTATTTTGCTGGCATCGTTTCTATATCTTTTAGTGCTTTTGATCCATTCATTCCTCCTCCTGACCAATCCGATCCAAGTGTTGTGCCTCGTTACTACTATGTAGGACTTAAAAACCGTATTGGGTTACAGCAAGGCCAATCAACAGTAGCGCTCAAAGAAAAAGAGGACTTATGCCATGATTTTATTATTAGTCTCAGAGTATGTTTTTCTCTAACAGCAAAACAAGAGCGATGGAGTAATGCTGTGATGAAGCTAGAGTCGGACTTTAACTTCGCTGCTATGGAATTACGTTCACTCATTGACTTACATACCGAAGATGAAACTTCTGATATGCAGCAGTTTTCAGAAAGAGCATCAGCACTTTTCATGCAAATGAGTTCGGGCCATGCCATTGTGCTTTTGACAATTACTAAATTGATAGAGACAGTTGAAGAAAAGACCTTAGTTTTAATTGATGAGCCTGAAAGTCATCTGCATCCACCATTGCTGTCTGCATTCACTAGAGCACTATCTGACTTACTAATTAACCGAAACGGCGTAGCGATTGTCGCTACCCACTCGCCCGTTGTATTACAAGAAGTCCCTAAATCTTGTGTTTCGATTCTTCGAAGATCTAGACTTGTTGCTAGTGTTGATAGACCGGAGAAAGAAACGTTTGCTGAGAATGTAGGTGTGCTAACACGGGAAGTATTCGGATTAGAAGTTTCTAAATCTGGTTTTCATAGCTTGTTGGAAGGCTCCGTTGCTGAAGGAAAGAGCTATGAAGATGTGGTTCAAGAATATCAGGATCAACTGGGATTTGAGGGCAAAGCCGTTTTACGCTCAATGATATTGATGAGAGATGCTGACAAGGATATTACCGAATGAGGGCAATTATCAAACCAACTCATGATGCTCTAACGGTGTACCAGCAATGCATCAACAGCATCTCTGATAACGACTTACGACATCGTCTGAATCAAATTACTAACTCTATCAGCACGGCAGCAAGAGATTACGAACAAAAGGCAACCTCACAATTGCTCTATACTATCGCCTCAAACGCACGTCACAATGACGAGATTGCTTTGGGTGGTGTCACGAAAGGAGAGCTAAGGAATATATATAGCTCCCATATGGTGGTCAGAACAAAGCCTGCGAGATCTGTCTATGATAGTTTACTGTCTCTTGCTCCATCAGGAAGATGTCCATTTTGCGGCTGCGGTTATGCTACTACCTTGGATCATTATCTCCCAAAAGCTAAATATCCACAGTTCTCTGTACTGCCGCTAAATTTAGTGCCTGCTTGCAAAGATTGTAATAAAGATAAGCTTGCGACTGACTCAACTACTGCGGAAGATCAAAGCTTGCATCCTTACTTTGACCACGAAAATTTCACAAATCAGCAATGGCTATATGCTGAAGTGATTCAAACAGCACCTGCATCTATACGTTTCTTTGTGTCAGCTCCGGATAGCTGGGATGAAATATCAGAAGCACGAGTTCAATGCCATTTCAACGATTTTGATTTAGCTTACCGCTATTCGATAGAAGCTAGTAACCAGCTTGCTTGTTTGAAAGATTCTTTGACCATGCAGCTTGATAACATTGGGCTTCATGGGATAAGAAAACTCTTAGAAATAGAAGCTGAAGCCTATGCTAAAAATCATATAAACTCTTGGCAGACTGGAATGTATCAGGCATTGTCAGGTAGCACCTGGTACTGCCAGGGTGGGTTCGATTTGGAATAGGAGCTGCGGTCGCTCCGTTTTCATGTGTGGAAAACGACCGGATACTGTCTGGCAATTTAGGACTAGAAGCAGCGGGAGGCGCGTAGGTCGGGAGCGTTACCCCAAAAGTTGTTTTTCTCTGATAGGTACACTCAAAACTTATACGATACTGTTGGCGAATTGAGATGAAGGGCTGAGAACCGTTACACTGAGGCGGTTACAACCACTTAGAAGTGAGGCCGCAGTATGTCCCTCAAGTCTCAGCCCGTCTATGCCGTTCCCACCGATAC